>CAZKAB010000009.1:0-31283 GCA_964550615.1 uncultured Thermotogae bacterium
TGTGCTAACCTGCGTGAACCAGGATGTTGCCCTGAGCGCAACGGTGAGCGGCGGCACGCCGCCGTATGCCTTCGTGTGGCGCGATAATGACGGTGCCCCCATTGGGACTACTGCGTCCATCACCGTGTCAGAACCGGGAACGTATATGGTCACCGTGGCGGGCGCCAACGGATGTTGCGGGAGTGCTCGGATCACAGTCGCTCAAGATGCCGCACCTCCTGAAGTGTATGTCGGGTCGGATCGCGAGCTGACCTGCGCGAGCCCGCAGGTGTTCATTGACGCCTTGGTTAGTGGCGGATCACCGCCCTACAAGTACTCCTGGCTGGACCAGTGTGGCGACGAGATCGCCGTCACAGAGGACATCACCGTGTCGCGCGCGGGCTTGTACACCGTAACCGTCACCGGGGCCAACGGCTGCTCGTCGACCGCTTCAGTAGCGGTAGTCAACAGAATTGATCCTCCGAAGGTCGATGCCGGCCAGGATAAGGTCCTAACGTGCGAAACGACAACGGTCTTGCTCGACGCCTCGGTCAGTGGGGGCACAGCTCCCTACGAGTATCAGTGGACGGATACATGTGGCGTTGAGATCGGCGCGACGGAGGATATCACCGTCACGTTGCCCGGCGTCTACACTGTCACGGTGAAGACAGCAGACGGGTGCATGGCCTCGGACAGCGTTGAGGTGACGGAAGAATCCGGAAGCGAGCCGGCCGCTCTGTAGCAGAATCGCCGGACGAATCGTGGCGTCTTCCGTGTCCGACGATGGCCGTCTGATCCCCGATGGGCAATCACACATCATGTCGAGAAGTTCTGCGTCTGCTGCGGCAGGCGCGCAGACGGCGCCCCTTCTGAATCCTGGACTTGCCTGAAAACAACAGCACCCCGCTATCACAATATCTGAGGCGCTGGGAGTCCTCGACGCCACTCACAAGGTCGGACTCGTCCACCTTGCCTACCGCAAGCCGGGAGAAGATCCGAGTGTGTTCTGCTCCTGCTGTGCTTGCTGCCGCTGGTTTATCAACGCGCTCAAGCGGTTTGACTACCACGACGCAGTGGTCGAATCGTTCCACATCGCCCGCCATGATCAAGATCTCTACATCTCCTGTAACAAGTCTGTCGAGCGGTGTCCGTTCAAGGCGTGGAGTCCATCGCGGAAGAGCGGCAAGCACAGCCTGGATCAAGGGAAATTCTTCGGTTGCGAAGTCTGCGTCACCGCGTGCCCTGTTTCCGCGATTTAATTTGTTACTCGTGGCTAGTCTTCGGTTTGCGGTCTTCGATTACCCGACCTATCCTGAGGGCGCGTTGGCGAGTAAGTAGGGCATACTCGAGAGGCGGGTGAACTGAACCGGCGCGGGTTCGGCCCATTTTGTGTAGTCCGGCCTGGAGGAAGTATCCTCAATAATCCCGAAACGAAACTGCGCGCGTCGGAATCGTCGACAGGCAGTGCCGGCCATGATGGCCAAACTCACAACATTCTCCATTGAGAAACTCATCGGCGGTCGAGCAGTGCAGCCCCAATTGCTCCTGGCCCCTGGCGGCAATCTTGGATCGATTCCTGTTCTTGACGCCGCTACAAAACGTGAGAATTGCTGCTTGGTGGGACAAACAGGGGCGCGGTGCTAGTAGCTATCCGCGCCTCTGCAAGGCCAACCGATGCAACACTCAGCCTAGAACTCCCAGCGCAGGCCGAAGTGCCAACCGGTGACTGAAAATCCTCCTATGTAGATGAGGTCGGGGCCTCCGAAGAAGGTGAGTGGTATTCCGACGAGTTCTCGCAGGGAGAGCTCTCCTCCGGCGACGGCCTCCGCGCCGATCGCACCGGGGGCGCCGAAAACTCCTCCGCCTGCATACAGATAGACTGTCTGCGAGATGAGACCGAATCGGAATTTCAGTAGCGCATCATATACAAGCGTACCACCTGCCAGGCCCAATCCTCCTTCTATGATGAGTGAGCTAAATCGGAGATGCACGAAGGCAAGTGGGGTCTGCCCGAGCATCTTGGCACCGATCCCGAAGGTATTCTTCGTTTCGACAACAGCTGGCGTCCACTCTTCTGCGGTGGCCGACAGAGACAGGCGCGCGATGTCGAGACGTTTGATGCCAAGAACCCCGTACTTCGTCTGCAGTTCAAGCGTCTCGGGTAAGTTGCTGACGATCGTGCCTTCGTAGGTCCTCTCACGTGTTTCGATGCGCTCCACGCCACCAAACTCAAGAGTGACAATCCGGCTTGTTTGGACGTTTGAGGTGATCCCACCCGATACGATGCTGATCGTATTGGGGAATGAGGCCGGCAGGTTTCCCTCGAAATAACGGCCGTCCGCCAAATAGGCGGTCGTGTCATAGGAAGGGCTCTCGGTTTGCTCGTACGGGAAGCGAATTCTCTTGATCTCGGTATTTGGTATCTCCGTTTGGCCGGACTCTGTGCGAATCGTGACCGTGCCGATGGCTGTCAGCACGCGGTCTTCGAACGTCTTCCCGGTGATGGTGGTTACCCGGGCGACTTCCGCTCCCTGGGTAAACGCTATATCGAGAACGGCCGTCCTGCGAATTGTGACCGATACTCCGTTCTCGTCCACAGTGAGAACATCAGGCAATCCTCTGAGAATGGTTCCTTCGAATAACAGACCGTCCCATGTCTCCACACTGTCGGCAAAGACAACCGCTGTCAGCGACAGGAGCAGTAGCATTCCAATTATGAGTACTCGTTTCATGAAACCTCCTTGGTGTAGAGCGCCTATGCAGTATACACTGAGCCGAACGTTCTTGTGAAGATGCTAGCCTAACAAACACTGATGTGGTCGCGCTTTGCCGAGTCATGAGCGGAATGAAAGCGCAGAGCATCGAGTTGAGACATACAATCATGCAAGCGAGAAGACTGCAGCGCTGATCGCGTGCAGAAGATGCGTGCTCTGTGGCATCGCGGCAGGCCGCGGTGCGGAGCGACCGGTAGATATGCGAAATTGGAGGGGAACATGACAATTGCTGCGGAGGTCCTTCGCCCCACTCTGAAAAGCCAGTACCACGCGTCTCTTGAGATGCTTCATCAGGCGATTGGCTTGTGTCCGCAGGAAGCGTGGTTTGACGGCGCTCATACCAACTCGGTATGGCAAATTGCGTACCATACGCTATTCTTTGCACATCTGTACATGCAGACAAACGAGGATTCTTTTCAGCCATGGGAGCATCACCAGGCTGCGGTACAGCATCCTGATGGGATTGCGGGTCCACCAGATCCGGATAGCCCACTTCCGCTCCTCCCCAATCCGTACACCAAGGAGGAGGTATTGGCTTATTGGCGGTTCTGCGACCGGATGGTCTATGAGGCGTTTGAGGCGATGGACCTCATGTCTCCGGAATCCGGTTTTCACTGGTACAAGTTGTCCAAGCTGGAGCACCAAATCATCAATATCCGTCATATTCAACACGGCGCAGCGCAGATTGCCGACCGAGTGCGCTCCGCGGCAGACGCTGGCGTGGATTGGGTTGGCGCAAGACACGGCTAGCCGTGGACTATTCGGGCTCTGCCTGCGTTCGGCGTTCTAGCTCGCTTCTTCGTTCGCGCGGGCCATCTCAATTTGCTTAGTAATTTCGGCGATGCGTTTGTCGGGCGATGGTTCAAACATCTCCGGGGCGAGGCCGGGAGGGAGCGTCGGCGGGGAAAGACCTAGACGGCGATGCAACTGGAGGGCGTTCACCACGCTCTGCCCAAGGTGACAGTTGTTGGTGAAGATATAGCAGGTTCGCGCTCTTGCCGCTGCATCCTCTGTCTTGGTTGCCCACTCTTCCAATTCATCCTGGTTGTATAGATAGTCATAGCGATGGCTGGGAGTGGGATGGTGCCACCACATCTTGGCGTTTCGCCCATGCAAACGGTAGTAGGCTACATCCGAAGTGACGATGTTGCTCGATTTCGGGAGGTCTCTCAAATGCGGCAGATCGACGTTCACAAACCCGAGACCGAGGTCTTTCAACTTGGCGTACACGGCTTCGTCGTACCAACTGTTGTGGCGGAACTCAACGTTGATTGGCACGCCACGTCCGACAAACGCTTCAGCAAGTATCTTCAGGTGATCGATCGTGTGCGGCGCGGCCTTGAATGAGTAGGGAAACTGAGCGAGTAGCCCTCCCAGTTGATCTGCCTCGACGAGGGGAGCGACGCCGGCGATGAACGGTTGCAATACGCTTTGGAACTTCTCGCGCTCGTGCGTTATCCCCTTGGGCACCTTGACGACGAACGTGAAGTCGCTGGGAACCTTGTTGAGCATGTTGATGAACATGTGCGGAGAAGGAACGCGGTAATAGGTGGAGTTGATCTCTACGGCATCGAACATCTTGGCGTAGTGAGGCAGGAAATCCCCGGATTTTGTGCCGGTGGGGTAGACAGTGCCGAGCCAGTCTTTGAAACTGTAGCCCGATGTGCCGACATGGATCGTTGCGGTCATGGTTTCATGCTAGTGGAGTCCGCGCGATGTGACAACTGCTAGAACTCCCACTCTTCTCCTTGAGAGAACCCACCGACGTGTTCGGGAATCGCATCGAACAGAAGGGTCTCTCCGGTAACAATGGCACGCTCCCCAAAACGGTCACGTATTCGATCGATCGCGTTGTTCAATCGCTCCCGATGGCGATCATCTTCCAGCAGGTATTCAGGGGTTTCTTGCTTTTCGGTGAGGTTGCGTACTGAAACGCCCACCTGCGAGACAGATGAAGGCTGCGCGCTCATCTTGCGATGGATGGTCAGGCACGCTTGGTAGATTTCCTCACCGTCGTCAGTTGCGAATGGAAGGGTGATCTGCTTCCCGTAGTGAGGACCTAACCCCTCTACGCGAAATCCAAAGTAGATCGTATGGCCTACGTAGCCGAGCTTGCGCATTCGTCGTCCTACTCGATCGCATAGGCCACGCAGTACGAGCAAGGCAAGGTCGAACGATCGCAGTTGTGGTGGGAGTGACTTTGAGTGCCCCACCGATTTCACCGGCGCGGCGGTCGTGTACGGAATTACGGGCGTTGGATCGCGTCCCTGCCCGATCTCTTTTAGAAAGAGACCGTAGACACCGAACTCCTGTTTAAGATAGCGGGTTGATTCACGGCCGAGATCGGCCAGCGTATGTATTCCTACCTTGGACAGGCGCGCCTCGATCCGCCTGCCGATGCCGCAAATATCGTCTACCGGTGTTTCTTCGAGAAGAGCGGGGATCTCCTCGTCTTGCAATTCGCCAATCCCGTCGGGTTTGTAGCGTTTTGCGATCAGTTTGGCGAATGCCTTATTGGATGCAATCCCGATGGTGCATGTGATGTATTCCCCGAGGGTGTTGCGAAAATCGTTCTTTATCGCGCGTGCCATAGCACCCGCTCCGCCGTAGCGACGAGCCTCCTGTGTTACGTCCATGAACACCTCATCGATACTGAATACCTCTAGCACCGGACTGTATCGTTTGAGGATCGATAGAAAACGTTTGGTTATCGCGATGTAGCGTTCGGCTTTGCCGGAGACAAGGGTGAGATGCGGGCATAGGCGACGGGCCTCCCAGTTCGGCATGGCCGACTTTACACCGCAGGCCTTTGCCTCACGTGACGCGGCAACGATGATGGAACGTTCATGCGGTTTTCCGGTTACGCCGATCGGTTTGCCGCGCAGGGATGGCGTCGCTTGCTGTTCCACCGAGGCGAAGTAGGAATCCATGTCGAGATGCATAATGATCCGCGGCATCTATCCCTCCACATCGATAGCGTCCAGAATCCATAGACAACGGTTCGTGTTGAGACGAATTCGGAAATTATTGCCGCCGCAGCTCACTGCGTAGCAGATAAATACAGTCTGTCCTTCTCTTTCCGGATGGACCAGGTTGGTTGCAGTGACATCAAAGCGGCGGGTTCCCCAACGAAAGGAACGCAGGATGGGGTGAGATGCGCCGCGTTTGTAGAGTACGTAGGCATCGATCGGTTCCTCCACTGATTGGTACATGTTCGTTCACCATATTCAGTGTAGCAACTGAATCAATGACTATCAAGACTTGATGATGGAAAAAAATCGATAAGTGGGATAAGGACCGCCTAAACCCACCTCTTGCCGACGGATGAGTCGCAATTCGGCGAGGCGGCCTACACGATGAAGACACGTGTTGTGGCGTATTTGAAGGGCCTCGGCGAGATCTCCGGCTGTCGCTTCTTTTCGCTCGATAACAAGATCCAGAGTCTCTTGCATCGGGGGCGGGAGAAGGCCGAGCACACTCCAACTCGTTTTGGTGAAACAGAGCATGGCTAGGCGCCTGCGGTCAAGTTTGTGTGATAGATCTTCGGCAAGCGCTAACGTAGGAGCCCGCAGGATCATGTAGCGATCGCCGAATTCCCCGGTGGTTAGGCGCGCATAGGGAAGAGCAATCAGCTCATCGGCAAACGAACCGCTTAGCACTTCTACGCCATCCAGGGACACAACAAGGCGCCCCGGCTCCGGAAGAGATAGCAGTGCTTCCAGGAGCCCCTCGCGCGCGGCCTTGCCTTCCAGCCGCGTACCGACTCTCGCACCAAATTGATCTACTCGAAACACCTGCTCGTTCATCTTATTCATTGAATCCGATGAACGATTCATTGTCAACCGGCGAAGGCTCGATCCCGAACACATGCCGTGAAAGCCGCACGGCAATCTGCAATCCCGGAAAGAACGGGGCGTCGTATACGTCGCCGTGCTCCGTGTCCATGTACAAGAGCGCCTCCCCACTGCGGACGGCGAATATTCCATCCCATTTCCGCACCAGCCGCGCTATCCGCCTCAACTCTCCGCCTCTTCCGGGATCGGCAAACCGACTCATCCCGTCGAAGACGATCTTGTTGAGTGCGCTTTTATCATTGAGCTGGGCGAATTCTTCTCGTAATGCTAGGCTGCGACGCAAGCCGATTCCCATGTCGGCTACAGCGAGGAAGACCGAATCAGTGTAATCCTGCATTGCTGCCAGTCCGTGCGGATCGGACAATTCGCCGGTGGCGTTGCTGTGCTGAGGGATGTTCTGAAACAGCTCCAGCATTACCTTCACGAGAGCGTTTCGTGATTGTTTGGTAAGCGGGTACCGCTCTGATAGCCGGTGGTCGAAGCCGTTAACAAGCTGCGATACCTTTTCTTCTTGCGCGATAGCCGTGATCGGTTGGAGAGCAGTGGATCTTGACGGTGGCGGATTACCCGGCATTTCTGGGAAACCGTCAATCTGGTCCGCGAACCCCATTGCATCCATCCAACTGCGTACGCGTCGGCTGCGCGGCCACCGGATGCGTGGCGCCGAACCATTGAGAGATCTGTGCCGGATTGCCAGTGCCAGGAGCAATAGGCCGTACGGGTCGATGAAATCGACGGCACCAATATCAAGATGCGGCGTATCCTGCGATACGAGTACATCCAAGATTTGGTCGATCGTCTGTACGGTGATCTCAGCCATGTCCTTCCTTCCCGAAATGTACCGTGCCCCCGAAATACTATCGCCCAACGTGGGTGGGCCGCTAGTCAGGGGGCAATATGGGTGGCCTTATCGCGGTGGCGTATCTCCGGCGCTGGTTTTCTGGCCCGCGGGGGATTGTTCGACTAAAGTTACTAGGGATGAACGCAAGAGCGGCAGATTTGGCATGGCTTGAGGATCTGAATCCACAACAGCAGGCCGCGGTTACGCATGGCGGCGGCTCTCTCCTGGTTGTTGCCGGCGCAGGAACAGGGAAGACCAAGACACTTGCCTACAGGGTGGCGTACCTGATCTCTCAGGGCGTGGATCCATCGAAGGTTCTCCTTTTGACCTTTACGAGACGTGCCGCGCAGGAGATGCTGAAGCGGGCGGCCGGTATCATTGCGCAAGGTGGGTCGGGAGCGGGGCGTGTTTGGGGCGGGACGTTCCACGCTACTGCAAACAGGCTGCTCAGGATCTACGCCAAGGCGGCGGGACTTAACCGAGACTTCACAATCATCGATCAGTCCGATGCCGAGGACCTTATCGGCCTGATTCGGCACGAGATGGGCTTGCACAGTCGCGAGAAGCGATTCCCCCGCAAGAGAACGTGTCTTGCCATCTATTCGAGATGCGTGAACGGATCGGAGGACCTCGGACCCGTACTTGAACGGCATTTCCCGTGGTGCGATTTATGGAAGAAGGAGCTGCGGGCGATGTTCGAACAATACGTCATCCGAAAGCAGGAACGAAACGTCCTGGATTACGACGATCTGCTTCTGTACTGGGTCGAGCTTCTTTCCGACGACCGGATTGCTGACGAGCTTACCTCGAGGTTCGATCATATCTTGGTTGATGAATATCAGGATACGAACAAGTTGCAGGCGCGTATTCTGGAGGGAATGCGGCACGGTAACGACAACATCATGGTGGTGGGAGACGACGCGCAAAGCATCTACAGTTTCCGGGGCGCAACTGTGAGAAACATCCTCGACTTTCCGCACCAATTTTCAGGCACGACGGTGGTCTCACTCGAACAGAACTACCGCTCCGTCATGCCGATACTGGAAACCACCAACCGGATCATTGCGGGGGCGAAAGAGAGGTACACCAAGGATCTGTGGTCGGACAGGATAGAAGGCGAGCGCCCGAGGCTCGTGACATGCAAGGATGAAGCGCAGCAGGACGAGTATGTGATAAAGCGGGTGCTGGAGCACCTTGAGGAAGGAATCCCGTTAAGAAAGCAGGCGGTATTGTTTCGAGCCGGTCACCTGTCGGATTCGCTTGAGATCGAGCTAGTGCGAAGGAACATCCCGTACCACAAGTATGGAGGCCTGCGCTTCCTCGAAGCCGCGCACGTGAAGGACCTGATCGCTTTCCTGCGGCTTGTCGAGAATCCGCGTGATGAGATGGCCTGGTTCAGGGTTCTCCAATTGATGGAAGGGATAGGGTCCGGCACCGCTTCGCGCGCGGTGAGATACGTCGTCGAACACGGGAACGATCCGAGATCCGTGAGAGGATTCAAAGTGCGTGCCGCGGCGAAGGAGAATATGGCTGGTTTCGCCGACATGCTCGACGATATCGTAGCGATGGGGCCTCGTAATCCCGCACTGCAGGTTGAGCGAATCCGGAAATTCTATGATCCATTGCTGCATAGGTTGTACGAGAATCCCGGTGCGCGTGCGCGGGATCTCGTAAGCCTGGAACAGATCGCATCCGGTTATCGAACGCGCAGGGAGTTCCTGGTTGATCTCCAGCTCGATCCACCGAATTCAACAAGCGACATTGCCGGTCCTCCCTACAAGAACGACGACTGGCTCGTGTTGTCCACTATTCACTCCGCCAAAGGATGTGAGTGGGACGTGGTTTATCTCATTCATGCGGCGGACGGATTTCTTCCATCGGACATGGCGGCGGGATCGACGGAGGAAATCGAAGAGGAGCTGAGGCTGACCTACGTTGCCCTGACACGAGCGAAGACCTTCCTGTACATCAGTTGGCCCCTGCGCTACTACTATAAGTGGTACGCCCTAACTGATAACTCTACCTATGCTCAGCTTTGTCGGTTCTTTACGCCCGACGTACTGAAGACTCTCGACGAGGTCCGCCTCGAACAAGGCCTGGGAGAAGATGGCGTATCGGAAACGGCTGCCAACAGAGACATCGCTGCGAGGATCAGAGGCATGTGGGGCGGGTAGGCCTTCCGACATCAGCCCGTATCCTTTGCCGCGAGGTGTACCACGCGTTGCGGGAACGGGATCTCAATTCCTTCTCTATCGAACGCTTCCTTGATCTTCTGCGTTAGGGTGAACTTAACCGGCCAGTAGTCGGCCTTGTCGACCCAAATGCGCAGCACGAGATTGACGCTTGAATCTGCCAGCTCCGAAACGATTGCCTGCGGCGCCGGCTCGCTTAGTGCTCGTTCGTCTTCCCCTGCCAAAGCGAGCAAAACCGTTTGCGCCTTCTCTAAAGAGGATCCGTAGCCGATGCCGACCGCCAGGTCCATCCGTCGCGTCTCAAACGCCGAGTAGTTCGTGATGGTATCGCCGAAGATCTTCCCGTTGGGGACCATGACCTTGATGTTATCCGGCGTTGCGAGGATGGTCGTGAAGAGATGGATATCCTTCACGGTTCCCGTTTGGCCGGCGGCCGCGATAAAGTCACCGATCTTGTAAGGGCGCAGGATGAGAATGAGAACTCCGGCCGCGAAGTTGGCCAACGAGCCCTGCAGTGCGAATCCGACAGCGAATCCAACGGCGCCGAGGATTGCGACAAACGATGTAGTCTGTACGCCGAAGCGTGCGAGAGACGCAATTACGGCGAAGATAATGACTGTCGCAAACGTTAGTCGAGACGCAAACCCTACAATTGCCGAGGCAATCTCGGCTCGAGTCATAATGCGGCGGACGATTCTCCTGGCGATCCTTGCTGCGGCGATGCCGATAATGAGGATCGCCAGTGCACCCAAGACTTGTCCTCCGTAGGAGACGACCCACTCCGTTATCCTGTCCCATAGACCGGTCATCATGCCTCCCTTTCAGTTGCGGCCCGCGCGTTGTCTCGGCGGCGAAACGTGTTAAACTCGGCTGGGCCGATCCTTCTACGGAGTGAGGTTCATCGTTGCCGGCCCGTATGTTCGCTCGAGATACTGAGCGTCTGGCAGGGTTGTGCTGAAGAAAACGTGCAGCTCGAAGTATGATCGATCGAGCCGCCTATACGGTACCACTTCTATCCGGAACGGCCCGCCACCAATAACCTCTGCCCATCCCGTATAGATTTGTGCCGCAACTCCTTCCTTAACCAGGAATCGATTCGCCTGGCTGTCGTACATGCGTGCGCCGATCCATTGTCCGGCTTCATCGATCAGGGCCATAGCCACGTATCCACGACTCGGCACGTTGAAGGTGAATGTCTTCTTGTCACAGTCGCCCCGGCCGAGCGCATAGTCGGACGGACACGGCTTGTCGATCACGCCCCACGCAGCGAGTAGCCTGCCAGGCCCTTGGATCGACCAACCCCATGGCGGCGCCTCTGAATCTGTATCGTATTCTGTGGGCGTAGTCTGGTCGGGCTCTTCCGGCATGTCGACCGTACCGGACCATCCATGCGAATCTAAATGAATCTGGTACCGGTCGATCGTCTCGTCGCCGCCGTAGTCCTCTACGACCGCATAGTATGTGCCGGCATACAGATGGAGCGTCAATAGACTGCCCGCTCCCTGCCCGCTGTCGTCATCCGCGGCAATCCGCTGTCCGCTCTGGTCGTATACGGTCAGGACGGTATCCCCATCGGTGATTGTCTGAATTGTTACCTCGGACTTGGTTCGAACGGAGAAGTGGTACACGTCTATGTCGTAGAGTGGGCTTATGGACCCCAATCTGCAGGATATGTCTGTTGTGGGCTGAAGCGAATCGCTTTGTCCTGCACTGTCATTGTCTTCCACCTCTGGGAGACACGAGGTCGATCCGCGGCTCTTCCCATAACTGGAGTCGGATAAAGAGATCACGTAGCTCGAGATCGTCTCACCGTTCACTCCCCCGACGATGACGAAGTAGGTTCCTCGATCCAGTGTGGCAGCGATCCGACTGGCGAAATCAGCTCCGCTGTCGTCATCTTCCGCAAGCCTGTTGCCCAACGCATCGTAGAGGAACAGCACAGTGTCCCCGTCCGACTCTGTCTCGATAATCACCGCACCCGGCTCATTCATCACGAACCAGAAGTAATCCAGATCATCGGATTTGTCGATCATCCCGCTCCGGCAACCGCCGCCCGGGATCTCCCCAAGTGAATCCGCGTCGGCCGGCAGATCGTTCCCTTCTTGTTCCCAGCGGCACTGACACGTTCCCACAACAGATATGCCAAACGAGAGCCCGAGCGCAATCAGTATCGTCCAGAGAATGCAGTGCTTCTTTGTCACCGCAAACCTCCTTGCCCCGTGGGCGCTTCGCGAGCACCTGAAGCCGTCTTCGTGTCCTCTTGGGACCAGTCTAGCTATGACGGCTCGTTGGTGCAAAAGGTAGCACCGCAGGCAAAACGGGAGTTTTCAGACATATGAGGAGTTGGTTGGTGACGCCCGATCATCCCGTTGATCGTGAGTGCACGCGTCGACAGAATCGGCGCAAGCGATGATGAGTTCGGCTGGGAACTCCTGAAGCCCGAAGTGGAGGGCGAACAGAACTTGCAGGGAGCTATCCCGGGCTGTAGTCTGACTGGGAAACGAGACAAACGGATGTGATTCTGTGAATTGGCGAATTTCACCTGTGTGGTGGCCGATCCTTATCTTGGGGTCGCCGCTCTGGATTCCTTTGTTGCTCTTGCGGTACGGCTCGTTCAGCAAGGATGGAAAGAGCGTGCGCGATGAGAATCGACTCCGCATCGAAGCAGCTCATGAGCTCGAACTTCCCGCGGTGAACGAACTTGAGATCAGTGTACTCTCAGAATGGCGGGCAAGAGACGGGTTCAGGGGCGAACCGGGTGTTTCGTACTTGTTCCGCACTGATCTTGGATCGCTGCTGTATGACATTGGGTTTGGAGACGAAAGCGGCGTTGTAGCGCACAACGCCCAGCTGCTCGGGATCGGGTCGAGTGACATAGATGCTGTTGCCATCTCACATCTACATGACGATCACATGGGTGGACTTCGCGGGTTTCGGATGAAGGAAGTTGCGTATCCGGCGATGTTCCGTCCTTCCGAGCCGATTCCCTGCTATCTGCCCGCTGAAGCGCGAGCGGAACGGCTTGAAACGGAGATTATCCACACACCGCGACTTCTCACAGGAGGGATTGCCTCCACCGGCCCGCTCGCTCGCCGCCTATTCTTTCTCGGTTGGGTTGAGGAGCAGGCACTAGTGATGCGACTCCGGGGGAAGGGCCTCGTTATCTTTGCCGGTTGCGGGCATCCGACACTGCCGGTCATTCTGAAGATGGTGCGTAGGATGTCATCGGAACCTGTTTACGCAATCGGCGGCGGCCTCCACCTACCACTCACGCAGGGTCGTGAGCGCCGCGCCGGAATCGATCTCCAGACTATCTTGGGGACGGGAAAGCCGCCATGGAAAAGGATCAACGAAACTGATATCGCGCTGGTTGCAGAGGCTATCAGGGGCGCCAACCCCAAGCGAGTTCTCCTCTCGGCTCATGACAGTTGCGATGAGGCTTTGGAGCGGTTGGCCGATGCTGTCGACAGTGATGTCGAGGTTCTCGAAGCAGGAGGCGTGTATAGGTTGTAGCCCGCTTCTAGCTGGCGTCGATGCGGACTTCGATTCCGCAGGATTCACCGAGTCTCTTTAGGTACTCAAGCTTGCGCTTGTGCACCGGTTCGAGTCCACTCAGGCTGTAAGCGCGTCCAAGACCGGCGTACTTGGACGATCCCAGCCGATGGTACGGCATAATCTCGATTCGACTGACATTTGGTAGGCGACCGACGAATTCGAATATTGCCTTCTGCTCGACGTCGGAACCGTTGTGTCCGGGGACGAAAGGGATTCTCACGATGATATCCATGTCGGGAGACTCGTGTGCTACGCGTGTCAGGTTGGACAAAATCATCGCGTTCGACTGTCCGGTCAGCTCACGGTGCGACTCAGCATCGATGTGCTTGATATCATAGAACAGCAGATCCAGATAGGGCATCACGGATTCGAGACATGCCCAGTCGACGTATCCGCTGGTCTCGATTGCGGCATGAATTCCTTCCACTTTGCATGCCTTCAGAATCTCCGCCGTAAACGCGCACTGAGAAAGGGGTTCGCCACCCGTAAGGGTTACGCCGCCGCCTGAGTTATCGTAGAAGCGTCGATCACGGCGAACGATGCGCATCACTTGGTCAACGGACATCAGGTTGCCGACCAGCTCGCGCGCGCCGTAGATACATGCTTCTACGCATCGTCCGCACAGCGTACAGATGTTTAGATCCGTCACCAATCCGAATCTCTCATCCGTGCGGATAGCGCCCGTGGGGCATACTGCGAGGCATCTCCCGCAGTCGATGCAACGCCCGCGGTGATACATGATCTCAGGCTCGTAGCGGTGCGATTCCGGGTTTGCGCACCAAACGCAGCGCAGCGGACAACCCTTGAGGAAGATCAGCGAGCGGATGCCGGGTCCGTCACCGGTGGCGAAGCGCTTTACGTCGAACACGACGCCGGTGATGGTTCCGTTGACTTCTGTTTGAGCAGGTTCTGTCACGATCGGCCGCTCACCCGCCTAGCCGCCGCTTTCCCCGAACTCGGATCGTCGGATGATGTCTTCCTGCAGTTCAGCATTGAGCGGCGCAAAGAAGGCGCTATACCCGGCTACGCGCACCATCAAGTCGCGGTAGTTTTCAGGATTCGCCTGGGCGTCGCGAAGCGTGTCGGTGCCGACCACGTTGAACTGAATGTGGTACTGGTTGTTCTCAAATAGCGTCTTGATGAGTCCGCAAGCGCGCTTCCTGCCTTCTCGTGTCTTCAAGATCTCCGGGCTCAGGCGCATGTTGAAAATCGCTCCGCGCGAAAACCAGATACTGGGAAGCTTGCTCATCGAGTTTATGCATGCGGTGGCGCCGTTTCGCTCAGCGCCGGTAGCGGGAGAGACACCATTGTTCAACGGTTCACCGGCTCTTCTCCCGTCCGGGAGAGCTCCGACCACCTTGCCCATCGCGACGTTGGCGGTCACCGAACTCTGGCAGTACGAGTATGTTCCGATCTTCGGTCCCTGGCCGTGGCGGGAGTTCACGAATTCCTTCTGATATGTCGAACCGACAAAGTCAGTGACGGCGATCGTCCACCTATCGGCGCGATCATCATCGTTTCCGAATTTCGGCGCTCTGTTGATGAGCATCTGACGGATCTCCTCCCCGGTCGGGGCGGTCGTCTGATCATCGAAATTCGTCTCGATCGCGTGCTTCAACTGCTCGCCGGTGATCCACTTCTCTACGAATACGGCTGTTTCGATTCCGGTGAGCGCGTCGCCCGCCGTCATGGCGCCCACCGTGGGGCCGCCATCGGTGGAGTAGATCGATCCTCCCTCGATCAACGCCTTTCCGCGTCCGATGCAGTCCTCGATCAGCGACGAACGAAACGCATTGATGTCGTGCAATTTATGAATCTCGTCGTTGACATGCTCGATGGCCACTTGCAACTCCATGAAGTAGTGGAGTTGATTCTTGTACGCATCCCATACGTCTTGCATGCTCTCGAATGTCGCCAGATCGCCGCTTCCGGGGAGGAGCGTCACGCCGGTACTCGGATCGGTGCCGTTGTTCAGCGCGATTTCGAGAACCTTGGCCTTGTTCAAGCGAGGTCCTTTGCAGGCGAAGTCCCACTTTCCGGGGATCGACGCCTCGATGCATCCGACGGGAGCCCAGTTCCAGAGGTCGCCTTGGTCGACACCGAGACCTTTCAGCATGCGCATCACACCGGGATCGTTGTAGAATGCCGGTTGGCCGCCGGAGTGTGTCTGCACTACCTCCAACGCTCGATCCATCAGCTCTTCCGATGTGCGCTCGCACCATTTCAACGACACAGATGGCTTCGGTAGACGCATGTTCTCGGTTGCGTCAAGGACGACATAAGTCAGATCGTTGGAAGCGTCTTTCCCATCGGCGGTCTGACCTCCAATTGCAAGGTTTACCGCCATGTGGTAGCCGGGGAAGAACTTTGCCCCCTCCCATGAGCGAAAGATGTTCATCTCGTTGACCTTGATGAAGAAACTTTCGGTCAGTTCAAGGGCCTGTTCACGTGTCATTCGCCCCGCATCGATATCCTGCTTGTAGAAGGGCCACAGGTATTGATCGAATCTGCCGAACGAGATCGCGATCCCGTTTGTCTCTATCTGAATGCAGCAGTGGATGAACCAGATCGCCTGCAGCGCCTCCCAGAATGAAGACGGACGGTTCTCGGGCACTCGCCGACAGTGATCGGCCATCGCCTTTAGCTCGACCTTTCGTTCAGGCGAAGATGCCGCGCTTTCGAGTCTGTCCAATTCGCGAGCAAACCGGTGCGCGAAATCGATCACCGCCTGGTTGGAGATGATCGCCGCTTGCAAGAACCATTGCTGTCTTGCCGCGCCCGGCTGCGTCAAGTCGAGTGATGCAATCCGCTCCTCGGCGCGCGCGATGAGGCCTCCAAGTCCATGCTCGAGGATTGTTTCGTAGTTGGGAAGAACATTTCCAAAGCCGTTCTGGGTAACCCAATCGTCATCGATGGCAGCCGCGTCCCATGCGATACGAGCTGCCTCAGGGATCAGACTACGTACGGTCTCGTAGACGGTCTTACCGCGCCAGTAGTCGATAGTAGCAATGATGTCGCGTTTTGTGTCTTCATCGTACTCGTAGACGTCGTTTGGCCTCTCCCATGTATGGTAGGGATCGCCCTCGAACTCGTTCAGGATCCACTGGACCGAATACTCAGGGAAGACTGGTGCTCCCCGCGGCTTGCGTGCCTGATTCCCAACGATTAGTTCGCCATCGCGGATGTAGATGCTCATCTGGTCAAGCACCTTGGCAAAGGCTTGTGCTCGACGAAGGACTATCGGTTGGCCTTCGCTCGCCTTCATCGCTTCGGTGAAATATCGCGCCCTCTCGGGACACACCGAAGGGATCGTGTCGAGCAGCTCGTTTCGTAGGCGCTCCGTTCTAAGACTCATGGCACAATTCCTCCTTGTCTGCCTTCGCCTTGGCTGTAGGCTTGACGGCACTTTGATCGTATCAGCTTACCCATGCTCCCGCACACATCGCGATATCATCACTTCGTGGAGTCCTTTGCGCTGTGTCATCCTTGTCTTCCTAGCCTGCTTACGCCTCCGTGTCACCGAAGCTGACTTTTTTCTCGGATCGAGCACCCAGAATGATCGCCGCGGCACGGCGCGAAGCTTCCGCACAAACGCCGGCACAGGCCATCGGTCCTCCCGACTCTTGCCAAGCTTCTGCCTTGCTCGGATCGTCGCAGCACCAACCCATGACTGCCTTCTGAATGTCGTAGCAATTGGTGCTTCCGAACGTGTCGCGGATTTCATCCACGAACTCTCTTGCGTTTGCGTTGGCGAATTGGTAAGACGCAGCATCTCGAAAGTCTTCGGGGCCAAGGGATTCCCCGATGGCGATCAATCCTCCGAGCACGGCTCCACATGTCTGCCCGGTTCCGCAGATGCCGCCAGCAAGAACTGAACTCGCCCTCAGGGTTGCCCGTTCCTCTTCTTGCAGATGAGTCTGGATCGCCCATAGCGTCGATCGGCAGCAATTGCCGTAAACATCAAGGCTGTCGAATGCCTGTGTGGCGATCGCATCCAGGATCTTCTCCTCGCTCAGCTGAGCGGCAGCTTTGCCGGCCTTCGGAGTGGGCATCCAACGTTGTCTCAGTCCAGCTTTCATATGATCCATGCTGTATTCGCGCCATATGGAGCGTATCCTGGCACTACCTCCTCAACATGCGACTATTATTCAGTAGCTCCGTCCTCCGCGCCGGTGCGTTGTGCATAGTCTTGCACGGCACTCACAAGTCCTCTCGCCTTGCCCGTTATCACACCGAAATCCCCGCGCCGAATTGCCTTCTTGTCCACCAACCACGAGCCGGCACCAACAACGTCTGCCCCGGCTTGGAGAAAATCGACAATTGTATCGCTACTTACACCTCCGGTCGGCATTAGTCGCAGGAATGGCATCGGTGCCTTCAGATCAGAGATGAACTTAGCCCCGAGTCGGGCGGCTGGGAACACTTTTACGATCTGTGCGCCATGGCTCCAGGCTGAATACGCCTCGCTTGGGGTGAATGTGCCGGGGCTGAAGACAATTCCGCGGTCGAGTGCGTATGCGAGGATAGAGGGATCGAAAACCGGCGCTACCTGGAACTCTGCTCCGGCTTCTGCGCACGCGTCAACATCTTCTTTCGTCAACACGCTCCCTGCGCCGACAAGGAGATCGGGGAACCGCTCTCGCACGCTGTGTATGACATCCAGCGCATCGGGAGTCGTCATCGCGATCTCGATAATGGTGACGCCGCCTGTGCGAAGGGCTTCTGCAACCTCAACACACGCATTAGGGGCGTCGAGCCTTACGACTGCGACAATGCGTTCGTGAAGGATCCGCTTCAGGATGGCGCCCGCTTGATTATCCATACTTCTACTTCTCCTCTTGAGAGCTTGCGCATCGCGCGTTCGCACAGCACGTCGGCGCCTCGCGACGGCTTCGCTCGCAAGTGTAGCCTCCCGGAAGTCCATCGGGGAGCACGGATACGTCTTGCATGATGTATGTTGGAGCAATATCACTTGCCGCTGCATCGGCGACGGTAGCAACTCCGGAAAGGACGAGCACGGAATCGGCGCCAACGACGTCGGCCGCAACGATGTCTGTTTGTAAGTTGTCTCCTACGAAAAGGCAAGTAGCGGGATCTTCTATTCCCCACTTGCGCAGCGCGGTGCGGACTGCGAGTGGATCCGGCTTGCCGCAGAAACGCATCGGCTCGTACCCCATACCTCTGAACAGGCCCACATATGCGCCGGCGGCGGGCCGCTCGCCGTCCGATGCCGGATACGTTGGATCGGCGTTCGTCGCAACCAGCCGGGCGCCTTCATGAAGCGATCGAAAAGCGGCTACCATCTTATGTCGAGTCAGGTCCCTGTCCACGCCAATTACGACGAAATCCGCGGCACCGCTTTCGACGACGCGGAATCTGTGCGATGTCAGCTTGTGAGCCAGAGCATCAGATCCCCGAACGAGAACCCGAGCGCCGGGGTTAGTCTCTTCCAGAAAGTCGACCACCAGGTCGGCGGAGGTGATGATCTCCTTGGGCGTGACATCGAAGCCCATCGCATTCAGGCGATCCGTAAGCAATGTCCCCGGGCGCTCTCCGTTGTTCGACAAGAAGCGACAGGTGAAGCGGTGCCGAAGCGCTTCGACGGCTTCAGGGGCGCCGGCGATGGGGCGATTGCCTACGAACAGGGTGCCGTCGAGGTCGAAAATAATGGTCTCATAATGGGGCTGCTTCCCTGACATGCCAGTCACCTTTGCTTTGCCGCATCGGGATTCAACACGTTCACGGGCAGTTCTCCCTCAAATACCCGGCAGACCGTTTCGGCACATTTCACGTCCATGCGATTCATCGCTTCCAGTGTGTATGCGCCGATATGCGGTGTCGCCAGCACGTTTTCGATTGTGAGGAGTGGGCTATCTTGCGGTGGTTCGGTGGAGAAGACATCGACTCCCGCGCCCGCAATTCGACCTGATTGCAGGTATTCGGTCAAGGCCGCCTCGTCGACAAGCTCCCCTCGCGCGATGTTTATGAGGATTGCCGTTTCTTTCATCAGATTCAGTTCGTTGCGCCCGATGAGATTGCGGGTCTCAGTCAGCAGCGGCACGTGCAAGGTAACAATGTCTGCACCGGCAAGGAGTTCGTCCAACGGTAGGTAGATAATCCCAGTTTCCTCAGCGAATGACGCATCCTGATACACATCGTACGCAAGGACCCTGCAGCCGAATCCAGTCAGGCGCTTGATGACTGCACGACCAATCTTTCCAGTACCGACGACACCAACGGTCTGCTGACCCAATTCGCGGCCGACGAAGCGACTCCACTTGCCCTCGCGCGTGGAAATAGCCGCTTGAATGATCTTGCGAAGGAGCGAGAGCATGAACCCGATCGTAAGGTCTGCTACGGCATCGCTATTCGTGTCCGGTGCGTTTGCAACAAGAATGCCTCGCTCGGAAGCGGCGCCAAGGTCGATGTTATCGACCCCGACGCCGTGCTTCTGAACCAAACTTAAACGGGGACCAGCATGCAGGACCGTGCGTGGAATCGGTTCCGCGCCGGCAATGAGGACGTCAGGATCTACGTCCGACAAGATTCGGGCCAGCTTGGCCTCATTGAGAGGACGGGCCGAGTCTTCCACTCGCACGACCACGAAGCCGTGTTCTTCGAGCATGTCCTTGCCGATGGGCAAAACCTTCGCAAAGGTCCGAGAACTGACGAGTACTGTGCGTCGCAAGAGTTTCCCCGTACCTAAACCGAGACACCCAGCGACCTGAAGCCGGCCATCGCCTTGGCGATGAGCGTCTTGTCGGGGAACACGAATGGGAGTCGCGGATATCCGGTATTCACACCCTGCTCGCGCAGAACGGCCTGGATCATTGGCAGAGTCGGTGCAAGATGCATGATGTCCCTCATCTTCGAAACCTTCTCCTGCAGAACGGCGCTGCGGCTCATGTCTCCAGCCTTCACGGCGTTGAACAGCTCGACCACCGGCTCGGGGATTGCATTGGCGAGTCCACATACAGCTGCATGGGCACCCATGCTGACTGCTGGGAGGATGAGCGCTTCCGTTCCGATGACCGGAATGAACCCTGGCTTCGTCACCGACCACATAAGGTTCCAGAACGTTATGATCTCGAAACTGGAATCCTTGATCCCGGCGACTCCGAGCTCGGCCAGTGTTGCAAGCAGCTTCCCGCTTACTGACACACCGGTCGCCTTGGGGTTGTTGTAGATGAAGACCGGAATCGAGACGGCTTCTACCAACTTGCGGAAGTGACGCTCCACGGCGTCATCGCCGAAACCGTAGTAAATAGGCGGCACTGCCGCGACGGCATCCGCTCCCGCTTTTTCCGCGTGCTTTGCGAGGTCGACGACCGAACGCGTCGAACAGCCTCCGACATGCAGAATAACGGGGATTCGACCGTTTACCTCGTTGATGACGAGCTCGGCCACCGTCTTTCGTTCTTCCACCGACATCAACGGACCGGATCCGTAGGTGCCGCAGGGATAGAACCCTTGGACCTTCCCGATCAGGAAGTTGACGATTTCCTTCTGTGCCGCAGGGTCAAACTCCCCGTTTTTGTCAAACGCCGTCAACAAGGGAGGAATGATCCCCGTAATCTTCTTTTCCACCACGTGCCTCCTTATAGGTGCTTTCTTTGGTTGCTCTCTTTTCTAGAAGCTTGCATATGCGCTCAGATCAAGCGCCTCCAGCTTCGCTTGCGTCGGATGCCCGGTCGAGATATCCCATCCGCGCTCTTCGTAGTAGTCGTCGAGCATGCGTGCAACATCATCCTTATCCAGGACCTTCGTTTGATAGTAATCTTCGATCTCGATTCGTCCCTCAGGCGCGTCCATTGGCCGGAACCAGACATCTGGCGGCTGATCGTCGGCACGCGAGAACCCGTCACGCGCGTTGATTATCTTCGCCAAGTTGCTGACACGCTCTCCGCGCAGGATGAGGTCACGGGCCGTCACCTCATCTCCCGTGGCTGCGCTATAGAGGCTCGCCATCTCATCGGCGAAGATGAGCGCCTGATAGGTGTAGATCGTGCATAACCCGATTGCGTTTTTAACCCGCATTAGATCTTCCATGTACGCGGTGTAACGGCCGACGCTGAATCGTCCGGAGTGGGGAGTCTCTTGGAAGATGCGATCCATCACCTCGTCGGAGAGACCCCAGTGCTCAACTTGCTCCCGAATCTCCTCCAGCGTCTTGTTTCGTGAGTTCGTGCGCGTATGCGAACCACCGTGGTGAGGCCGTGGACGCGTGAAGAACGTCATCATCAGCGGATGAAATCGGGATGGTCGCGCATCGTAGATGAAATCCACACCCTTGCACACGCCCGCGTACCAGTATTCTTTCGGATCGAGCCCAAGCTCCTCGTAGACACGGTACCAGCCGTCTGCAAGTATGTCACCGATCCCCTCTCGATCGGCCGTCATTCGGAACAGTCTCTTGTAGGTCTCGTAGTTTCGCCCCAGCGTCACACCCTCCTGAGCGGGCGCGATACGCCCCTGCTCGGCCATTTGGGTCACGAAGTCGATCAGTCTCGTTGTTGTGTAGAAGTCAATGCCGGTATGTGCGTTCGCCTCAGTCACCAGATGAATCATCTTGCGGTCATCTTCTATGCCCAGCAGCTGTCCCGATGTTGCGCTCTTGCTGTAGGGAGATCCCAATCCCTGCTCCCCATCGAACTCTCCACCGGGAATCACCCATCGGAGGCGGCAGTTCAGAGGACAACTTGCGCATGCAATTACTGCCTGGAGGGATTCGAGCCGCTTTTCCTCGCCGTAGAGTTTGTCCCAAGTCTCTTTTGGCCAGATCCCCGGATTCTGCGTGTGCTTGAACGTAGACCATCCGGCCGCAAGACCCAGTTTCACCCAATGCTCGCGGCGCGGCCAAGCGAACACGCGCTCATATAGTTCGTTGGAGATCTCGTTGTAACGATCTGGATCAGCGACACGTACACCGCCGGTTCCGCGTGCGATAACGGCCTTCACGTTCTTTGATCCGAAAACCGCTCCGAGGCCTCCGCGGCCGATAGAGTTGGTGCGATCGATTATGGCAAGAGCGCTTCGCACCAGCTTCTCGCCGCCGGTCCCGATGACGAGTACTCCGGTGTCGTCTCCCTCACGCGCGATAAGAGCTTTCGAGACCTCTTCGATTCCTCTTCCCCAGAGCGCGCCAGCCGGTTCGATCGACACTCCCTCGTCTCGCACGGCGATCACGACAGGTTCGGATGCTTTCCCTTGAATGACAAGTCGGTCGCACCCGGCTTGTCGCATGCCCAAGGCGAAGTATCGTCCGCCGCCGGTGCACGAGCCGACGTAGTAGCGATGATCGGCGGAGGCGATCGTCGGGAACTTGGTGATCGCCGTCAGCTTAGACGCCCCAGGTGTGCGCGTGCCGACGAGTACTCCGGGATTCAATACAATGATGTTCTCGGGAGAAAAGGGATCGATTCTCGGCGGCAAACGATCGGCAAGGAGGCGCCACCCGTAACCTGCGCCGCCGAGAACCGCTGAAACTTCTTTGTAGGCCTTCTCCTCGCAGTGGACTTCTCGGCGAGTGAGGTCAACGAACCATGTTCTATCAGTGAAGCTAGTCACAATGCCTCCTCAGCCGAAGATGCACCAGACGGTTCGTAGACGATGGCCCCGTACAAGCAGGCACTGGCGCACGCGGGCGCGCCTCCGCAGAGGTCACAGCATAGAGCCTTGATCATCGGAGCCGTCTTCTCCGTCTTGAGGTCCCTTTCAATAACGATGCAGGAATTCGTAGGGTTGTACTCTCTTGTCCTGGCAAACGAGCAGGCAAGCTGGCAGCTGCGACACCCATGGCACAGTTCCGGGTGGACGGTAAGCATGCCCTCGATCGATATCATTGCGTTCTCCTGTCTAGCGCTCTACGAGTTCGAGAATGTTGCCTTCGGGATCTTTGAAATAGCCGATTGTCCAGCCATTGCTCGTAGACCGTATACCTGATACGTCGATCCCAATTCCGGCGAGCCGTTCGATCTCGGCGTCCATGTCGTCTACGATGATCCCCAGGTGCGTAAATCCGGGTGCCTTCAGATCGCGCGGAGTCTCGTTCGTATCGGTCGGCAAGATCTCAACGACAACGCCAGTGTCGCCCTGCAGAAATACTACCGGGGGGCGATCCTCGCCGCGTTCGATTTTCTGGACTACCTTCAGCTCAAGGACACGCGTATACCACTCGGCCAGAGCCGCAGAGTCTCGCGCGTAGATTCCCACATGCTCGACATGCATGCATCTACCTCCTTACTCAGTCTCGGCGAAGGCCGTAACCATCATTGCTTCTGCTTCCGGAAACAACAGTGGAATGATGAATGCCCGTTTCAGCACCTTGCCAAGAAGCGGCTCGATGTCGGGATCCTCGAGAATGAGAAACTTCTTACCGCTGAGCAGAAACTTGCGATGCGCGGGGAACGGCGGGTCTGCCTTGCGCCCCTCAGGAATGTTTTCAATCCCCATGATGTCCGCTCCCGCGCACCGCAGCTTTGGAAGGGAAACGAGGAACTTGGCTGCTTCAGGTGAAAATCCGGGTTGCCGCATGATGTAGCGATCGGGATCCGCGGTTCGATAGCGGGAGAATCCTGTGTAAATCAGGAGAAGGTCAGCTTCGTTCAGTGCCGCGGAGTACGGCTCGAGATCGGATACCGTTATCTTCTCTTCATCTGTCTTGCTCACTTCGATAAGCAGCGGATGTTCGAAGATGAAATCGTCCATCGCGAAATCTCCCAGCTTCGGCCGCGCCTTGGAAACGTGAAAAGCGGTGTCGACATGCGTTCCGGTGTGAACGAACACATCGATGAAACTGGTGTTATTGTAAGATTCCCAGCGAACTCCTTTGGTCTCGGTGTCCGCCGGAGCGGGCGTCATCCGCGAGCGGGGGCGGAGAATGGGGCCGGCAATTCCGGGAGGCATGAGAACATGCTTTGGGTCTAGCGGGTATGAGAATTGTACGTACATCGGCGACTCCTTTGCGTTTTCTTGGACATCGTTCGCACAATAGCATGTCTTTGTCAGCTTGTCAAGTTGTAATGATTATAGTACGTCTTGACGTTCAGTCATCTTCTTGTTATACTGTCGCGATCATACTGTCGCAACACTGAGGCGTTGTGCAAGCGCGGCGATTTACGAATGAAGTAGATATCAAGGAGGCATAGACAACTACCTTCGATGGATATCCAAGAAGTCGACAGGCAACTGAGCGAGTATGCAGCACGTGAAACCACATTGTTGGCTCCGGATGCCTCCATTCCCCTCTACTATCAGTTGTACCGCCTGCTTAAACGGTTCATTGAGATCGCGCCCTTGCATGAAGGGGATCGCTTTCCGTCAGAAGAGTTGATTTCGGCGTCGTTCGGTGTCAGTCGTCCGACGGCGAACCGCGCCGTGCAGGAGCTGGTTGGACAAGGCTGGCTTGCCAGAGAGCGCGGTCGAGGGGCTTTTGTACAGGATCAGACATTCATTGGCTTGTCGCTGCTCAGTGAGAATCTCAGTTTGGCCGAGCAGTTTCCTCCGAATGCGGTACTCGAGACGACATTTATCTGTCAGCATATTATCACAAACGAGCCTCGCTTCTCAGAGACTCTTCTGCTTCCTCCCGACGAACCATTGCTCTACATTCGACGCCTCCGGCGAGTCGATGGCAGCGCGGTCATGGTCTGTGATTCGTACTTGCCTGCAGAGCGATTTCCCGACCTGAACGAGTCGATCTTCGTACGGGGCAGTCTATACGCCACTTTGGAAGAGAAATACGGCTACGTTATCGAGCGATCCGAAAGGAAGATCGTTGCGCAGGAACTGATTGATCAACAGGTCGCCGAACTGCTCGGTGTCCCACCGTTCAGCCCGATTCTCTACTTCACCGGATTGACTTTCGTCGAAGGAGAAGATGATCCGGTCGAGTACATGCGTTCGTACGTCAGAGAATGCGTCGCCTTCACCAATACTGTTAAGAGAAGCCGCGGCAAGTCGCGTGCGCGCCGATCTTCAAAGGAAGCTGTGGTATGAGCCTGTTGATGCAAGCAAGTCGAGCAGATGAGCCCATTGCCCACGGAAGTGGCGACGATGTTGCCTCCCAGCATAACGGACACCTGATTCGCATGTCGGGAATAGTTAAACGCTTTCCCGGCGTCCTGGCACTCGACAAGGTAGATTTCGATCTTCTGCCGGGCGAAGTGCACGCTCTACTCGGAGCAAACGGAGCCGGCAAGTCGACTTTGATCAAGATACTGTCAGGGGTCTATCACAAGGACGAGGGAGAGGTGGAGTTGCGAGGGCAGCCTGTTGACATCCGGGACCCGCGACACTCACAAGCGCTGGGTATCGCCACAATCTACCAGGAATACAACCTCGTTCCCGATCTTTCCGTCGCGGAGAACATCGCGCTGGGGCATCTTCCTAAAGGCCGAGGCCCGCTTGCGCGGTTCTTGATCAATCGAAGGCAGATGAACAAGGATACGGAGCGAATTCTCGGCGGACTCCAGGTTGACATCCCGCCGACCATACCGGTTAGACGGCTGGGCGTTGCCAAACAGCAGATGGTAGAAATCGCCAAGGCGCTCTCGCTGGATTCCGAGATCTACATCATGGACGAGCCCACAGCGGCACTCAGCTCCAAGGAGATCGAAGAGTTGTTCCGCGTCGTCAGGCAGATGAAGGCCCGCGGGTGTTCCGTAATCTACATCTCTCATCGACTGGAGGAAGTCGGCGAGATCGCCGATCGCGTTACTGTCATGCGTGACGGCCGGTGTGAGGATACCTTGGACGTGGAAGATGCTTCTCTCGATCGACTGGTTCAATTGATGGTAGGCCGCACTGTTACGCGCGGCAATCCTCGGCAAAAATGCAAGGCGGGGGAAAAGCGACTTCGCGTTGAGCATCTTACCCGGAACGGTGTGTTCGAAGACGTCAGTCTGGATGTGTGTGATGGCGAAATTGTCGGACTTGCCGGTGTCATGGGCTCGGGGCGCACGGAAGTGGCGCGTGCCATCTTCGGTGCGGATCGGGCTGACAGCGGCCAAGTATATGTTTCAGGGAAGCCTGTGCGCATCAAATCGCCAACGCAAGCAGTGCGACACGGAATTTGCTATCTTCCCGAAGACCGAAAGGGCCTGGGATTGGTTCTTTGCGCCAGTGTGCGTGACAACATAATTCTTGCCTCTCTTTCTAGATTCTGCCGTTTCCGTTTCCGTGGCAAGGGTGTATTCCTTGACTACAAGCGGATACGGAAGGAGGTGATGGAACGGATCAAGTCGCTGGACATCAAAACTACGAGGATTCAACAGCTCGTTGAGACCCTGAGTGGGGGAAATCAGCAGAAGGTCGTAATCGCACGATGGTTGTGTTCAAGTGCGAAGATCTTCCTGTTTGACGAACCGACGCGGGGTATTGATGTTGGCGCCAAGTCGGAGATCTATGGTCTGGTGAGAGCACTCGCCGAGCACGGAGCGGGGATCTTCATCATTTCGTCCGAGGTCGAGGAGCTGGTTGACGTGTGCGACCGGGTATATGTCTTACGCCAGGGACGCATCGTAAATGAGCTACATCGAGACGATATCTCAAAGGAGGCCATCCTCGCGGCGGCTCTTACGGGCTCGTCCAACGGGAATGGCGGCAATCATCGGACCCAAGAGGGGGATTTATAGGTAGGAGCATCAAGGAGGAAACACATATGAAACGCCTGTTGTTGATTGTGCTCGTAGCTGGTTTGATTGCCGTACCTGTGTTCAACGCAGCCGCGGCGACATATAAGGTAGGATTTGCGTGCATGACTCTCGCCTATACATGGATGACCTATGCATACCAGGCCATCGTGGATGAGGCGGCCAAGTACGATGAGATAGAGCTTGTCGTTGAGAACGCTAACGGAGATGCGGGCCGGCAGGTCGACATCATGGAGAACTTTATCGCCCAAGGTTTCGACGCGATTCTGGTCAACCCTCTGAACGTGGACGTTCTTGTGCCGGTCCTCGAAGAGGCTGCTGCCGCGGGTATCCCCGTGGCTACATTTGATCGTCGAGCCTTCAACACTGATTCGACGATATTCCATGTTGGGGCCGATGACGTCTTTGGCGGACGACTCGCTCTCGAATATGTGGCGTCGAAGCTGGATGGCGTAGGCAAGATAGTTCACATCCTCGGCGAGCTCGGTTCGTCGCCGGCGATCAACCGTGAGAAAGGCATCAAAGAGCAGTTGGTCCACTATCCTCAGCTGAAGATCGTCTTCGAGCAGAGCGGGCACTTTTCACCGGATGAAGGTCTCCGCGTTATGGAAGACGCGATTACCGCCACCGGTGGTGATTTCGATGCCGTGATTTGCGCCAACGACGACTCAGCACTCGGTGCAATTCAGGCGATGATAGATGCCGGCATAAACTTCGATGACGTTATCGTCGTCGGCTACGACGGTGTTCCCGGTGGCCTTCGTGCTCTCAAAGCCGGAGAGCTGGATGCGACCATCCAGTATCCGGTTGAGATGGCACGCCTCGCCATGCAGCAGTTGGCGGAATACGTGATCGACGGAACTCTTCCCGAGAAACGTGACTTCGACATCAACCCTTGGATGCTCGTGCTCTCGAACTACGAGACCGAGGCGGAGATGAACTACGAACTGAAGTAAGCCACGATCCTAGGCTGTGCGCAAAAGGCGGGGGAGTGCGGAGTCTCCCCCGCCATTATCCAGACAATGGGCAGAAAGAAACCGGTCGGCACGGAAGGCAGTAATCGGAGGAGAAGGGGATAGCAGAATGGAACAAACGAGTGGAAGTCTAGCCGGACGAATCGGAAGACTTGCGAAGCAGTCGGCCCAGAAAATCTACAGAGAGTACAGCATTCTGCTGGTATTCCTTCTGGTGTGCGTCATCATTTCGAGCATACGTCCCGTCTTCCTCAGCGTAAATAACATTTTCAATGTCATCCGTCAAGTCTCGATGATCGGCATCATGGCTGTAGGAATGACGTTCGTGATTCTCTCTGCGGATATCGATCTTTCGGTCGGATCTGTGGCCGGTTTCTGCGGTGCGCTGACCGCCGGCCTCATGGCTCGTCAAGGTTTCTCGCCGTTGGTGGCGATTCTCATTCCGATCCCGATTGCCGCAATCATGGGATGGATGGTGGGAATAGTCGTTACCAAAGCGAAAGTTCACTCTTTTGTCGTTACACTGGGCATGATGTCCATCGCGCGAGGCATGGCGCTTGTTTATACGAAGGGGCTCTCGATCGGAAACCTTCCCAAGTCGTTTAGCGCTCTCGGAGGCGGCATGGTGGGGCCGATCCCCGTTCCCGTCATCATTTTCATAGCATTCATGATTTTAGGATACCTCGTGTTAACGAGGACTCCGTATGGACGAGCGGTGTATGCCATCGGCGGTAATCAAGAGGCGGCAAGGCTTTCGGGGATCAAGGTCGATCGTTACCGCATCACGAATTTCATCCTCTGCAGTACGCTGGCCGGCTTTGCCGGCATTATTCTGGCATCGCGCACTCGTTCGGCCTGGCCTGCGGCTGCCACCGGATGGGAACTTGACGTCATCTCGGCTGTGGTCATCGGAGGGACAAGCTTCTTCGGCGGTCGTGGTGGCATGGCCGGCACACTCATCGGCGCGCTGTTCCTCGGCGTTCTTCGCAATGGGGCGAATCTGATCGGCATCTCGCCGTTCTACCAGCAGATCATCATTGGGACTCTCGTTGTGACAGCAGTCGTCATCGACAGACTGCGACAAAGAAAAACCGCGTGATCAAGAGCACTATTGTGGGGAGTGCAAAGGGAGGCACTGCATGGGCAAATTGAAGATCGGACTGGTTGGAGTGTGGTACGAATCGTTTAACGAGGATCTTGCCAAGCGCATCTATCGTGAGTCGGTGGCTTCGATGAACCAACTCGCGAAGCAATGGGATTTTGAGCTTGTAGCTGCCGATGAAGCCACAAACGATGTGTCCGTCTGCGCGAATATCGAAGCGCGATTCGCAGCATCCAACATTGACATGGTGCTCGTGCAATCGTGCTCCTTCGCTGCCGGCGAGATCATCGCCGCTTTCGCCGATCTAGGGGTTCCTATCGGTTTGTGGGCGGTGCCCGAACCTGAGACCACCGGGCCCCTGCTTCTCAATTCGTTGTGTGGGGTCAATCTGTACGCCGGCATCCTTGGGACGTATCTTGCGGAACGAAACGTGAAGTACAAGTGGTATTACGGACTTCCCGAAAGCGACATGTTCCAGTCCCGCTTCGATCCGACGATTCGCGCATTGAAGGGGATCAAGGCGCTCAATGGAGCTAAGTTTGCGAACATCGGCGGGACGCCTGAGGGCTACTACGATGTCTACTGGAACGACGGTCGCTTGCGATCGAAGTTCAACATCACGGTGTACCGGCATGAGTTGACCGAGATGCTGGCGCAAGCTGACGCGCTCGGCGAGCACGATGTGCGAAAGGTTGCAGACGCGATTCGATCGGAAGTGCCGGCGGAAGGCATCTCAGATGCTGAATTCATGAAGCTTGCCCGCGTATACATGGTTTTTGAGCGACTCATTCAGGAGAACGAGTACATGGGGGTCGGGATAGCGTGCTGGCCTCACTTCCAACAAGCGTACGGCCTCACCGCATGCACGACTCTCGGCCGCCTCAACGAAAAGGGGCACGTGGCTGCGTGCGAGGGAGACATTCCAAGTGCGATCTCCATGGCACTGATGAAGGCAATCGGAGGAGACAAACCGATATTGATGGACCTTTCCGCCCTCGATCTGTCGGACGATACGATCATGCTCTGGCATTGCGGGGTCGGGCACCCTACGTGGACGGAGCATTGCATACAATGTCGCCATTCCATCATCGATGCAAAGGGTGACGATGGCGTAGTGGGGCCTGCCCCGGCTGCGTACGACATGGTTCTCAAGTCTTCGCCGGTCACGTTGATGAGAATTACGGACGGTGGTAATCGCCTTTTGCTGGCAACGGGCGAGACGTTGGGCGATAGCAAGCCGAGCGCGCGCGGCACGCGCGGGTGGGCGGGCAAGTTCAAGCTCAACGGGGAGGAGCCGATTTCATCGCTCGAGCTCACTAATACCGTGTTGGTAAACGGGTTCGAGCATCACTTTCCGCTTGCGATGGGGAACCTCAGTGATGCCCTCCTTGAGTTTGCCGCGTGGATGGACATGGAACCGCTCAAGAAGGTCCCATATAGGCCGTATCTCCAGCGACGTGCGTGGTAGGAGAGGTTTTTTTTGGTAATCCCAATCTGAAGGGGCGGAACGGCACAACAAGGAGGCAGTCTGATGAAAGGTCTTGTCGTATATCGAGATGGATCGGTCAAGGTGGAGAATCTACCAAAACCGGTGATTGGTGACTATCAAGCGCTCGTGGAAAACCTGAGCTGTGGAATTTGCAACGGGACGGATTTCAAGCTGATGCACGCCTCCTTCAAGGGGTTCGACACATACCCAGCGGTGCTCGGGCATGAGAGCGTGGGCCGGGTAGTGGAAGTGGGGAGCAAGGTCACGTCGTTCAAGCCGGGCGATCTGGTCCTCCGTTCAATCCTCGAGAAGGTCGAGGACGAGAAGTATGCGTCCGGTTGGGGGAGTTTCGCGGAATACGGCGTCATTGGAGACATTCGCGCGATGAAAGCCGACGGGCGAGACGATTACTACGATATCTATCTTGCGCAACAGATTGTGCCCTCGCACTTTGACCCGCATCAGGGTGTGATGTTGATCACACTCAAGGAGGTGCTCTCCGGAATCGAGCGATTCGGGGTCGGGCGCAATGCGTCGGTGCTGATTCATGGCGCCGGCCCGGTGGGGCTATCCATGATTCGGTTCTCCAAACTGAAGGGTGCCGGTCCGATCGTAGTCAGTGAGCCTAACGCCGATCGTCGCACGCGTGCACAGAGGCTTGGCGCCGACATAGTCATCGATCCTTCAAGCGAGGATCTCGTTTCGCGGGCCAAGAAGATTGCGGCTGACGGGTTTGACTTCGTCATTGACGCAGTTGGGATCAACAAACTGATGACTGACAGCCTCAAACTCGTCAAGTTCAACGGCAAGGTCGGAGTTTACGGAATCTCCGCCCAGACGAACGCCCAAATCGACTGGAAAGATGCTCCGT
>CAZKAB010000009.1:31383-39531 GCA_964550615.1 uncultured Thermotogae bacterium
GTTTACGGAATCTCCGCCCAGACGAACGCCCAAATCGACTGGAAAGATGCTCCGTACAACTGGGCAATCCACTTTGTCCAGTGGCCGACGTTCGAGGACGAGGCGTCTGTGCACGACGAAGTGGTTGCGTTGGTGGATGCCGGAGCTATAGATCTTTCCGAATTTGTCACTCACGTTATCCCGGGATTGGACAACTTCCAGCAGGGACTTGATCTCGTCTCGTCACAGACCGGGATCAAAGTGACGATAGACATCAAGGGCTAGCGTCCGAGGAGGCGACATGGGGACCGCTTACCTGCTCGCACACGATCTTGGTACGACCGGCAACAAGGCCACTTTGTTTGACACGGCCGGACGACTGGTAACGAGTGCGTTGGAAACGTATCCGACCTACTACGACAAGCCGGGTTGGGTCGAACAAGATCCGGATTCTTGGTGGCAGGCAGTCTGCAGGGCATCCGCAGCTGTCATGAAGAAAGTCGGAATCACCAAGTCATCGATTGCGGCGATCAGTTTCAGCGGCCACATGATGGGCTGCGTACCTGTTGACGATCGTGGCGACGCACTGCGTCGAGCAATCATCTGGGCTGATCAACGAGCGAGTGCGCAAGTGGCCGCGCTACTGCAATCGATGTCGGCGGAGGAGATCTATCGCATCACAGGGACTCGTCCCAACCCGAACTACACTATCGAGAAGATCATGTGGATTCGAGACAACGAGCCTGAGATCTATAAGAGAACCCGCTTTGTCCTCCAATCGAAGGACTATATCGTAGCGCGCCTCACGGGCTGTTTTGCCACCGACTATTCAGACGCATCGGCCACCAACGCATACGACATCGCGAAAAAAGAGTGGAGCGACGATCTGCTCGCGGCCGCTGCGATTTCGAAGAGCCTATTCCCCGACGCTCGCCCATCATCCACGATTGTCGGATCGGTACAGTCCACTGACGGTATCGATCTCGAGGGGGTCCCCGTCGTCCTCGGAGGAGGGGACGGAGCGTGCGCCACCGTGGGTGCGGGCGTGATTCGCGCTAACGAAGGGTACAACTACTTCGGATCTTCCTCGTGGATTGCTATCGCGACGGATGCGCCCGTGTTTGACCCCGCGATGCGCACATTCAACCTCTGTCATCTCGAGCCGAACCTCTACATGCCGGTCGGCACGATGCAAAGCGCCGGCGGATCATACGATTGGCTCAGAGACGTTCTTTTCCCCAAGGAAATGGGGAAGAGCAACGATGAGGCATACGCACTCCTCAACCGATGGGCGAACGAGTCGCCTGCGGGCGCGAACGGCGTGCTTTTCCTGCCTTACCTAATTGGGGAACGAAGTCCGCACTGGAACGAAGATGCCAGAGGGGCATTCATCGGGCTGGCGCGAAGCCACGGGTTGGGGGAACTCGTTCGTTCGGTACTCGAAGGTGTCGCGTTCAACCTTCGCATCATCTTCGATGCCCTCACCGAACAGGGGGCATCGCTGGACTCCCTTCGCATGATCGGAGGCGGCATCCGCAATCCGGTCCTCTGTCACGCGCTTGCTGACATGTTGGGGATTCCTATCGAGCGTCTCGAAAGCGGCGAATTTGCGACCTCACTTGGGGCTGCTGTCTGTGCCGGCGTCGGAATCGGTGCATTCGACGATTTCAGCATCGCTGCCAAGCTGTCGCCTATTGCCGGAACCGACCGGCCGACTGCAGAGCACAAGCCCACATACGACCGGGAGTACAGTCTATTCAAGCAAGCATACGAATCGCTGGAGCCACTGTTCGGCGATATTGCTGCAATGCAGCGGGAGATGTCCGAGATAATGCGCTCCCAACCATCAGATAAAGATCGGGAAGGTGAAAATGACGGGCAATAAGAAGCCCCGCAGCGCTCCGTTGACGGTAGAGATGTTTGCGAATCGAATGATGACGGCAACCTTTTCTCCCGCTGCCGCCGAGGATGAAGCGAGATCCTTTCTCCGAAGGTTCGCACAATACCCGACTATCGCCGCCATTTTTGTCGACCAGCCATGGGTTGAGATGGCGCAGGATATCCTCACTCCATTGGGGATCTCGGTTGGTGTCGAAGCCGCCTATCCGGTGGGTAACTGGTCTACCGCAGCAAAAGTGGCGGCAATAAGGGAGGGTGTACGTCTGGGGGCGGAAGAGATCGATATTGGAGGGCATTTTACAGCGATCAAGTCGGGCGATTTCGACGCCGTCTATGATGATGCCAAGGCGATGATCGATGCTTCCAACAAGGAGATTCGCGTCATGGTTATTCCTGAGACGGCCATTGTTACGCGCGACGAACTGGCGCGGACGCTCGAGGCGTATGCAAAGGCCGGAGTGACGGGAATTAAGACATCGTCCGGGTACGGATGGAATACCTGCGTGGATGATGTTGTCTTGGTCCGGCGCGAGTTCGGCGAGACGTTCCAGATCGATGTGTCGGGCGGTGTAAGAACGGTCGAACGCGCGCTCGGCTACTTTGCCGCCGGTGCGGACAATATTCACGTGAGCCCCATCTTTCGCATCCTAGATGAAGCAAAGGAGCTTTTCTCATGACATCGCATGCTCCCGAAACGAAAGATCGCGGCTTGATCGCCGCTGCGATCGAATACACAGACCTGCGCAAAGAGATCACCTACAGGGATGTCGAGACGATGTGTACGGAGGCGGTCCTGCACGGTCTTGGAGCGGTCGTCGTCCCCTCTGCGCTCGTTCGTCCCGCCGCCGGGTGGATTGCGGATGGCGGCCCGTCCGTAGCCACAGTCATCAGCTTTCCATTCGGAACCCAATCCGTGTGCGTCAAAGCGCGAGAGGCGGTTGTTGCCGTCGAGCAAGGCGCAAGCGAGCTTGACATCGTTCCCCACTTCGGAGCAATCCTTGCCGGGAGATGGGATGACTTGCGCAGAGAACTCGCAGAGATTCGAAACGCAACGGGCAAGGTGGCGTTGAAACTGGTGCTGGAGACCGACCGACTGAGTTCTGAGCAGATCAGCGAAGCGTGCGCCATTGCTTTGGATTGTGGATTCGATTATGTTGCGAACACGGTCGGATTTCGCCTTGTCTCCACCGATCCGAATGCGCAGGGCTCCGCCAGCGCCCAGGTAGTAGAGACCCTACACAATCTTTCTCTCAATCGTCTCAAGGTCAAGGCAGCGGGAGGAGTGACAACACTCGCGATTGTAGGGGCTCTCATTGATGCCGGCGCGCGACGTGTGGCTGTGAATGTGTCACTCGGCGGACTGCGCGCGCTTGGTTTGACGCCACGCGCAAGAGAAGGGGAATCATGAGCAACATCGAAGCAATGTATCAAGCCACAGAGGATCTTGCTGAAACCATGAAGCGTCTTTCCGTTCCTCCGTATGCCGGCACTGTTTCCGCATGGCGCAGATTTACCGCTGCTGCACATGCGGACGGTGCGGTATCAAGAAAGCACAAAGAGTTGATCGCGGTCGCCATCTCGCTCGTCAAGGGCTGCGAGCGCTGCATCTCGTACCACGTCCGCTCTGCGATCACTGCGGGCGCGACAGAAGATGAGATTAAGGAATCCGCGTTCGTTGCCGTCATCATGGACGGCGGCCCCGCCCTGGCGCACATGGGCGCGGTCTTGGACGCCATCGAAGCCCATAGAGGGGAAGAGACATGAAGCTGATACTAATCTCGGCTGATCCAAATGAGATAAGAGAATTCTACCGGCTTGGCATCTTTGTTGGGGTCGCCAGTAATCCGAGCCTCGTTGCGCAGGCAGGCGTCCCTTCGGAGGAACTTGTCCGCACTCTGCTTGGCATCGTCCCGGATCCGGTGTTCATTCAGGTCAGCGGAATCACGGCTGACGAAATGGTCAGAGAAGGACGGTGCCTGGCGAAGATCGACCCGGCCCGCGTTGTAGTGAAGGTTCCTGTGACAGCTGCGGGGATCGAAGCGATTCACGAACTGTCTGCGGAAGAGGTTCGCATCACGGCAACGGCCATTTGTGCGACTAACGAGGCATTGCTAGCGGCGAGGGCGGGGGCGGTGTTCCTCGCGCCGTACATGGCGCGGATCTATGATATCGGTGGGGACGGGTGTCAGGTGGTTGGAGATATGGTGGAACTTGTGCGGAAACACAATCTGCCTGCCAGCGTGATCGCGGCCAGTGTCCGCACTCCCGAAGAGTTGATGCTGGCCTGGAAGATCGGCGCGGATTACGCGGCAATCCAATCCAACGTCATTGCGAAGATCTGTTCGAATCCTGCAGTGGAGGCAGCCGCAGTGAAGTTCCACGAGGACTACACTCAGGCATTCGGTAACCAAGGTTCTACATAAGGAAGGAGAGGTCACCCATGAAGTACGAAAACGTAGGCGGAGCGAGAATCCCCGCGCTTGGTTTCGGCACGTTCCGGATGAAGGGCGCTGAATGCACTCAGGCGGTGGAGAATGCGCTCAAGATAGGCTACCGGCATTTGGACACTGCCGAAATCTACGAGAACGAGAAGGCCGTCGGCGATGGGATTCGTTCCGTCGGAATCGCGCGGAAGGATCTGTTCATCACCACCAAGGCGTGGATGGACGACCTATCTCCCGATGGCGTGCGAAAGAGTCTGAACAAGAGTCTACGGGACATCGGCATCGACTATGTCGACCTATGGCTGATTCACTGGCCGAATCCGAAGTTTCCAGTGGAAGAGACTCTGGAAGCGATGCTGAAAGAAGTTGCCCAAGGCAAGGTTCGACATATCGGCGTGAGTAATTTCCCCGTCGCCTTGTTTGAGCGTGCTGCGAAAGCCGCACCGATTGTGTGTAATCAGGTCGAATATCATCCATACCTCGACCAATCCAAAGTCATTAACGCCGCCCGCAAGCACGACGCTCTCGTGACGGCATACGCGCCGTTGGGGATCGGAAAATGCCATTCCGATGAAACGATCGCTGCGATCGGGGCCAAGTACGAGAAAACAGCAGCTCAGACTACGCTGCGTTGGTTCATGCAGCAATCGCACGTAGGCGCGATTCCGAAGGCGTCCGGATTCGATCATGCGAAAGAGAATTTCGAGATCTTCGATTTCGAGCTATCCGACAATGACATGGCTGCGATGAACGCGATGGCGCGCGGCGAACGGATGATCCAGCCCGACTTTGGTCCCGAGTGGGACAATTAGGCCAATCGAAGCCGGTTCCGGAGGGGGATTCGATGAGTGAGCTGCCGGGGCCGGGGCGTGTGCCGACCCTCTACTTCATCGGTGTCACGACAACTCGCTCGTCGATCATGCGAGTCTTTCCGCGCTGGGCGGAGGAACTCGGGATCGGTGCGGAGATAGTCGGAGTCGACTTCGCCCTGCACGACCGCCCGGAGCGGTATCGGCGGATCGTCGAACACATCAAGACCGATCCGCTTTCCATGGGTGCACTGGTTACCACCCACAAGTTGGATCTGCTGTCGGCGACCAGTGACCTGTTCGACACGCTGGGACCGTACGCTGCACGTCTCGGCGAGATCAGCTGCATATCGAAGCGGGGTGAGAAACTTGTGGGCAAGGCGATGGATCCTATCACGAGCGGGCTGGCTCTGGATGCTCTTGTGCCCGAGACGCACTGGAGGTCGGGCGCCGAGGTTCTGGTCATGGGGGCCGGCGGCTCTTCGCTCGCGCTCACCGTAGACTTGTTGGAACGAGCGCGTGCCGGCCGACCCCATCCAGAGCGAATCGTCGTTTCCAACCGAAGCCCGGGTCGGCTGGACGAGATGCGCCAAGTGCACGTCGACATCAAGGCCGATACTGTCGTGGAATACGTTCTGGCGCCCGATGCCGCGGAGAACGATCAGCTTTGTGCCGGAATGCCTCCGGGAACGCTGATCGTGAACGCCACCGGCCTGGGTAAGGATCGTCCCGGCTCCCCGCTGTCCGACCGAGCGGTGTTCCCCAAACGGGCCCGCGTGTGGGATTTCAACTACAGAGGAGATCTTCGCTTCCTGGAACAAGCGCGGTCACAGATGGAGGATCGTGAACTGATGGTCGAAGACGGGTGGACATACTTCATTCACGGATGGACGCGCGTGATCAGCGAAGTATTCGATGTCGATATACCGACATCCGGGCCCTTCTTCGACCGGCTTTCCGAGGTCGCTGCGCAGGTGAGATCAACGCACAAGGAGGCTGGCCGACAGTGACAGCATACGACATTCCGTTTGGCGTAGAGGTTGATTTCGAGACGGGTGCAATGGAAGCAGCTGACCGTGTCATAGTTCGGCGCGCGTCTGGCATGCGAGGATACTATGCCGACGCAGACGCCCTTGAACAGATCATCTCCTCTGGGGATCCGATTCACTATCGCGTATATGAGAAGGCCATTCCCGAGCAGGAAGGCCATCTCCTGTTCTGTATGAGTGTGCTCGAACCGGGAAGAGTTGGAAGGGAATTCTTCTTCACCAAGGGGCATTATCATACGGTCGCCGATACCGCTGAGACGTATCTCTGCATCCGGGGGCAGGGGATCATGCTGATGAAGACCACAGACGGGCGCTGGGCGGCGGAATCGATGCGGGCGGGGCGCATGGTGTATGCTCCGCCCTTCTGGGCTCATCGATCGATCAACACCGGACCCGAGCCTCTGATCTCGTTTTGCGTCTACCCTGCACATGCGGGGCACAACTACGGAGATATAGAGACGGAAGGGTTCCCTAAACGTGTTATATACAGTCCGTCAGGGCCATCCCTTGCCGACCCTGCATCCCTTTGCTAACAGGCTTCGTTCGTGGGAGGATGCGTACGCGGGCACGCCTTTCGTCGCGGCTCTGCCTGTTGTGCGGTATCGGCAGAGATGAGATTCTTGAACGAAACCCCCTCGCGGACGTAGGCGGTCATTGCTTCGACCGGTCGCATTTCGTCGTCAAACGCCAAGCCGGTCAGCAGGAGAATCGGTGCGAACAGAGGCACTCCCAGCAAGCGAGCTACTTCGATGTCCAGGATCTCCGCCGCCTCAGCGCATCGTTCGGCCTTCTTGATGGGACACCCATACTTCTCGCGCAGCGTCGCAAATAGGCTCTCACCGACGAAAGGCGTCTTCTCTATCGCAGGGAACCGGCGTGCCGAAAGCTTCGAGTCGCACACCATGACTATGCGACCGCCAACCATATGCAGACGTCGGATATAGCAGAGCTTCTCGCCTGCTTCAACGTCAAGCGTGTCAGCGTCCTCGTCTGTTGCTTCTGTGAGCGTACGGGTAACAAACTCTGTTCTATGGTCGTCCCGGCGCCCGATCTCGTCGGAAAAGCTAAGGCTGTTGTTCAGAAGGGAAAGCTGTGTAGGCAACATCTCCTGCACAAACGTCCCGCGGCCGCGCTGGCGTGAAAGCCATCCACGTCTGATCAATTCCTGGACGGCGCGGTTTGCCGTTGGACGGCTGACGGAGAAATGCGCCGCAATTGCTTCCTCTGCGGGGAACCGATCCCCGGACTCGAGGGTGTGGTCACGGATTGCGCGCTGCAGTATGAGATAAAGCTGATAGTAGAGGGGGATTGACGACGTTGCCGAGATTCCGAAGCCGTAACTGGATATGCGATGGAGAAACCCATTGTTGTCATGATTGTCGATAGTCATAACTTCTCCCTTCAAAGCAGGCATTTGCAAGGATACCCCTGCTATGATGTAAACACAAGGAAACAGAAGCTAGAGGAGCGCCGTTCGGTATGATCCGGGATGACATACGTTATGGGAGATCAGAGGTGTGATCTCCTCATGCGGTGGATCTAGCAGCGAGTTCGCTGTGGACGTCCATTAGCCACAGATGATTGTGTCAGGACATTGAACGCAAGCGCTGACCGGCGTCAGCAGTTGTCACACCAGTGCCGGGCCAGATGCTGCAAACGAATTCCGGCCGAGCAGTGACTTTCATTGTCAGATCCTGCTGGATTGCTACGGTGCCGTCGAGTGGAAGATACCATTAAACCCTGCCGCGAAGACATCGTTCGCGCTGCTTCCCCAGATGCTATACATATCGCTCAAACCGCCACCGGCACACTGATGCCAATCGGTTCCGTTGAAGTGCAGTCTGGCGCTGTTGTGCAGGGTGCCGTCGCCGTCCACAAGAATATCTGTGGGACTCGCCCCCCATATTGAGCGGAGCGTCGGCAACGGTTCGCCGCTTGTTCCGATGCTCAGAGGATATGGCATCTGGG
>CAZKAB010000009.1:39631-41979 GCA_964550615.1 uncultured Thermotogae bacterium
TTGTGCCGTTGTAGTGGATAATGACGCCGCTCCAGCCAGCCGCGTACACGTTGTTCCACGATCTCCCCCAAACACTGGTGAAGAATGCATTCGTCGGCTCGCTCATCTTCGTCCATACTCGCGCAGTCGGATCGGCGCCGGTTCCACTCCCTGCGGTAGTGAACGATCTCGTCGGCGCGGCAGGTGAATCTCCCGCGGAGTTGGATGCCCATACCGTCCAGTAATAGGTTGTTCCGCTGTCAAAACTCTCGAGCGTTATCTGGGTCGCTTCGCCCACTGAGGACTGGAACACAAGCGACGAGGCGGTGAGCGATGGATCGACGCAGACTGTAGGTTTGTACTGCGTTGCCTGTGATGCAGAACTCCATGAAAAAGAAACACTATCTCCATCGATTACGGCTCCGTCGGAAGGCGTCAGCAGAGCCGGAACGCCTGGGGCGGCAACTGGAAGACATCCTGCTACCGCCGCCAACAAGCCCGCGAGAATGATGAATGTCGTGCATGCGCGTGCTTTCAGCAGCATCGTTACCTCCTTTGAGGCAAGGTACACCCTGTTTCGGCGGGCATGCGAGCGTATCCAGCAACACGGCCATTGGGCGCGGCAAACGATTGTGTAGTCTCATTTTCACGATATGGCAGGTGTGCACCCAGATGAGCCGGACATTGCCCGATACTGACGGGGTCAATCCGTCTCTGGGAGGGTCCGCCAGCAAAGCGAGAATGGATACCGATCATGTCCCTACAAAGGAGGCGCAGCAACTGCAGTCGGTTGTTCACTCTTTCATCGAATCGATTGTTGCCGGCTGCTAGGAACAGCAAAAGGATGTGGCTTGACCTTATGCTGAGGACAGCCTTGCTGCACGCGGAATCGTGTACTGGATACGTATCTCCGCTATTTCCCCAGTGGCGATCGGTATTCCACGCTGGCTGGGCCGTGGCTGCGCTCCGGAAGCCAAGGGATAGTCGACTCGCGGACCCAAATGAGGTATCTTGAAGGACTCAAGCGCGAACCGGAGCGAGACATGCAAAAGGCGATCGACTGGCTCGGCACGGTAACAGGGTTCGGATCTCAGACAATGGGTAAGCTGTTGCTCACAGCGGGCATTGTCATTCTCTTGTGGTTAATCCGGTGGGCATTCATCGTTGTCGTGCACCGAAGAACGGATGAACCTCGAACCAGGTACCACTGGCGGAAGATTGGCACTTACTCACTCACAATCGTCGGGGTCATACTCGTTGGGCGGGTATGGCTGGAAGGAATCCAATCGCTCGTAACGTACTTGGGACTTGTGTCGGCCGGGATAGCTATCGCGTTGAGGGATCCCATCGTCAACTGGTTCGGATGGGCGTTCATCGGGTGGAGAAGGCCATTCACGATTGGCGACCGGATTCAAATCGGGTCGCTTTCCGGCGACGTGATCGATATCGGCGTATCAACGTTCTCTGTGCTTGAGGTGGCTCCGCCCGAACTGGGCGAGCAGATGACCGGCCGTATCGTCCATGTGCCAAACGGGAAGGTATTCGTTGAGCCGCTTGTCAACATCACTCAAGGATTCAAGTATGTCTGGAACGAGATTCCGATCACAGTCACGTTTGAGTCTGACTGGCGCAAAGCGAAAGGGATTCTCGAGGAGATACTGAAGACACGAGTTGAGTCCGTCACAGAAGAGGCTGCCCGTTTTATACGAGATGCGTCTCGTAAGTTCCTGATCGCTTCCGCAAGCGTACGCCCCGTGGTCTATACGCGAATTGTGGCCGATGGCGTCGAATTGACTGTTCGCTACATCTGTGAAGCTAGGTCGAGGAGAAGAAGCTCTGAAGCCATCTGTGAGGCAGTGTTGGAAGCATTCGAGACGGAACCGCTGATCGACTTCGCCTACAAGACGTCACGAATCTTTCGCCAAACCGAGGAAGGAAACGAAGCTCTCCGTCCGCAATCGCGTTCGTCCGTTGAGTAGTCCGCGACGCTGGATGAAGAGAATGCGCGATCGATGTGAACACGCACATGTGAGACAAGTCGCGTGGATAGGAAGATAGCGTCGTATCGCTGCAAGGGATCGACATTCTGAAGTCATCAGTTTTTTCTCACGTTGCCACCTTGTGCTATGATGAATAGGAAAGTCCGCAAGGAGGGATTGAGCCATGCGAGTGAGAAGCGTTGTGATCATTGTTCTTCTGCTTCTGTTCCTGATTGTTGTCGTTCAAAATACAGAGGTAGTTTCCATCCGGCTTCTGTTCTGGGACTTTTCGATGTCGCGCATCATTCTCCTGGCTCTGAGCCTGGTGGTGGGCGTTGTTGTCGGGTTCCTGCTCGGGCGACCGTGGCGAAAGCAATCGCAGTACGCGAT
>CAZKAB010000009.1:42079-52818 GCA_964550615.1 uncultured Thermotogae bacterium
CGCTCTTGCTCCCTATCGGTAGCCTCTCCTGCGGGAGCCACGTACTCCGAGTGAGCGAGGAAGGCTCGATGATCTCGAGGTGTATTGCTGGAATTGCCGCTCGGGCGCGAACCCAGTGCCGTAGTCGAAATCGGTAATCCTGCGGCGCTCCAACTTGGTTCCCAGCGTCTTCTCTATCTGTTTGACCATCATTCCGTCTCCGCGCACCGCAAGGGTGAATGCTTCGCCTGCGTGCTCGGCGCGACCGGTGCGTCCAATTCGGTGTGTGTATGCGTCGACTGTGTCAGGCATGTCGAAGTTGATCACGTGCGAAATCTTCGACACATCTATGCCACGTGCTGCGATGTCGGTGGCCACGAGCATGTCTATGTCGCCGTTGCGGAACCCCGAGATCGCGCGCTGCCGCTGATTCTGGGTCATGTTCCCCTGAAGTGCCGCTGCATGATACCCTTGCTTCTTCATATAGGTCGCAAGGTTATGAGCACGGTGTTTGGTGCGCGTAAAGATAAGCACGCGTCCGGTCGCTGTCCGCCGCAGCATAGCAATGAGAAGCTCCTTGCGGCGATCATCGGGCACCGGATAGAGGGCATGCGAGACCGTCTCTGCGGGAGCGATTGCGCCAATCTGTACTGATTCCGGATCAGTGAGTATCCTGTCGGCGAGGGCACGAATATCCTTGGGCATGGTCGCCGAGAAGAACAGTGTCTGCCGTTTCTTCGGGACCAGTCGAATTATCCGACGGATGTCGGGGAGGAACCCCATGTCGCACATGCGGTCGGCCTCGTCGAGAACCAATACTTCCACGTGTGATAGATCGATTGCGCCAGCGTTGGCATGATCGAGTAGGCGGCCCGGACAGGCAACTACGATCTCCACACCTCGGCGCAGGGCTGCAAGTTGGGGGCCTTTGCTCACGCCACCGTAGACGGTAACGCTGCGAATCTTCGTGCTATTACCCAGCCTGACAATGTCCTGGTTGATCTGCTCGGCCAGTTCACGGGTGGGGGCGACAATCAAGGCCCGTACTACGCCGCGCGGCCCTTGACTCAATCGTTGGAGGATCGGCAACACGAACGCCGCCGTCTTCCCCGTCCCGGTCTGAGCAAGGCCGAGAACGTCACGCCCCTGCAGAATGAACGGGATGGCCTTTTCCTGAATTGGTGTGGGAATGGTATAACCAACGGACTCTACTCCGGCAGCTATGCGCCGGTCAAACGAAAACTGTTCAAAACTCAAATTATGCTCCTTGGCTCCGTTGAGCCAAGTCGCACCCTCAGCTCTGGTCGATTGCAATCTACCTATTGGTTGTATGCGAATGAATTGCGTACGAAACTAGTTTCGATTATACACGGTCAGCCACCAGTATGCCATGTGGCAGTTGTTGTTCCGCATAGACGAAGCTGAAGCCTGGCACAACTTTCTCAGGACTTGCATCGGCCACATTACGGGGCGAATGGAATGGTTCTCGCAAGAGTGATCCTGCTCTCATACACGGATGGACCGGAACAATCACCAAGTGGCGATCACCGTCTCAAACTTGTTCGTCTTATTGCGGCGAAGCAGTCCCCGCCCAATCTTCTCTATCGTTGATCCAAACACGAAGGCGCGGTCAGTGCATTGCTTCGATCGTGATCTCTATGTAAGACGTCTCACTGCATTGCTGGATGGCGGTGTTCTTGACTGCGTACGACGGTCCAACGTCCGGAACTGCATTAGTTGCGCTTCTAACGTTCTTGTAGTCGAGGAAGCTAACGGAAGAGCATACTCCCGTTCCGGAAAGACGATACACAGAGATATTCGAAGGTTGGTCCTTTTCTGGAGGGATTAGAGGAATGTTTGTCGCGAGGATGCTATCAGTGCGCTCCCACTCTCGTTCAACGCCGGAATTCTTGACCCGCGTCGCACTCGCCGAAAGGATCATATCCTTTGCTTCATTCAGCACTATATCGATACTACTGTGCATGCCAACCACAAGCACATCACCTGCAAGCCTAACGTCCGTTGGAAGCACCGACACACCGGAACTTATGATGGCGCTGATAGGCTCTAGCTCTTCGTATGATTCCGGGACGTCTTCAGGATTGTTCGGATCGTACGCCGGAGTGACTACCACGACCGAGCTTAGGTTGTATGACACGTCAACTAAGTAGTCCTCTCCGACCGAACCGCCGGTTCCGTCATCAACGCCAGGCACGCAGCCGCCTAGAAATGCTAAGCAACAACAGATGAGACCGATCGCAATCCTTTTCATTTGCACCTCCTAGACTTTGGCCTTCCTTGAACGTGAGGCAACGCGATCCTCTTTCAAGGTCCAGTCTTCTCCGATTCAAGTCGACAATAGCTACCCACTTCCGCCGGGATTAGTGCGGCAGTAGAACGGACTGCGTATGACACCGGGAAGTATCCGGCCGCATTCAATGAACGCCTCCTTTCTCCTCATACTTGTGAGAAACATCGATTCTCCGGTCATGTGTACTACTGATACATTAGGAGATGCAAACGCATTCGAAAGAGTGAACGCTATACGTGCAATCCTATGTGTGGCCAAATCGGCCGGCAGGGAGCTAAGCGGCGCTTGTGTACGGAGGTTCTACAATGATGTAGTATTGATCAGCAAGTTGGGGAACTGAAGAGTCCTGCTTCTCGTGCTGGTGGTCTCGAAGCGTGATTCGCGGGGAGGGGTAATGCTGGACAAGACACGAGAGAGTGCGAAGACCGTCGTGCTTCACTGCGATTCCTACGACCTTGAAGAAGTGCACGAGACGATCGGGCGCGGATTGAGTCTACTCGGAGGCGCGGCGGCGTTTGTTGCTCCGGGCGAGCGGATCCTTCTGAAGCCAAACTTACTTACGGGACAAGCCCCCGAACGAGCGGTGACCACGCATCCGAGCGTGTTTCGCTCAGTGGCGGAGCATCTGCGTGCCGCCGGCGCCGATTTGGTCTACGGAGACTCGCCCGGTTTCGGTCGCCCCGCTCCCGCCGCCCGCAAGAGCGGTTTGGTGGATGTGGCTGACGAACTTGGAATTCCTCTTGCGGATCTGGTTAACGGAACAACGGTTGCATTTCCAGACGGCGGGCTGATTAAGCAGTTCACCATCGCAGACGGCGTATTGTCGGCCGACGGCATTGTCTCGCTTCCCAAGATGAAGACACACGGGATGACGCGGATTACGGGCGCGATCAAGAACCAGTTTGGCTGCATTCCGGGAGTGCTCAAGGCCGAGTTTCACGCGCGTCTCCCGAATGTAGATCTCTTCTCACAGATGCTCGTCGACCTCAATCGTCTGCTGCACCCGCGGTTGTTTGTGATGGATGGCATCGTGGCGATGGAGGGGAACGGGCCACAGAACGGCAAGCCGCGAGCGATGAACCTGATCCTCATCTCCACCGATCCGGTGGCGATCGACACGACCGTATGCAGACTTGTCAATCTCGATCCATCGCTTGTTCCGACCATCATGTACGGCGAATCTATGGGGCTTGGGAGTGCAAGTGAAATCGAATTGGCTGGCGATCCTATCGAACCTCTCATTGCCGCCGACTTCGATGTTAACCGTCAGCGCCGGCCTACCACCGATCGACCCGACCGCGTTAGCCGCATCGCGCGTCGACTGGTGGTGCCGAGGCCGGTTGTTCGAGACAATCTCTGCACGCGTTGTGGCACGTGTGTCTCCATTTGCCCGGTGACACCGAAGGCGATCGCGTTTGCGGGTGATGATCGCACAAGAGCACCGGCGCACGACTACGCTCGTTGCATCCGCTGCTATTGCTGTCAGGAGATGTGCCCGGAGGGAGCGATCGACATCGTCGTGCCACCGATCGGACGGCTGATCCACCGCTAGAGGCGGAAACTTGCAGATCGCGGGTCTATGCCAGCAGCCAGAGAAGCAGACTGGTAACGCCGACTCCGCCGATTGTGGTTAGGAGAACGACCGATGCGCTAAGCTCGGAGCGGCGTTTGTACTGAAGCGACAGGATGAGAGCATTTACCGCCGTTGGCGTGCTTGCTTCTATTATCATCACGGCTCGCAACAGCCCGTGGAAACCAAGGGCAGCGGTTACTCCCCAAGCGAGGAGGGGCGGAATGACGAGCTTGGCGAGCGAAATCGGAACGGCTTGCCGGAGCAGGCTTCCAACGCGCGCGGTGGCAAGCGACATCCCGAGCAGTATTAGCTGAACGGGGATCGCCGCGTCTGCCAGTAGTGCCACCGGACGGCCAATGGCAGCGGGGAGGTCAAACGACGTCAGCCGGATAACGGCGGCCAAAATCACAGCGTACAACCACGGTACAGAGATGATCCTTCTCAACAAAGACCGAATCGACATCCCTTTTCGCCAACTGGCGATGCCGACGCCAAACAGGATTTGGTATGTCAAGTGCACGACCATGTACACCACACCGATTGTGAACCCGGCTTCCCCGAAAGCAAACAGGAGCACCGGCAAACCGTAGTTGCCGCAGTTGTTAAGTGAAAATGACAGGATCGCCGCAGTCCTTGTATCTGCATCCCAATCGGTCCATCGCACGCCGATGGCGGCGAGTAGCAAGAGCGTACTGTGGACGATAACGACGAACAGCGCCACGTTGGCGAGCGTCGTCGCGGAAATTGCCGGATTGAGCATCGAATTGAAGATCAGGGCCGGGCTGAGAACGTAGAAAGTCAGCTTGGTCAGCGACGCCACGTCGAAGCGCGTAAGCCTCGCGAACATGAATCCGGCACCGGCAACAATAATTACGGGTACAATGACGTTGATCAGAACCATGGCGGAAGGCTACTTTACTGATTGCCGGAAAGCAACGTCCCGGGCTGTATGGAGAGGCCGGCCTGGAAAGCGGCGCACTGTAATTGCGCGGTTTGTTGCGTTGCGTATCTTGTCCCATATAGTGGCCTATCTGCCTTTTGTAGAAGTGCTCAGCAGACAGATCAAGCTTATCAGGAGGTGACTACCACAATGACGGAGCCAAGGATGTTGGCTGTGTGTGGACTTGATTGCGGCTCTTGCTCCATCCGCAGATTGCCATTCGACGAGTCAGCTGCTGAGGAAGCAATTAACTGGTATAGGGAGCAAGGTTGGCTGACAAAGGGTGAAGGCGCCGGCGAGGCAATGGCTCGCTTGATGTACTGCAAGGGTTGCCGAAGCGATCGTTCTGTTCATTGGTCGCCCGACTGCTGGATTCTTCACTGCTGTGTGGAAGAAAGACATCTCGAGTATTGCTCTGAGTGTGAAGCATTTCCATGCAGGCGTCTTGTAGACTGGTCAAAGACGGACAAGTCATACGAAGCCGCTCTTAAGCGCCTTCGGGCGATGCGCCAACGTCGCATGTCGTAGAGATCGTGGAAATACCCATCCAAAGCGATGCTATGATGGAACATCTTCTGCGCATGGAAGGCGTTATTGTGGCGTGGTTCTGGGAGCCGATGATCTCGCTGATGGACAACAAGGTACGGCCTCTCGCAACCATCGCGAGCTTCGTCGTCACGCTCTGCGCAATCTGCGATTCCTTTCTCGCCATTCCTCGGCCAGGATTGCGTAGAGGTATTCATCAACCCAGACGTCGTCGTGGAAGCAGTTCTTGATGAAGTGCGCTTCACGGCGCATCCCAAGCCGCTCCATCAGCCGCCATGATTTCCTGTTGTTCGGAGAGGTCTTTGCGTAAACACGGTGGAATTCTCCGACGGAGAAGAGATAGTCAATGAGTGCGCTGACTGCTTCGGTAGCGTATCCGTTCCCCTCGAAAGCCTTTCCAAGCGTCCAACCGATCATGCCCTGCCGCTGTTCGCTGATCTTTTGCGTGTTGAAGCCAACATTCCCTACAACGCGCTCACGTGCTTTAACCTCGATGACGAGCGAAAGCCACGCTGTCGCTTCGTCGAGTGTCAGTGTCATCATCGGCGTCCACCATTTAAGGACGCTATCTGCGTTAGGTTCCCAGCCGATGTTCCTGCGGCGGGCGGCATCGTCTTCGTCGTGTCTTGAATACTCGATGACGTCGGCGACATCACGTTCTTCAAATCGGCGAACGATCACTCGCGGGGTCTCGATGTAGATTGATTGCACAGTCATAGAGTCATTGTAGCAAATGAGAACGGATCGCGAGGCAATTGACCTCAACTAGAACGCTTGAGAAGTTATGATGGACATGGCGGGATGGTGGCAGAGTTCACTTGACTATCGGGTCGGTTGCTGGTTGCGGTCCATCGGCCTAGCAGCGCGCTACTCCCGGTGTCAGTTGTCTTCGATGGATGACCGGAGCTCGCTTTGCAGCTGAACCTGGTTGAGATACTTGTACAAGCCGTCCTTTGCCATAAGCTCGCAGTGCGTTCCCTGTTCGACGATCCGGCCATCCTGCAATGTAACGATCTGATCGGCGTTGCGGATCGTTGACAGGCGATGGGCAATCACCACGGTTGTCCGTCCGGCCATCAATCGCTCCAGCGCTTGCTGGATCAGTACTTCTGTCTCGGTATCAACCGAGGAGGTTGCTTCATCAAGAATCAGGATCGGCGCGTCTTTAAGGACTGCGCGTGCGACGGCGAGGCGCTGCCGTTGACCGCCTGAGAGCTTGACGCCTCTCTCCCCGATTAGGGTGTCGTATCGTTCCGGGAGCTGCTCGATGAACTCGTGGGCATTCGCGATTTGCGCCGCCTTCATCATATCCCGATCCGTCGCTCCAGGGTGTCCGAAGAGGATATTCTCACCGACCGTGCCGTGGAAGAGGAACACCTCTTGGAGGACGATGCTGATCTGGCGACGCAGGCTGGCGAGCGTTAGGTCGCGGATATCGCGGCCGTCCAGTGTGATCGCTCCCTCGGTGACGTCGTAGAATCTGGGGATCAACATTGAGAGCGTGGTCTTGCCAACTCCCGTTGGTCCAACGAGCGCGACGACCGAACCCGGGGCGATGTCCAGGTCGATGTTTTGAAGTACTGTGTCGCCCGCACTGTAGCGGAAACTTACGTTGCTGAATTTGATGGCGCCTTCAGCCCGTCTCGGCCCATCAACCGCATTGGGTCGCTCGGCCACGTCCGGCTCCTGTTCGAGCAATTCAGCGATGCGGTCGGCGCCGGCTAGCGCCTGCTGGATATTCTCCCACACGCCGCTGAGCGCGCGTACCGGCTGGTAGAGAAGCTCGAGATACAGGAAGAAGGCAACCAAGTCAGCGACGCCCAATGTCCCGCCCAACATCAGCTTGCCGCCGAAGTAGATGAGGATTATCGTCCCCAGCGCTGCCGTGAATTCGACGGACGGGTGAAAGACGGCCATCAACCGCAACGCTCGCAGTAGCGAGTCGCGATAGCGCACGATTCGGTTCCGGATGCGATCCGCCTCGCTGTCCTCACGAGTGAAGGCTTGGATCTCGCGGATCCCGGAGATGTTGTCGTTCAGGGCTGCGTTGAGTTCTCCCAGTTCAACTTGGCGCTGACGAAAGGCGGGGCGCACGTAGCGCGCGAATCCCCGCATGGCGAGGATGATCAACGGAATCGGGAGCATGGAGAGAAGCGCGAGCCGCCAGCTCATGCTCGCGAGCACCGCCATGACCCCGACAAGCATGAATACATTGACGAGAACATCCGGGATAGCATGAGCGACCAGTTGTTCGAGAAGATCCGAATCGTTGACCATGCGGGACATGAGCTGACCGGTCTGTTTATCCTCGTAGAATCGAAGCGACAGACGTTGCAGATGCTGGTAGATTTCGCTTCTGACATCGGCCACGACGTGCCAACCGGCAACGTGCGCCGCGTAGCTTCGAACGAACTGCATTACGGCGCGAACAACGTACACTGCCAAGGCAATGAGCGCGAGGCGAGCGATCAGTGACAGGGTCTGCGGCCCCGCCGAAGGATCGGTGACGGCTGCGATCATCGTCCGGACAAGCCACGGGGCGATCAGCTGAACGCCGACCAAAACCAACATGCTTGCAATCGTCAGGATCAGCGGCAGCCTGTATCGCCTTACATGATGGAACACCGAGCGCAGGGATCGCATCCTCATTCCTCCATTCTCTCTAGCCGCCCGCGACTTCGAGCAGTCAAGGAAGAAAGCTCGGCACGGCTCATCAGATACAGGTAGAGTGTACGCAAGAAGCGGTGTGTTCTGTAGGAGTGCGAGCTTTTCTACCTTTGGCTCGGTGCGGCGAGTGATTTGTCCGCCGCATCAGCCACGCGCTGACAATCTCTAGCGGAATGAATGACTCTACTGAACAATCCCGTGACTCATACACCGTGTTGCCACATGCTTAGCATCCCAATCCACAGGGGCAAAGCCTGCATGCGGGCCTCGCAGTATCCTCGGCTCCATGCCATGCAAGGTAGCTCATTGGCGACAGCCCCTCGGGAATTGATCGGACGTGCTGGCATGGCGGTTGCGGAATGCACAGTTGATCACGACTTGATAAGCTGGTGTACTGTCTGAGCGAACGCAGGTTCTTCAACGAGCGCTTTCGTGGTATATGGATTATTCATCAGCCTAACGAAGGCGGAGTAGTTGGGGCGGAAGGAGAGTGTCTCTCCCAGTGAGAGTCCGTTATGATCGGATCCCAGGTTTACTACCGTTATGTCACTGCTTGCGCCTGCGATCGTGTACTCTGGATGTAGCGGTGTCAGTCCACTAACGTCGGTGTCGACGTGACCCACGGTGACGATGGCACGATATCCGCGCTCTCCCGGCTCTCTCTCTTCTTCGCTATCGATCGGCTCGAACGGTGTTTTCGCCGTTTCGATCGACGGCACCAGGCGCTTCTCTTTCACTTCGACAACCTCGGCTTCGAGGATCACGCCATCGCTTCGAAGCCCCGGGAATGGCTCGCCGGTTACAGGATCGGTGCCCAGCAGGATAGCCTCTCCAACACGGAAGTGATTGATTGCTCTCGGAAGGCTGCCATCGCGGAGGAGACCAAGTCCTGCACTGGTCCCTGCCGAGACGTATGGAATCCTTATGTCGTACTTGAGCTCGAGAAGCTCGTGATAAAGCGACAGCTGCGTCAATTCCTCGGACATCGGGATCGCCCCGTTCAGACAGCCAAGATTGGCGCCCAGTCCGGCGAGCGAGATCCGCGACATGCGCAAGATATCCTCGGTTATCTCCAGCAGTCTCCCGGGTAAGACGCCTTCGCGCAGATCGCCGAGCTCCATCATGAGTACAACTTGATGGGTGGTTCTTCTCCGGCGGCACTCAGCGTCGATCTCCCGGATTGTCGCCAGTTCACTGTTCAACGACACATCACACAAAGGAAGAAGCTTGTGCAACGCGGAAGCGTGCGGCGGACGCAGATACCATGCTTCGGCGGAGGGAGCGTTCTTCCGAATCTCGCGCAAGTTCTCGATACGTGAGTCCCCCATCGATGCTACCCCGAAATCGTTGAGCGCCCGAAGGAGATCTGCATGACCACATAGAGCCTTAGTCACCACAGTAAGGCTTCCACCATGTTGTTTGACCCAAGATGAGACAACGCGATAGTTGTGGCGCAGCGCGTCAAGATCGATCAAAAGGCGGTTCATCGTTCGTACCTCATCTCGGCATACTTTGACGTGAACCCAACTCGCTCGTACAGCCGCTTTGCCGGATTGTTGTGCTCAACGTGTAGCTTCATATCGCCATCGCAATTGGCGAGTGCCTCTTCGATGAGTGTGCGCCCCAGCCCTTGGCCTCGATACTCCGGGCGCACGGCGATGAACAGGAGCAAGTTCTCCGGAACATACCCACCCCATGGCGTGTAGTGAATTACGGCTGCGCCTAACACTTCTTCCTCATCGGTTGCGAGCACGACGAACCCACCCTGGTTCGCATCGCGCTCGAACACATGCGCGAGTGCCCTTTCGATGTCGGAAAGGTCATCCTCGTATGGCTTCATCGATTCGTGGAGAAAGCGAGCCAATCCACTTCTCGTAAGCCATTGCGGGAATGCGGTCTCTTGTTGAATCACACTGATCCTGGGTTTGGTCGCGATGCTTTCGATTGTAATCACTCTCCTTACTGGGCAAGCAATGGCTGCGCCGTTTGCGTACGTTCGCTTGAATGACGCTTCGGAATTGTCTAGTGTGAGGCCGTGACGATGAGGATGCGATGTCTCTCAGGCAGTGACAGAGATACACTCGGCCTAAGCTGCCACCAATCATCTGTTTCAATACAGGCGAAGCAACAACCCTGCGCATTGGGTGGTTTGGTTCGTGTCTGATTAAGCGATCCCGTTTCGCGATTAATTCGGTTGGGAGTGGGTTGGAGACAACGCTGCAGCGCGCGCCGTCGATGGCGTCGACACGGACGTGAGACGGCGTCCTTGCTCTAAACGCTTCTTCGTCATCCATTGGATCGCCATTTCACCTCCGAATTTGTGGGTACCGGCTTGGGAATCCTCGTGTCACATATGCTGCCAATCCTGAACCCATCGGTATTTCCGTGAGTCTAGTATACGAAAATACTCTTCCCATCGCAAGTTTCGCTTTGATGGTGGATGGAAATGGGCTAATCTTCAGAATTGCTCTCGAATCCAATTGGCTAGGCTTGGGTCTCGGCGTTCGCGATTGAAGTGAGCTGAAATGCTGCACCAGGCTGCCAACCTGACAGCAAGAAGATTAGGTGGCGAGAGGGCAATGAGAGTTGCCAAGTTTCCGTGCGCGTATTTAGGCGAATCGACACTTGCGTGGCCACCCTCCGAGAAAGGTGTTGTTGGCGTCTATCTAACAGGGGATGATGCCGCAATGAGATTGGCTACAACATAGTGTCGTCTGGGACAT
>CAZKAB010000010.1:0-51352 GCA_964550615.1 uncultured Thermotogae bacterium
TTCTGAATCTTCAGTGCTTTGGCCAGAGGCGTGACGTCTGAAAAACGTCCGTAGCCAACACCTGCACGTATCTCAAGATTAGACTTCTCTTGGCCTATGTCAAAGGACGTCTCTGCGCCACCGAAAGTGAATAGCAGGGGCATCTCCTCGAACATGTATGATCGAAGTGTGCCTGCTCCCTGCCCAAGTCCGCTAATTGGTACAAAATCCTGCAAAGCAATCTCTATCTTCCCTCCGAACGTCAGGCCGAACGTACCCGTGTTGAGGGACCGGTTGTAGTCGACGCCGAGACGCCCTGAGCTAATGCCGGATTCGGTGTTGATCCCGTCATCGAAATACCGGTAATTGAACGAGAAGCGCATATCATGCAGATCCATTTCAGGTGTTTGATAGTCGCACAGACGGATCGACCCGCTGATGGTGGTGAAGGAAGGAACCGAAGCCAAGAGAAGAAACACTGCTATCCAAACGCTCTTTCGCATGCGTTTTCACCTCCGCGTTGGACCTAGTATTCCACATCACTGAATGCGCTGCAACATCATAGCCCGAACCATGAGTGACAAGCGAACCAGTGCGGAAGAACTCATATGGAAAGAGGACCTATACTAGAAACAGCTCCTAATTGAGAGAGTGATACGGAAGGACGAAAGACGTCCGCAATATCTTCTTACCTGAGGGGAACGACGCACAAGCTCTTGCGTATAACATATTCGCGAGTCGTCTTCCAACGCATAGACACGCGCTGCAATGACAGCTCCTGTTTCAGGTCCCATTTGCGCTCTGCTTGGACTGCAGCTACCGCGAAGTAATACTCTCGGGAAGGTGTGCCCTATGCAGATCGTGAGGATCGGATTTGGGAGGTCGGAAGTAGTCCAACAAGGCCCACAGTATTGCTCCCGCGTGTTACAAAGCGACAACGACTGCCGTCGCTGCAGACAAGTGCGATTCCTCCATTTGTAGAACGCATTGTTCAGTTCAATGCCTTTCCCAAGCACGTTGACCCCCGTGAGGCCATTTCTCATACGAACACCACAGAGGTGCCTCCACCGCAAGAGGAGCCAACATCAAGGACGAAAGCGGTTGTCTATCTTGACAAGGCGTCTCCCGCCAGCGAATATCCTTCGTCAACTAATCATTAGAGGTCTGAACTTTGGCAAACGCAACAAGAGACAACAATACTGATCGAGATCCGCAAGAAATGACCATCGGGCAGCTCCTGATACACGTATTCCGGCTCGGTGATGATCGTATGCGTGCAAAAATGCGGGAGATAGGACTTCACCGTGCGCAGGGGTTCGCCCTTCACTACCTGCTACATAACAACGGCATCACACAAAGCGAACTCGCAAAGGGAGTTCATGTCACCGCAGCAACGGCCACAACAATGCTCCAACGGATGGAACGCGACGGTTGGATAGAGCGACAGACCGATCCGGACGATCAACGCGTATCGCGCGTGTACGTAACAGACAAGGCAACGGCCCTCCACGATGAGGCGATGGCGTCGCTCCGTGACGTCGAAACCGAGATAGAAAGCGCACTTTCCGCAGATGAAAGAATCATTTTCAAGAATCTGCTTGTCAAAGTCCACGAGAGACTCGTTGCACAACTTCCTCTCAGGCGAAAGCAGAGATTCGGTTGGAATGTCCCCGAAGATGATGCGCCAAAAGAGAGATGAGGGTGGCATTTCCGCGCGATGCAAGCGGACGTCGCGCAAAGCGGAGGAGAGCGGAAGCAGCTATCCGCTGGACCTGCGATCGGCTGATACTTGAAACAGTCACCGAGTCGGATTACCTTGGACGACTATTCCGCCATTGAGATGAAATCGGCCGCTCACCATGTCAGCAAGCGAAGAAAGCGTGAAACGCGGATTCGTGAGGCGTAGAAACCAGAAGGGAGGCGAAGCAATGTTGTCGGCAAATGGGAAGACGCAGGGGACTAACCGCATTAGCGACGACCGGCGGTGGTTTGCGCTGGGAGCGGTCCTTGTAACGATGTTCTTTTCCGCGTTGGACCAGACAGTGGTCTCGACAGCGATGCCGGTGATCATCGGCAACCTCAAGGGGTTCTCCATCTATGCCTGGGTATTCACCGCGTACATGATGGCCTCGACGATTTCGGTGCCGATCTACGGGAAGTTGTCCGATGTGTACGGCCGTAAGCCTTTCTACATAATTGGTCTAGGGCTGTTCATAATCGGTTCCGCGCTTTCCGGACAAGCACATTCGATGATGGAGCTCATTATCTTCCGCGCCTTCCAAGGGATCGGCGGTGGCGCGATGCTCAGCATGCCGCGAGCGACGATCGGCGATATCTTCAACCCGCGCGAGCGCGGTCGCTGGATGGGCGTCATCGCGATGACATTCGGACTTGCGAGCATCGTCGGCCCGTTCCTCGGCGGATGGATCACCGATCATTGGGGATGGCGCTGGATCTTCTACATCAACCTCCCGGTCGCAGCGGCGGCGCTGGTGACCATTCTTTATGCATTGCCGCGCGTCCGAGTGGAGAAACGGGTCCACATCGACTGGGCAGGAAGCGTCCTCTTGGTATTGGGTCTGATGCCGCTCCTCTTAGCTCTTACGTGGGCGGGCACGAGGTACGAATGGGGAAGCCCGATCATTATCGGCCTGCTCTCGTTCGCAGTTGCGACACTGCTCTGTTTCGTGTGGGCGGAGCGGCGGGTACCCGAACCAATCATCCCGGTCGAGTTCTTCCGAGTACGCGTGTTCACGACCGCCAACCTTGTAGGATTTCTCATAACTATCGCCATGTTCGGCACGCTGATGTTCCTCCCGATCTACATCCAAGGAGTGCTGGGCATGTCGGCCCAGAATTCGGGCGCGGTAATGACGCCAATGATGCTCAGCTTCATCGTGGGATCCCTCGTCGCCGGACAGCTGATGACGCGCACGGGCAGGTACAAGCTGCTCACTATAGTGGCGGCAGGAATCATGTCTGTCGGGCTCTTTCTCATGACACGTTTGGGCATCAACTCAACATGGGGAACGGTCGTACGGGACATGTTGGTAACCGGAGTAGGGATCGGCGCATTGATGCCGACCTTGAACGTGGCGGTACAGAATGCCTTCCCCTACGAAGTAATGGGCGTGGTGAACGCATCTCAGCAATTCGTTCGCTCACTGGGAGGAGCAATTGCCGCTCCCATTCTGGGAACGGTGCTCGCCACGACGTTCTCCGCACAATTGCGGCCGAATATCCCGCAAGTACTGCAACAGGCAATCGCGGGGTTACCATCAGCACAGCAGAAGCTCTTCCTCGATCCTCAAACCCTGATCAACGCACAAGCGCAAGCTGCCATGAAGTCTGAGTTCGCCGCGTTCGGCGCTCAGGCGAACGAAATGTATCAGTCGTTCATCACGGCGGTACATCAAGCGCTTGCTTCCGGCATCGGCGAGCTATTCCTTATCGGATTGGCCGTTGCCTTGGCCGCACTGGCCGCGTCCCTCTTGTTGCCGGAGATATCACTCAAGCACGACGAGTTCTATGAAACGGCCACAGCCAGCGAAGGAGCGTCAGCCGCGAAAGCCTCTGAACCTCCCGCCGCCCCAGCCTCTGCGAGATTTGAACAGCGAGCAAGCACACGCGCAAGGCTCGATGGATGGCGTTCGCGATGGAGGGCAAAGCCGGCACCAGAATCAGCCTCCGGTAGCGACTCCGGATCCGGCGGAACGGCAACAGGAGTCATGGGCGGTTCTCCCGCACAGCCTTCGCGTCGAAGAATATCATGGATCATGGCTTGTACGGCCATTGCTCTCGTTCTCGCCTTGCTCGGGCTTACGATACAGGTGCTGTTGGCGCAGAATGCGTTGAAGCACGACATTGCCGCATTGCAGACGGAGACGCGAGCTCTGGCGGAAAAACAAGCTGACTCGCTCGAAGCGCTGCAAGCAGAAGTTGCCGGAACTAAGTCCGCTGGCAGCCAACAAACGGAGTCACCGGCACCTGAAACGGGCCAAGTGACAAGCGCATCGTCAAGTCAGGAGATCGAGACGTTACAAACGACGGTGGTCGGAAGCGGGACCGTTCTGCCGGATCATGGGAATTACAGCTACAGAACTGTGGTATCCCTTGTGGCAACACCGGATGTCGGATGGCGGTTCATCGGCTGGAGCGGAGATGCGACCGGTTCAGCAAGTCCGACAGACATCACAATGGACGAGAACAAGAGCATCACGGCGACATTCGCCGTTGATACATGCGAACTCACGGCGAGCACAAGTGCAGACGGATCGATCAGCCCAAGCGGCACAGTAACTGTGGATTATGGGTCAAGTCAGACGTTTACGATTGCGCCGATTCCTCACTATCACGTGGCGGACGTACTCGTTGATGGAACGTCAGTGGGCGCGGTGTCTGGTTATGCTTTTGCGAACGTAACCGCAAGCCACTCGATCAAAGCGATCTTCGCGGTAGATCAGAAAAAGCTCACAACATCGGTGGTGGGAAAGGGCGCAGTAAGTCCCGATCATGGGGACTACAGCTACGAAGCGGTGGTGTCGATTACGGCAACGCCCGATATCGGTTGGCGATTCGTCGGCTGGGGAGGAGATGCCTCCGGAGCCGCAAACCCAATCACTGTCACCATGGACGATGACAAGGAGATCAGCGCAACATTCGCAGCCGCCACAGGCAAAATCACGGCGACCGCGGACGGGAATGGATCGATTAGGCCAAGCGGAGAGACGCTGGTGCCATACGGAGCAAGTCGCACGTTCATCATCACTCCGTTCGCTCACTACCATGTGACGGACGTGACGGTCGATGGAAGTTCGGTGGGGGCTGTCTCCTCCTACACGTTCTCCGGTGTGGAGGCAGATCATACTATCAAAGCAAGCTTCTCCCCCGATGAATGAACCCAGCGGATGCCGGCTTGCGAGATTGGGAGTTCGAGTCTGCGGGAGCTGTGGGTCGCCCTGGCCGCGACGTTTACTATACGTCATTGATGCTTCGAGGGTACTGAACCGTGGATTCGCTGCCCGAATACACAATTAGGGAAAGTGCACGCGCAAAGCGCGTGTTGATCCAGGTAAAGACCGGCGGCGATGTCGTCGTCGTTGTGCCAATCGGCTTTGATCACCGCAACGTCCCCACGTTGCTACAGGAAAAGAGGCACTGGCTGGACCGGTCCATATCTCGAATTCAAGAAGAGCACAAGCGATTCAATCCCGACCCAATCGGCGAACTCCCTACACAGGTGAATCTCCGGGCAATAGGAGAACTGTGGACTGTAGCACAGCGGGCGTCGAATGGGGAGGCTGTTGACGTCTGCGAAGAAGACGGGAAGAGACTTGTAGTGTGCGGCGATCTCAACGATGCGGCCGTCCTGCGACAATCAATGCGAGATTGGGTGATGGGAAAGGCGAGAACGCACCTCCTTCCGTGGCTGATGGACGTGGCCGGATCACACGCCTTCACAGTAGGCAAAGTCGCTGTTCGCTGCCAGAAGACCCGCTGGGGAAGCTACTCCCGCCGCGGCACGCTGAGTTTGAACGCCCAGCTCTTGTTCCTGCCCCCACATCTCGTTACCTACGTGTTTTTGCATGAGCTCTGTCACACACGACATCTCGATCACTCCAAGGAATTCTGGACCCTGCTTGGCACTCATGTGCCACGGGCCGTGGATCTGAGGCGAGAGCTTCGCGATGCGTGGAAGTACATTCCCACATGGCTAACGTATGGGGATGAGCACCCGTAGACAGATTATGTCGACGCAAGTAAGTGTCCAATCCCGACCGCCGCGCGCGATGGTTGGATTATTGCCCTCAATGAGAACCGACCCCAATTGCTTCTTTTGCAGGCTTTCTCCTACCTAAGTAGCTTCACGCCACAACCCGTATCATTCCCACATCCGCCTCTCCCTTGTCTTGCTCGGCCGCTACGGGTAGTCTTCCCCCCTGGGAGGCGGAAATGAAAGCACTCGTCGTTTACTACTCAAAGACAGGGAACACGCGCGCGGTGGCAGAGGAAATTGCCACAGAGACCGGCGCAGATATTGAGGAAATTGTCGAGGTCGGTGAAAAGCGAGCCGGCCTTTTCGGTTTCCTGCGCTCAGGTAAGGCCGGATTTCTCGGAGAGAAGAGCCACATAAGCCCCCCCAAGAAAGATCCTGGTGCATATGATCTTGTCTTCGTCGGCACTCCGGTTTGGGCCGGCAGCGTAACGCCCGCAATCCGCAGCTATTTTGCCACGGTGAGTATCCAATCCACACCGATGGCGCTGTTCTGCACCATGGGAAGTACCAGCGCCAAGAAGACGTTCACTTCGATCAACAAGCTCGCACCCTCCACCACGGTGTTGGGCGAACTCGCAATCAGAGAGGCTGAACTGAAGGATCCAAAGCGCTTTCCAGGAATAGTCACCAATTGGATCGACACTATCCAAACCAAGATCGGCTCAGACGACCAAGCACGGTAGCGCAATGCAAAGCTCGCAGCGACAATCATCCCTCACAAACAAGGAACCCAGCAGGAGAAAGAGAACTTGCCATCGTTGCACCGTGGTCGAATGCACCTTGACGGCGAGAATAACTGCAACCAGTGGTAGTGATGAGGCCCAATTATGAAAGCCGCAATGGCAAGGCTGAACGATCTGTCACGAGCGCGTTTCACATTCCTGCCAACGCCGCTCGTTGAGCTCCGAAGATTGAGTGCAATGCTCAAAGGTCCGAGGTTGCTCATGAAGCGTGACGATCTCACCGGCCTGGGCCTGGGCGGCAACAAGACGCGCAAGCTCGAGTTCCTTCTCGGCGAGGCGCTTAAGCAAGGTTGCGATTCCGTCATAACCGGCGGAGCGATACAATCGAACCACTGTCGGCAGACAGCGGCGGCGGCCGCCGCCGTCGGGCTCGAGTGCCATCTCGCTCTTGGGGGCGAGGAACCAGAAAATCGAAACGGAAACCTGCTTCTCGACCGATTGTTCGGTGCTATTGTCCATTGGTGCGGAGATGACAGAAAAGGAGAGCAGATCCCACGCATCGCCGCCGAGCTTCGTTCCCGGGGGAAGACACCGTACGTTGTCCCCTATGGCGGGTCGAACGTTGTAGGTGCAATGGGATTTGTCGCTGCCATCGGCGAAGTGAAGGCTCAGCTTGACGAGCGCAAGATCGCGATAGATCACCTGATCGTAGCCTCCAGTTCGGGGGGGACGCACGCCGGCATGGCTGTTGGACTCGACATCTTCGGATTGGCCGTACAGATAACGGGAATCGGGATCGATAAGGGACAATGGGGTGGCGTAGCTTACGAGTCACAGCTTGCAGACCTTGCCAATCAGGTAGCCGAGAGGCTGGGAATCAGCGTAGCGTATACGGCGGACATGTTTCGAGTGCGCCGCGACTACCTCGGACGCGGATACGGCGTGATGGGAGATCTTGAGCACGAGGCAATTACGCTCTTCGCTGAGCAAGAAGCAATCCTCCTTGATCCCGTCTACACTGGCAGAACGATGGGCGGATTCATCGATATGGTCCGAAACGAGGAATTCAGTCCCGATGATACAGTTCTGCTCTGGCATACTGGAGGTGTGCCCGCAATTTTCTCCTACGCGAAGGAATTCAATGCCGGCGATCAAGAGTAGGGCAGCCTGAGTCGCTGCGTACACAGGCCGAACATCGGGTCGCCGTTGGGGTCATCGTCGAATGCGGCAGTATCGAATCTTCCCCATCACGGCACACTGATCGGTGTTTATGTTATGCTTCATTGATCATGCCGCAGCCATCGAACAGGCAGTACGTACTTCTTCTCGCCTCGCTCGCTTCATTCCTCGGATCGTTCATGGGGTCCGCGGTGAACATCGCTCTCCCTACCATCGGCAGGGAGTTTCATGCCGGTGCTATTTCCTTGGGCTGGATCACGACTGCGTATCTCCTCGCTTCCACAGTCAGCCTGCTCCCATTCGGCCGGCTGGCTGACATCCGCGGACGTCGACGTGTATTCGCAATCGGCATCGCAGTGTATACCATGTCGTCCCTTCTGTGTGCCCTCTCCCCGTCGACTGCCTGGCTGATCGCGTTCCGCGTGCTCCAAGGCGTGGGAGGCGCCATGATCTTCTCAACCTCTGCGGCTCTCGTCACATCCGCCTACCCTCAAGAGGAACGGGGCAAGGCGCTCGGATGGAACGTCGCCGCCATATATACAGGACTCTCCTTCGGTCCCGTTCTCGGCGGCATACTCACCCAACACCTGGGGTGGCGTACGCTGTTTCTGGTCAACGTTCCTCTGGGGCTGATGATCCTCGGCCTTGTCTCGTGGAAGGTCAAGCAGGAATGGATCGAATTCAAAGGCGCACGGTTTGACGTTCTCGGAACCCTGATCTACGGAGCAGGCATCATCTCGCTGATGATCGGGTTGAGTGAACTCCCCGCCATGGATGGGCTGTTGCTGGTGTTGTGCGGGGTGTTTGCTCTCAGTGGATTCGTGGCTTGGGAACTTAGGAACGACAGCCCGTTGTTCAATCTGCGCCTATTCCGTCACAACCGGACCTTCGCTTTCTCCAACATCGCAGCATTAGTCAACTACAGTGCTACCGCGGCCGTCGCGTTTCTGCTCAGCCTGTATCTCCAGTACAATCGCGGCTTAAGCGCAGGGATCGCCGGTGTCGTACTCGTCTCGCAGCCGATCGTCCAGACCCTTTTCTCACCCTTCGCCGGCCGATTATCGGACCGCATTCAACCACGAATCGTCGTCTCCATCGGGATGACAATGACGCTTGTCAGCGTCTCACTTTTCGCCTTCCTTGGAACCCACACCCCTCTTGCTTTGATCATCGGGAATCTTGCGTGGCTCGGGCTTTCGTTGGCGCTCTTCTCTTCGCCGAACACCAACGCCATCATGAGTTCTGTCGACCGGAGACTCTACGGCGTGGCTGCGGGGACACTCGCGACAATGCGGACGATGGGACAGATGATGAGTATGGCGGTGGCCATGTTCCTGTTGTCATTGTTTGTCGGAAATGCGGCAGTCACATCCGCCAACGCCGATCGCTTCCTCTTGACAACGAGGGTTTCGTTCGGTCTCTTCGGCGTCTTCTGTATACTGGGCGTGCTCGCCTCCCTTGCACGCGGTAACCTTGATCGCATGTCGTCCGATTGATACCAGAGCTGACGCGGAGATGCGCGTTGATCAGCAGGTGCGCTCAACGGCCACTCGGTCAGTGCTAGTCGATCTCGCGGACCGCACGACTGAGCCCAGCGTATGCGGTGGCAACCAGGACCAGGCCGCCCGCAGCACCAAACATCAGCGATAGGTGAAAATCGACGAGCGCACCGGCAATGATATAGGAAAGAGGAGCCAGCCCCTGCGCAGCGAACATTACCAAGCTCATCAGCCGTCCGAGAAATCGCTTCTCGGTCCGCAACTGCAGCCACGTCACAAGCAGCACGTTGATCAGGCCATAGGCGATTCCCATGATGCCTAGTACGGCAACGGCCGCAGGCAGTCCGGGCACCCAGCCGAATGACGCCAGCCCTAGCCCCAATATCGTCGTGACGCCGATCGTGATCAGTCCCCTTCGGCGAGGCCGGCCCATCAGCCCACCGATGATCGTGCCCACGAGTGCCCCTCCACCCCAAGCCGACATCATCACACCAAACGCCGCCGCGCCGCCAGCAAAGCGAGTCTTCGCAAGCGCGGCGAGTCCGACGTTAACCGGCCCAACAAACGAAAAGTCGATTGCGGCGACGATAAGCAGGAGTGCGCGGAACATCGGGTTACCCCACGCATAGCGAAGACCATCGACCACATCGGCGAACAACCCCCGTTTCTTTGATTCCATGGCCGGGGGATCGACGGCTGTATTATTCACAGGCTCCAGGGAGACCTGTCTCAGTCCGGCACTGCTCATCATCCACACGGTGATTGCCGCAAAAACAAACGTCGCCGCGTCGATACCAAACGCCGCTGCCGTTCCCGTGGCAGCGACAAGCACTCCCGCCAGTGCGGGACCTGCCAGGACGCTCAGCTGCGACGTCCCCTGAACCAGGGAGTTGGCCCGCTCAAGCGTCTCATCGTCGACAAGGCGAGGGACGAACGACTGGAAGGCCGGGTAGAAGAATGCATCGAACGTCCCGAAAAGCAATGCCATAACGTAGAGGTGCCACAACGCCGCGCCGTGCAAAGCAATAAGAACAGTCAATCCCGCTACCAGCAAGGCGCGGGCGGCATTTGAGACAAACATGATCGGCCGCGGCGAAACGCGGTCGGTCACTGCACCGCCGATCAGCATCAGTGCCGCACGCGGAATAGCGGCAAGCATTAGGACGGTCCCCAGCGCCAACCCCGAGCCGGTAATCTCAAGTGTAAGCCACGTAAGCGCTACAAAGTAGAACTGATCGCCGAAGAGAGAAACACTTTCGCCCAGCCATAGCAGGCGAAAGTTGCGCAGGTGAAGCGGCTCAAAGAACGCTCTCCATCGTGATCTACGGCTTTGTGCATGCATCTCCACTCTCTTCAGTCGGTTGGATCAAATGGATGGTCAGTCCGGCCCGGGTCGCAATAATACGCCATCCACACTCATTTCTTCCAGGGTCAACCGGCACGCAGCAAAGTCTTGAGCTCTCGCATCCCGCCTTGTGCGCGGCTACTTGAGCACAACCATTGCGTTCGCGTCCTCAAGCATTGCGTCGATTGCCTGCTCGTAAAGGAACTACGACTCAGGCGGAACTTCGAGGACATTCGTCTGAAAAATCCGTGCCGCGTGGATCTTGCCACCAGATAGCTCGTAGTGCGCGCTGAACCTTGCAATCGTGTTTCCCACTTTCACTTCCTTCGGCAACTGGACGTTCATACCCGCAGGAATCGCCACCCACGTCTCCACCTCACGATACCGGCAAGTCAAATACAGATAGAAATGTTGCCGCTTCTTTCCATAGAAGAGTAAGCTATCGGCAACCGCCTACAATTCGCACTCCGTTTGAGTGACAGCATCGGAACTTGTCCAGCTTCCAGGCAAATGCTAGAGTGGGGAGTGTTGTCGGGAGGTTAACATGGTGCAAGCAACCGGGCGGTTCTGCCACATCCACGGCGAGCGATTCCTTGAAACTGAGGACCTGACCAAGACGTACAAGGTAGGTACTCAGGAGGTTTATGCGCTTCGCGGCGTTCGCTTCGCCGCAGACCAGGGAGACTTCATCGTTATCAACGGGCCGTCGGGGAGCGGGAAGACGACCTTCCTCAACCTGATTGCGGTCATCGATCGGCCAACGTCCGGAGAGGTTAAGATCGAGGGGGTCGCCACGAGTCAGCAGTCCGAGCGTCAGCTCGCGATCCTGCGCAAGACGAAGATTGGACTCATATTCCAGTCGTTCAACCTGATCCCCGTCCTGAGCGCTTCAGAGAACGTCGAGTACCCACTTCTTTTGCTGCAGGTCCCCAAGCGAGAGCGCCGCGAGCGAGTCGCGCAACTCCTTGGTGAGGTGGGGATCTCCGATCTCGCGACGCGGCGTCCGAGCGAGCTGTCCGGCGGCCAGCGTCAGCGCGTGGCGATCGCGCGGGCGCTGATCAGTGCTCCAAAGCTGGTCCTCGCCGACGAGCCGACGGCGAACCTCGACTCGGAGACTGGTGGTGCGGTAATGGACTTGATGCGGAAGCTTAACGAGGAACACTGTGTTACGTTCATCGTCGTGACCCACGATCCCGCTGTGTCGAGCTACGCCAGACGCCGGGTGCGGATCCACGACGGTACTCTGAGGGAAGGAGCAACGGATGTGGTGGTGGATACCGCTTCGTAGTCTGTGGCGTAATCGGCGCCGGGCGCTGCTCTCGGTCGCTGTAATCGGCCTAGGAACGGCAATTTCGTTATTCGTGCTTGGGTTCGTGGAGAGTTCGCGCGCCTTAATTCAGCAGTCAACCGTCCAGGAGTACGCGAACCTCCAGATCGCCTCGCCCGATCTGTGGAACGACACCGGACAGGGTTACGAGTATCTTATCTCCCCGGATGACGCAGCACGGATCACAGCAATCCTGACCACGGATTCGGCGTACTCCGGAAGCACGCAAGAGCTCCAGTTTGCGGGACTGCTCGCAGCCGGGAACCAGACGCAAGTTGTCAACGTCACCGCAATCGCTCCGGAGAACGGAGTACTTGATTTCCGTGACCTTGTCACCGACGGACGCGGCCTCACAGCCTCGGACGCCGCGTCCGTTGTCATCGGCCGCTCCCTCGCCGATCGGCTCTCCGCGGCGGTCGGTGACGTAGTGACGCTAACCGCAACCACGGTTGCCGGCGCCTACAACGCAAGTCCGTTCCGCATCGTCGGAATCTACCGATTCACGAGCGAACAGTTCGAGGGACAGGTTCTGTTCGTACCGCTTGCCTTTGCACAGGCGCTCCTGGACACGCAGGGCGTCGATCGGATCGTGGTGGCGCTGTCGCGCATCGGCGAGACGGCGCCGGCAAAGCGTCGCATCGGGGACGCGCTCGCGGCGGCGGCACTTCCTTACGAACCCCGCAGCTGGGACGAACTCTCTCCTTTCTATAGGCAGCTCTCGTCGTACTTTGACGCACTGTTCGGGTTTCTGACGCTCGCTGTCTCAGTGCTTGTGTTCTTCATCATCCTCCAGGTGCTGACGCTCGCATTCCTCGAGCGCACACGGGAGATCGGAACACTGCGCGCGCTGGGGACGACGAGAGGAGAGGTATTCCGGCTATTCTTCACTGAGAGCGTGTGGCTCGCCCTAGTCGGGAGCGCCGCTGGAATCGGCGCCGGCCTTTTGCTCGGCCTCGTGTTCAACGCCGTGGGAATCGAATGGCAGCCGCCGGGAACGATCGAACCGGTCAAGCTCGCGGTAACGCTTGGTATCACAACGGCGATTGTTCCGTTCTGCGTCAGCCTCGTGGCGACGCTTCTATCGGCGCTCTACCCGTCGATCCAGGCATCGCGGCTATCGGTGGTCGACTCGCTGCGGGTGGACTAGGAGGAGAAATGGACCTGAGGATTGCGCTACGCAACGTGTTTCGCAACCGTCGGCGAACGCTGTTCAGCCTGACGGTGATCGTAGTAGGAACCGTCATCTTCATCGTGCTCCTAGGATTCATCGGAGAAGCGCTCCATTCAACGCAGCAGTCGCTCGCCTGTGAGACCGGGGCTGTGCAGGTCGCGGACGCCCGCCTGTTCGAGAATCGCACCACGGGATACGACGCCCTGATTGCTCCGGATGTTCGTGACCACGTGCTTGATATCATCGCGACCATGCCCGGAGTGATCGGGAGCACAGCGCAGCTCAACTTCGCGGGGCTGATCGGTGATCAGGAGGGTAGCACGCTCGTCCTCGGCCGCGGGATCATTCCATGCAACTGCGTGCAGAACTACTCGTGCATCGTCACCACAGGAGATGACCTGCCGGATGACGCTTCGCGGGATGTGATCCTCGGTAGGGCGCTTGCAAAGAAACTGGGAGTCGGCGTGGGAGATCGAATCAGCATCGCCACGTCAACTGTAAACGGGAATTTCAACGCGGCGACAGTATCGGTAATCGGCGAACTCACCTACAGCGTGGCGACCGTGGAGAAGCAACTCGGCCTCTTCCCGATTGCGTTCGTGCAGCGGCTCCTGAAGACCGACGGGGTCGAACGGATCTTGATCGGCCTCGACGACCTGTCCACAGCGCATGCCTTCGCCGCTGACCTACAGACCAGACTCGACGCAGACGGGATCGTCCTTTCCACCCGAACTTGGGACGAGCTCAATCCGACATACGAGTCGTTGCAGACATTCTATACCGCGTTCTCCGGGCTCGCAGGGATCGCCGTGTTCATGCTCGTCTTCTTCAGCGTAATCGAGGTTCTGACGATCTCGTTTCTCGAACGAACGCGTGAGGTCGGCACAGTGCGTGCATTCGGCGCCACCCGCTCGCGGGTGTTTCGCACCTTCCTCGCCGAGGGAATCCTAATCGGCCTGATCGGTGGAGCCCTGGGGGCTGCAATCGGCATCGCAGTGGCGTTTCTGTTCAACTCCGTCGGGTTCACGTGGACCCCGCCGGGGGCGGCGATCCCGCAGGCGATCCGATTACAGTTGAGCATTTTCAACACACTTGTCCCATTCGTCACGGTCATCGTGGCGACGCTCACAAGCTCGATCTATCCGGCACTCAAGAACGCGCGCCTGCGGATCGTCGAAGCGCTCCAAAGCGTGTAGTAGGTGAGGCCCAAAGGAGGTTCCATGAGGAGATCCATTGTCGTTCTGAGCCTCGCGCTCGTGTTGCTTGTTTGTCTTTTCGGATGGTCGCAGGTGCCCGCCGAAGACGACGTACTTCTTACCGCCCTCGACGAGGCACGGTTCATCGATACGACGACAACCAGTCTGCGGGTGAGAGTCACCTCTGAGTCCGGGGACGAAACCCAGCAGGCCGAGCTGGTACTGCGGTTCAAGGAGATCGACGGTCTCGATTACACACGAATCACTTTCGTCGCCCCGGCGGATCTCGCCGGTCAGATCTACCTCGCCACACCGAACGCAACCTACTTCTACACCCCGGATCTAGACACGCCGATCAAGACATCGGCGAGCTCAACGGTGTTCGGCGACTCGGCGGTCGCGCAGACGAGTGGCATTCGGTTCGCCTCGAATTACACAATTTCGTCGCGCCACGACACAACCCGGGAGGATGGCTCGGACGCCCTTGAGATAGACCTGGCAGCAATCGACAAGACCACCGCGTTTCAGCAGATCACCGTCGTCATCGACCCGGAGACGCTACGGCCGATCACAGCAACCCTCTACGCCCTGAGTGGCATTCCACTCTATGAGGTCACCTACTCTGCCTACGCCACGTTCGGTGAAAACGACGTTTACGCGCAGACGCAGGAGATCCTGAACCTATTGCTGCCCGATCGGCGGACGACGAACGAGATCTTGGATATCGGCACCGATCCGCTCCCTAATGACCTGTTCGACCCCAACATGCTGGCTGCGCCTACTGCGGGAGACTAGTCGATAAGTCACCTCCCGCCCTTCGATCCGATGGATAGTATCGAGAAGAGTGCGCAAAGAAGGGGTGTTAGCTATTGCTGACTGGGCCTCTTGGCGAGTTGGCGTGATGCTGGGAAACGCTGAGTTACTTGTCGCTCGATTCTTCAGTCGTGGAAGGGGTGCTCATCGGTTCTTTATCTTCCTGCGGCTTGGTGCCGGAACCGCTGCCTTTGCGACCGTGATCGGTCTTGTAGTATCCGCTTCCCTTGAACTGCACGGAAACACGCGGAAGGAGACGATGTGTGTCCTTGCTCCCACACTCGGGGCAGATCACCACACCTTCTTTCTCTTCCAGGTCAAGGACCCGAAATCGAAATCCGCAGGACTCACATTCGTGTCGATGAAGCGGCATGATTCTCCTTATGCACACTCAATTCGTGAGAGCGTGTACAATCTTTGGCACTCGATAGTACGACTGCCGAAAGTATACCCACCATGGTTTCCAATCGCCAAGGCTAGACGAAGACTGCTGCTAGAGGGCCGGTTACTCGGCCTGCATCAGTTCAAAACCCTGGGATAGCCGCCGGAGGAAGACGATCTCGTTGACCGGGCCGGTTGTACCAAAGTAGTGCGAACAGAAGCGCACCGCCCTTGTCAAACGCCTTTCAGCTACGTGCGTTGTCCTCTCGCCACGCACGATGAGCTCGAATTCTAAGAGCTCGCGCGATCCCTTGTTCGGCATGCTTCCAACCACGGTTTCTGAGTACCCCCACGGCGGGGCCTGAGTCACAGTCCCGGTCGGACGGCTCCACTCGCATAGAGCCGGACGTCCCCGCGAGCTCCCTCCGAGCACCACGGCCGGAATCAGCACGCTACGCGCGTGCCGCGGCGTACGGCGGACCATCCATCGGAGTACGTCGGACAGTTCATTCCGCACGTCGCGATAGCCGACATCGATCGGGCACCCTACCTCTTGGCAGGCACGCATAATATCGACCGGATGCGCGCCGCGGCATTTAAGCCCAAGCGATCCGAGAATTTGACTCATCGAATCGCTACGTCCGGCAAGACCAAGACACAGGTCCTGATTGAGCGCCAGCGTCTTCAGCGAATCATCCGCAATTACACTCTCGTCCGAGGCTAGGACCCGGCCATCACAGGCCATCACCACGTCTTGATCGTCTCGCACCGCCACAATCAGGCTCATGTCAACGATAGAATACACCGCCGCGCGCTGAAGAAGAAACGTCAATCACTTTGTCGCAGCCATCATGAGCAATAGCGCCCATCCGGCAATGCTTCATCATGCGCCGATGCGAACTCGCCCGGCGTAAGTACGCGCGGCGAGCAGCTTTGATCGCGGGTAGCCAGGAGATCGTCATCGCTTGTGACAAGCGTTGCATGCGCCACATGTGCCAGTGCGGCAAACTTGCGATCTTCCGGATCGGCGATATGGTCGAAGCGTGAGGTTTCCACCAATCCATCGAATCTGTCCTCCTCACGAAACAGTCCTACAAAGAAGGACCACGATAGCGGCGGTATCTTGTCGATGATCATCTTCGTCTCACAACGTGTTGCCGTGTCCCACACGAGTCGCAAGCGTCCGCCTCGGATCGCTTCGATGATCCTCGCAGAATGCGAGACGGGATTGAATCCTGCAGCGACAAAAACGTTCGTGTCCAAGACAACAGATCCCGCTCGATTTGGATTCTGCGTCTTCGCCTTCATGATCACGCTCGCGTACACTATTCTCGGGATGTGACAATTATCCTTCGCGTGAATCGCATTGGCAATGGAATACACTTGCCGGTTTGGACGAGCTTCGCAGTCGAGGGTATTTCCGCAACATGCAAAGCAAGGAGGACAGACGATGGACACAATCGAGACGATTGCAGCACGAAGAAGCATCCGTAGGTTCAAGAGCGCACCTGTTCCCGCCGATGCACTGGAGCGTATCTTAAAGGCGGCATCGCAGGCCCCATCGGGCCATAACCGTCAGCCGTGGCGGTTCACTGTAGTGCAGGGTGATAGGCACGTCCAGATGGTCGACATCTTCCGCTCTGCTCTCTCTGCGCGCAAGGCGGAGGGACAAAGCATCGGCTCGGCCGCCGCAACGGTGGAAGCGATGGCGCAAGCGTCGGTAACGGTGTTCGTTCATAACCCCGAAGGGATCCACCCTTGGATCCCCCGCTCCGAGAACTGGCAGGAACTTGTCGACGTCCAGTCGACCGGCGCGGCAATCGAGAATATGCTCCTCGCCGCCAATGACATGGGCATCGGCTCACTGTGGATCGCCGATGTATGGGAAGCCTACGGGGAGTTGAATGCGTGGCTCAACGAGAAGGGCCTGATGGTTGCTGCCGTCTCGTTCGGCTATCCGGATGAGAACCCATCCGCCCGTCCGCGAAAACCGCTCGACCAGATTCGAAGGTATCTGTAGCCGCCGCCAATTGCGGACGGCAATACGCACTGCTTGTAGAGCCCGCCCCCAAGGCGAGCCTTGCACCGATCAGATTGTCAAAGGATACTGTTGGTGTTTACGATGGCTTGATAGTCATCCGGAGGTAGTTGCAGCAAGATTTATCATCTTTTTGTCTTGGTATTCGCTTTATGATACGATGATAAGAACAAACTATCGACACGATAAGGAGTTACGATGACAGAAGAAACACAGGCAAGCGAAGAACGTTTGGTGAGCACAATTGACAAAGGTATGGGAAACCGCATCCATATCCGCCTTTCCCGCTTCCGCGACCGCGACTACCTCGACATCCGCAACTTCTACGAAACGGAAGATGGTGAGTGGAAGCCAACACGGAAGGGAATCGCAGTTCCGGTGGAGCTGTATAAGGAGCTAATGGCGGCCTTGAAAGAGGCTGAGCCGTTGATCAAGGAGTCGCCCGCTCCCGCACAGGAGTGAACAGAGCAACCGCGCGCTACTTGATGGATGGGCCGCCATACGTCATAATCAGTCGATGATCGGTCCCGTCGTCTAGTGGCCTAGGATATCGGGCTCTCATCCCGGCGACAGGGGTTCGAATCCCCTCGGGACCGCCAGGATGCAGGCGTCGTTGACTGTCGTGTTGACAGGAAGGATGCGTATTCGTAATATTTCGTGCATTCGTGTGAGTAAGGAGCAGGAGGTGTATTTCCTTCGTGGAAGCTGGAGCAAGACGATTACCTAAGCGTGTTGGAAACGCGATTCATGCTATTGGCAGAAGAAAGCGGTCCACCGCACGCGTCTATCTGTCCGAAGGCGCGGGGATTATGCAGATCAATGGGCGGCCGGCCGAGGACTACTTCTCTTCATTCTTGAACGCATCCGAGCATCTTGAGAAGACTCTTAAGCAGCCTTTCTATACGACCGGGACCGTGGGAAAATTCAATGTGAAGGCGCGTGTAGCCGGCGGAGGTTTCACCGGCCAGCTGGAGGCGGTCCGCCTCGGCATCGCGCGCGCGCTGGTAGGCGTCACCGAAGAGTACAAGCTCCCTCTCAAGAAGGCCGGCCTTCTGACTCGCGATTCACGTGAGGTGGAGCGGAAAAAGTACGGCCGACGCAAGGCACGCAAGAGCGAGCAATACTCCAAGCGTTAGACAGGAGAGTTTCGTGAAAAAGGACATCCATCCGAAGATGAAGAAAGCCGTAATTAAGTGCGGCTGTGGAGCGGAATTCGAGACGCTCTCGACGGTGGAAGACATGCACGTCGACATCTGCTCGAAGTGCCATCCATTCTTCACCGGTGAAGAGCGCCTCCTTGACACAGAAGGGCGTGTGGAGAGATTCCAGCGCAAGTACAGGAACAAAGAAGACTAGGTATGCCGCCGGTAGGTGGACAGGCACTCATCGAAGGCGTAATGATGCAGAACGGCGATCGCGTTGCGGTCGCCGTTCGTCGTACTTCCGACAAGCAGGTAATCGTGCGCCGCCTCCCTGTGCGCAAGCACTTTCGACGTTTCCAAGATATCCCGTTCCTCCGAGGCCTGTTCCGCTTGTACGACATGCTCTCCCTTGGGATACGTGCATTGAACATGTCGGCGCGGATCGCGTTCCCCGAGCAGGAAGAAGAATTGACCAAGGGCTGGGGGCTTGTCACATTCGCTGTCGCGATCGTAATCGCAGTGGGCGCGTTCGTCGTACTGCCTCTCTATATTGTCAACAGCGTTCCAACGCTTCGCGCCGGAAACTCGATCCTGTTCAATCTCGTGGAAGGATGTATCCGCATCGCCTTCTTCCTCGTGTATCTATTCGCCATTTCACTCATGCAGGATATACACCGCGTTTTCCAGTATCACGGCGCGGAGCACAAGACTGTCTACACGTATGAGGCAGGAGAAAAGTTGACAGTGGAAAATGCGCGCAAGTACTCCACCCTGCATCCGCGCTGCGGTACCGCTTTTTTGATGATCGTACTTGTCATCTCAATCCTCGTTTTCTCGCTGGCAGGAAACCCTGCCTTGTGGATCAAGCTACTCTCGCGCCTCTTGCTGTTGCCGGTGGTGGCCGGCGTTTCCTATGAGGCGCTCCAGTTCAGCGGAAAGAATCATAAGCGCTTGTGGGTGAGAGTTCTTACACAACCCGGATTGTGGCTGCAGCGATTGACCACAGCTGAGCCAACGGATGACATGATCGAAGTGGCGATTGCATCGCTCAAGAACGTGACAGAACCTCTTAGTGCACCTGAACCTACAGCTGCGCCGATGCAACCCGACGGTGGCGCAGTGGCGGGCCAATAGAAGTATCCTACGCGCACGTAGGTTGAGACAGACCGCAACGCCGCTTGATCTCCTCAACATATTTGTAGGGCAGTCTCACTTTTCCCAGCGCCTCTTTCACCGATGCGGGACCGTGGTCGTCCGATCCACCAGTGAGGAGAAATCCATTCTCTTCCGCAAGGGATCGCAGCACATCGGGGTGGATGTGCAGCCGTGCATCATCAGCAACGTAGGGATAGAAAGCCTCAATGCCGTCAACGTCGGCTTCGCGAAGCACCCCAAGGAAGGCGGGCCAATCGCTGACGGGGAGGAAGCACGGATGGGGAACCGCAGCAACCCCACCGGCAGCGTGGATCGCGTCCGTCGCTTGTCTAAATCCCGGCCGCTCCAATGGTACGTAGCACGTTCCTCCGCTTCCGATCAGCCGATCAAATGCGTCGCGCATGGTCTCCGCCGCCCCTTTCTCTACCAGTACCTGTGCAAGGTGAGGACGGCCGATGCTTACGTGTGCGAGCGCCTTTACCTCGGCGAGGGATATGTCGATTCCAAGGAAGTTGCGACATTCTGACACCATCTGTGCCATTCGTTCCTCGCGCGCCCGGCGCATGAACACGAACAACTCCAGCATCGAAGCGAAGAATGGATCTACGAAGTAGCCAAGGAGCTCACCAAGCATCCCATCGAACTCAACCTTCAGCTCAACTCCAGTGATCACTTCGATCCCGGCGATTTCGGTAACGCGGGTGCGTAGGTCCTGGGAGATCGTGTCATGATCAGTTATCGCGATGGTGGATAGTCCACACGCCTTCGCGCGCTGCACAAGGCCGGCGATTTCCTGCGTCCCGTCCGATGCAACTGTGTGTAGATGCAGATCCGCGTAGCCGTTTGTCACAAGAATCTCTCCTTTATCACGTCCATGATCCGCACGGCAGCGGTACCATCGCCGTACGGGCTTTCGGCGCTCTTCATCTTGCAGTACACCGTCCGGTCGCGCAACACAAGCTCGGCAGTGGCGACGATCTCATTGACATCTGTGCCGACAAGTCGCGCCGCCCCTGTTTCCACACCTTCCATTCGTTCGGTCTTTTCGCGCAACACGAGGAGAGGGACATGTAGAGCGGCAGCGGCCTCTTGTACTCCGCCGGAGTCGGTAAGAATCAGTCGCGCTTCTGCCATCAGGTGTACGAACGATACGTAGTCCACGGGATCGAGAAGCACAATACGATGATGTCCTGCGAGAGCGCTATGGACAGGCTCTCTCACATGTGGATTCGGATGAACAGGCAAGACAATTGTCACGTCTTCGTTTCTGTCAGCGATGCGGGTCAGCGCTGTGCACACACGCCTCAAAGCATCTCCGAAGTTCTCCCGCCGATGCGTGGTGGCAAGCACAATGTACCCCGGGTAATCGAATGTCTGTTGAGGACTCAGCGTTTCCCTTGCCAGATAGAGAGCGTCGATCTCAGTGTTGCCGGTGACAAAGATGTCCGTCTCGTCCATTCCCTCAGCAAGAAGATTAGCACGCGCTCTCTCAGTTGGAGCGAAATGCAGATCACAAAGCTGATCGACAAGGCGACGATTCATCTCCTCGGGGAAGGGCATATACTTGTCATTAGTGCGCAGGCCCGCCTCGACGTGGGCAATGGGAACGCGAGCGTAGAATGCAGCCAAGGCAGCGACAAACGCTGTGTGTGTGTCCCCTTGTACGATTACTAGTTCCGGATGAACCGCATTCATCACAGGTTCGATACGCGCAACCGTCGCCTGCGTGATGTGAAACAGGTTCTGATCCTGGATCATGATATCAAGATCGTAATCGGGAACAATCGAAAGCGCGTTCAGGGTCTGATCCAGCAAATCACGGTGCTGAGAGGTCACGCATATTGTGGTCTCGATCTCCGGGATGCGCATTAGTCCCACAATCACCGGATAGAGCTTGATTGCCTCTGGTCGCGTGCCGAACACGATGAGGACTCTCAGTCTCTGCAACGGCGGTCACCCCTCCGACAGCGCTCATCTCCATCGCGCCTCACCGCACGCAAGCCCGTACGGGCCATAGGGAGTACCTGAGTGCTACCGCACATCAGCCGGGGCGGGGCGGCGACTCCATCGCTCTAGTGGAAGAAGACTTCCACACCCTGTCAAGGATGCCGTTGATGAATACCTGCGCATGTTCCGTGCCATATTTCTTGGAAAGCTCCACTGCCTCGTCCATTGCCACTTCCGCCGGTATGTCAGGTTCATGCAAAAGCTCAAAGAGTCCCAATCGGAGTATGTTGCGGTCGATTACCGCCAGGCGCTCAACCCGCCATCCCACAGCGTGTTCACTTATCAACGCGTCGACTTCAGCAAGGTGATCGACGATCCCTTGGAACGTCTGTTCTATATACAGGCGTTGTTCGCCCGGCTCGATATCGGCAAGAGATTCTTCCAGCGACGCATCGACGAATTCTCTTTGGTATAGAAGACGCAACACGAATTCTCGCGCCTTGCGTCGTTGCATCACGGATGGAATAGCCGCGAGTACAACCTACGTAGACGTGCGTGCAGATCATTGCGCGACTCAAGGTACAGGCCGACGAGATATCCCCCCACAGCAAAAGCAATGAGGATCAGGGCAACACGCCATCCGGCAAGCACGAGAAGGAGACCGGCCAGCAGGCCAGCGATCACGCCGATCAGCTTGGGACTAATCTGCATCGCTATCGCTCTCCCCGATGGCGCCCGTCTCATCGTCGTCGCGACCGCTGATACTATTCACCAACACTGAGACCTCGCGTACCTCCACTCCAGTCCGCTCCATTACGTGACGCGTCAGCGTCTCCTGGATCTTCCGCCCCACTTCGGCCACTTTCTCTTCGAGCGATAGCGCAGTCGAGATCCTGATAGCGATTCCGTCACCGATGTGCTGGAGTCGTACCTGGAACCGCTCGATCCCGATTTCGTCACGCATGATGCCGCTGATCAGTTCTCGCAGCGCATAGGGTGAGAGTTCAACCTTTCCCCACTCGCCGTCTTGGGAGAACCTACTCGCCTGCGCGCGCCCGCGATAGAACAGGAATGCAAAGTAGATGGCAACGCAGAAAAGCAGCCCGCCAAGACAGAACAGAATCGCCTTGCCAAGTGCTGTATCGAAGAACTGCTGCGCGGAAACAAGGAGGATCGTATCCGTCCCGATGAGGATAGTGACAATTCCCATGCCGGCCGTAAGGAGCCCGAAAAACGCGCTCATGAGAAGAGAGAACAAGCTCATTCTTCCTCCTTCTCCTCGATCCGGGACTGCTGCTCCGCATCCACAAGGCGCTGCACATCCACATCGACCGCGCTCACTCGCAGACCGGTCATGCGCTCAATCTCGGTCTTCACCCGCGTCTGAACCTGCTTCGCCACTTTGTGAATCGGCGTACCGTAAACAGCCGTGATCCGCACCGTGACCTTTACATTCTCCCCTTCGACTTCAGTGTCGACGTAGCGCTTCATTCCCTCACCACGGCGGAAGGCGCCGTCACCAGGGCGAAGATTGGCTATTCCGTCTACCTCTGACACTGCAATCCCGGCGATCGCCGTGACAACATCCTTGGAGATCCCAACACTGCCCTTCTCTCCTTCTACCATCGTTCCCTCCTCATTCCTCGTCAGCGTTCATTTCCGAGGTGCGCGGAGGAACAACCTTCCGCACATACACGTCCACCCCGGTGACGGTGACTCCGGCAAGCCTCTCGATGTCTTTCTGCACATTCGCCTGGATCCCCTGCGCAACCTCATGGACTGGGTAACCGTATTCAACGGTGATGCGAAGCTCGACGTGCACCCCTTCTTCCACAAGCTCGGTACGAATTGTCGGCGATGGATCCTCGCCGCCGAAGAAGCTCTTTATCCCGCCTGAGACGCCTCCGGCGGAGAGTGCCATGCCATCGACCTTCTCTGCTGCAATTCGCGCGATCGATGCAATTACTTCTTCTGATATCGAGATGCGGCCGTCTTCGTCGACAATCTCCACCTTCTTCTCCGCCATCGTCCCTCCTTTATACTCGCTCTACATACTTGCCGCTACGGGTGTCCACCTTCAGCGTATCCCCCTGCTTAACGAACAGCGGGACTTGAACAACGGCGCCGCTCTCTAGTGTCGCCGGCTTCTCTACATTGGATACCGTATCACCGCGCACTCCCGGTTCGGTCTGGACAACCTTGAGCTCAACGAAGTTGGGAAGCTCAACCTTCACTAAGCTGTCATCATGATAGTAGCCAAGCACATTGATCCCTTCGATCATGAATTCTCTCTGCTCGCCGAGGACGTCCTGCGAAATCGGAAACTGATCGAATCGCTCGTTGTCCATGAATACGCACCTATCGCCATCATTGTACAGATACTGGAGCGGCCTCGACTCAAGAAACACCGATTCTGTATTCTCCGCTCCTTTGAACGTGACCGAAAGCGTGCGTCCGTTCTTCAGGTGGCGCAGTCGCGTGCGGGCGATCGCCCCGCCACGGCCGCGCTTGGAGTGCTCATACTCTGTAATCTCATAAAGCTCTCCGTCATAGAGGATGACCATTCCTCGGTGCATATCGCTGACTGCTAGCCCCATCGTTTGATCACTTCCTTAGTGTTCATTGTATTCTCCACTTTTGACCGTCACATGTAAATAGTACGTCATTCCAAGCAGTGAAGCAGCCCTCGGTCTACATAGACAGATGGCCGTGCGTCCTACTTGCAGCTTGCCATTTAGGCCTAACGAGATTGTCGGCGGTTGCCCTCAGCGTTTGGCCGACTTGGTGCCATTTCTTGAAGAGCATTATGCGCGATTAGACAACTAGGATTCTGTAAAGGTTTAGAAATGCGCTAATGTCTCATCTGTATGCGTGAAAAAGATCAGGATTCCTGCCTCTTGACTTTTTATTAGCACAATACTATGCTGCCCCACATCGAAAGCAAGGAAAGGGGGAGGTGAACGCAACTATGGCACAGAAAGCAAAGGGAGGAAAGAAGAAGACCTCCAAGAAATCTTCAAGCTCGAAGTAACGTAAGAGGATGGCCCAAAGGTACGTTGGTGCGTACAGTCGATGCGAAAGGATTAGCAGAGAGAGTTCCAATCGCCGCGTTTCCAAGCAAGGTGAGGCGATCCGGCTCTCAGACCAGTAGGCGCCGTAGCACCTGTGGAGTCGTCGTCTGATCAGGTAAAACAGATGATCGGGTGACTCTAAGGGCCTCAGAATATGCTGGTCCGCACGGAGGAGAGCATGGTAACAACACGTTGCTCATTGTGCGATGCGCCGATTACTGTAGATCAAGAAGATACCATCCGCTTCAGCCAGATACACTGCCCTGAATGCGGGGTGATCCTGACCGTTACCAATGAGAATCCTCTGACAGTGGAGTGGATTTCTGGGCAATGGGACTACGACGATCTGTACGGCGAGGACATGCTGCAAATGCGGCACAATGAGAGGAAACGAGAGCCGAGGCCACAAGCCAAGGAGCGACGACCGTACAAGCGACACAGAGCAGCAGGAGAGAGAAATGCCAAAAGCGATATGTCCGATATGTGACGAGAATATCAAGATCGAAGAGGCGGAAGCCTATCTTTTCAATCAGGTGCGATGCCCCAAATGCGATGCCTTATTGGAGATAGTAGAGGAGTCCCCGCTGGAGTTGGAGGAGATTCCCGAAGAGGAAGACGAGGACGTGTAGCGGCCCGATCTGATCTTCCGGATGCGGCGGACTCAATTCCTCGTTGATCGGGATATGCCCTTGCCGTCTGGCTGTATCTTGAGGTAGAAGCACAATCAGAAGGCTGCGGACATTGAAATTACCATGTGGGGGCAGAGCTTTGCCCCCTTTTCATCTCACCTCGTCAAATCGTCCCTGATCAGCATGACTTGGTCCGCATACGGACCAAAGAGCCATCATTTCCCCTCAGTTGTAGGCCAGTGAAGGATGCGTAGCCCAACCCTCGCAATTCCTTTGTCGACGATTCCCAGCTTCTCCGCAGCCCCTTTAGAAAGATCGATAATCCTCCCCTCGACAAACGGGCCGCGGTCATTGATTCTCACCACAACGCTCTTTCCCGTGTCTAGATCGACAACCTTCACCACCGTGTCGAAAGGAAGCGTTTTGTGAGCAGCGCTAATCCCGTACATGTCATACACTTCGCCATTGGATGTGCGATTACCCTGAAACCCCGGCCCATACCAAGACGCAATGCCCACTTCATAGTACGGTCCGGCCACCTGTAACAAGACGACAGCACCGATCACGACAGCAACCGAAAGCAAATAGAGAATCCACTCTTTCATGGCGCTCATTATAGGGATGCGAAAACGACTTCACAAACGCTAATGTCGCCGGACAGCCGTCCATAGCTTGTCTGCGATCGCGTGAATCTGATTTGGAAGATAAACGCCAAAGACAACAGCGGCAATCACCGACCATGAAGGGAAGGGAAAATGCGCGCGATATCCAGCGTACCTCAGTAATAGCCAATAGACTAACCCGAGCATCGCCCCGAGGTAGAGAATGCGTGTTAGCGGGCCGTACACGATGTGATGCGATAGAGCGCGGTGGCGAAAGATTCGCGCGTATGGTATCCAGACAACGCGCCCTATTCCCCATCGCTGCGCAGCCCGGCTCTGCCGTAGATCGAGATCCGGACTGAAGAATAGGCTGGAAAACAAGTACGAGAAGAGAAATATGACAATAAGGATTCCACTTACCTGCGCCCGCAGCCAGAGAACAACACCAAACACTAGGCACACGGCGAAGATAACCAATTCGATTCGCAGATGCACCTTTCCCGACGGCATGTGGCAAATGTAGCGTTTCCCCTCTTTCCATGCAATATCCCCTCTACGCTTGACGGGAAAAACTTCCGCGGGTACAATATGTTTAGCAGGCCCCGCATGAGAGTGCTAATAACCAATAAGGAGGAGATGGAGTATGAAGATCAAGCCACTGGGAAAACGAATCCTAGCGAAGAAGATCGAACAAGAAGAGCGAAAGACGTCTGGAGGGATAGTACTCCCCGAAGGCGCTCAAAGCGACAAAGTCATCCGGGCAAAGGTATTGGCGTTGGGAACCGACGAGAAGTTCTCAGTCAAGAAAGGGAACGAGATAATCGTCTCCAGCTTTGCAGGAACCGAGATCGAACTTGACAACGAGAAGCTGATCCTCGTCAAGGAAATTGACGTTCTCGCGATCATCGAATAGCAAAGGGGGATTTCGAAATGGCAAAAGAAGTAGTATTCGGCGACGAAGCCCGTCGCAAGATGAAGAAGGGAATCGACAAACTGGCAGACGCCGTTCGTATCACACTCGGCCCGCGCGGGCGCAATGTGATCATTGAGAAGAAGTTCGGAAGCCCGGACATAACAAATGACGGCGTGACGATCGCCCAGGAGCAGGAATACAAAGACCCATACGAGAACATGGGCGCGCAGCTCGTAAAAGAGGTCGCCTCCAAGACAAACGATATCGCCGGTGATGGTACCACTACGGCGACCATCCTTGCGCACGCGATGATCGAAGAGGGATTCAAGAATCTCGCCGCCGGCGCAAACCCGATGGAACTGAAGCGCGGACTGGAAAAGGGTTCTGCAAAAATCGTCGAGGGGCTGAAGGCTCAGAGTCGTACTCTCAAGACCAAGGACGAGACCGCTCAGGTAGCGACGATCTCAGCCAACGATGAATCGATCGGCAAGATCATCGCCGACGCAATGGAAGCGGTCGGAGAAGACGGGGTTATCACCGTCGAGGACTCCGACACAATCACCACTTACTACGATGTGGTCGAGGGAATGCAGTTCGACCGCGAGTACATCTCTCCATACTTCGTGACCGATCCGAAGAAGATGGAAGTGCTCCTCGAAAACCCGTATATCCTAATCACCGATCAGGAACTGAAGAACGCGAACGATCTCGTCCCCTTGCTGGAGAAGATTGCCCAGAGTGGCAAGCCCCTTCTCATCATCGGTAAAGATGTTACGGGAGAGGCGTTGACTACGCTGGTCCTTAACAAGCTCAAGGGAACGCTTTCAAGCTGCGCCGTGAAGGCCCCCGGCTTCGGCGACCGTCGCAAGGCGATGCTTGAAGACATCGCGGTGCTAACAGGAGGAACCGTCGTCGCTGAGGACGCTGGTATGCAGATCAAGGACACCACCCTCGACATGCTCGGCCGCGCCGAGCGGATAAAGGTCGACGGGAGCAACACCACCATCGTCGGCGGAAGCGGAGCCACTGACGCAATCAAGGGAAGGATCGAGCAGATTGAAGCTCAGATCGAGACGACCGACTCCGATTACGATCGCGAAAAACTGGAAGAGCGCAAGGCTAAACTCGCCGGTGGCGTTGCCGTGATCAAGGTCGGCGCTCCTACGGAAACCGAACTCTCCGAGAAGAAACACCGTATGGAGGACGCGCTTGAGGCGACCAAGGCCGCTGTTGATGAGGGCATACTCCCCGGTGGAGGCGCCGCTCTGTTGAACGCGTCCAAGAAGCTCGACGATCTCAAACTGGAGAACGACGAAGCCGTTGGAGTAAGAATACTGCGTCGCGCGCTCGAGGCGCCGCTGCGCCAACTCGCCAATAACGCCGGGTTTGAGGGCGCAATCGTCGTCGAACGAGTGAAGGAACAGAAGCCGGGATTCGGGTTTGACGTGCTCACCGAGACTTATCGTGACATGTTCAAGGCCGGGATCATCGACCCAACAAAGGTCACTCGATCCGCCCTGCAGAACGCGGTCTCCATCGCCGGGATGCTCCTGACGACCGATGCCCTCGTTGCTGAGATCAAGGAGAAGGAAGACTCCGCGCCGGCCATGCCACAGATGCCGGGTGGGATGCCCTACTAGACAAGCTTAGGTTGTCTTTCCCCCTTTGCCCGCTTATGATCGGGCAAAGGGGGATTTCTTTTGCGGCAACAAAGGAGAATTGGCCTCGCCCTCGGAGGAGGAGGAGCACGCGGCTTTGCTCATCTGGGAGTCCTCATTGCTCTTGAAGAGCATTGTATTCCTGTCGATTTCATAACCGGGACGAGTATCGGCGCCGTGATGGGAGCAGCAAAAGCAATCGGCCTCAACCTAGACCGACTGCGTAGGGTCCTTGGCTGCCTCGACCTAAACGCGCTCCTCCAGGTATCCGACAACATGATGCGAGAGGTGCAACGTGCAATCGGACGTGGGGTTATCGAATATGTGCGTGGCCCCAATTGGCGTGAGACCGACTCAGCCCCCCAGAACCTTGCCCGCCTGTACGAGCTCTTTTCTTTGATGACGGCGAACAAGAGCTTCAGCGACACGTTAGTTCCATTTGCGACAGTCGCCGCTGATATCGAAAGCGGCGAACGCGTCGTGCTTACCGAAGGGAAGCTGTATCAAGCCGTCGCCGCAAGCGCCGCAATACCGGGTACGTTTTCGCCCGTATTCATGCAAGGGAAATACTTAGTTGACGGCGGCGTGATCGAGAAGATTCCGGTCGACGTATGCATCGACATGGGAGCCGAAACCGTTATCGCAGTCGACACAAGCGCTCCGCTCACCCGCAGCGTAAATACAAGCCTCGATTCCCTTATGCAATCACAGCGTATCACATCGCAAGGCCTGACAGACCTCCAGCTTGCCAATGCAAGTCGCCGCGTCGAAAACCGTCTCGTCCTTCTGCGCCCGCATGTCGGGTGGATCAACATGCTCGCTTTCGATCACATATCAGAGGCGATCGACGCCGGCAAAGAAGAAGCGCTGTCGCACATGGAGGAGATCAAACAGCTGTGCGGCAGCACCATCTCCGTTGACGTCAACCGGAATTCGAAATCGAGAAAATCGGACTGATCGCCACACCCATGTTGCCGTCGTCGTCAGTAGCGACGACTTTCAGCAGATACTGATCGCCGTTGTCCACGCTCTCGGTGTTCCAAACATACGAATCACCAACCAGATTCTTGACAAGTGGGGAGAACGACTGCCCGCCATCGGATGAAAGATAGATGTCGATCGGCAGAAGCTCACCGCTTGCGCCATCCGGATCATCCGCCCGCCAGGCAATAGCAACATCCCCTTGCACGGTACTGGTATCCGGAGATGGTGAAGTAATCGCAACCGTTGGGAATGTTTCGCGCGCAATAGTCGCCGAATTCTCCTGCCCTGGTGTGGCGTTGAGCGCCTGACCATCGGCATCTTCTCCACAAACGTTCAGACCATTGTTCGTTTTCCAGTTCGTCTCGTCATCCGGTCCGGCCGGATCAACTCGCTCCATCGTAGCATACGCGACCGGCCCGCTGCTCGCGCTACCAGCGATCCATCCGTCGTGATCGGCATTGGCAGTGTCAGCAGTCTTCCCGGATGGATCTGTCAGGTACAGCACTGCGCCGTCGTTGCTCAACGATCCCGTGTAGATGAGATCGGCAGCGACATCCGATACCGTGTCATCATTTGTCCGTTCAAGAAGAAAGTACCCCCCGGGAGCGACAGCCGTCTCCACACCTGCTCCCAGATCGATGACCACGTCTCCGAAACTTAGCATCCAACCGGCTAAATTCACCGGCTGGTCGGTGGGGTTGAACAGCTCGATCCATTCATCGGTAGGGCTCGCCGCCGTACCTGCCCATGCGACTTCATTGATCACTAAGCTGTTTGCATAGACGCCGACTCCAATCATCATGGCAACGGCAACAACTAGCAGTCCCTTGTGTAGCATTTCTGCCTCCTTTTGTTTGTTTCTTTTGTGTTTGTCCTGTCCTGTTTATAGTTCTCTTATATCATATTCATTATTACATTACAAGTCAGCCCACCAATGTTTTGGACTGTTGTCAGATGACCCCAAACTGCTTACACTTCGACCACAGAAGAAAGCACACCATGCCAGTCGTGCTCGCTCGCGAGAGGAACGCAACATGAATACACTACTAGTTCTCGGAGTAATGCTTGCCGTTGGCCTCATACTGGGAGAATTAGGCGAGAAGCTGGGGTTTCCGCGGGTTACCGGATACATACTCGCCGGTATCCTTCTCAACCCCCAGGTTTTTCACTTCGTGCCTGCAACGTTCGTCCATGAGACAAACGCGATAACCGACATCTCATTGGCCATTCTCACCTTTTCCATCGGCGGGACACTCGCATTAGCCCCATTGAAGGAACTGGGGAAAGGAATAGCCTTTATTGCTTTCGGTGAGGCAGAATTGGCGGCGTTGGCCGTCACTGCTGGAATGCTTGTCACGCTTCCCTTCCTCATTCATATCGAAGGGGCAACGTTCATCACCACCTATCTACCATTGGCAATCCTCCTCGGGTCGCTCGCCAGCCCCACAGATCCTTCCGCGACCCTTGCAGTGATCCATCAATACAAAGCAAAGGGACCGGTATCCTTCAGCATCATGGGAGTAGCCGCGCTTGACGATGCTCTCGGAATCATCAACTTCAGCATTGCAATGGTCATAGCCGCTATTTTCAGCTCGCACACGGCACCCAATATCATCTCACTCACTGAACCATTAGGAGGAATCGCCGGTTCAATCATCATCGGCGGAATGTGTGGCCTTGTGTTTCATGCTGTGTCGCGCGCGCTACGAAACGCCCCTGAGGGATTGCTGATTGTCGTTATCATGGCAATCCTCTCTTTGTGTTACGGTCTTGCGACCATGCTCGAATTGGACCAGCTCCTTGCCACCATGGTAGTAGGGGTGACCGTAGTCAATTTTGGGCGTGAACGCGACCGCATTTTCCACCTTGTCGAGGAGTATGCCGAGCCGCTCATATTCGTCCTCTTCTTCACCATCAGCGGCATGTATCTGGATTTCAAGATTCTCGTAGGACTCCTGCCGATAGTCCTTCTGTTCGTCATCTTTCGCGCCGCCGGGAAACTCACGGGAACACTCATCGGCGCGTCTATTGCCCACGCCTCAAGACCGGTTCGCCGCTATACCGGGTGGGGGTTGCTCCCGCAAGGAGGAATTGTCATCGGCCTCGCTCTGATAATGAGACAGAATCCTGCTTTTATCTCTATCAGTGATGCAATAGTGAGTGTGACGATCGGAGCAACAGTCATTCATGAATTGATCGGCCCTCTGACATCCAAGTTCGCCCTCCAGAAAGCCGGAGAGTTGCCCGGCCACGATTCAGGCTCCCGCTGAGTCCGACGAAACTGTTTCAGGTGATATTGCGCAAAGTCTCGACGATTCTGCTATACTCATCGCCAAGGAGGGAAGAATGTCAAGACGAATCCAAATGGTGTTGCTCATTATCGCAGTTTTATCGGTGCCGCTTCTCGGCGCGGACAAGATCAGTGTCCTCCCGCCGAACGGCACGGGCTATTCAGTCGACGAATTAGCTTCCATACAGCAGGCCATTGTCACGCTTGCTGACATACTGAACGATTACAGCTTTGGCTCCTATCGCTATTTTGACCCTTCGGAATGGATGAGTAGCGACTTCTCCGCCTACACCGCGGGAATTCTCGCGTCAGACGGATACGTCACTCAGCTTGTCCGACAGGACGGGTGGCCCGATGGCACGCACACTTGGGTTCTGGTCGGAATTCCCGTCTCTTCCGGCACGGCATGGATTCCAGTTGAGGCTTCTCCAACACTGGGGAAGCGGCAATCGTATCTCGGCAGTATCCCGACCTATGTAGACACGGAAGGGACACTCTGGTTCGATGCCGCCTACACAACGTTCCAAGCCGAGGTTAGCCTTCCGAAGAACATCCCTCCGATTGTATCGATCCGCGTGGTCCCAACGCAGAGCATCGTTGGGCAAGACGTGACATTCATGGCACTTGCTTCCTATGATCCTGACGGGGAGATGGTGCACTACGATTGGGACATCGCAGGATTGGAGACGTCACATGCAAGCACGGTCCGTACGGCGTTCCAGACTGCCGGTACGTACACCATCACCCTGGTCGGAACCGATTCGCGCGGAGCGGCCACAACCGCAAGCATCGATTTTCAGGTGAGAAACCCGGGACAGCCCGTACCAGCATCAGCGTCAGGCGGATGCGGTTGTCACAGCGGATCCTAGCCCATAGGTGGAACTGGATAGAGTGCGCGCGTCCCTGCGATTGTCGCCGGGACGCGCGCTAAAGTACTATTCCATTTCGGCCTCACTGAGTCTGCGTTCTATATCAGCAAGGGCTGCTCTCAGTTCATCCGCCTGAACACGCAGTTCATCGACCTGATCTGTCGGTATCTCCGCATGAGCGGATGCACGATATGATGAGGCATATCCAAAACCACCCAAGCGTCCCATTCCACGGCCAAGACCGCGGCCAAACCCAAGACCAGGACTTGCCGCACGCCATCTGCTCCCAAGACCAATTGATCGTCCGACATTGCAGTAACCAAGCCCTCGACCAGTCATCGGACCAGCTCCCATCGGTCCTGTACGATTTCTTCCCGGCATTATGCACCTCCACTATTTATTGCATATGCACATTATAGAGAGAGACGCACTCCTTTTCAAGCATGGCCGAATGAACCAGGCGACGTCCCATCAATCCTTTCCTGCCGCACATTTCACCACGTTTTCCATGATCATGGTCGTCGTCATCGGGCCCACTCCGCCGGGAACGGGCGTTATCAGTTTGACCTTGGGTGCCACGGCACCGAAATCGACATCGCCCACGATACCTTCCTCAGTGACATTGATGCCGACGTCAATCACAACTGCCTCATCCTTCACCATGTCCGCAGTCACGAAACGCGGGCGCCCTACCGCCACGCAAACCACGTCAGCTCTCTTTACGACATCTGAGAGACCCCGCGTCTTTGAATGACAGACAGTGACCGTCGCGCCTTCTGTCAGCAGTAGCATGCTCAGCGGCCGGCCAACAGCGAGGCTGCGGCCAATCACGACAACTTCGCGACCGACAAGGTCGATCCCGCTTTCCAGAAGGAGCTCCATCACCGCCTGTGGTGTCGCCGGCAGAAGAATGTCCCGTCGCTCGTTGAGCGCGACATACGAAGCGCTCTCCGCTCCCACTACCACCATGCGGCCTACAGTGAGAGGGTTTATCCCATCGATGTCTTTTCCCGGCGCGACTTCACATGAGATCGCACCAAGTGATATCGACCGCGGGAGCGGAAGTTCGATGAATATGCCATCGACGGACCGATCCCCATTCAGCCTCCTGATAATGTCAACGATCTCCGCCTGCGATGTTGTATCGGGAAGCTCGACTCCGACAAACCTTATGCCCAGCCTGGCGGCGAGCCTTGACTTGGCGCGGTAGTAGACAGCGGCCGCGTCGTCGTCACCGATGAGAATGCAGGCGATGGTCGGAATAACGCCGTCTTGAGATAGAACCTCGATCTTTCGTTGCAGACTCTCCTGTCGTCTACGTGCGATCGCGCGGCCATCTATTATTGCCACCCAAACCTCCTGCTATTCTCCGATTTCAAACTGTGTGGATACGGGAGCATAGCGCAGAATCGCTTCGGGAAAGGCAAGTATGGAAGTATACACCCAGACCTGGCCGCTGGTTCGCTCGATTCCAACCCGCAGACAATCGTAGAAGTCGTAAAACAGGCCAAAGCTCGGATCGACGATCGCTGCCTCGCCCCAGTCATACTCTCCTCCCGCGCTGATCCCCCAGCCAGAGTCGCTCGTCAATCTTGTATCCACAGAAACAGTCGCCAGCCGCCCCGCATTCAGATCGACATCGCTCGTGAGTGCGATTTCGCCGGTCGCCAAGCTTCCCACGTGTACGTCGAACGTCGCCGTGTCGAATCTATTCAGAAGCGCATCGTATGGAATGCTCCACGTCAGGCTTGCTCCAGGCGTGGACGAGTCGCCACTAAGGGTCACATATGTGAACGCTGAGGAGGCCGGATCGTAGTCCGCTGTCAGCTTGAATCTCGCTCCCAGCGTCCAATCAGCGGTCAATTCCAATACATCGAACGTTCCGGCAGCAAGGTCGATTCCGCCTGCCACCTGCAATCCAATTGCATCGTCGACCGAGAACACCCATGTGAGGTGATTCTTCGCCACAAGATGGTCGAACTCGAACGGACTCTCGCCGTTAACCTCCTGATAGGTGTACGAGAGCTTCATTCCTGGATATGTGAGGCCGATAGAAAGCAGAAACGAAGTACGCCTCTCCATCATTTGGCTTGCCTCATAGCCGGTCATCCTTATCTCTGCCTTTGGCGTAAGTACAAACCCAAAGAACGACAGTGGGGACACGGCAAAGCTGATAGATCCATCTCCACGCAGAGAAGCTCCGGTAAGGATTCCATCCACCCATTCACGATACCATCCCACGCTCATTCGCGGAGTAGCGGACAGATCCCCCCAGGTGAACTTAGAGCGGGAGAGCGCCAATTCGGGAAGGTGCTCGTCGATGCGTACCTGTTCATCGTCATTATTAGTGGTGCGGGCAGCAGAGAGTGCCAATCGCCAGTCGCCAAGATCGCCTGCGGTCGAGAATGAGAATGCAAGATCGTTCTCTTCCCCGACCGATCGATAGCTCATTCCGCCCGTTATTTTCCATCCTTGAGTAAGATCCGCCGTGTGATTGAGTGACAACTCGATCGTCTTGTCTCCCACTTTGGCGGGAAAATAGTAGCCTTTGATTGTTCCCTGCTGGCCGGCAAACGCGTAACGCAGAACCGCCCCCAGGCCAACCTCCTGAAAGCGCGTGAAGTAGTCGAACAGGATCGCACCGTAGTTCCTATCGTCCAGGTAGAAAGGTAGATTCCACTTGACGAACCATCCATGCACTCCACTATTGCCGATCGCGGGAAACAACGGACTATCGAGCGTCTCTTTGAGCGGCTGGACGTATACCGGCAACCAGAAGACGCGAACCCCGAATGACTTCACGGTGAGATTGAACGCGACGATCAGTTGGTCGGGATAGAGGAGAAGCCGCCCCGTCTCGATTACGTACGGTTGAGCGCCCAGCACTCCCCCACAGCAGTCGCATGTGCTGAGTTCGGCACTGTCAATGTCGATGGTCTTCAGTTCTCCATCGTCGCCAAACGCGATCTTGCCATCCGCCCCCTGATAGATCAACGTATGGGTTTCTCCGCTCGTATTCACAAAGTCACTCTTTCCGCTGAAGTCCACGGCCGTCGCCCGTCGCGTGATCAGCGCCCCATTCGAATAGGACAACAAGACGTCGATTTGGTGCCCCGAAAGGGAGAATCCGTCTCCCATCTTCAGCTGTACATTTCCGACCGCGCGCAGCCGCCAGTCTCCATCTTTGTCTTGGTCGACGCTTGCTTCGTCAGCGGCAAGCGTCGTGTCGCCATACGCCAATTGCACATCACCCTTCGCCGCGACATGTTTCCGGTCGGAGGAGATCGTCAGCCCATCACTTGTAATATCAAGCGGGATCTCCTGACCATGAACGGAAAAGGCCATGAGAGAGATCAAAATGACAAAGAACGGGAGAATGCGGCGCATCCGTCCCCACCAGTCATGATGCCCGAGGCGATCGAGCCGCATGAACAAGAGCACACCTGCGACCCCAAATATGATATTCGGAAACCACGCTCCGAGCGGCGCAGGAATGATACCACGCCGGCCCAGGGTCTCCGTCCACAGAAGAACGCCTTGAAACAGGCCGACAAGCAGAAGGCTGATCACCACGCCTACCGCACGGCTTCGCCAGCCGAAGATCAGGCTGGCGGCGCCGCCGAAAAGCACGAATATGATCGTTGCAAACGGAATCGCCACCTTGAGATTGCTCTCGACGACCAGATCATCCACCGCAGCGCCGCTCTTTCGCAACAGTTTGATCTGCCTACGCAACTCTCCGATTCCCATCTCAGCCGGCGTGCGCGATCCAAACAAGAAGGCGCTCCCCACTTGCCCGACGGCAATCTGAAGGGCGGCAAAGCCCCCAGTATAGATGAGGAGACCGTCATGGTCATACCCATACACCTTGCCATCATCGAGATCCCAGGAATCACCGCTCCAGCGCCCCGTGCCCGCGGTAAGGATCGTAACCGCCGCTTTTGATTGCGGGAACAGCTTTCCGGTTACATCGTATACGATGACTTCGTGAAGGGTCCCTGTGTTTTCGTCGTAGCTTCGCACATAGAAGAACTCTCCCTCCGGCCCCTTGAAGAACGTATTGGCGCGGATATGCGGCACTCCTTGGCGGAAGATGATGGCGGTCAGTTTCTGCTGGTAGACGTGCTCGGACGCGGGGACGGCCCAGTTGTACAGCACGAAGTCGACCCCGGCAACGACAACAGCAGCGATGACGAGCGGGAGAAGAATGCGGCGAAGCGAGATTCCAGCCGCCTCCAGTGCCATCACCTCTCGATCATGTACCAGCCTTCCCAGCCCGAGGAAGGTAGCGAACAGGCCGCTCACCGGCAAGGCAAGCACGAGGAGGCTCGGGAGCTTGAGGACAAGGAGATGGACGAGTGCAACGATCCCAACGCCGCGATCCACCATCAGATCGGACAAGGAAAGGATTAGATTGAGCAGAATGAATAACAGCAGGCCGCCCAACGAGACAAGGAACGGCCCGATCATCTCGGCCAGGATATATCGATCGCAGCGACGGATCATCATCGTCTCACGATGATACTGGAATCGATACCTTTGCGCCCAGAAAACCGTCACCATTGCCGGAATTGCGCACTGATCTCCGTTTGACCGCTCCTGACCGATAAGTTATATTGATGTCGGTATCTATGAACAAGCGCCTATACATCGAAACTTGGGGATGTCAGATGAACATCCATCAGTCAGAGGGAATCGCCGGCGTCCTAGAACAGGACGGACTCACTCTCACCGATTCCCTGTCAGACGCTGATGTTGTTGTGTTCAATACATGCATGGTACGCCAGAAGGCTGAAGAGAAGGTGTACGGACGCATCGGCGCGGTCGTTGAGGAAAAACGAAAGCGCCGCGTCATTCTCGGGATCGGAGGATGTATGACGCAGGTACGCGGCGCCTCGTTGTTGAAGCGATTTCCTGCAATCGACTTCGTCTTCGGATCGAGCGACCTTGCCGCTCTCCCGGATATTGTGCGCAGATCAACAACGCGCGGCGAGCGCATCGCCCATCTTCCCGCGCCGGCGGACATCGAGCGCATCCAATACCACCGCCAAAGCCCAGTGACGGCAATGATCACCATCACCCAGGGCTGCTCGAACTTCTGCTCCTACTGCATAGTCCCCTATGCCCGCGGGAACCTACGCAGCCGTCCGCCGGAGGACATCATCGAAGAAGCCGAAGCCGTCCTTCAGACCGGGTATCGGGAGATCCTTCTTCTCGGCCAGAACGTCGATTCGTACGGCAGGGACAGCCAAGAGTACGGAAGCTTCGCCGATCTGCTGGAAAGACTCGCTGCCGTCGGTACGCCGAGAATCAGGTTCACAAGTTCACATCCCAAGGACATGACCGCCGCGGTAATCACTGCGGTCGCCAACCACAAGAACATCTGCAACCACATCCACCTCGCCTGCCAGTCGGGGAGTGACCGCATTCTTGGATTGATGAACCGCGGTTACACGCGCGCATCGTTTCTCGGTATCCTCGAGCAGGCACGTACGAGGATCCCAGATATCAACATCACCACTGACCTGATCGTCGGTTACCCGGGGGAAACGAAGGCCGATTTCGAAGCGACCCTGGAGCTTATCGAGCGGGCGCAATTCGGTTCGATTTTCGTTGCCATGTACTCACCTCGCCCAGGCACGCGGAGCGCGGACCTCGATGACAACGTCTCTTCCGAAGTCAAGAGCGCCCGGCTGCACGCAGTGCTCGACCTGCAACGAGAGATTGCGCTGAAGCAAAACCAGGATTGCATTGGGGCAACTGTTGAGATTCTTGTGGAAGGAAAGACACAGGAAGGACAACCCTATGGCCGAAGTGACGACCACCGCACTGTCGTTCTCGATGGAGACGGGGAGATCGGCGAGTTCGTGTCGGTATTGGTCGATGACGCAACGACCTCCTCGTTGAGGGGAAAGCGCATCGATTCCATGGTACCGCAAGGAGTGTAATGATCATCACAGTCACACTCAATCCAGCAATCGACAAGATCTACTGGGTCGATCAACTGAAGATATGCAATGTCACGCAGGATGAATTCCTCACACGCGCAACGGCCAGCGACACATCCGCCGGCGGCAAGGGGATCAACATCTCTATCTTCCTTTCCAGACTGGGAGTGGACAATGTGTCGATGGGATTCGTTGGTGGGCACACGGGACACGTGGTGGTGCGTGATCTGCGCGACGAAGGCGTCACCACAAACTTCGTATGGGTGGAGGGTGAGACGCGGACGAACGTAACCATTCTCGAACGAGGTCACGAATATGTCCCCATTCTCTTGAACGAACCGGGCACCCCGATCTCGCCAAACGAGATCGACCGCTTTCTGCGGCGGTACAAGCGCATGCTCAATCGCGCCACCTGGGTGGTGCTCGCGGGCAGTCTTCCTCCGGGAGTAGATGCTGACATGTACCGGTTGCTGGCTGAGCTGGCGATGGCGGCGGGGGCAAAGGTCGTCGTCAGCGCGGGAGGCGACGCGTTGACTCGAGCTCTCCGCACCGCCCCGTATCTTGTCAAGCCTGATACTCGCGAGCACATGACGATGGAAGGGGCGCCCCTCACAACGCGCGATAAGATAATCGAAGCGGGGAAGAAGACCGTCGAGGATGGTGTGGGAATTCTCATTGTCTCGCACGAGGTCACCGGCGACATCGCCATCACCAAGGACGGTATCTGGGAGATATCCGCGCCGGTCAAGACGACGCAGTTCAAGAATCTAGTCGGAGCCGACGATGTGCTACTAGGCGGCATTCTGTACATGCTCGACAAGGGAGCGGAATTGGAGCAAGCTCTGCGCTTCGGCATGTCAGCCGGTATTCTCAGCGCTGAATCGAACAAGAAGATATGCGATGATCTCGACAAGATCGAAGAGGACATGGCGAACATCTCGGTGAAACGGCTGTAAGGAGCTGCAGATGCAAGTTCGCGAAATAATGACAAAAGACCTGACATCATGCGAAAAGGACATTTCGGTCCGAGAGCTGATATTCATCCTCGACAGTGCGGGCATCCCCAATATTCCGGTTGTGAACGAGGAAGAGAAGGTCATTGGATACATATCGGAGAAGGACATAATCAAGGCAACCCTTCCCGGTTATTTCGACATGCTTCATACCGCCTCATTCATCCCCGACCTCAATCAGATATCGAAGAAACTCGCCCAGATCGCCAACGATCCGATCGAGAAGTACATGCAGCACGACACGCTCGTAGTGACAGAGGAAGACGACGACCTCCAAGCCGCGGACTTGATCATCCGCAAAAATCTAAAGACCCTACCCGTTGTAGACAAGGATGGGCGACTCGTCGGCCTGGTCAAGAGAATCGACCTTCTGCGCAATTTGCTCTGAGATGCAACAACCTCCATGGGAGAAAGTCGGCCTGGGCCGGATGTCTGTGATCGTAGGCAGAAAACGAACCCTATTCATAGACGGCCTATCCTCGCAGGACAAGCAATCCAAGCAAGATAAGGGCGTACAAGTTGCCTACGAGGCAAGAGACGAACAGACGATAGACGTTCGCCTGCTGGCGCGCACGCTGCTCCCCACCCTCCCTGACCACAAGCCGGCAAGCATGTATGCGCACTACGGCATCACAGGCAAGGACGGGCCGGAGCGCATGTTTGAGTTGTTCTCGTCGCTTATCGTCGGGTACTTGAAGCTGGCGCCCGATCTACTGGCACTGCTCGCTGAGCTGCTCCCGGCTGCGACGGGCGATCTCGTGCGGCGACTGATCATGTTCGCCAAGACGGAACAGGCTTCCGAAGCCGATGAACAGGCACCTTCATTCCCTGCTTCGACCGTTTCTTTGGCCGACGCGCTCTCCCCTACCGGGCCGCTGGCACGTGACCTCTCCTCGTTCGAGGAGCGATCGGGGCAGGAAGAGATGGCGTACTTGGTCTTCGATGCCCTCTCGCGGTCGGGGACTGCCGTGGTAGAGGCCGGGCCGGGAACCGGCAAGACGTTCGCCTATCTCATCCCCGCCATTCTCTATCTCCGGGAGCACGCCGATGCCAGAGTCGTCTTGTCGACACGGACCAAACAGCTGCAGGAGCAGGCGTACGGAAAGGACATCCCGTTCCTCGCCTCGCACCTGTCTCCATCGCTCAAGGTTGCGCTTCTCAAGGGGAGGAGAAACTACGTCTGTCTCAGGCGTTGGCAAGCGACGCTTGGTGAACTAATCGAGGGTCTGGAACGCGACCTTCTCCACAGTCTTGCGCCACTGGCGCGGTGGTTGTTTGAGACGACTACCGGCGATATCGAAGAGAACAGCGCGTTTCTTTCCGACGCCAAAGCGCGCAGTCTCTGGTATAGACTGTATGACGATCCGCATCGCTGCCTCGGGAGCTTCTGCGAGTTCTACGACGAATGTTTCTCTATAGCCGCTCGCCGCCGCGCAAGGAAGGCCGATCTCGTCGTGGTGAACCACGCACTTCTTCTTGCCGATCAACAAATGGATCAGGGGATTCTCGGCGAGTATCAGTTCCTGATCGTCGACGAGGCACATGCACTGGAGACGGCCGCCAGGCAGGCGTTCACGATCACACTAACAGAGCATGTCGTGGACTCGTTGCTGCGTGCGATCGAGCATCCACTCGGCCGGCGTACCGGCGGCTGGCTGTCACGCCTCCCTCTATCGCGCACCGACGACAAAATCAGGCGCGCGCATGATATTGGTTCTTCGTTGCGGAAAGGAAACGCAAGCCTGTTTGCGTCGATCGCACAGAAGCTCCCTCCCGGGCGAGGACGCTCTCCCGACCTTTCACCGTTTCAAGGGGAGATGATCGCTATCATGCAAGGGCTGGATGCGCTGACAAGATCGATCGAGACGCTTTCGGATCTTGTGGACTCTCAAGAGAACAAGCGCGAGGCGGACGGACTCATCGCAGAGGCGGATGGCATAGTGCGTGCGTTCGACAAGATCTTTTCCGCTCCAGATGAGAACAGCGTGTGTTGGTATGAGTTCATCGGAGATGAACCGTACCTTCACTATTCACCGCTTACCGTTGCCCCGTTCCTTGAGGACAAGCTCTTTCCTCATCTTGCATCACTCACACTGACATCAGCCACCCTTTCGCAGGGTGGGGACTTTCGGTATCTTGACGACTCTCTCGGCCTGAAGTCAGCACCGGGAGAGGCAAGTTACGCTGTTGTCGCAAGCCCGTTTTCCTACGAGGAGAAGATGCGCATGCTCTTCACCGATTTCTTGCCTCCGGTGACCGCGCCGACCGACACATACGCCGCCGCTATTGCCGATTGCGTTCAGCAGCTCCTCACCGCTACAGATTGCAAGATCATGGTTCTCTTCACTTCGTATAGGTTGCTGCGGGCCGTGCACGAGGCAATCGGGAGTGACGTTCTCACCCTTGCTCAAGGTGTGGACGGACCACGCGCCAAGCTGGTCGCCCGCTTCAAAAGCGCAAAGAAGGGGACAATTCTTCTTGGCACGGACAGTTTCTGGGAGGGCGTCGACCTACCCGGAGACGCGCTGGAACTCCTCATTATCACGAGGCTTCCATTCCCCGTCCCTACCGATCCCGTATTCTCCGCTCTCGCTGACAGATTGTCCGCCAACGGCAGGGATGCATTCCACGATCTGTCGCTGCCGCAGGCGATACTCAAGCTGCGCCAGGGAGTGGGGCGCCTCATTCGCACAACAAGCGATCGTGGCATCATTATCATCACGGATCAACGAATCACGAGCAAGAGCTACGGTCAACGTTTTGCCGCCGCCCTTCCGATCGCCGGTACGAACATCAGCGATATGGAAGGCCTCATCTCAGAGGTGGAACAGTGGTTCGCCACCGCGCCGACGGATCGGGCGAAGAACAAACCGTAGGGAAGGTGCGCGTGCAAGTGTAGATGCTTGCGATTGACTTTGGCCGTATGCGGCGATACAATCACTTTCCTGGGGCAACTAACATCTCGACTTGTCTATTCCATTCTTATAGTCATGAAAATAACCGCAATAGTGCCTGCTTACAATGAAGCTTGCCGAATCGGCGCGGTACTCCGTCCACTTGTAGAATGTACTGCTGTGGACGAGGTCATAGTCATTGATGATGGCTCGGACGATGGGACAGCCTCTGTCGCGAAGCAGTTTCCGGTGCAGGTGATCAGCCTGGCGGAGAACTGTGGTAAGGCAAAGGCTCTTGACGAAGGGGTATCACGAGCAAGGAACGATCTACTGCTCTTTCTGGACGCCGATCTTGTTGGATTGAGCAAAGAGCACGTCATGCGGTTCATCGACGCTTACGTTGACACAGGTGCAGACATGGTCGTCGGGGTATTCGCCAACGGGCGCAAGAACACAGATTTCGCACAGAAGTTCAATCCCTACGCTTCCGGTCAACGAATCTTGACTAAACGACTGTGGCAAAGGGCCAAAGCAAACGTGCACGAGATGAACTTTGGTATAGAGTTCGCCCTGTCAAAGCTGGCGGTTAAGGAAGGGTGGACACAGGAAAAAGTGAAACTGGAAGGGGTTACGCATGTCCTCAAGGAGGAGAAGCGAGGTTTCTCAGCTGGAATTCGCGAACGATTCAGGATGTATGGGGACATGATCAAGTGGCTGTTCAAGAAAATCTAATATGAAGATAATCATCGGCTGCGATCATGCCGGAGTTGAGCTGAAGCACACGCTGCTCGCTTCCGCTCTGCAAACTCACATGGTAATCGATGTGGGGACGGATTCATCTGCATCGGTCGACTACCCCGACATCGCCCACAAGGTGGCGCAAGCAGTCGCCGCCGGCGACGCCGAACGCGGGATCCTTATCTGCGGAACGGGGATAGGGATGGCTATGGCGGCCGGGAAAGTGAAAGGGATTCGCGCCGCCCGTTGCGGCGAACCATATTCGGCTGAGTTGAGCCGACGGCACAACGACGCCAACGTGCTCTGTCTCGGCGCGCGGGTCACAGGAAGCGGCATGGCGGAACAGATCGTCGCCAGATGGCTCTCCACTCCGTTTGACGGCGGCCGGCACGCCCGCCGTGTCGGAAAGATCGAGTAAGAAGCGACACACAGCAAGGAGTCCAGTTACGTAATGGCTATAGATTGGCTCATCTTCATTCTGTGCTCTTCAGCGATCGTCTTCGCAGGAATCAGACTCGCCTCATTCGGCGACGCAATCGGAAGACGCACCGGCATTGGACGCGGATGGATCGGGCTCCTGTTCCTGGCGACGATCACGTCGATACCTGAGCTGACGGCGACAATAACCGGCGCCACGATCAATGTGCCGAATATCGCAATCGGCGACGCCCTGGGAAGCAATCTGTTCAACATAGTCATCATAGCAATCATCGACATCCTTCTGCTTAGCCAGGGCCCGCTCTTGCGCAAGGTAAAGCCTTACCACGTAGCGAGCGGCGGCTTCGCGATCGTGCTCACAGTCCTCGCAATAGCGGGAATCGAGATCTTTCCAGATGCAGCGGTGTTCGGGATCAGCCCGGTGAGCTTTGCGATTCTTCTTCTCTACGTATTTGCGGTCTTCCTCTTGTTCCGGATAGAGAAAAGGGAAGCGGCAAGCGAATCGGAAACTCGTGCGACAATGTCGTTTTCGCGCGCGGTTGCGGGATTCGTCCTCAGTGCGGCGGTGATTATCGTCGCCGGCATCTTCCTCATCCACGCAAGCAAGAACATTGCCGTTGCGACTTCACTATCGGCATCATTCATGGGAGCGATTCTTATTGCAATCGTCACATCGCTCCCCGAACTGGCAACGTCGATCGGAGCATTCCGTATCGGCGAGTACGACATGATCGTGGGCAACCTTTTCGGTTCGAACATGTTCAACATTCTGACGATCTTCTTCGCCGACGTAGCCTTCCGTCGCGGCTCCATATTCTCAGGCCTGGGGAATGGCGCCAGTGATCAGCTGATAACGGCATCCCTTGGAATCGGCATAACGGCGATCGCCGTCATCGCAATTGCGTACCGCTCGAATCGTCGGGTTCTGGGGATGGGAGCCGACGCCTTGTTCATTTTGGCCGCATACGTCGTAAGTGCATGCTTGATTGTCATCAGAGGAATAAACGCTTAAGGTGGTGTTAGAAGATGGAACTCTCTCAATTGCGAACACAAAATATTGAAGAATTGCAGACGCTGGCGAAATCGTTCAAGTTGCGAAACGGGAGCCAGCTCGGTAAGGAGGATCTGCGTCGAACGATCATGCTGCATCTCGCCAAGACAAACGACCTCCACCTGGACGACGGACTGCTGGAGATCCTGCCGGATGGCTATGGATTCCTTCGAGGCGGTGACTGTCTGCCGGAGAAGAACGACATCTACGTTTCCCCGTCTCAGATAAAGCGCTTCGGCCTTCGCGACGGCGATGTGGTATCCGGTGCGATACGGTCGCCCAAGAACGACGAGCGGTACTTCGCGCTTGCGAAGGTGGGAATGGTCGATGGCAGCACGCCGGAAGAGGCGCGACGACGTCCTAATTTCCGCGAACTGACGCCATTACATCCCGACGAGCACCTGCAGTTGGAACACGACCCGAAGGACATGTCCACCCGCATCATCGACCTGTTTTGCCCGATCGGAAAGGGACAACGCGGGCTGATCGTCTCCCCACCAAAGGCCGGGAAGACGACGCTTCTGAAGCAGATTGCACGCGGAATCAACGCCAATCACCCAGAGATCAAGCTGTTCGTTCTCCTCGTCGACGAGCGCCCGGAGGAAGTAACCGACTTCAGCCGCTCCATCGAGAACGGTGAAGTGGTTGCGGCGACGTTCGACCAAGAGCCGCGCCACCACACCCGCATCTCCGAGCTGGTCACCAATCGCGCCAAGCGACTGGTGGAAGCGGGGACCGACGTAGTCATCCTCATGGATTCAATCACTCGTCTTGCTCGGGCCTACAACCTCTCCGTTCCTTCATCGGGCAAGCTCCTCTCCGGCGGAATGGACCCAACAGCGCTGTACAAACCAAAGGAGTTTTTCGGCGCCGCCCGCAACATCGAGGAGGGAGGAAGCCTGACGATAATCGCCACCGCACTCGTAGACACGGGGAGCAAGCTGGATCAAGTCGTGTTCGAGGAGTTCAAGGGAACGGGGAACATGGAGTTGATCCTCGACAGGAACCTCTCGAACAAACGCGTCTACCCGGCCATTGATGTCGAGCAGAGCGGCACAAGGAAGGAAGAGCTCCTTCTTCCGGCCAAGGTATTGAACCGCGTATGGATTCTGCGTAAGATGATGAGTAATCTAAATGACACTCAACAAGCAATGGAGTTTATAAAGAGTAAGATGGAGGCAACAAAGGACAACGAGCAGTTCCTCGAGTTGATGAGCAGTGACTGAGAAGAAACCGATTCGCAAAGATCGCGTTCTACTGGCGCTCCTCTTCGTTGTCACCATTATTCTGGTCCCTATTCTTCTTACTTCCGGGGGATCGGATACGGTTACTCCTGTTACGACCACCGGCGATCAAACTGTGGGAGTAATGACGGGGACACCCGCCATGCCGCCGGTAGAAGAGACCACTCCGTCCGAACAATCCCCTCCATCGGAAGAGAATACCACGGGGACGGAAGCGACACAGCCCACGGCGACGACACTTGTCACACACGTGGTTCAAGCGGGTGAGACCTTAGCAAGCATCGCCGCGCAGCTGAACGTAACCGCAATGGAAATCATGGCCGACAATCAACTGGTCACGGCCGATGCGATTGAGCCCGGCATGACGTTGAAAGTCTCTTCAGAAGGGGTACTCCACCTCATCAAGAGTGGACAAACGCTTACTGATATTTCCACTACTTATGGCGTGTCGGTCACTCAGATCACTCAAGCAAACGCGATCAATGATCCGGCGCGCATCTTCGCCGGCGAGACGATCATCATTCCAGGCGCAACGACCGATCTATGGGCAGAGGTTGTCAAACTCTCACACGGTCAGAAGACTAGGTTCATCTGGCCGGCAGAGGGAGACATAACGTCTCCGTTTGGCTGGCGCGACAATCCCGTTCTTGGTATTCACGAGCACCACAATGGGATCGACATCGACGTTCCGCTGGGAACTACAGTCCGCGCCGCCGCCGCAGGCAAGGTGTACTTCGCCGGCGACAACGAAGGGTACGGCACAACCGTCATCCTAAGGCATGCGGACGATTACTACAGCGTCTACGGCCACCTGTCGACGATCCTCGTGAAGACCGGCCAATTCGTCGAGATGGGGCAGCCGATTGCCGAATCGGGGAATACCGGCACATCGACCGGGCCGCATCTACACTTCGAAGTTCGAAACGGCGAGTTCCCGGTGGATCCGATGCGCTATCTCCCCAACTGATGGAGCACTTCGAAATCCGGGGAGGAACTCCGCTCTCTGGAAGCATCACCATATCCGGCGCTAAGAACGCCGCCCTTCCCGCCTGCGTCGCCTCGATTCTCACCGACAGCGAGATCAGTCTCGCCCATATTCCTCAGCTGCGCGATGTGGCCACAATTCTTGATACTATCTCGTCACTTGGGAAGCGAGTGGAGCGCGACCGAGATACCATAAGGATAATCGATACCGGCGTTCTGCGGGAAGAGGCACAGGCGCGGTTTGTCGAACAGATGCGTGCATCGTTCCTCGTGCTTGGTCCCCTTGTCGCTCGCCTCGGTCGCGCCGTGGTGCCGCTGCCGGGAGGATGCAGGATCGGGACCCGTCCCGTCGATCTGCACTTGTACGGCCTGCGACAATTGGGTGCGCGCGTAGAAGAGTTGCCGCGCGCGGTCGTTGTCACCGCGGATCGTTTGCGCGGAGCAACGATTCGACTTCCGTTTCCATCCGTAGGGGCAACGGAACAGATCCTGATGACGGCCACACTCGCCGACGGCGAGACGCTAATCGAGAACCCATCCTGGGAACCTGAAGTGATGGACTTGGTGGAACTTCTGAGGAAGATGGGCGGCAACATCGAAAGCGATGAAGGAACCCTTCGTATCACGGGAGTGGAGCGGCTTCATGCCGCCGAGCACGCCGTGATACCGGATCGCATGGAGGCGGGAACATACCTCATCGCCGGCGCGATCACGAGAGGGACGGTAACGGTGCGCAACGTTATTCCGGAACACCTTCGTTCTCTGGCCGGATTGTTCGAGAAGATGGGGCTTGACGTAGACGTAGCGGAAGGCGCCATTACTCTCTCAGCAGACGGACGCCCGCGCCCGCTTAACATATCCACCGCACCGTATCCCGGCATTCCCACCGACCTGCAGCCACCTTTGGTCTCCCTGCTCAGCCTTGCCACCGGCGTGAGCATCGTAGAAGAACGGATCTTCGAGCATAGATTCTCCTACACAGATCCCCTGCGCGCGATGGGCGCAAGAATCGAGGTCGCCGAGCGCACCGCTAAGATTGAAGGAGTGGAGACCTTGCGTGCAGTGAGCGCAAGCGCGCCGGACATCCGAGGCGGAGCCGCGATAGTGCTCGCCGCTCTTGCCGCAAATGGAACGAGCACAATCACGAACCTAGATCAGATCGACCGTGGCTACGAGGACATGGCCACAAGATTGCAGACACTTGGGGGAAGAATTGAACGAATCACGTAGCGAATCTCTCATCCCCGAAGACCGCCTTGGCGAGCGAGCTCGCATCTATGGAAAAGAGAAGGCGATCCTTGTCGCGCTGCAAACGCCGGGCAGCCGTGTCGACGATTCGTTGCGCGAATTGGAGGATCTCGCCTACACAGCTGGGATTCCATCCCTCCTCGAAGTAGTCCAGAACCGCACACGCCCCGACCCATCCTACTTCATCGGCAAAGGAAAGGCGTCCGAGGTGAAAGCGGCCGCACACGAGCTTGGTGCGGACGTTGTCATATTCGCCGATGAACTGTCCCCCGCACAGGCGAGGAACCTGGAAGACAAGATCAAGACGAAAGTAATCGACCGCAGTCAGTTGATCATGGACATCTTTGCCCAGCGAGCGGCTACCAAGGAAGCGCGCATGCAGGTAGAATTGGCGCAGCTCCGCTACTTGCTCCCGCGACTGCGCGGATGGGGAACCTCTCTCACCCGTCTCGGCGGTGGAATCGGCACGCGCGGCCCGGGAGAGACACAACTGGAGATCGACCGATCGAAGATCAATCGCCGCATTCACGCGATCGAACGTAGACTCGCCAAGGCCAAGGCCGAACGGGCGTTGAAGAGCAAGCGGCGGCGGTCGGGCCCACTTCCCTGCATTGCCCTTGTCGGCTACACAAACAGCGGCAAATCAACACTGCTGAATCGTCTGTGCAAGGCGGATGTTCTTGTGGAAGACAAGCTTTTCGCCACCTTGACGACCATTGTCAGGCGAGGCGAGGTCGCGCCAGAGCAATGGGCGCTGTTCATCGACACCGTGGGATTCATCCGAAGCCTTCCACATCACCTCGTCCCGGCGTTCGCCGCCACACTGGAAGTAGCACGCGATGCGGACTTGATTCTGCATGTCGTCGATGTGTCTCATCCCACATGCAATGAGGACTATGCAAGCGTTGTTTCCACGCTCGACCATGAGGTCTTTCCCGATGACAGCTCCCGCCCACCGATCATCGATGTGTTGAACAAGGTGGATCTCGTCGAACGAGAGAGCGTGGACACCGGACCGTTCCACAAACCGGTGTTCATCTCGGCACGCGAAGGAACGAACATGGATGGTCTGTACACCCGTGTGCAAGAGGCAATCGCGCAAGGCAAAGATACCGTCTCCCTCCTCATCCCCTACCCTCTTACGCGAGAGCTGCATCTTCTGTCGCAACGGGAGCGAGTAACGGTTCTGTCGTACAACAAAGACGGAGTCGAGATCGAGGCGAGTCTTTTGCAGCACGACTTACAGCGCCTGCTGCAATTGGGAGTAACAATCAGGAATCCTGCTTCCGCCCAGCAGGAACAGGCTTAACGTCTGCAAGCTCGACTTCGATGCGCTCGCGCGCACCAGTGAGAATCGTGACCGTACGGCGAAAAATGTTGTGGGCGATCACTTTTCCCCGCTTATCCTTATAGGAGACCCACATTCCCAACTTGGGCATGTTCGCAAGCTCGCATTTGTAAGCATCGTGTTCGTAGGCCAGACAGCACATCAACCGTCCGCAGATGCCGGTTATCCGCTCAGGAGGGACGAACAGCTCCTGATCGTAGGCAAACTCCATCGGCACCGGACTCGGCTCGCGCAAGAACTCGTGACAGCAAACAGCTCGTCCGCATCGCCCGATTCCCCCCTTGATCCGCGCTTCATCCCGTGCTCCCATCTGACGTAGCTCGATGCGAATTCCGTAGCGTCCCGCCAGGTCACGCAGGAGCATGCGGAAGTCAACTCGATGAGGAGCGGTGAAGTAGATGCGCAGATGCGCGCGATCGAGCGTGTACTCCGCCGCAACCAGGTGCATCGGCAGATTGTGGCTGGCGACGATCTCTCGTATAGAGGAGAGAATGCGTTCCGCATCCGCTTGATTGTGGCCGAATGTCTCCATGTCCGCATCCGCCGCTGGGCGGACAATCTGATCAAGCTGCTTGCCTATCCCTTCGCCGGCGGCGAGCACGCTCAATACAACCCCAAGTTGAAGGCCGTTTTGATGATCGACCACGCAATGATCTCCGGGAGAAAATTCATCGCTCGCCGCATAGTAGTAGCCGCTGTCACGCTCCAGATTGAGGACACGCACCAGGAAGACCTTCTCTTCACTCATCCTGCACCTCGCAGACCGAAAGGAAGAGGGATAGAAACACCGCCTCCAATGGGGTATATCGCTCCACCGCTCGCTGCGCCCGTTCGATCCGCCGGCACAGCCATACGCCATCTTTCGCATTCATCCTAAGTGATGCAAGCGAGCCCGTCCCCTTAGCTTTCACATCAAGAGATTCACTCCTGCCTGTGAAAGATGCAAAGACCTTGGTGAGCAATGAAGAGAGCAACCGCTGGGCCGCATCGATACCCGCACGCGCGAGCGACCTTGCCCCCGTGACAGCGAGCTCGACGTCGCCGCCGATCAGTCGAGAGAGCAGGCAGGTAACAGCCGCGTCGCGGGCAATTGAATCGCTCGCGATTGAATCGCCGCCGATCGCGAGCTTCAATAGCCCGTCAGCAGTCGCCTCGGAAACCGCGGCAGCGGCTTCTTTCATCCTACTCGCAAGTTCTACAGTGCCGCCTATGAACTCAGCCAGTTCGGCCTCGTTCTCCACGATATCGGCAATGTATGCCGCCTCGGTCGCCTCATAGCCCGCTTCGGCAAGCCGGGAGAGAATAGCATCGTTTCCCGTTGGCCGCATGCGAACGACGCGGCTGCGCGAAACGATCGTCGGCAACAGGTCGCCCGGATTCTCCACGAGGAAGATGAAGACCAACCCCCGCGGAGGCTCCTCCAGCACTTTCAATAGCGCATTCGCCGCTTCCGGAGTTAGGCCTTCCGCCTGCGGCACGAGGCACACCTTTTGTGAGGCTTGGGTCGGCGCGAACTGCGCCTGGTGAATGACCTCCCGCACCTGATCGATGCCGATCTTTACCTTACCTTTCGCGGGAGAGAGTTCAATCAGGTCCGGGTGCACGCCGCGGCGTACAAGATCCTCTTCCTGCGGTGACCGGCTCAACAAAGCCGCCGCTCGCCGCCTTCCCTCGTCAGTGCGAGCGGTTCCGTGCGGCACAACGAACACGGAAGAGGCCACAGAAGGTATTACTTGTTCGTGCACAACCGCAGATTGCATGATAAGAAAGAGAGTACCACAGGGACATTGCGGGTGCAA
>CAZKAB010000011.1:0-35253 GCA_964550615.1 uncultured Thermotogae bacterium
TTGTAGATAGTTCCCACCGCGATCCCTGCTTCGTGAGCGATTTCCTCCGCGCGCGCGTTATAGAACCCCTTACGTGAGAAGACACGAATCGCCGCTTGCTGGATAAGATCGTCCTTTCCTTGCGGCATCTGTTCCTCCTTGAAACTGAATGAGCGTTCATTCATTCTCCACTCCAGTATCTCCTTTGTCAAGGGGAAGGAACAAGAACGGAAGACTGATAGACGCATTCCAGCGATACGATGCCCATAGCATCCATCGGGCACCGCGGACGCGCAATCTCTTCTGCAACTCCAAGCCTCAGCAATACGGTCTGACGGTATCCGCCAAGCGAACTTGCTTTTTGTTTCCACCGGATGCGTGTGTTTTGTGTAATATTGAGCGGGAGGGTACATGGGCAAAGAAACAGTGACAATTGTCTCCGGGCTGCCGCGGTCGGGAACATCGATGATGATGATGATGCTTCAAGCGGGAGGGATGACGCTATTGACCGATGAGATCCGTCAGGCTGATGACGATAACCCTAAGGGATACTACGAATTCGAGCCGGTCAAACAGGTCGAGCACGACACATCCTGGCTCGAGCAGGCGAAGGGGAGAGCGGTGAAGATGATCTCCGCGCTGCTTCGCTATCTGCCGGATGATCGCCGCTATAGGGTCATATTCATGCGGCGAAGGATGGATGAGATCATCGCGTCGCAGCGGCGGATGCTAATCAACCGCGGCGAAGATCCGGATACAGTGAGCGATGAGGCGATCGCTGAAGTCTCAAGTAAGCACCTGGAGCAGATGATCGAATGGCTTGCGGCACAGGCGCATTTCGACGTGCTATATGTTAGCTATAACGATGTGCTGCAGAATCCATCACAAGAAGCGGAACGCATTGCGCGGTTCCTGAGTGGAGATGTCGACGCGGAGAGAATGGCTCGAGCTGTGGATGAAGGCCTGTACCGGCAGCGAGCCAGATGACCGATTGTCTCTCTTGAGCGAAAACGGGGACAGGCTGGTTTTCGAACCACCTACAATTGCTCCCAGTATCTTACGGTGCTTGATTCGGCATAAGAGGGGCCTCGGAAAAGTAGCCTATCCCCGTTTTCTTTTGGGCGAGATTCATTGCGATCCACTCACGATATGGCCTAGAATCTCGGTAGCACGTGCGCGTTACCGGCGTGCCGAAAAGAGGGGTAATAATGGCTCTTACCTGTGGTCTTGTCGGGCTTCCCAGTTGCGGAAAGACGACGATCTATAACGCGATTACAGCTGCGGGGGCGGGTAGCTATGACGGTTCGGAGATGAACCGGGCTACGATAAACGTTCCGGATCCGCGCATCCAACCGCTTGTCGACATGTATTGTGCACCCAAGGCCGTCTCTGCGACGTTGGAAGTGGTAGACATCCCCGGATTGAAGGAAGGGTCCACCGCCGGCGAAGGGAGGGGAACGCGGCTGTTGGCGCATATCAAGGACGTTGACGCGGTCTTGCACGTCGTGCGGTGCTTTGAGGACCCCAGCGTGCCGTTCGAGTACGAAACGATCGATCCGGCGCGAGACGTTGAGGCGATCGATCTCGAATTGATGGTCGCCGATAGCCAGACGCTTCAGAACAAGATCGATCGTCTCGCTAAGCTCGTACGTGTCGGGAACAAGGACGCTGCCGGTGAAGTAGCCGATTGCGAGAAGGTAAAACAAGCACTGGACAACACGGTTCCGGCGCGCAAGCAAGGGTTGACGGAACACGAGCTGGAGAGTGTGTACGACTGCAACCTCGTCTCCCTGAAGCCGGTGCTGTACGTTGCGAATATCCAGTCGGTCGAAGACTCTGAAAACAAGCATGTGCGTTCGCTTGCCAAGGTTGCCGCTTCCGAGGGTGCGGAGATGATCACCGTCTGCGGACGCGATGAAGCTGACATCAGCCAGCTCCCGGCGGAGGACCAACAGGAGTTCCTCACTGAACTCGGACTGGAGGAGTCTTCGATGGAGCGGTTGATTCGCGCCGCCTACCGCATGCTCGGCCTCGTCAATTTCCTCACCGCAGGGGAGAAAGAAGTGCACGTTTGGACGTGTCGCAGCGGCGACAAGGCGCCCACCGCCGCTGGAAAGATCCATACCGACATGGAGAAGGGGTTCATCCGCATGGAAGTGATCCGCTACGAAGACCTGATCGAGCTTGGCAGTGAGGCTGCCGTTGCGAAGGCCGGGAAACAGAGGATCGAAGGCAAAGACTACGAGGTACAGGACGGTGACATTGTCGTCATCCGGTTCAGCCCGCCAAGGAAGTAGACACGATCACTCACACCAAAGCGAATGCGAAAACGGGTATCCCTATTTGGGCGCATGCGCCTCGTCAGTCCACGACGAAGCACAGGTGCCAGCGATCGAACACATCGTAGTACCAATACCATCCGCTTGCCGGTATCCCCTGGTACCAAGTGCCGTCAACGTCATACCACGCGGTTGCGGGCTGGCCAGAAACCGGCGGAAGCGGAGGCGGTGCAGGCAAGGATAACGCCTCAGTACTGGCTGATTCTCCAGTCTCATCGCCCACAATCTGGATGGCGTGCCACCCCATCCCCCAGTTGGGAGTTTCGTCGAACGAAGCGAATAGCGCGACCAGTTGATTGATCGCCCCGGCGGCGTCGGGCGCGTAGATAGGGAATGGCTCGCTCGTCGTACCGATGGGAAGTGGAAGCGGAACATCGGTGGCGAAGACGAGGAACTCCTCAGTTCCGGCGGGCGGGGTGGCGAGGAGCTGATACGCCCCGTCGGGGAGATCGAGCGAAGACAAGAAGAGGTAGTTCTGTTGTGAGAAGGCGTTAGGAAAGATGAGACGGACGATGCCGTCCGGCTGCAGATCGAACAGGTAGACGAACGCCGGTCGCGAGACCCGCAGATGGATCGTCACCGGCTCTCCCACGGAGACAACGGACTCGTCGGTCCAAACGTAAGCTTCTATCGACCCTTCGCCCGCTGGAGGGGAAGGAAGGAGCCCGAGCGGGAAGCCTTGAGCGTAAAGCGAGACGCTTCCTCCCAACAGGATCACGGCTATCATGACCAGGCGGAATGTGGCTTTCACGTGAATCACCTCGACATACATACTCCGATTGTCGCGATGATGTTTCACACATAGCTTGGTATGGTGCAAAAGCATGACCGCATCCTGTCATCAGGTAGTTCTTGCACCATTCAGGCCTGCGACACGTGGGCCCGCGCTACGCAGGTGCGTTTTCGGAATTGATGAGCGCTTCAACCTGTGCACGCGTCGGGAGGGAAGGTTGTGCGCCCTTGCGGGTTGTTGCGAGCGCCCCGGCGGCCCCCGCCCATACGATTGACTCGGCGAGTGCCTGCTTGGTGAGCGATCGCTTGACGCCCGCCGCTGCTGCCAGCGGCTCTGTCACTAGTGACTTTGTCACTGGTGACCTTGTCGCCAATGCCCATGCAAGTGCACCGTTGAATGCGTCCCCGGCAGCGGTGGCATCAACCGGCGCAACCCGATAAGGCTTCTGCAGCTTCTTCTCGTTGCCGGCAAACCAGACGCTTCCCCTGCTTCCCAACGTGCAAATGATGTTCTTCGCTCCCCGCGCCAGGAGCTCTCGTGCACCCGCCTCGACATCACTTGTGTCCGTAAGGGATCGGAGCTCACACTCGTTGGGGGTGAGAATGTCAACTCGGGATATAGCATGTTCAGAAAGTGCCTGCGCTGGAGCGGGATCGAGAATGATCACAGGTCGATTCGGCGGCAGACGCCTCAGCAGGTACTCGATCGTCTCCAATGGGATCTCGAGTTGCAGTAGCAGGATATCGGCGTGCGCAATCTCCTGGAGGTGTCTATCAACATAATCGCAGTCCACGAGCGCATTCGCGCCGGCGTCCACGACGATCGCATTCTCACCGGCACGATCAACCATGATCATGGCAAGTCCGGAAGATGATCTTGATCCACGTTCCACATGAGTTGCATTGACGCCATTCTCTCGCAAGTCACGATAGAGACTATCGCCGGACGAGTCGGTCCCGAGCTTGCCGAAGAAGGCAACATCGGCGCCCAATCGCGCGGCGGCGACGGCCTGGTTTGCCCCCTTGCCGCCCGGATAGCGCGATACGCCCTCTGCGGCGATCGTCTCCCCCGGATGGGGCATGCGTGCGACCTCGACGACTAGGTCCATGTTGATGCTGCCGACGACGGCAATCATGGTCGTCCAACGATCACTGACGCACCGCGCTGCACAGGATTTCGAGGAATCGCTTGCGAGATGCTTCCAGCACTACGATCGCGTTCGGTTCCTGTCCGGTGATTCCAAGATGATCGACAACGGTCGCTCCGCGGGTGAGCACACTGTGCGTCTCGATGTCCACATGAAGATGCCGGCTGTGGGTGGCCACTTGCGGATCGAGCGCAACGGCCATTGCGATCGGATCGGGGAGATCGAATCCGTCGAGCCCGAGTTTCTCCACTCCGAATCTGCGCAGATACTGCTGAATGTCAACGCAGAACCGGCCGAGCGGCGATATTCCACCGAGTTTCTCTGCTGCTACATCGTCGAACGTCGCATGCTTCTGCGACACGTCCCATCCGACCATTGTTATCGGCAATCCTGATTGGAATACGATCTGCGCCGCCTCAGGATCCACCCAAATGTTGTACTCCGCCGCCGGAACGACGTTCCCGTGGCCGAGGCCGATACCTCCCATGATCACGCATCTCTCTACAATTCCTGCGATCGAGGGATCGCGGTGCAGCGCGAGTGCGATATTGGTGAGCGGTCCCAGAGTGACGAGCGTGAGTTTGCCGCCGAGACGATGAATGGTGTCTATGATCACGTCAACGGCGTGCCCAGAAGCAGGGCTGCGTCCGTATAGCGGCAATCCGATCTCGCCCATTCCATCCTGCCCGTGAACGAACTGAGCCGTCTCCAATGGGCGAAGAAGCGGACGCACCACGCCCGCATATACGGGTATCCGCTTTTCGCACTGCTCTACCGTGTACAGTGCGTTCTGGATTCCCATTTCAAGCGGGACATTCCCCGCAACAATCGTTATCGCGTCGACTTCCACATCCGGATAATTGAGCGCCATCACCAACGCCACTGCGTCGTCTGAAGCGGTGTCGGTATCGATTAGAAAGTGTCGCACAAAGACCCCTCCTTGGCGAGCGTGCCAAACCACGCGCGTCGGTGGCATGTACACAATGATAGTCAAGGGATTGACGAGCCGCCAGGATGCCGACCAAGTCTGCGGCTATGCAAGATAGCGATACCAACGCGTCTGTCGACTGGGAGACTTGAAAAGTCCGACCGCAGAGAGTAGATTTTGATTCATAACCATATCACCCGGAGGTGAGCGCAATGACAAACAAGAACCGATTGAGCCAAATCGCAGGTGGTTGCGTTTGTTGTCCGTTCACCCAACAGCAGTTCCGCGTACGCTAGAAACTCGTACCCACTCACAAACTCTCTCTTGAAACAACTCGCTGGCGGAAGTATCTCGTCTCTGCCTCGCGTCCGCTTGTCTCGTAAGGAGCAACGATGAATATATCGAATACAATATTAGATTTGATTGGAAATACGCCGATGGTGCGGATAAACAGACTCGCCGCCGGAATGAAGGCCGAAGTTATCGCCAAGCTCGAAGCGTTCAACCCGATGGGCAGCGTGAAAGACCGAATCGCATGGGCGATGGTGAGGGACGCTGAAGAGCGTGGCCTCCTTCGTCCGGGTGGGGTTGTGGTCGAGGCAACGTCGGGAAACACCGGCATCGGGCTGGCGTTGGTGTGCGCGGTGCGCGGCTATCGGCTGATAATTACGATGCCGGATACGATGAGCAAGGAACGCCGTCGTATTCTTGCAGCGCTCGGAGCCGAGATTGCCCTTACTCCCGGGCACTTGGGGATGAAAGGAGCGGTCGCCGAGGCGGAGCGGATCGTCGCAGAGACGGCGGGCGCGTTAATGCCCGGTCAATTCAACAATCCGGTAAATCCACGTGTACACGAGCAGACGACGGCGCGCGAGATTTGGGACGATACGAACGGTGAAATCGATATCTTCGTCGCCGGCATAGGCACCGGGGGCACAGTCACCGGAGTCGGCACCTTTCTCAAATCGCGTAGCGAGAGCATCGTGATTGTCGGGGTGGAGCCCGCGGCATCACCGGTACTAACTGCTGGGACGGCCGGTAGACACGGGATTCAGGGGATTGGAGCCGGATTCGTGCCGGCGGTGTTGCAGCGCGGGCTGCTTGACGAAGTGATCACAGTAACCGATCGGGATGCGCGTGAAGTGACCCGCTTGTTGGCGAGGGAGGAGGGAATCTTTGCTGGTATCTCATCCGGGGCCGCGATGTGGGCGGCGCTGGCGCTCGCAGAGCGTGCGGAGAACGATGGCAAGAAGATTGTCGTCATCCTCCCCGACACCGGGGAGCGCTACCTTTCTGAATCTCTATGGGAGGTGGACGATGCTTCGCTCGATGCGTGAAGACATTGCCGCGGTTCTGGCCCGCGATCCGGCGTCTCGTAACTGGATGGAAGTTGTCCTCTGCTATCCCGGCATGCACGCGTTATGGACGCACCACATCAGTCACTTCATGTGGACGCATCGCGCAAAGCTCCTTGCCCGTCTGTTGTCGCATATCGCGCGACGGCGAACAGGCGTGGAGATCCATCCGGGAGCAAAGATCGGCAGACGGGTGGTGATCGATCATGGGATGGGTGTTGTCATCGGCGAGACCGCGATAATCGGCAACGATGTGCAGATCTATTCAGGGGTGGTGATCGGCTCCACATCCAGACGGCACGTGAAGCGACACCCGACGATTGACAACAACGTGTTGATCGGCGCAAACGCAGTGCTACTTGGCGCCATTCGCGTTGGTGACAGCGCCAAGATCGGTGCGGGCGCGGTCGTGCGCAGAGATATCGCCCCGCGCGAAGTGGTGCTTGCCGCCGCTGCTGATGCCTGGCCAAGAAACGAAGAAGTCGCTTCCCTTGTTGGTATCACGGCTGCCGGAGGAGGCCGGTAGCCGCCCTGGAATTGACGGCCGGCGACCCGTGGCATAGGATTGGCGCGGAAGCCAGCGATAGGTCGGGTGGTTCCACCTTATGTGGCTGCTTCCTCGATACCAAGGGGGTACGCCGATGGATGAAGTGCCGGTGAAAGCGCATGGCTATCGCTGGGTGATGCTGGTGGTGTTCATGCTGGTGGTGGCCGCCAACCAGTTGTTGTGGATATCGTTTGCGCCGATCACCGGTACTGCAGCCTCATTCTACGGGGTTTCCGATCTGGCGATCGGTCTCTTGTCGATGATCTTCATGATTGTGTTCATCATTGCCTCCATCCCGGCGTCGTGGGTGATCGACACGTACGGAATTCGCATTGGTGTTGGTATCGGCGCTGTTCTCACCGGCGTGTTCGGCCTCCTTCGCGGCGCCTTTGCCGCGGATTACACCGGCGTTCTCATCGCGCAGATCGGAATCGCCATCGGCCAACCGTTCGTGCTCAATGCCGTTGCCAAGATTGCCGGCCGCTGGTTTCCGATTGGCGAGCGAGCGACGGCGGCGGGTCTGGGATCTCTTGCGATCTATGCCGGGATTTTCACCGGCCTGATACTGACGCCGTTCATTGTCACCCGATCTGATATCTCAACGATGCTGTGGGCCTACGGGGCCGGTGCCGCGGTGATCGGCGTTCTATTCCTTGCGCTGGCGCGCGAGCGACCGCCGTCCCCGGTCGGCCCGGAAGGGCGCTCGCTGGTTCTCGACGGGCTGAAACGTTTGTTCCGACAGCGCGAGTTCATCTATCTCCTCATTCTCTTCTTCATCGGTCTTGGCGTATTCAACGCGGTCACTACGTGGATCGAGGAAATCGTGCGTCCGCGTGGATTCTCCATCGGTCAGGCCGGCGTTGTTGGTGGGCTGATGGTGCTGGGGGGGATTGTTGGTGCGATCGTGATTCCGCCGATCTCCGATCGGATGCGACGGCGAGTACCGTTTATCGTACTCGCACTTGCGGGCGCGATTCCCGGCCTCATCGGGGTGACATTTGCCGCCGCATATCCGCTTCTGCTCGCGTCGGCGTTTGTCCTTGGGGCCTTTCTCTTGAGCTCAGGGCCGCTCGGATTCCAATACGCCGCAGAGATCACTTATCCGGTGCCGGAAGGGACATCGAATGGAATGCTTCTTCTTGCCGGACAGATCTCGGGGATCGTCTTCATTATCGGTATGGACGCCCTCAAGTCGTCGGCGACCGGCTCGATGACGACATCGCTCCTAATCCTCACTTTCCTGATGGCAGCCTGCCTCGTCCTTGCAACGCGCTTGCGCGAGTCATCCCTAATCACGGAAGAAGACGCTTCGAGTCGAAAGGATGGGTAGAGAGCTTGAAGAATGCGTCTCTCGCATAGGCGTGAGACGGTAATAGGTAATGAGTGAAGGGCAACGAGACGGGGCAAGAGCAGTGTCTCGCCAAGAAAGACAGCACAAACACAGCAATCGTGGTAACTGATGGAGCCAGAGCTGGGGCAGAGGGACTAGGAGTGAAATCAGTTTCTGCCCTGCAGGCTCTAGACTCTTGACCGAAGACTTCTTAGCGACCTTTGCGGCTTGAGCGAGCGTAGCGAGTGGGCGAGAGAAACGCTTATGCATCTCGCAGAGGCCACAAGAAATGGGGTGACTGCCGATACTACACGGGCTTCACCCGGAAACGCAACTACCCGCTGCAGGTCTCCCAGTGAACCCTGGCCTCTTCGTACTGAGTGCGCGACGGCTGTTCCTCGGCGGGGATACCGATCGGAATGAGGGCGAACCCAAATACGTCATCCGGAAGCCCGGCTACTGAATGCACACTCGCCTCGCGGTCGCCGACCAAGCCGCACCAAGTTGCGCCGAGTCCGAGACTACTCACGGCGAGAAGCAGATTCTCCGTTGCGGCGGCCATGTCTTGATCGAACCACTTGTACCCCTCTTTCTTGCCGAACGGGATGATCACCGCGCCGGCGTCGACGCCGAACTTGGCGTACGGATGGGCGCGACATATCGCTGCGACGCGCTCTTTCTCCGTAACGACGAGGAACTGCCACGGACGAGCGTTGCTCGCCGACGGTGCGGCCATCGCCGCCTTGAGGATTGTGACAAGCGCCTCGCGTGCAACAGGTTCGCCAGTAAAATTGCGAATGGATCTTCTCTTGGTGATGAACTCGAGCGTCTTATCGTTCATGCGTATGCCTCCAGTTTCTATGTTCTTGTACCTTACACGTGGTAGCAGGTTCGCGAAATACGTGTATGCAGAACCTTGAGGGGAGTATGTCAGATAATGCCACCCTCACAAGGCACATAGACACTGTAACAAATGCCGATCGGAAAGGCGAGCGTTGCCGTGAGGCGGCGGTTCACTTGTGATCGAAGGCAAGATGAGTAACCTCTTGACACTCGATAGAATCGACAAACGGGTGCTCCGGCTGATAGAAGTCCGTTCATCGAGGCTGATTGTGGAGTTGTTCGTAAGGGAGTGATTGTGATTGAACAAGACGCTCATTTTGGCAGTGGCGACGATGATGGCGCTCTTCTTTGCGGCGCAGATTGCCGAACGTCATCAAGCGGTGGAAAGCTGCGCATGCGATCAAGCGATCACGAAGATTAGCGCCATTCAGGGAAGCGGAGAAAAGAGCCCGCTTGTGGGAAAGACTGTGACCGTATCGGCGGTGGTCACCGGCGATTACCAAGCGGTGGGTGAATTGGATGGTTTCTTCGTTCAAGAAGAAGATCACGATGCCGACTCGGACCCGAATACATCTGAGGGTATCTTCGTCTATGACAACGCGGTCGATCACGATGTCAGAGTCGGTGACTTGGTATGCGTCACCGGAGCTGTTGCCGAGTACAAGGGCTTGACGGAGATCAAGAACGTTTCTCAGGTTGCGGTCTGCAAGACCGCCGCGCTTCCGCGAGCGGTCGCTGTCTCTCTCCCAATGAGCGATACGAGCGACTTCGAAAGCGTGGAAGGGATGCGCGTCGTGTTCACACAGACGCTGACGGTGAGCGACACCTACGGCCTTGGCCGTTATGGCGAGGTCACCTTGTCCAACGGGCGCCTTTTCTCGCCGACCGAGGGTGCCGCACCGGGCGCGCCGGCGCAGGCGGCAATGCGTGCGAACGTCCTAAACAGGATACTGCTTGACGATGGGAGTTCCGGTCAGAATCCCGATCATATAATCTATCCCACTCCCGGGCTCTCGGCAGTCAATCCACTGCGGTGCGGTGACACGGTGCATGACCTGCGAGGGATCATGACCTATTCCTACGATTCCTATTGTATTGAGCCGTGCCTTGGCACGTCGTCGCCCGAATTCATCCGCACAAATCCCCGGCCCACATCTCCGCCCACAGTGGGAGGGAGCCTGCGGGTGGCGACCATCAACGCAGACAACTACTTCAACGGCGACGGTTGTGGAGGCGGCTTCCCCACAACGCGGGGCGCGGCAAAGCTTGTCGATTTTGAACGGCAGCGCGACAAGCTGATCAAAGTGCTTGTCGGTCTTGATGCCGATATCATCGGAATAGCTGAGATTGAAAACGACGGCTATGGACCAACGAGCGCCATTCATGATCTCGTATCGGGGATGAATGCGGCCGCGCCCGTGGGCACAAGCTATGCCTACATCGACCCCGTAGTTGCAATGGGTACCGATGAGATCACGGTTGGCCTCGTCTACCGCCTGCAGACCGTCTCCCCGAAAGGGGACGCGGCCGCGTTGCCGATGGGCGAACTTCCCGAGCTCAGTCGGCCTCCGCTTGCGCAGACATTCGTCGATCGGCAGAGTGGCGCGGAGTTGACGGTCGTCGTGGATCACCTCAAGTCGAAGAGCACGTCTTCCGCGCACGGACCGGACCGGGACCAAGGCGACGGTCAGGGCTGCTGGAACCGCAACCGAACCGAGGCGGCGACCGCGCTCATGACTTGGCTTGAAACCGACCCTACCGGCGCGCACTCGGCGAATGTGTTGATCATCGGGGATCTCAATTCATACACCTACGAGGATCCCATTGCCGTGATCGCATCCGACGGATATACCGATCTTATCCCTCACTTTTCGGAGCGGCCCAGCTACACGTACATCTATCAAGGTGAGTCGGGGGCGCTCGATCACGCGCTCGCTTCGTCTGCACTGTTGCCGCATGTTACTGGGGCAGCCGTGTGGCACATCGACGCCGATGAGGCTGCCGCGCTCGGATACACGAGCGCGTACAAATCGAGCGAGCAGGTCGAATCTCTGTATCGAAACGACCCGTATCGAGCCTCTGATCACGATCCGATTGTCATTGGCCTCGATCTTGAGTGATTGGGTGCTTATAGTCTGGGCAATCGTAACGAATGGATGCAGATGGCTGACGGCGGCAAAGATGCGTCGGAGATGAAGCGGGCACATTTGTTGGGCGAACAACATGGGAGATGAGAAGTCGTGAATAGGGTGGTGCTGATTACGGGAGCGTCGTCGGGGATTGGCAAGGCTTGCGCCGAGCGGCTTATTGGTGAAGGAGATCGAGTATACGGGACGAGCCGGCAAACGGAGGCGGAATCGCGCGTGCAAGGCCTGCACATGCTCTCGATGGACGTTGACGATGATGAATCAGTCGCGGCCGGGATCGACCGGATTATCCAGGCTGAGGGGCATCTGGATGTTGTGGTTAACAACGCCGGGTTCGGCATCGCCGGGGCGGTGGAGGATACGTCGATCGAAGAGGCCAAGGCCCTTTTTGAGACGAATCTGTTCGGCATGATGCGCGTCTGTCGCGCTGTACTCCCGCTGATGCGCAAGAATCGGCAAGGTACAATCGTCAATATCTCTTCGCTTGGAGGGCGGATCGGGCTTCCTTATCAGGGTTTGTACAGCGCGACCAAGTTTGCCGTGGAGGGATTGACCGAGGCATTGCGCATGGAGGTGCGATCGTTTGGCATTCGAGTTGTCTTGATCGAGCCGGGTGACTTTCGCACCAGCTTCACCGATAATCGTCAGTATGCAGCGTTATCTCAAGAGCGATCCCCATACCTGGAGAGCTTCAGGCGCACAATCAAGGTAGTGGAATCGGATGAACGGAACGGATCGTCGCCCGAGGAAATCGGAAGACTTCTGGTGCGAATCCTTCGCCACTCCTCACCGCGGATACGATATTCCGTGGGCGGGATCTCGCAGCGAGCCGCGGCTGTGTTGAACGATGTGCTGCCTGGCCGAATCTTCGAGTGGACGCTGATGAAGTACTACAAGGTCCTGTGAGCATCGGGCGCGAAATCTGCCAACGTGGCCGAGAGAGAGGAGAAAGCACTAGTGGATCTGTTTGAAAAGTGTCGCGGATTCTATTCCGATCCCGCGGTAGCTCGCGAGATGGGGTTTCCGCTCAGTCCGCAGGAAGCCAAAACGCTCGGCCTATACCCGTTCTTCATTCCTCTCGATCAAAGCGAAGGGACCGAGGTAACGATCAGCGGCAAGCGGCTAATCATGATTGGGTCAAACAACTACCTGGGATTGACGGCGCATCCGCACGTGCGACAGGCGGCGATAGATGCCGTGCGCGAGTTTGGCCCAAGCTGTACCGGTTCACGATTTCTCAACGGCACACTTTCATTGCACACGAAACTGGAAGAACGACTGGCGCGATTCGTCGGAATGGAGCAGGCGCTTGTCTTCAGCACCGGCTACCAGACCAATCTCGGCACTCTTTCAGCTCTGATCGGTCGCGGAGACGTGATCGTCGGCGACCGGGAGAACCACGCGAGCCTCGTCGACGGTGCGCGGTTGGCTCAAGGGCGACTGCTACGCTTTCGCCACAATGACATGGATGACTTGGAGCATGTCTTGAGTGGAGCACCGGCGAGCGCGGGGAAGCTGGTGGTGGTGGACGGAGTGTTCAGCATGAGTGGTGAGCTCGCGCCGGTGCAGGAGATCGTCCCTCTGTGTCGGAAATACGGAGCACGTCTGATGATCGATGACGCTCATGGTGTAGGAGTTGTCGGGCGGGGTCGCGGCACCGCGGCGCACTTCGGCGTGACCGACAAGGTCGATCTCATCATGGGAACATTCAGCAAGTCGTTTGCTTCCATCGGCGGATTCATCGCCGGAGAGAGGTCGACAATTCACTGGATAAAGCACATGGCCCGCTCGCTCATCTTCAGCGCCAGTCTACCCGCCCCCAACTGTGCGGCGGCACTTGCCGCCCTCGATGTGATGGAACAGGAACCGGAGCGAGTGCATCGCGTCAACGCTATCGCCGAGCGGATGCGTCAGGGCTATCGACGCCTTGGGCTTGACGTTGGCAGAGGCGAAACGCCGATCGTTCCGATACTCATCGGAGACCAGATTGATACGATGAAGTTGTGGAGGGCGTTGTTCGAGGAAGGCGTGTACACGAACGTTGCTGTTCCACCCGCCGTTCCAGCGGGCGAGTCGATGCTGCGGACAAGCTACATGGCGACCCACACAGACGATCAGATGGACGAAGTGCTCCGGATTTTCGCTCGCATAGTGCAAAAGTGAGGTAGCAGGATCGTTCGAGGCAACGGCTGATTGCTTCATAGAATGAGGTTGCACTCGAGAGACGATCGGGCGTAGCAGCGCACGGGTCAGTTCCTGCACTGGAGCCACCAGTGTTGCGATGATCCAATCCCGGTCGATTTCGATCTGGAAGAGATAACTAGTAAGGAGGATGAATATGGCTACCGTATATTTCACCGATCTCACCACGAAGCCCGGAATGGGGCTGATGGGAAAGCTCAAGCTGCTCCTGGAGCGACTCGAGTTGGGCAAGCTTGCGGGGAACGGTGATCTCGTCGCAATCAAGATCCATTTTGGCGAGTACGGGAACCTTGCGTTTATCCGGCCGAACTACGTGCGAGTTGTTGTTGATGAGATCGCAAAGGGCGGTGGAAAACCGTTTCTCACCGATGCAAACACACTGTACAAGGGAAGCCGTGCAAATGCGATCGATCATCTGCGTACGGCCACGCTGAACGGGTTCGCTCCTGATGTCGTGGGGGCACCGGTTGTGATCGCTGATGGGCTGAGGGGGACAGATGAGATACGGATTGATCCGGACGGTGAATATGTGAAAGAGGCGAAGATCGGAAGCGCGATCGCTTTGGCGAATGCGATAGTCGTCCTTACCCATTTCAAGGGGCACGAACAAACGGGTTTCGGAGGCGCGTTGAAGAACATTGGCATGGGCTCGGCGTCGCGCGCCGGCAAGCTGGAACAGCATTCCACATCGAGCCCGCTCGTGAAGGCGGAGAATTGCGTTGCCTGTCGCATGTGCGAGCGATACTGTCCCACCGGCGCAATTACGGTGAACGTTCACGCTGCGATCGACTACGACAAGTGCATCGGTTGCGGCCAGTGCGTGGCGATGTGCAACTACGGAGCGATCGTCACCCGCTGGGATGCATCAGCCGACCTGCTGAGCCGGAGGATCGTGGAGTACGCCAAGGCGGCGCTCTTGGGCAAGCGAGCAATCTTCATCTCATTCATCACGCAGGTATCCCCCGACTGCGATTGCTGGCCGATGAATCAGCCGCCGGTCGCTCCCGACATCGGCATCGCGGCGAGCACCGATCCCGTCGCGCTCGACCAAGCGTGCATGGATCTCGTGATTCAGGCGGTGGGCGAGGATCCGTTCCGAAAGGCGCATCCTTCCGTTTGTTGGGAAGAGCAACTCGATCATGCTGAAAAGATCGGGCTCGGAACGAGAGAGTACGAACTGGAACGGGTCGCCACCGGCTTGGATACCAATGCCTGATTGCGGGGCTCGCAGCGCAGGCCCCGCCAGTGCCGCTGCAACACACGCTTGGTACTATCTTGGTATCCGTGAATAGAGAGGACACAACGTGCAACAAGAATTGACCCCCACCGGCAACCGGGTGCGCGTTCATTTGGAGAGCCTCGGATGCGCCAAGAATCTCATCGATTCCGAGCGCATCCTCGCGCGTCTTGCCACTGCCGGAGCGATTGTAGGTGCACCGCCTGAAGAAGCGGAAGTCATCATAATAAACACCTGTGGATTCATCGAACCGGCCAAGAAGGAGTCGATCGACGCGATACTCGCTGCCGCCCGCTACAAACACGAGGGGCAATGCCGGCGGTTGATCGTCATGGGCTGCCTGGCGCAGCGCTACGAGGACGAGCTTCGCCGCGGGTTTCCAGAAGTGGACGGCGTGTTCGGTCTCGGGCAGGAGGAGGCGATTGTCTCTTCCTGCGGCCTTGCGAGCACGCGCGACTGTGGCCGCTTCCTCCTCACGCCGCCGCACACGGCGTTTCTGCGGATCTCCGAGGGGTGCGACAATCGCTGCACCTATTGCACAATTCCGTTGATTCGTGGCCCATATCGGAGCCGCCCGGAAGCTGAGATCCTCTCCGAAGCGGAGAGCCTCGTCGACGGCGGGGTGCGCGAGCTCGTTGTCATCGCTCAGGATACAACCGTATACGGCACTGATGTTCCGGGTGGGATGCGAATCCACGATCTCCTTGTCCGCCTGGCCGAGATCAAGAACCTGCGTTGGCTGCGTCTCCTGTACACGCACCCGGCTCACTTCCCGCCTGAACTGATTGACGCCTATGCCGAGATAGACAAACTCTGCGCCTACGTCGACCTTCCGTTACAGCATCTGGATGATGACATCCTGCATCGGATGGGGCGAAATGTGAGTCAGCGGCAGTCGATTGACCTGATCGAGCGGTTGCGCGCGCGTGTGCCGGAGATTGCCCTGCGCACGACATTCATCGTCGGCTTTCCGGGTGAGACGGACGCGCAGTACGAAACGCTGCTGGAGCATGTCAAGCGCCTTCGATTCGACCACGTCGGTGCGTTCCCGTATTCGAGAGAAGAGGATACCGCCGCCGGCCGCATGCCCGACCAGGTGTCGGAGCGGGTCAAGGAAGAGCGCGTGCGCGATTTGATGCTTGCCCAGCAGGAAATTGTGTTTCAGCGCAACAGTTCTCTTGTGGGGGCAATGATGGAAGTCGTGATCGACGAGGCGACCGAGGAAGATGATCTGTGGATCGCCCGTTCTTCCGCCCAGGCCCCGGATGTGGACACCGTTACCTATGTGCGCGGTCACGGCCTTGCGCCCGGTCGGTTCCTGCGCGTCAAAATCACCGATGTCGATGGCTACGATCTCGTCGCCGAGCCGGCGTCAAACGGAGGTTGATGAGGATGGAAGAACAAGCGTATACGCTCACACTCGATATGAGTCTCGATCCTACTCCGGTCCTTCCCGCGCTTATCTGGGCGGAGGGCATCAACCCGCCGTGCGCCACCTCGGATGTGCCGCCCTTTCTGGCAGACGCGATCACAGCGGCTAAAGAGGCGGGAGAGGACTACGTGCCGGCGGAACTGAGGGCGCGCGTCCGCAAGATGCTTCGATACGGAAAGTATCACGCAAGCGGGAGGGGAAAGCCGGCGAGCGAGTTCCTTCTGCGCGCTGCTCTTGGCAACACGTTCCCGCTCGTGAACGAACCGGTCGATGTGAATAACGCAATCAGCCTGGCTTCTGGGCTTCCCGGTTCCATCTTCGATACCGGCATCTCAGGAGGGCATCTCTTGGTTCGAAGAGGCATGCCGGGTGAGGCGTATGTGTTCAACAACTCAGGGCAGAGGATCGATCTGCAGGACCTGCTTCTCATCTGCCGCAGAAAAGGCGACGACTGGGAGCCATGCGGAAATCCGGTCAAGGACGCGATGACAACCAAGATTCACGCGGATACGCGAAACGTTGTCGCCGTTCTTTATGCCCCCAGCGATGAACCAAAGGAAAGCATATCCCGGTGGGCCGAACGCTACGCCGCTCTCCTCTCATCGCATTGTCACGCACGCGCAACGGGAGTTCACTTGGTCACTGCTTGATTCCACACTTGTTGGAACGACGTCGGCTGCGACTACGCATTGCTCTCGGGGTGGTGAAAGCGGCGCGCCAGAAGAACCGCACCGGCAAATAGAGACAAGCCCAGTACGATGAGGATCGAGGCCAGAGCCGAGCTCGGCGGCTTGATCAGCAGGCCGATTACCAAGCCGATCAACGCCGAGCCCGCCCCCAGCATGCAAGAGTAGATCAAGAATCGGAAAGTCCTCATCTAAGGCTTCTTTGGCGTCATGTACCTGTTTTGCGTCGCATACAGCGTTGATTACTTGAACAGGATCTGGATGTCGGCCGAATCTTTCGCCTGTTGAAACCAATTGTTCCAGAAATCATTCTGAGCGTTCTTGAGCACGGTATCGTGTACTTGCGATTCTACGTCGGAGAACGCCGATACATTCCCATCCGAATCAGTGTAGTCGCTTGTGTGCTGGTCGTAGTAGTCCTTGACGTCCTTATCGCTCACTTTCACGTCTGCGACGATCTTAGCTTGCAGTGATTGGACCATCGCCTGTTCGCGGTAGCTCTTCGCCAACCTCGCCTTGTAGTCGTCAAGCGATGAGCCCTGCTGCTGGAGAGCGGTATCGATCTGATCCATCGTCATCTGGTTTTGTTGCATGATCTGCTGCAATCGCGATTCAACCTGGCTTGCGACCTGTGATTCGTCCGCCGTGATCCCGAGTGCGCCGGCCTGCTGCACCAGCAGACGCGTGTTGACTATCTGATCAAGCACGTCACGCTGGTAGCGGTCAAGAAATGCCGAGCCTTCGGGCGTGGTGAACAGAGTTTGCCCGAACGCTTGCGGGAGCTGCTGAAAAACGATCTGGAAGATCTGTGACAGGCCGGCGGCCGAGTTCAAGGTGTCCATGCTGATCTCTTCGCCGTTAACAATTGCGGCGACGGTGTTGGAACCTGTCTGTGTATCTGTCTGGCCGGCCGCGTCCTGCGCAAACGCGATCAGTGATGTGAGCATGAGTCCGGCGAGTAGGAGCATCGTAATTTTCTTCACGTGTACCCTCCATTGCTATTCTAGTCTCAAAAGATCGTCTCTCATCGGAGATAGCATTTCAAGTCGCGAAACACTTGAATGCGGGCAGTGGACGATCGCATGCATAATTGGGTTCGAACCAAAGCCAGTGTTGCGGTGAGATCTGTGTGAGTGACGGCTGATCTCGCTCTTGTGGTCCTAGCGAGGATAGCAGGGTTGAGACGCATCTGCCGATTAAGATGTCGTTTCGCTCGGCGCAAACACGGGATATCGTTTTCCATCATGCTATTGCGGGCCATTCCAACTGTACCACGATCGATGTCGGTGTTGGATCGGCACTGGCGGAGCACAGACGAAACACATTTTGCAGATCTCAACTATCCCCGCCCCGCCGTGTCCCTTGAGATTTCGTATCGGACGGTGTCCGGCTCCCCGCCGTCGGTACGATCGAAGCCGGCCTTCTCGAGCACTCGACATGATGCTTGGTTCTCCGGTGTCGTGTGAGCGACAACCCAGTGCACTCGCCGGTCGGCAAACGCGTTCTCGACCAGCGCCTGCGCAATCTCGGTCGCGTAACCGTGGCATCGCCATGCCGGCAGGATGGAGAAGCCGATTTCAACATCACTCCTGTTCCTCGGAGGGCCGAAGTAGCCTGCCGCTCCGATTAACGTGGAAGGCGATTGCCTATTTCCGCGTCGGATCGCGTACCAGCCGTACCAACCGATGGCGGCGTCTCCCTCCTCCTGCAACCGATCCTGGAAGAAGAGCTGCGCGTCGCGATCGTACTCTCCCGGCGGCCAATCTGCCGCTACAACAGCGCCAAGCGTCGAAGCGAGTCGTTCGAGGGATTCCAGTTCGGCGCTGACGTGCTCGAGGGTCGCCGCGATCAGCTCCATTCGATCGGTCGATATTCGGCGACCCTTGGATTCAGCCATCTCCATTCTCCGGGCGGTTCGTTCTCGTCTTCTTGAGATAATCACGCTTCTCTTTCTCTCTGCGGATGAGTGCTTGCGCGATTACGTCCGCGGGATTGAGCTTATCCACCGCTGGTGCGAATAGATCCGATGTTGCTTGGGAGGCAAGCGAGTAGAAGTCGCCGGCGAGATCGCGTTTCAAATAGCCGATGTCGATCAGATGTCGCCGCAGACTGACGTGATCGATCTCAATCTTCCGCCCGACATCGTCGAGCCACCGCAACAGAGCTGCGTTTATTTCATCTTCGGAGTACGTTCCTCCTGGCGATAGCGCAAGCGTTGCGCTCTTGAACAGGATCTGCCGATCGCGCAGTCTGCGCGGAAGGCCGCGTCCGCCTTGATGCAGGCATACGGCTTCGAGGCGGGCTGCAAACTGATCCGCGCTGATCTGCGTCATCGGCTTCTGCCTGGATCGGGTTCTTGACTGATGTTCTTCAGGCATGCTTCGAGTAGCATATTCATCTCCTGCTGACCGCGACCAACACGACGCCGACAACGATGAAGGCGATCGCCGCGGGCAGTGCTGCGTTGGTGCTCATAAGCATCAACAGCAGTGCTGCCGACATCAACAAGACGATCCCTCCAAATAGACGTCGTCGCTTCATCGCGATCCCTCCTTTCGACAGCACTGTATGCATACCCGCGCTGTGTGATTCTGTTGACGGTTGCAACGCCTGCTCTTCAATGGCCCCATCCGGCCTTGTACACCTCGCCGGCGAGGTTTGGCTGTGGGCGCACCAGGTACGGCGCCAGTCTGCCCAGTATGCGGTGTCCTTCACTAATCGGCAGGCAGGTCGTGCGCTTTTTGCGAACTACATCGGGCTTCTGCTGGATACTATCGTGCATGCCGATGCCCTGCAAGAGAGTGCATAGCCTTGTGAGGTACGAGGTTCCTGCGCTTACGAATTCCAGAGTGCCTACGTCATCACAGTATCCGCGAGCGATGTGGCTGAAACCCCTTTCACAAGTTGCTTAACGCGTTATTGAACCCCCTCCCCGTACCGGCTACCATGTACACTAGGATGCGTACGCTAAAGGTGGGGGAAAAAGCGGGATTTCAAATCTCCAGGCACATGCTGCCGCAAGGTGACCAACCGCGGGCGATTGAGGCTCTTACTGAAGGACTGCTGGCGGGAGATCAGTTTCAAACTCTATTTGGGGCAACCGGAACCGGCAAGACGTTCACAATCGCCAACGTCATCCAGAGAGTACAACGGCCCACACTTGTCATCGCGCACAACAAGACACTGGTAGCGCAACTGTGCAATGAGTTTCGGGAATTATTCCCGAACAATGCCGTGCACTACTTCGTTTCCTACTACGATTACTATCAGCCGGAAGCCTATCTTCCACAAACCGACACATACATCGAAAAAGACTCATCAATCAACGACGAGATCGATCGGTTGCGGCATGCGGCGACTTCGGCCCTGTTTGAGCGGCGCGACGTAATCATTGTGGCTTCCGTCTCATGCATCTACGGCCTTGGTTCGCCGGAGAACTACCATGACATGTCGATTGCGATTAGCCGCGGCGGCGAGCACGAGCGCGACGATGTGATGCGCCAGCTGGTGGCGCTGCAATACGCGCGCAACGAGATCGGTTTCGAGCGTGGGACGTTCCGCGCTCGCGGTGACACGCTGGAGATCATCCCCGCCTATCAAGAGGAGATTGTGCGTATCCAGTTCTTTGGTGATGAGATCGAGAGGATCGCCATACTCGACCCAATCACCGGCCATACATTGCATGAGCACAATGAGATAACGATCTACCCGGCATCGCACTTTATCACCCCCAGTGAGCGCATGCAGCTCTCAGTCGAGGCAATCGAGGAGGAACTCGAAGAGCGGTTGGAGCAGTTGCGTGCCGAAGAAAAGCTCCTCGAGGCGCAGCGTCTTGGCCAGCGAACACGCTACGATCTTGAGATGATGCAGGAGATGGGCTACTGCTCAGGAATTGAGAACTACTCCCGCCACCTTGACGGGCGCCTTCCCGGTCAGCCCCCATCCGTGCTGCTCGACTACTTCCCGTCCGACTTTCTTATGGTGATCGACGAATCCCACCAGACGATTCCCCAGATCCGTGGCATGTATCACGGTGATCGATCGCGCAAGGGTACGCTTGTGGAATACGGTTTCCGTCTGCCATCGGCGCTTGACAATCGACCGCTGATGTTCCACGAATTCGAACAGCGGCTGAATCAAGTTATCTTCACTTCCGCTACGCCGGGTCCGTACGAAGAGCGGCACTCACGGCGCGTCGTCGAGCAGATCATCAGACCGACCGGGCTCATCGATCCTGAGGTGGTCATCCACCCGGTCGTCGGTCAGGTCGATCATCTCGTCGAACAGGTTCGCACCGTTGTAGAGCGCGGCGAGCGCGTACTCGTCACTACTCTCACAAAGCGGATGGCTGAGGATCTCACTGAGTATCTGGTAGATCTGGGTGTGCGTGCCCGCTACCTGCATTCCGAGATCGACACGCTCGAGCGGGTGGAGATATTGCGCGACCTGCGGCTCGCCAAGTTCGACGTGTTGGTGGGAATCAACCTGTTGCGTGAAGGCCTGGATCTCCCTGAGGTGTCGCTGGTGGCGATTCTCGATGCCGACAAGGAAGGCTTTCTGCGTTCAGGGACGGCTCTCATTCAGACGATTGGCCGTGCCGCGAGAAACGTGCGGGGAAGGGTGTTGCTGTACGCCGATGTGATAACAGATTCCATCCGCTACGCCGTCGACGAAACGAATCGGCGGCGCGCGATCCAAAAGGCGTACAACGAAGAGCACGGGATCACGCCCAAGACGGTGGAGCGCGAAGTGAGCGACATCGTCCAGACGCTGCGTGCGGCGCAGCCGGCTGCGCCGAAACGGCGTGTAGTCCAGGAAACTCCGGCACGAGGAATAGTGGGCGCGATCAAAGAGATGGAGAAAGAGATGCGCGAAGCGGCTGAGCGGCTGGAGTTCGAGCAGGCCGCCGCTCTACGCGACGAAATACGGCGATTGAGGAAGGAACTATGAACATCCTGCGGGTGAAAGGGGCGCGCGAACACAACCTGAAGAACATCGACGTGGAGATCCCGCGTGACAAGTTGGTCGTTCTTACCGGGATCTCGGGATCGGGAAAGAGTTCGCTTGCTTTCGACACGATATACGCCGAAGGCCGGCGTCGCTACGTGGAATCGCTTTCCGCGTACGCACGTCAGTTCCTCGGGCAGATGGAGAAGCCGGACGTTGACTTCATCGAGGGCCTCTCACCCGCGATTTCGATCGATCAGAAGACACGCAGCCACAACCCGCGCTCGACTGTGGGAACGGTCACCGAGATCTACGACTACCTGCGTCTGCTCTACGCGCGCATCGGCCACCCCCACTGTCCCGAGTGCGGCCGGCCGATTACTCAGCAATCGGCGCAGCAAATCATCGACGTGATCATGGAGATGCCACGGGGGTCGAATGTGCAGATCCTTGCCCCAATAGTGCGTGGGCGCAAGGGCGAGTACAAGAAGACGTTTGACGAGATCCGGCAGGAAGGATTTACGCGCGTGCGTGTTGACGGAGTTGTGCGCACCCTGTACGAGGAGATAGAACTCGTAAAGCAGCGCAAGCACACGATCGAGATCGTCGTTGACCGCGTGGTGGTCGAGCCACGTAAGCGGCCGCGTATTGCCGACTCGGTCGAGACGGCCCTCAAGCACGGCGGAGGGGTGCTGATCGTCGTGTCCGAGGAAGGGCAAGAACAGATGTACAGCGAGCACTACGCGTGCATTCACTGCAGCGTAAGCTACGAGGAGCTCTCGCCGCGCATGTTCTCATTCAACAATCCCTACGGCGCCTGTCCTGAGTGTAGCGGCCTCGGCTATCGCAAGAAGATCGACCCCGATTTGATCATTGATCCGCGCCGTGGCCTGCTTGATGGCGGACTTCTCCCGTGGGCGAACTCGAAAAGCCGCTGGTTTGAATCTCAGATGACGGCGCTCGCGGAGGCGTTCGATTTCGATCCGCACGTACCGCTCGGCGAGCTGCCGCAAGACAAGCTCGATGTCATCCTCAACGGTACCGACGGGAAGAAGATCAGCTTTCGCTACACGTCAACGAAAGGGAACTCACGTACCTATGCGCGCGCGCTCAGCGGCGTGGTGGCCACCCTGGAGCGATGGTACGGCGAGACGACGTCCGACCAGTGGCGGCAGGAGATGGAGCAGTTCATGGCAACACTCCCTTGCTCCGTCTGCAATGGCACTCGCCTCAAGCCCGAGATCCTGGCGGTGACGATCAACGGCCTAAACATTCACGAGGTAACCACATTGTCGATCAAGAGCGCGCTAACTTTCTTTGAGAGCCTGTCGCTTAGCGCTCGCGAGGAGATGATCGCCGTTCAGATCTTAAAGGAGATCAAGTCACGGCTTGGGTTCATGGTGTCGGTTGGATTGAGCTATCTCACTCTCGACCGGCAAGCAGGGACTCTCGCAGGAGGGGAGGCGCAACGTATCCGACTTGCGACTCAGATCGGGAGTCAATTGACCGGGGTGCTGTATGTGCTCGATGAGCCGTCGATTGGTCTTCATCAGCGCGACAATCGCCGCCTGCTTGCGACGCTAAAGGGGTTACGAGATCTCGGAAATACGGTGATTGTGGTCGAGCACGATGAGGAGACAATGCGCGAGAGCGACTACATAGTCGATCTCGGCCCCGGCGCCGGTGCTCACGGAGGCGAGATCGTGTGCGTCGGCACACCGGCGGAGGTCGCGGCCTGTCCGGAGTCGGTCACCGGTCGCTACCTGTCAGGCGCGCTCACGATTCCCATTCCTGAGAAGCGGCGGAAGGGAAACGGCAAGTCGCTGCGCGTGATCGGCGCGCGCGAGCACAATCTGAAGGGGATTGACGTACAGATTCCGCTTGGCCGCTTCGTGTGCATCACCGGGGTATCAGGCTCGGGGAAGAGTTCGCTCGTCGAAGACGTCCTATACCACGGCGTCTCGCATCAGCTGCATCAGGCGTCGCGAAGGCCGGGCGAGCACGAGCAGATACTGGGTATTGAACACATCGACAAGGTGATCGAGATCGACCAATCGCCGATCGGCCGCACACCGCGATCAAACCCTGCGACCTACACCAAGTTGTTCGACGACATTCGCGCGCTGTTTGCGCGTACGCCGGATGCGCGCCTGCGCGGGTATAGCGCCGGTAGGTTCAGTTTTAACGTCAAAGGCGGACGCTGCGAATCATGTCAGGGACAGGGGCAGGAAAAGATCGAGATGCATTTTCTTCCCGACATCTACGTTCCGTGCGACGTGTGCAAGGGGACCCGCTACAATCGGGAGACGTTGCAGGTTAAGTACAAGGGCAAGTCGATCGCCGACGTCCTCTCGATGTCAGTCGAGGAGGCACTTTCGTTCTTCGCCAATATACCGCGGGCGCGCAACAAGCTGCAAACCCTGTACGATGTCGGCATGTCATACATCGAACTCGGCCAGCCGGCTCCCGAGCTCTCGGGCGGTGAAGCGCAGCGGATCAAGCTTGCCAAGGAGCTGTCGCGCCGCTCGACGGGGAAGACTCTGTATATCCTCGATGAACCGACGACCGGACTGCATGCGGCCGATGTGAGCAAGTTGCTGGAAGTCCTGCACCGGCTGGTTCACACGGGAAACACAGTGGTAGTGATTGAACACAGCCTTGATGTCATCAAGACTGCAGATTGGATTATCGACCTCGGCCCGGAAGGCGGCGACGGCGGCGGCGAAGTGATCGCGACCGGCACCCCCGAGGATGTGGCTCGGGCGGAGGGATCGTACACCGGCAGGTACCTCGCACCGCTCCTTGACGGAAAGCCGGCGCCGCTGGCTGCCGAGGAATAAGGTTCGCGGACGCTCTGCTGGGCACATTTGGCTCCTCTTCTTTTCTTTTCCTATCGGTACTAGAATGAGACAGATCAATCTTGTAAGGAGGTCTGTCATGAAGCGGGGAGCGGTTGTTGTCATAGTCTTAGTCTCTCTTGTTTGCACGGCTGTCGCCCTATACGGCGATAGCTACGCGCTCTACTACGCATCGTACAGCGGCCAGGACACTGCCTTGGTGATCATGAACTCGGGCGGCCAGGACACTTACTATACGGTGAAGGCATACGATGCGTACGGCACGTTGATCGACTCCACATCGGGGGATCTGGTCGCATATGAGTCAGACTACCTCATACTGAGTTCGCTTGTTGGATATGCTGAGGACGCCTGGGGGCTTGCGTTGATCGAATCGCCCGCGATCCTCACCGTAGGGGTGGAGACGGCGATGTACGAGGAGTGGGTCTCTTCGGATAATGTTGTCGATCCGCTTCCGATAGACGACGGAGAATTCACGTACTTCTGGTATGGTCTCAACTACTCAAACACGCCAACGCAGAAAACAGGGATTGCAGTTGTCAACCCGAACGCTTTCCCGGCGGCTGCGACGCTCTTCTTCTACAATTCCTACGGCGATTTGGAGACGTCACGTGACATCTTGCTCGATCCACATGAAACCGACTACTACCTGTCCGACGATGTCGTCGGCACCACCGTATCGGCGTGGGGAATCGTAGATGTGCGTGCGACCGTGCCGGTAATCATCGCGGCTGAGTACTTCGACGGAGAGGGGACGCTGAAGAACGTCGATCAGATATCGTTCTACTACTACGCAGAGTACTGATACATGCATTTGCCGAGCGCGACTTAGGCGGGCAGGAGCCCGACGATCTCAGATATCAGCATCTGCACGGCGACGGTGAGGAGTATCATCCCCATCAGTCGTTCTATTGCAATTAGCCCGCGTTGCCGGAGTATACGGCGCAGATACGTGCTTGCGAGAAGGATAAGAGTGGAGGCGGCCCAGGCAACAAGAATAGCGACCCCCCACTCCCAACGGGCGCGGTTGCGGGTGGCGAGAAGCATTACTGTGGCGATTGCCGACGGCCCGGCTATGAGCGGAATGGCTATCGGGACTATGAACGGCTCCCCTTCCGGTGTCGGCCCGAACATTCCGCCGGGAACCGGGAATATCATGCGGAGTGCGATAAGAAACAGCACCATCCCTCCGGCGATGCCGAGTGCGGGGCGCGAGATCTGCAGCAATCCGAGGATGTACGGCCCGCTGAATAGGAATGTGAGAAGAAAGCAGAGGGCGATGAACGATTCACGCAGTAGTATCAACCGTCGCCGTTCCGGGCTTGCGCTTTCGAGCAAGACCAGAAACAGAGGGATATTTCCCAGTGGATCCATTACCAACAAGAGAGTTAATGCCGCTGACAACAGGCTCATCTGCGAATCCATTCTGAAGGGGGCCAACGGCCCCCTTCGGGTTCATCGAATGGGACTAACACCGGTCAGTAAGTGCAGGCCGTTCCGATAGAGACTGCTCCATACGCCGTTCCCTTCGTCCCCACGTCATCCGTTACGGTGAGAGTGACGATGAAGCGTCCTGTGGTCTCGTATGTATGACTGACGCGCGCGCCGGATCCGATTTTGCCGTCTCCGAAATCCCAGCGATAGGAGACGATTTGACCGTCGGCGGCGCGCGAGAATGATCCGTCGAACGCAATCGCGTTTCCGGTCGTGCCGCCGGAGCAAGACGGCAGACCGGTGATTACTGCAAGCGGGATGTCAACCCCGCTGCCGCAGGAGCCGCCGCTGCATGATGAAGAGGATTCCTCGTGTACGTCGACTGCGTGACGTACGACGGTCGTTGCGCCATCGTTGTCGGCAACTGTCAGCACGACAACGTAGTAGCCAGGGTCATCGAACGTGTGCTTTATCTTCTCACCGTTCCCAGTGTTGCCGTCGCCGAAGTTCCAGTCATAGGAGACGATTTCGCCGTTGGCGTCGTAGCAGCCGGCAGCGGTGAATGCTACCTCATCGCCGGAAGTCGGAGCATCGTCGCTCATCGAGAAACTCGCTACCGGCGCCGGGTTTGTGACGGTGATCGCGATCTTCTCGTAATTCATCTTGCCCGCGTTGTCCGTAACCGTCAGCTTTACCAGATACGTGCCGGGATGGACATAAGTGTGGGAGACGCTCATCCCGCTGCCTGGTGTTGGGTCGTGTGGATCGCCCAGATCCCAGTAGTAACTGGTGATTGTGCCGTCATCGTGAGAGTAGTGCGCGTTCAATTGTACCGTCAGCGGCGCATTCCCCTGTTGAGGAGATGCGTCGATCACTGCCTCAGGAATTTGATTGACCATCGGGCTGATGACGTCATCGAGCGCGCATCCCGTAAGGATGATCGGCAAGGCCACGACGAGCAGTATCGCTATCTTTCTCATTGTTCACCATCCGTTCCCCAGTTCGGACCTCCGCCCGTGAGATCGGCGTTGCATGGCGGACCACCGAGGACCTCTACCGGGTTGACATAAGTCGTAGTACCGCCGTCGTTGTCGGTGACAGTGAGCGCAACATTGTATGTGCCCGGCCAGAGGAAGCGGTGCTTGACGACCTGCCCGGTGTCGTTCTCGCCGTCGCCGAAGTTCCAGTTGTAGGCCACGATCGATTCGTTGTCGGTCGATTCGGATCCGTCGAATGTGATCCACTCGCTCGCTCCCACTATGTAGTTGTCGTCCAGCTTGCTCTTTGGGGAGTAGGAGAATGTCGCATTAGGTGGAGGATCCAGTGCGCGCACGGTCAGTGTGCTCGCGTCGGACACCCCATGATCATCTATGACGGTTAACGAAACGGCATATGTACCATTCTGATGGTAGTCGTGTGTGACCTGCGGGCCCGTTCCAGCTCCGCCGTCACCGAAATCCCACATGTACGATACAATCTGTCCATCCGAGTCATAGGACAGTGTTCCGTCGAAACTAGCTGTGAATGGTATTACTTGCTGCACCTGCGAAGCGCTGAAGATCGCCTTTGGCTCATTCTGCATTCTTCCTAGAGAGCAGCCGGTGATCACGAACGCAACGAGGGCTAGCATCCCCAGCAGAAGGTAGAACCTCGTGGTTCTCATTTTACCGCTCCTTTCCCTGTTACAGGGCAAGATCTATATCCAAGGAGATGGTGAACTGAACGGTGATACCGCTGAGATCGACCACCTCCGCCATGCCGTCTCCATCCATGTCGAATCCGTTTCCCTGTGCATCCGCAACCTGTTGGACGGTGAGAGAACGGTAAAGGACTGAAGTGCCAACGTTGAGCCAATTCGTGAGCGGAAACGACAGAGATACTCCACCCTCGATTCCAATGCTTGAACCGTTATAGTGGCCGTTCCCGTTTGGAAGTTGAATAGAGAGAGGAGGATAGTCTGCCGGAATCTCGAATGTGATCGACGTGTCGAGGCCGGAGTAGTAGTAGCCGACGCCGAGGTCGATAGCGAGCCTGAGACCGACGTCGAGGAACGTGAATCGTCCACCGAATATGAGACCAATGCTCTGGCAACGCAGATCCACGTTGATATTTGACACATCGCTCGTTGCGATGGTGGTGTACGTGCCGGCGGTCGTCGATCTGGCTTGGAAGTACTCGAGCTTCCCTCCCAATGCGAAACGGTCGGTGATCCAATACCGTTCACCCGCCTGATACGAGAGCCCGTTTCCCAAGCTGGGAAGAACGGGCACGGCACCGTCATATATAGGTGTGTCGTTAAGGTCTCTGATTATGGCGTTGATCACTTCGATGTTCGTGTTTATGTCGCCGAGAGCGGCTGCCGAAGGTCCGCCGCCGACGAAAAACTCGAGTGGGCCGGCAAGTGCCGCCGTTCCGCACAGGAGCGTAATCATCATCACAGCCATTAGCCCCTTCATCATGTCCCCCTTTTCCGTCGGTTGTGGGTCAAGGGAGGGGCTCACCTCATAACAGAAAAACCCCTCTCTCCACCCGTATGACCAGGATAAGGGCTTGCTTCCGCAGGGCGTAGGCCATACCTCCGCCTGGTGCTGGATCTACTTCAGGAGAGAGGTGGACGTATGTCCCATCGTTCTATGACCGCAGGGAAGCCGATCCCGCCTCGATGTCCATCAAGGTGTGGTTGAGATGGATACATGCAACTATCTGATTTGCACTCTCTGCATGGGCCGCACGCATATCGCAGCCATGCGCTATCGTCGTGCAAGCGTGCGTCACGGGAGCAGTCGTTCCGGCCATGCGGCGGCGCCCCGATTTCGGCGTGGTGTGGCGCGGGAGTAATGCTGATACTTCACGGAAGCGGAGATCATCGAGGCGACTGCAGCCGCCCGGCACGGATGAAACAGTGGAAGCGGACTTATCGCGATCGCCTCACAGCAAGCGAAGGTAGTTGACTGGTATAGCAATGAGTGCTTGTTGTGGGCGGAGTGGTTCAGCCTCTTCCGGGTTAAGGCACTGTGAAGCAACACCGGCCGACGTCGCTGTTGGTGTATGATCGAAGCACGCGTTTATTGGGCGCAAGAAATGAAGCCGCAATAGCAAGGAGAGAAGATGCTGTCTTCCGAAAAGGAGAAGATGCTCAGGGGTGAGATGTACGACGCCTCCGATCCAGTCCTGGAGGCGGAACGAAGCACAGCCCGCGCTCTTCGACACAGATTGAACGTAACCGAGTACGACGATCCTGCCTGTTACCGAAACATAATTGCAGCGCTTCTTCCCAACTGTTCTCCCGACATCTGGATCGAACCGCCGTTCTACTGCGACTACGGATACAACATCATTGCCGGCGAGCGCGTCTTCTTCAACTACAACTGTGTGGTTCTCGATGTCTGCCGGGTGACGATCGGCGCGCACGTACTGTTCGGACCGAACGTGCAGATCTACACTGCGACACACCCGCTTGACGCGGTGTCGCGGCGGGCGATGCATGAATCGGGGAGCCCGATCTCCATCGGCGATGACTGCTGGATCGGCGGGAGCGTCATCCTCCTCCCCGGCGTTACGATCGGCGATCGCTCCGTCATCGGCGCCGGAGCCGTGGTCACAAGGGATGTAGCCGCCGACAGTTTTGCCGCCGGGAATCCGGCCAGGGTTGTGCGGCGGTTGAATGACGTTGGCGATCGCCTGATTGCGTGACAGAGGTTGGCAACTTCTGCCTTGCGGAGGCGTACAGATATGACCTTTTGCAGCGGCAAGCCTATTCCTTCGGAACTTCCAGGGATTGAATGGCGAATACTGGATCGCGACGATATCGAAGCGATTGTCAAACTTATTGAGGCTTGTCGGGAGGTCGATGGTGGGCTTCCGATTGCGTTTGACATAGATATCGTGCGAGAGCGCTACATGCAGTCGAACCTCGGGGCATCGATAGGCGCGTTCGAACCGAGCGGTCAACTTGTGGCGTGCGCGGCTGCGCGGCGAATTGATTCTCCTGAGGCAAGTCGAGTTTCTGCGATGGGACACGTTCACCCAAGCTACCGCGAACGTGGGCTGGGCACATTTCTGATCGATTGGACAGTTGAAAAAGGAACGAATCTTGTGTCGGGAATGCCGCTGGATCACATGCGCATCCTGGAAGTTGCGGTAGAGTCACTAAACGAGTGGGGGGAGCGCTTGCTTGCGCGGCACGGGCTTGTGCGGCGGTTCGCCGAAGATGTGATGCGAATTGACGTGGCCGGTCCATCTGCAAGGGCTCCGCTGCCTGCCGGGGTGTCTCTATTGGCGTGGTCACCACAACTGGCGGACCGGTTCTTCGAAGCCTATCAGGCGGCGTTTCGCGACCGCCCGGGTTTCCCTGGTTGGAGCAAGGAAAAGTGGACGGATTGGGCGACGGGCGACTTCCGCCCGGAAGCCTCATATGTCGTCTGCTGCGGTGATCTGGCCGTTGGGTTCATCGTCTGTGCTGATGAATTCATAGTCCAAGTGGGCGTACGGCCCGAGTGGCGCGGCAGAGGAATCGCATCAGCACTCGTTGTCGCCGCGCTGTCGAGCCTGCGAGCGGCGGGCACCCGACACGCGTTCCTCGACGTAAACGTGAACAACCCCGGCGCTCTAAGGCTGTACGAAAGACTTGGATTCGAGAAGATCGGCAGACGGGCAAGGTTCGTGCGCATTCTCCCCTGACAAGGCGCGTAAGTCGGGCTCTCCGACGATCCGAAAGTCATGACCGTCACGCTGCAAGCGGCTGTGGGGCGGCGAATGCTGCTACATCGGGGCTGCGTGATGGAGTCGCTCCGCCGCTTCCAGGATTCGTTCGGTCGGCGCTGTGGCTGAGACGCGCACATGGCCTTCTCCTCCCGGCCCGAAGAACGAGCCCGGTGTAACAGCCACGCCGGTCTTGTCAAGGAGGCGCTGCGCGTAGTCTTCCGACACCCACCCTGCCGGGATCTGCGCCCACAGATAGAGGGTTGCCTGCGGCATGTACGCCTGTAGTCCAATGGCCGTCAGGCCATCGAGGAGAAGCGAGAGTCGCTCTTGGTACACGGCGTTTCGCGATGTGATCCATTCCTCGTCGATCGAAAGTGCACAGGCCGCCGCGGTCTGCAGCGGCGAGAAGATGCCGCTATCGACATTCGATTTCACAAGCGAGAGCAATGCTAGCGCGTCCGGGTTTCCCACTGCCATTCCCACACGCCATCCGGGCATGTTGAACGTCTTTGATAGTGAATGGAACTCGATTGCCACGTCCAGTGCCCCGGGCACCTGCAGCAGGCTCGGCGGGCGATACCCGTTGAAAGCCACGTCGGCATATGGAGCGTCGTGGCAGAGGAGGATATCGTGCCGACGGGCGAAGGCGACCGCCGTGGCGAAGAATTCGAGATCGGCAACGGCACCGGTCGGATTGTTCGGATAGTTGAGCCACATCATAACCGCGCGCTTCGCGACCTCGATCGGAATCGCGTCGAAATCGGGAAGGTATCCACGCTCCTCCAGAAGTGAGAATGATACTGGCTCTCCCCCCGCGAGGATTGTGCTGATCGTGTACGGCGCGTACCCCGGATCGGGTATGAGTACCGTCGCGCTGGGATCGACACAAGCGAGTGAGAGATGGACAATCCCTTCCTTCGACCCGATGAGGGGGACCACCTGCGTATTCGGATCGAGTTCTACGTTGAACCGTCTGGCATAGTAGGCGGCGATCGCCTCCCGAAGTTCCGTTGAACCACGATAGCCGGGGTAGCGATGGACATCGGCGGCGTCGACGGATTGATGCAAGCAGTCGAGCACAGGTTTAGGCGGGGCGAGGTCGGGATTTCCCATATCTAGACGAATTACGTCGATCCCACGCGCCTCTGCATCGCGGCAGCGCTCGTTCCAGCGAACGAATGGATACGCAGGCACCCGCTCCAATCGGCGCGCCGGCTTCATCGTGATCCCCTTCCGGAGGCGGAGTCTCTCTCCCTCAGGTAGACGAGTAGCCCGAGCAGCCCAAGGAGATAGCTCTGTCGGCCGAATCCTGTCACCGTTCCAATACAAACAGGCGCAATCAGCGACCGCTGCCGGAACTGCTCGCGGGCGGCGACGTTCGACAGGTGAACCTCCACCGTCGGAATCCCGACGGCCGCGACCGCGTCGCGCAGCGCAACACTGGTGTGAGTGTAGCCTCCCGGGTTGAACAGGACTCCATCGGCCCAATCGATGGCCCCGTGCAACGCGTCTGTCAGCTCTCCCTCGTGGTTCGATTGCACGATACGAAGCTCGGTGTCGTGCTTGGCAGCCTCGTCGAGCAATGTCGCATCGATTTCTGCCAGGGACGCCGACCCATAGACCGCCGGCTCCCGTCGACCGAGAAGATTCAGGTTCGGCCCGTGCAAGACGAGTATCTTCCTCGCTCGCTCAGCGTTTTGGTGCGTCGTTTCGTCCATCAAGACCTCCTTACTCCCAGATCCAAGAGCGTGGCACGAACCATTGCATTCGGGACCTCGTCGGTAATTATCACATCGCCAATTGCTCGCGGAAGGACCCAGCGAAGGCCACCTCCGCGCCGTTTCTTGTCGTGCCCCATTGCACCTTCCACCGCATCGAGTGAAACAGCAGGAGAACGGATCGGAAGCCCCCATCGCTGGAATACGCGCTCAACTTGCTCGATCAGGCTTGCCGGCGCCAACCCGAGGCCGGACGCAATCTGCGTTGCGGCGACAATGCCGATTGCCACCGCTTCGCCGTGGCGAAGCGCGTATCCACTTGCGGCCTCAAGCGCGTGGCCGACGGTGTGTCCGAGGTTGAGGGCTGCTCGCCGCCCATGCTCGAACGGATCTGCTTCAACGATGCTAATCTTCACCCGCAGCGCCTGCTCGATCCTCGCCACGCCCACGTCCCCGTTCCACGCGTCACGCTCCATCGCTCCATTGGCGAGTTCATCGAACAGCGCTGAATCACCGATAATTCCGTGCTTGATCGTCTCCGCGACCCCACAGCGCAGTTCCTCGTCCGGCAGTGTGGCAAGTACCGTGGGATCGATGAGGACAAGTGCGGGCTGCTTGAACGCGCCGACGAGATTCTTCCCTTGAGGAAGATCGACACCCGTCTTCCCGCCGACACTTGCGTCGATCATCGCTAGGAGTGTTGTCGGCAACTGGACGAAACGGACGCCGCGCAGGTAGGTGGCCACCGCGAAGCCGGCAACGTCGCCCGTCATGCCGCCGCCCAATGAGAGCACGGTGCCGTGTCGGTCCAAACCGCCGTTGATGAACTGTTCATACAACGATCGGACTGAATCGATCGTCTTGTGACGCTCTCCGTCCGGCATGGAACAATTAAACGGCTCGAATCCGCCGGTCCGCAATGCTTCCTCTACTTGGTCGCCGTAAAGCGGCGAAACAACGGGATTGGAGACGACGGCAACGCGACCGTTCGTGGGCGCGCCCGCCGCCCGTAATGCACCGCCGATGTGGGACAGTGAGCCATTTCCGATGTGAATCGCGTATTCGCCACCGGGAAAGCGAACAGGAAGAGTGATGAAGTCTGCCAGCTTGATCACCTGCGTGGCCGCCTCCTCGATCGAAAGGCGAGTAGTATCAATGTGCCAAGGGATGCTCGTATAGGCCTCGTGCCTCGCTTTCAGTAACCGCTCGATCTCGGCGTGACGATCGGGCGCGCTAAGCAGTGGCCTGTCCGAGCGCATCTTTGCCCCCAGCCGGTTCATGAGCTTGTCCACCGCGCAGGCGAGGCAAATGACCGTTCCGGTCGACATCAAGGCTTCGCGGCTTCTTTGGTCGACAAGCGTGCCGCCGCCGGTGGCGACAACCAGTCTCTGCTGATTGCTCTGCTCTTGGCACAAAACAGCTTCCATCCGTCGAAATGCAACCTCGCCATCCTCGGCGAAGATGCGCGCCACCGACTTTCCCGCCCGCGCCTCAATCTCCGCGTCCATGTCGACGAACCGGCGCCCGATCCGCCGTGCCACTTCCGCGCCGACGGTTGACTTTCCCGTTCCCATGAACCCGGTGAGGACTAGATTACGGCTATCCATGGGGCTTCCAACTCTCCCAGTGGGCATTCATCTCTTGCAGGCTATCCCCGCCGAGCTTCTCGCACAGTGCCTCAGCCAGTGTCCATGCCACCATTGATTCGCCGACAATCGACGCTGCCGGCACAGCGCAGACGTCGGAACGTTGATACTGAGTCTGGGCCGACGCCCGCGTAGAAAGATCGATCGATTCTTGCGGCGTCCGTGTCGTTGGGATCGGCTTCATCGCGGCACGCAAGACGATCGGCTCCCCGTTTGATATCCCTCCTTCCAAGCCGCCCGCTCGGTCGGTGATGCGCGTTACATTGGCCGCCTCATCCACCCGAAACACGTCGTGGACCTGCGTGCCCGGTAAAGCTGCGTTCCGCCATGCGGATCCGATCTCGATTCCCTTTATTGCCGGGATCGAGATCAGCGCCGCCGCCAGGCGTGCGTCGAGTCGGCGGTCCCAGTGCACGTGGCTGCCGAGTCCGATTGGCACGTGGATCGCGGCAACCGTGAAGATGCCGCCCAGCGAGTTTCCTTCAGCGCGCGCTACGTCGATTGCGGCGACCATGTTGCTGCCCGCGACCGTGTCGGGGCAACGCACGGGGCTCGCATCGGCAAGTGCGAACAACGCTTCCCAAGACGTATCAGGAATCTCGGCCTGTACACTGCCGATGCTGCTGACAAGGCTGCCGACCGCGATCCCGAACTCATGAAGCAAGAGCTTCGCCAAAGCGCCGACCGCCACACGCGCAGCAGTCTCGCGGGCGCTCGCGCGTTCGAGGATTGGTCGAGCATCGTCGATGGCGTACTTCATCATTCCGGCGTAGTCAGCGTGGCCGGGGCGGGGAACGGTGAGTGGCGGAAGTCCCTCCTCTTGGCGTTTCCTCCAGTTGGCCCAGTCCCGGTTCTCGATTCTCAGTACTACTGGAGCGCCCGTTGTCCGCCCTTCGAGTATGCCTCCCAGGATCTCCGCCCGGTCGGCCTCAATCGCCATTCGTCCGCCGCGCCCGTGGCCCGACTGACGCCTGGCAAGTTCAGCGTCCACCACCGCTCGGTCGACGAAGAGGCCGGCCGGAAGGCCTTCGACTATCGCCG
>CAZKAB010000011.1:35353-49202 GCA_964550615.1 uncultured Thermotogae bacterium
TCCACCACCGCTCGGTCGACGAAGAGGCCGGCCGGAAGGCCTTCGACTATCGCCGTGATGCACGGTCCGTGCGATTCGCCGCCGGTCAGGAAACGCATGACGACCTCCTCCCTGATCCTTGGCGGCACGCGTCGAGCAAGACGTCGATCGGTGCCGCGTTCCCGGTCCACAAACTGAACGAGAGCGCTCCCTGAGCTACAAGCATCTCCAGGCCGCTCACGGTGCGAGCGCCCGCCGCCACGGCCTGTCTCAAGAGACGGGTCGACTCGGGGTTGTAGACCAGGTCGAAGACGACCGTGGCCCGGGGAAACGTCGCCCTATCCGGCCACACTGAACTTTCGACGTCCGGCCACATCCCCACCGGAGTGGCGTTAACAAGAAGCCGGATGTGGTTCGCGGCCTCCACAAGTGCCTCCTCACGCAGGAGCGCCGGGATTATCCGCCCTTCGCGTTCGGCGAAGGAAGCGGCGACGGAAACAGCCCGTTTCTTGTTGCGGCTGAAGATGACTATCTCAGCGGCACCCATTTGCAGCAGTCCGGCGACGGCCGCTCGCGCGCCGCCTCCGGCGCCGATGACGACAGCTCGTTCACCGACTATTTGCAGCCCTGCGTTCTGCAGCACGGCGACGAAGCCGGCAACGTCGGTGTTGTGCCCCTCAACACTTGCCGGTTCGCTAGGAGATCGATGAACGACGAGCGTGTTGACCGCTCCGATCCGGGCTGCATCCTCATCGATGACGTCTAGGTGATCGATGATCTTCTCTTTGTGAGGCACGGTTACGTTTGCCCCGCAAAACCCGAGTGCGGCCAGACCGCGGACGGCCTTGTTCAGCTGAGACGGAACGACGTGGAGTGGGACGTAGCACCAGTCGAGGCCCAGTGAGGCGAACGCGGCGTTGTGCATCGTCGGCGACAGGCTGTGCGCTACAGGATCTCCGATCAGCCCGACGAGCTTGGTTGAGCCACTAATCATCGATTGCCCCCAGTACGTGCATCTGCTCAAAGAAACCGGGATATGAGTCCTCGGCACACTCTGCGTCCTTGATCGTTACCGGTCCGTCTGCAATAAGCCCGGCGACGAATAGCGCCATCGCCAGCCGGTGATCTCCGTGACTGTCAACGACGCCGCCGTGCAGCCTTGTCGGGCCATCTACGATGAAACCATCAGCATGTCCCTCGATGCTTGCCCCCAGCTTACGCAACTCGCTCGCCAAAACGTCTATGCGATCGGACTCCTTCACCCTCAGTTCGTGCGCGTCCCGGACAACGGTCTCTCCGTGCGCCTGGGTAGCGGCTACCGCGAAAATGGGGAACTCATCAATCATTCGTACCACCGTCTCACCCTCGACCGTTGCAGCTTGGAGCACCGCGCTCTCAACACGGAGGTCGGCAGCAGGTTCTCCGGCGGCGGATCGCTCGTTCTCCGCGCGGATGTCGGCACCCATCGCGGCGAGGACATCCAGGAGCCCCGTCCGGGTTGGGTTTATGCCGACATTAGTAAGGACGATGCGCGACCCGGAAACAAGCGTCGCCGCGACAATCGGAAACGCGGCCGATGAGAAATCCGCTGGTATGTGGACGAAGAGCGGCCGCAGTTTCCGCGCCGGATAGATCCTGACGTCGAGGCCGTCAAAGCCTATGTCGGCACCCATCGCCGCAAGCAAGCGCTCGGTATGGTCGCGGGCCGGGCCCGGTTGGCGCACCGTCGTTGGCCCTTCTGAGAAGAGGCCGGCGAGCAGAAGCGCACTCTTCACCTGCGCGCTCGCCACCGTGAGGGTGCAGTCAATGCCATGCAGGAGACGGCCGTGAACGATCAGAGGTGCATGGCCGTCAGTATCACGGATGTCGGCACCCATGCGCCGCAGGGGTTCGACCACGCGCCGCATTGGGCGGCGGAGCAGCTGTTCATCACCGGTTAGGATGCTGTCGAACGATTGGCCAGCGATGATTCCCGCAAGGAGCCGCATCGTTGTTCCCGAACGGCCGCAATTCAGTGGGCGGGCCGGAGCGGCGAACCCATGCTGTCCGCAACCGTGCACATTCGCCCTCCCTCCGGTGATGTCGATATCGACGCCAAGCACACTAAGGCACCCGATCGTAGCACTCACATCGCCGGTTGAGAGCGCCCCTCCGATCCGGCTCTCTCCTTCGGCCAAAGCGGCGAACAAGAATGCGCGGTGAGAGATCGACTTATCGCCGGGAACCTGAAGAGTTCCTGAAAGCGGCGACGTGCAGGGATGAATAGTGCGATTCATGGGAACATCCTCTTTCTCTCGTCTTGGCTTGCGCTGAGTGCCGTGCGCAGCCGGAGCTCGTCAGCCTCGCTGACGAGGCCGACCAGCTCGTCGAACGCGTTGCGGAAGGCGGCTGCTGCCTCAAGTACTGCTTGCCGATTGGTGGACAGTATGTCGAGCATCATCGTCACGTCGCTCCCGGCAATGCGAGTGGTGTCGCGGAATCCGCCGGCCACGATCTCCCACGCCGCCGGATCGCGCGAGGTGGTGGCGTCGGCCGTTCGCACCAGTGCGCAAGCGAGCAAATACGGCAGATGGCTCAACGTGGCGGCGAGGCGGTCCTGGCGAACGGGATCGAGAATGAGGGCGCGGGCGCCGATGGCGGCGACAATTGAGCGGCCAAGGAGCAGCGCTTCGGAACCGGTACGCTCGAGCGGCGTGAGAATGAACGTGCAATCGTGGTAGAGAGAGGGATCCGCTGCGTCGATTCCGGAAATCTCCTTGCCGCACATTGGGTGTCCGCCGAGCGGTTGAACGTGGGCGGGCAGCCGTCTCATCTCTGAGACGATCTGCGCTTTGGTGCTGCCGATGTCCATCACCAAGCAACCTTCGGGAAGGAGCGATCCAATTTCACCCAACTGATACATGATCGTGCGCACCGGAGTGGCGAGGATGACAACATCGGCGGTCGGTAGCGCAGACGATACCTCGGCTGTCCCTTCGTCGATCAGGTCGCGATCATAAGCCTGAACGAGAATCTCGGGACGCCGCGCGACACCGACCACGGTGCGGCAACGTCCGCGCAGCGCTCCAGCAATGGAACCGCCCATCAGCCCCAGCCCGATCACGACGACGCGGCAATCCGAAAGCGCCTTCACAGCTTTCTCCCAACCGCGGCGGCGATTCCGCGAAGAGATTCGGCCAATGCATCGAACCGTTCCGGCTTGAGTGACTGCGCCCCATCGGACACCGCGAGTTCGGGGTGGGCGTGCACCTCCACGATTATTCCATCGGCCCCGGCCGCAATTGCCGCGCGAGAGACAGACTCCACCAATTCCCATTTTCCGGTGCCGTGACTCGGATCGACGATGACAGGCAGATGGGTCAGTTGCTTGAGGAGGGGGACGGCGTTGATGTCGAGTGTGTTGCGCGTATACGGCTCGAAAGTTCTGATTCCGCGCTCGCAGAGAATCACTCTGTCATTTCCGTGCGACAGGATGTATTCGGCTGCCATCAACAGCTCCTCGATCGTTGACATCATCCCCCGTTTGAGGAGAACCGGGCGCTGGGCCTCTCCCACTGCGTGCAGCAGCGCGAAGTTTTGCATATTACGCGCGCCGACCTGCACTACATCGGCGTGGCTCGTTACGAGCGGGACGAGTTCCGGATCCGTCGCCTCGGTTACCACGGGAAGCCCGACCTCTTTCTTCACTTGAGCCAGGATTCGCAACCCTTCCTCGCCGAGACCCTGGAAGCTGTAGGGCGAAGTACGCGGCTTGTAGGCCCCGCCGCGAAGCATCCTCGCGCCGGACGCCTTGACAGCGTGCGCGATCTCCCTCATCTGATCGATACTCTCGACCGCGCACGGCCCGGCGACAAGAACCACCTCATTCCCACCGAACACGACGTCGCCCACCTTGACGTGCGTGTCCTGTGGGTGAAACTCTCGACTTGCTCGCTTGAACGGCTTCAGGATGGGCATGGTCTTCTCCACGCCATCCAGCTGTTCGATTCGCTCTCGATCCAACGGCCTGCCATTTCCGATAATGCCGACCAGCGTTCGTTCCTCTCCTTGCGACACGTGCGCCTGGCATCCCATTCCCTCGATCCGTGCGATGACGTTTGAGAGCTGCACGGGGGTTGCATTCTTTTTCATGATCACGATCACTTGAGCATCTCTCCTTTGAGGTTCGTGTCCTCTCGATCCGTCTCATCGTGCTGGATCGGTGTGGTGGCCGCCGGATACGAGCCAAGCATCTTGACGAATGACGAGCGGCGCAACAGCCCCATCATCGCCGCTTCGCATTCGGGATCCTGGCAGTGGCCGTCGAAGTCGAGGTAGAACACGTACTGCCACGGCTTGTTTAACCGCGGTCTCGATTCGAGTTTGGACAGGCTGATACGCCGCTTGGCAAACTCTCCGAGGCACTCGTACAGCGCACCCGGGCGATGCGGTGTCGTAAACACGAGCGACGTCTTGCTTCGCTGGGTGCGATCCGGATCTTTGAGTGAGAGGACGAAGAATCGCGTGTAGTTGAATGGGAAATCTTCGATTCCGCGATCTATCACATCTATTCCTACGAGCTCCCCCGCCCATTCACCGGCGATTGCTGCGACTCCGGGCTCCGGATGGGCGGCCAAGTCGTGCGCCGCTTGGGCCGTGTCCGCAGCGGCCTCCGCGGTAAACCGATGCCTGGCCAGGTATCGCTGGCATTGAATCAGAGCTTGAGGATGGGATCGGACGGTGTGGATTTCTGACAAGGTCGTCCCGGCAGGAGCGAGAAGCATGTGCCGCACCCTGAAGACTACCTCCGCGTGTATCCGGAGATCGTGCTCGATAAGTAGATCATATGATTCGTTGACCGAGCCGGCGACCGAGTTTTCCACGGGAAGAATACCGTATTCGGCGCTCTGCTCTTCCACCGCGTGAAAGATGTCGGCAAACGTATTGCAGGGGATTGCCTCCGCCCCAGAACCGAAGAACTGGCCGATTGCCTCCTCCGAATACGCGCCGGCGATTCCCTGGAATGCTACTCGGATCATATCTGTCCCTCCTCGGCCCAATCCGGCCGTAGATCGTGTGCTTCCTTCAGATAGATGTGATGGACGTCTCGGTCCATGCGGGCGAGCACGAGCACCCGCACGCAACGGGGCAGGCTTCCCTCGACCCGCATCTCCTGAGCGCACATCAATGGCACATTCACCCATCCCATCTCCCGGGCGGCTCGCGCCGGATATGCGGCATCTAGATCGGCGGTGGCGGTAAAAAAGGCGCACAACACATCATCGCCGTGGAGACTATTTGCGGTGATGATTCGTTCGAGTAGTTCACGAGTGGCGGCCAGAAGGGCTTGTGCATCATTCTTCTCAACGGTCGTCGCGCCGCGAATCCCCTGATAGCCTGTCGGTCTGTTCGCTGCTTCATATTGTCGCATGTTGGTCCTCGCCTCTTCCGTTTGCTTGGAACCAAAAGAAAAAGACCACAGGCATTGCCTGCAGTCCTCTGTGACTTCCTGCTTCGAACTAGCGACGCGCTAGAACGTAGCCAGGAAGTCGCCTACAAAATAATAATAGAAAAGGCCGAGAGATTCGGGCAAACGCTCTTTAGAATTACAAACCTCGACCTTGCACATGATGATTCATTATAGGGTTGGAGCACCGATCCGTCAAGACATCGCATTAATCCGCCCAAGAGTACGCGAAAGCGCGGCGTTCATTACCTTAAAGAAGACTATTCAGTCAGACGGGCGCTATTGTTCATACCCGCAAAGGCGGAACGTACAAATCGGGATAATAGGAATAAGGAGCTGGTTTGCTCTATGCGACCTATACAGAGTATTCTAAATAGCAGCTCTATCAACACTGGAGCTTAGTAAAAACACAAACGATAGCATTCATATGAATTGGCCGCGGGTCGGGATCGAAAGCGGCGCGTTTTAGCATGGTCGGGTTGTCCATCTCTGTGGATGGCCCTTGTAAGCGGGCGCGCATCAGTAACTCCTAAGAGGAGGTGAAAAGTAACGACACATCTGTTGCGGATCGGGTACGTGCGCCATTCACCTGAACCTGACGCGAAGTGACAAGAGGGAGGTATACCTAATGGTTACGCATCTACACGTTGGATTTAAGGTCGAGAATTACGAACGGTGGAAGAAAGGGTACGACGAAAGCAAAGAGGCTCGTAAGGCTGCCGGCGAGATATCTTTTCAAGTGTTCCGCAATGTAGGTAATCCGAATACGTTGACTGTGCTCTCGGTACAGAAGGACGCCGAGCAGATACAAGCCTTTATGGATTCGCCCGATCTCCGGGCACGCATGAAGGAAGCGGGGATCGCCCAAATGGGACAGATGTTCATCATGGAAGAGGTGGCGAGCGGTAGACACTGATTGCTCGCCATCGAGGGAGCTCGCTCCGATCAAAACGATAGACAAGCCGGGATTCCCATGGCCTGCTGCAGAATGGGATAAGCCACGATCGCGAATGGGTGGTCTTGCGGAGCCGGTATGGACTACATCATTGAACGGATGACCGAGAGAGATTGGGACGAGGTTAGTTCGATCTTTGTCCAAGGCCTCGAGACGGGGAATGCGACGTTCGAGACTGAAGCCCCGGATTGGGCGAGGTGGAATCGAACTCATCTCGCGCAACCACGGTTGGTCGCCAGAGCGGGTGGCCGAATAGTAGGATGGGACGCCTTGAGTCCGGTTACGGAGCGCTGTGTTCACTCCGGTGTTGCTGAGGTCAGTCTGTACGTGGCCGCTTCCGCCCGCCGCCGAGGTGTCGGATCAGCCCTTCTCACAGCTTTGATTGAGGGCGCTGAGCAATGTGGCATATGGACGCTCCAAGGCGGCATCTTTCCCGAGAACCTGGCGAGCCTCGGTCTTGTCAAGAAGCACGGATTCCGGGAGGTGGGGCGCCGAGAAAAACTCGGAAAGATGCTCTACGGGCCCCTTGCGGGAACCTGGCGGGATGTGGTGTTTGTGGAACGACGGAGCCGGGTTGTAGGCGTAGAATAGCATTAAGACAACTATTGGATCTCTTTTCCCGGTGGGCATTGCATCGGGCGATGCAATCGGATGACACGCACCAGTTTGGAATAGCGTATCAGTGTGCAAGCTCATGATATCGAAACCGCTAAGTGAAGATTGTTTTGATCGGTGGGCCGCAAGCTATGACGAAGCCGTTGCCGGTTCGCCCCGGTTTCCTCTGGCCGGATACGAGGCGGTTCTAGACCGTATTGTATCGCTGGCGTGCGTTTCGCCGGGTATGTCCGTCCTTGATTTGGGCACTGGAACCGGCAACCTTGCCGGCCTGTTCTCACAAGTCCCCTGTGAGGTCTGGGCGACTGATTTTTCGACGGCGATGCTCGATCGAGCGCGGCGCAAATATCCTGATATTCATCTCGGCCGCGCCGATATTAGAGCGGCACTGCCTTTGGGTTTCCCGAAGACGTATGATCGGATTGTTTCGGCATATGCTTTCCATCACCTCGAACTCGATGAGAAGGTGCGCGTTGTGCGTGATTTGACGCTTTGCCACCTTGCTCCGAATGGGCGGATCGTGATCGGGGATGTGTCTTTCAAGATGGAGGCGGAGCGAGCGGCCGCCCGCATCCGGCTTGTCGAAGAGTGGGACGCCGAAGAGTACTACTGGGCCGCCGACGAAACGCGAGAGGCGCTTCGTGATGTGGCGGTGGAACTGAGATATACACAGGTTTCGTCTTGCGGAGGCGTGTTCATCATCGAGCCTGTGCCACAATCAGCGGAAGAAATCCTTCGACATTGATGATTTCGCCCCGATCCACCTCACCGAGGTTGATCGCAGAGTTCGATGCTTATAGGATTCCTGAACAAGACTCATGCCAAGACAAGAATCGATCAATAACAAGCAAGCTCGCTTGCCGGCGGAAGCGATCTATTGTCATGAGTTCACGGTTACCACCGATGCGATCGACGGGAACGGACACGTAAACAATGTCGCCTACGTCCAATGGATGCAAGATATCGCCATCCGCCACTTCGATGCCATCGGCGGGGTAAACGCGATGCACGCGACCGGCGGGACATGGTTTGTCCGGTCGCACAAGGTTGAGTACCTTACCCCCGCCCGCGCGGGTGACCGGGTGAAAGCCGAAACATGGGTGGCCGCCCTCGGCCGCGTTCGGTCACACCGTCGGTACCGGTTCACGCGGATCTCCGACGGAAAGATTGTGGCAAAAGGTGAGACCGAATGGGTGTTCGTCGATGCCGTGAGCGGTCGGCCGCGTTCGATCCCCGCATCGATCCGGCAAGTGTTCCCGCCCACAACATCAGACTGACTGTTGTCGGTTCTTTGCTGTTTGGCGTGCGTGACGAACTCCTGATCGCAAATCGTCGAACACTTTTCTCTCGCTCGCTAAGGAGTCTTCGGTCAAGAGTCCGGAGTCTGCAGGCCGGAAACTGATCGCGCTTCACAGTCACTCTGTTCCCGCTCCGAACTTCATCAGTGTCAGACATTGGCAGACAGACCTGCGTTAACAGCGAGATAATGCTCTTGTTTTGTTCTCGTTACTCTTCACTCATAACTCATCACTCTTCTCCGCGCCCTTTCTGCCGACAAACTCCGCTATCGCACAGCGCAAAATCTCGTGGGCTTGACAATCTATTCTCAATGTGTATAGTACAGAGTACTTTGCGGTACAAAGTACTTCGCAGGAGAGAGATATGAAATACATTGGTCTGCGACAACTCGAAAACAAGTCATGGCGAGCGAATCAACAAGACGGACTATTCGACCTATGCTTGGCTGTCCTGTTTCTAGGTCTTGCGATGGGTTCACTTGCTGAGTTCCTGCACGGACCGGAAATCATCAACCTGGTCGTCCTCATGGTGATACAGTTGGGTGGTGTCCTTGCGCTCTGCCTTGGGCGACGCAAGATCACGGCTCCGCGCATCGGGCGGGTGAAGTTTGCGGCTCCGCGCAGACGTCGCAATCGAACGACGATCATAGTTCTGGGTGCGTGTGTCGCGATTACGGTCTTGATAGTCGTGCTTACCGCGATCGCGGGCCGTGTGGGCGGTCTGTTTGCGGGCCCCGTATCACGGTACACAGTCTCTGCGATCGCTTCGTTGCTTGTGTTCATTCCGTTGGCGGCAATCGCATACTTCCAGGAGTTCCCGCGCATTCTACTGCATGCAGCTCTTTTCGTTGCGGCGGAGTTTGGTGGAACCGTGCTGGAAGGAGCGCAGCGCGTCCCGGCTCCGCGCGCGATCGCCTTCGGTGCGGCCACCACTATCAGCGCTGCAGTTGGAATCGTGATCTTAGTCCGCTTCATGCGGGTCCCCATCGTGCAAGTGGATAAGGAGGAATTCGATGAAGCCTGAGTCGACATTCGAACGGATGGAGAAGACAACATGGCTACGCGTTTTCGAAGACGGTATCTGGGACATTGCCATCGGGCTTGTGCTGCTGGCGTTCGGGCTGTCCGTTATCACGGGAATGACTGCGGTTGTGACGGGAGGAGTTGTTGTCGGCCTCGTATCTGTCGCCGGTGTAAAGAAAGGCGTCACCGAGCCGCGCATCGGCCGCGTCCGCTTTCGCGGTCGTCGCGGGCGACGCCTGGGGGATGTTACGTGGCTCCTTGCCGCCCTGTCAATTGCCGGCCTCCTCGTGTTCCTGTTCATCGCGTGGACGGCGCGAGGAGCGGCACCGGCATGGGCGATTGCTATTCGCGATCACTTCCTCATCGTAATCGCCCTCATCTGGGGTGGCGCGGCGGCGTTCTGTGGATGGTTGCTTGAGCTTCGGCGCTTCTACGCGTACGGAGCGCTCATCGCCGCCACGTTGATCGCATCGGACTTGACCAGTGGCTACTCGTTGGGGGTCGCGCTGATTGCGTGCGGCGGATTGATAGCACTGGTTGGCTTGGGTCTCTTGTTCCGGTTCGTGCGCCGCTACCCGCGTCTACCGACAGAAGGCGCGGTCGATGAGTAAAAAGAAAGAGCCACAGAAGATGGAGATCGACCGCGTTATTCACGAGCCGGCGCGCCTGCTCATTGTCGCGCATCTATATGTTGTTGACAGCGCCGACTACGTCTTTCTTATGCAGAACACCGATCTAACTTGGGGTAACTTGTCTTCGCATCTTTCCAAGCTGGAAGAGGCTGGATACGTCGAGATGGTGAAGGATTTTGTCGATCGGAAGCCGCACACGATGATCAAGCTGACCGATGCCGGCCGAAGCGCATTCGACGCTTATCGCCGACAAATGCGTCAGTTGTTCGAGGATCTACCGGGATGAAAGGAGGTGAAGAATGGACGCCACGATTATCTGGATACTCGCCGGGCTACTGGCTCTCGGTGTTGCTGTATTCCTTGCCATGAACGTCTTTTGATCGTGTTTCTACCGGCCGGGTACTGGCGGGCTGCGCCTCTCATTGCAGTACGGTGCGCATGACCGCAAGTGCCCGGCCGATGTCCTCGGACGCAACGTCGATGTGGGTAACCATCCGCATTTGATAACGATTCGAGCCGAGCGGGTTGGCAAGGACTCCCGAGGATTTCAGCCTCTTTGAGAGCACTTCGGCATCAAGAGATTCATCTCCCACTTGTTCCGGATCGATCTCTAAGTAGACGAGGTTTGTCTGCGGCCGCGCGAGCACACGCAGTCCGGGAATTGCATCGATTCCAACGGCGAGACGCTTTGCGTTCTCATGATCGTCGCGCAATCGCTGAACGTGATTCTCCAGAGCGTAGATACCGGCAGCGGCGATGATCCCCGCTTGGCGCATCCCGCCCCCAACGATCTTCCGTACACGTAATGCGGCGTCGATGAACGCTCTCGATCCGCAGAGGACGGATCCGACCGGTGCCCCCAGCCCCTTCGACAGGCAGATCATCACCGAGTCCACCCCGCACGCCAGTTCGGCAGGAGACACCCCGCCTGCAACTGCGGCATTGAACAGACGTGCCCCGTCGAGATGAACCGACATCCCGTGCGCGTGCGCCATCTCGCATGCTGCCTCTGTGTAGCCATCCGGGAGAATCGTGCCACCACAGCGGTTATGTGTATTCTCGAGACACAGGAGACGACTGCGCGGAAAATGAACGTTCTCGGCGCGGATTGCGCTCTTAACCTCGTCAAGCGGGAGCGTTCCGTCTTCGGCGTTCGCGACGACGGAAGGATGCACGCCGCCCAGGCCCGCGGCGCCGCCGCCCTCGTAGAGAAACGTGTGAGCCATGCTTCCCAGTATCATCTCATCCCCGCGTCCGGCGTGTGTCAGGATGGCGACGATGTTCCCCATCGTGCCGCTCGCCACAAACAAGCCGGCCTCCATGCCCACGCGCTCGGCCATCATCTCCTGCAGGCGATTGACGCTCGGGTCCTCGCCGTATACGTCGTCGCCAACAACAGCTCTCGCCATTGCTTGGCGCATGCCTTCAGTGGGACGTGTAACGGTATCGCTTCGTAGGTCAATAGTCTTCATCTGTATCTCCTTATCGTCAATCGTGCAGTCCTGTACCGATTTCAGCGGCAACATGTTTGTCGATCAGACAGGATAGCTGCCGTGTGCAGAGCAGGCAAGCGCGATTCGCACTTTCGAAGGCGGTAGATTACCCGTACAGATGAAGGTAGACTGCAAATGCGACAAGACCGGTTCCGATAATGGCGAACGTAGCATCGAGCAACGGACTCTTGATGTCGCGGCAATCGAGCTTTCTTCGCATCCAGGGGAAACCGTGTGCGACGAAGGCCGCCATCGTAATTGGCTGAATAATGCCGTGCACGCGAAACGCCGCCGCTCGCGGCAGGATTCCGCCGAATAGCTTCCAGTGAAGCATTGCGTACCCGCTCAGGAACTGAAGCAGAATGAGCGGAATCAGCAGCCACGCTGCCAGTCTCTCTATCCTTCGGCCCCAGCGCCTGAGCGAGATCCGCATCCTCTAACCCTCACTTTTTGCCGGCACCTGCCGGCATCTATTGGCCGAACATCGACTGGTTCAGCAATCCTCCGTTGCTGAAGCCACGGCTTTCCCAGAACCCGCGGTAGTCCGGATCGTTGGAAAACTCGATCCGAACGAGCCACCGGATCCACTTGTAGCCCCAACGGTCCTCGGCTACCAGTATGTAGGGAAATCCGGTTGCGGGCGGCAAGATGATGCCGTTGATGTGGTCGGCGATGATTAAATTGCGCTCCTGAATATCGGCGAGCGGAAGCGAAGTTGTATAGCCGTCGACTGCGTGAAAGATCACTGTATTGGCTGCGGGATCGGGATTCACATGCTCAAAAAGCGACAAGAGAGATATCCCTTCCCACAGCGCCCTAACCGACCAACCTTCGACGCAGTTAACCGTCACGAGCTTCTGCGTGTGCTCCATTGCCAGAAGCTCTTTGTACGTGAATGATGACGGGGTCTGAACAAGGCCGTCCACCTGCAAAACGTACGTATCCGGGTCGATTATCTGAACGCCCTTGATCGAGTTCTCTCTGAAGTCGTCTACTGATCCGAGCTTCGCTCCCTGGTACTCCTGAATCTCAACCTGCTGTGGTTCATCCTGTGCCCATCCCTGGATTGGGATGCACAGTCCCGTGAGCATTAATCCAGACATTGTGAGCAGCAAACGCAATCTTGCCTTCATGCTGTCTCCTTTGTTGCGTGCCCGTTCGGAGGTCGATGATCCCGACAGCATTCCGAATCAGTACGCAAGCTAGGCGGGGACCGCTCGTGTCACTTGCTTCTCTCCCAGTTTGGCGGTTCCCGCAAGGGACTCGTCAGCCGACTATGTGCTTGGTAAACAGTAGATCTGTTGCTCTAGAGTCGGCTAGATGAGTACACATTACGCCCTCTCACGTAAGTACATTCTAGGTACCCGTAAGATTGGTGCTTGCAGGTGCCGTTGTCAAGCGAGACGAGACAAGCATTGCCGGAGCGGATTCCATCAATTGGCCGTAGATCGGCCTTCGATAGTCGTACCGCAAAGTCACTTTTTGCCATGAATGGTACCACTAATGTATGGCAGGAATATTGCAGCATTTGAGTGTTGTCTAAGGAGAGTTGCAGGCATATACTGAATGACAGACACCGAGAGGCTTGCGGAGGCGGAAATGAAGATCAATCACTCGATTCTCTGGCGGTATGTGCTTCTAGGAACGTTTGTGTTTCTTGTCTTTTTTTCGATGAATGCTGGTGCTGCAGAGGGATGGCCGAACTGCAATTTCCACTGCACGGCGAAAGATGTTGAGTTGACGCGAGCCTATGCCGACACCGGTGCGTCGGGGTGCGAGCCCGGCACGCAGATCACGGCTACTATCTGGGGGGTCTTCCGGGCAAACGCGACGAGATATGCCGTGTGGATTCTTGGAGATATATACTCCGGCGGCGCGCGCGTAGAACATTTGGAACAGTGCGTTGCGGACACGATCACGTCTGGGACCACGGAAGTGCCGCTGGCGGTAGTCACTTGGACATGCGGTGAGCCGCTCGAGTTTGAGAATATCATTGTTTCTTGGGAGGCGAAGAACGCCTCATGCGGAGACGCGCCCGAGTGCAAGGAGCGCGGGGCAAAGTGCTCGCAACCCATTCTTGCTCCGATCTACGTGGTCCCGCGGCTTATCGTGGACCTCTCGTCAGATACGCCTCAGTGTTTGGGCGCTCCAGTCTCCTTTGGTTCGTTTGTGAGCGGTGGAGTCGGTCCATATTCCTACAACTGGGACTTCGACGACGGAACGGCAACGAGCAGCCAACCATCCCCGAGTCACACCTACGCCTCTCCGGGGACATACAACGTGTTTCTGACAGTGACTGACAGCCTGGGAACGCGCGAGTCTAGCTCGACTATGGCCCTTGTTCGCGAGCCGCCGGCAGCGAACGCTGACAATAGTGGGCCGTACTGCGTGGGAGAAACGATCGAGCT
>CAZKAB010000012.1:0-6456 GCA_964550615.1 uncultured Thermotogae bacterium
GATCGATCTGGCGGAGGGGGCGGGATTCGAACCCGCGGAGCCGGGAGGCTCGCCGGTTTTCAAGACCGGTGGTTTCGTCCGCTCGCCCACCCCTCCGTGACGGATTATAACTGAGCTATTAGCGCTCCACCATTGCCGAGATGAAAGGCAAGGTTGGTGCCGCGTGGCCGGCACTTGCTATATTGCCGGTTTTGTGATAATGGTATTAGGTGAGCGATCTGAGGTGAGGATACCATGGAAGAAAAGCCAAGCGAGGAACTAAAGGAGATTGTTCGAGAAACCGTAGCGGAAGTGTTGCTTGACATCGTCGCCGATCCAGTCCAGTCCCCCGTGCGAGAACCAGAAGTGCGTAAGCAGCTCGTCCAGTCCTTGGAGAGAATCAGACACGAATCTCAGCAAACGCATCCGGCCGAGGAGCGTCCGAGAATGCGCCAACGTCAACGCAACCCGTCGCGGTGGACTCCGTAGAACAAACGTGTCGCTTGTCGTTTCAAGCAATAGGTGTACGCGACAGCTGTCATCGGATTAGTCGCTTATCGCATCGAAGATCGTGCCGCCACCAAGCAGCCGGTCATTGCAGTAGATGGCGACTATCTGCCCCTTGGTCACTGCACGCTGCAGCGCGCCAAACTCCAGTTTGAATCTTTCATCTGAGACGGCGCGAAATATGGCGGGAAAAGCAGTCGAGCGGTAACGGATTTTTGCTTCGATGTGGGTGCCATCCCTCGGCTGCTCGCCGGTGGTGAAACTCGCCTCATCGGCGATGAGGCCGCGTGCGTACAGGGCATCTGATTTGCCGACAACGAGCGCGTTCTTCTCTCTGTCGATGGAAACAACATAGAGAGGTCGTGCGCTCGCGATCCCCAGTCCGCGCCGTTGGCCGATTGTGTAGTGAGGAAGGCCGTTGTGCTCGCCGATCTCGTTACCGGCAAGATCGAGTATCGGGCCGGGCGGTATCTCGCTTGGGTCGAACAAGAAATCAGTGTTGCCATCGAGCGCGAAACAGAGATCTTGACTCTCCGGAAGCGAAGCGGCGTGTAGGTTGGCGCGACGGGCGATGGCGAACACATCGTTCTTTGAGAGTTCGCCCACCGGAAAGAGAAGGCGATCAAGATCGTCCTGTTTTAGTCCGTAGAGGAAATAGGATTGATCCTTGTTCGGGTCGACTCCGCGGGCGATGAAAGAAGCGCCGGTTTCATCATGACAAAGGCGAACATGATGACCGGTGGCCACACGGTCGAACCCGTGCTGCTCGGCGTACTCGAGCGCAAGTCCGAAGCGGAGATATCGGTTGCAGCGGCCGCACGGGTTGGGGGTTTCGCCGCGGCGGTAGCGTGCGGTATAGTCTCTCAATACACGGTCGTAGAAAAGGTCGCTTGCCTCCATCGTTTCGTGAGGTATGGCAAGTTCGGCTGCTGCGATGGATGCACTGTCTAGCGAGCAACACTTGGTTCTGCCTGCGTAGTCAGGGGCACCGGGATACGACCAAAACCAGAACGTGATCCCTGCGACCTCGTGCCCTTGTTCCTTCAGTAGGTATGCGGCGACGGTGCTGTCTACGCCGCCGCTCATGCACACCAACACGCGCAATCCTATCCCTCACCTTCTGGCGGGACTACACACAGAAACTCGAAAGGCTCTTTACCCGCGTTCAGGAACTGATGTTCTTCGTTCCCAGGGACGAACACGAAGTGTCCCGAAGCCACCTCGGTTTCACCGTTTGATCCTTTCACCCTGCCGCGGCCGGAAACAACGAACACCTCGTGCTCCCAGGGATGGGTGTGATAAGGGCTGCAGCCGCCTTCGCCCAGAGTGAACAGCCTCATCACGAAGTTCTCCGCCCCCTGCTCAGGCCCGATCAACACGCGCTTCTCCGCGTGCAAAACGTTCTCTCCATTGTGCAAATCAAGCGGACGTGCGCTGCGACCTTCTCCGATGATGATCATGCTACACCCTCCTCTATAGGTGTGATACGATGAATGGGACAAGCATCTCCTCCGGTGTGAGGCCGGCGTGCATCCCGCGCAGTCTGGCGCTGTCCTTGTAAGGGTAGTAGAGCGCCTTTCCACCGGTGGAGGAGATGATGAGATCGCCGATGCGGTCGTGTACTTCTCGTCTGACCTTGCCTGTTCCGAACAGGCCGGCTTCGAGCGCCTCCTCCGAGTCGAGACAGAGGACATCGTCCGCGAATGTCTCTTCGATGATCCGCCTTACGTGTTCTTTCCTGCCGTCTCGCACGAACAAATAACCAGTGCGTGTATCGCCCACAGGCGGTAGTAAGAGGTTATCGAACAGAAGTGGATAATCGGTGATGTTGATATAGTCGTCCTCGGTCATCGGCATGAAGCCATGGTCCGCCGATATGATGATAACCGTGTCGTCGAGGCGACCGTGAAGTTCACGCGCGAGAGCGGCATCCACCGATCGCAACTCGGCTGCGAAGTGATCCGTCCATGGGCCGCGCACGTGAGCGATGGTGTCGGTTGCTCCCCAATATATGCTAACGAATGTCTTGCAGGTCGCACGGGTGAGTATCTCCCTTGCCGTGACAAGCATGTCGGACAGATTCACTCCCGGATGCATCTCTGCCCCACCATTGTACAGAAGACTCGACAGACCGCTCGATGAGATGTGTTTGCTCAACAGCACGTGGGATTCCACTTCGAGTGCGCGCAGCTGTTCAAGCAGAGTGGGAACATTGAGGAATGTCTTCACATCGATTCCCGCTTCCAGCGCGGAATCTCCCACCTTGTTTCCCAACAGCGACAAGCTGAGCATGTTGGTTATCGCCGCGGTCTCCTTGAGATAGAGGCGATAGCCAAGCATGGCGTGCTCCTGCGGGGTGAGACCGGTGTTGAGCGTGGCGAGCGCGGCGGCGGTGGTTGAAGGAAACACCGATGTGAGCGGCACCATCGTTCCACGATTGATGAGCGTGTGCAAGAACAGATCTGGGAATTCGGATAGCAGACGATTCAAGTGCAGGTAGCCCATGCCGTCGAGGATAAGGAATATCACCCGCTTCGTCTGCGATGGGAGAAGCGCATCGAGCTCATTCGGTTGCTGTGTATGCTCACCGAACAACATGCGGATGAATCGCGGAATGCGATCGATCGAATAGCCGCCATAATCGGGCGCGACAAGATCATTAGGCAGCAGGCCGCCCAGATGGTGGGAACGGATCTTCTCTTCTATATTTTCGCGCGTGGTCATGGCTAGATTGTAATCGGCGCATCGTCAAATGAAAGCGCTCGCCTGCGCGCACTCGCTACTGCTCGATGAATACCGGCATTTACGCTATTCATCACGAAGCCCGCGGCCACCGTCATAGCTTCAAAATCGTCTTCTCGATGTTCAGCCCGCTTGCGGATCCACCATGGGTGCCCGCGCCCAGTCCGGCCAGGAATAGGCCAGTCGGCACGCATGTCTCCTGCGGCAGTGCACCGCGAGCGGAGATCTCGCCTGTGGCGAGCATGAACGCGATCTGAGCAATAGGGAAGCCTGTTGTGCGCATCATGGCGGAGAGACCGGTCGCCGGATCGTAATTGTCGATCATCTCGTACTTTACTTCGCACGATGTGTCGGAATCGGAGCCGATCGCGGCCCCGCGCGCGAGCACGCGCAATAGAACTACATCCGGCTCGCCGAATGATAGACGCTCCTCCAGGAGATGGACGGCGACGGCGCGTGGCGCGACATCGCAGTTATCGATCGAGATCGGCGCTTCGTCGAAGAAGCCAAGGTCGGCCATCGCCTTGATCCTCTCCACGTGCCCGGGATAGCGAATTGTCTTGTAGTCAAGGTTCTTCACTCGCCCGCGCAGCGTATGCGGCAATGTCGAGCTTCCGCCCGATGTGTGGAACGCTTCCAGCGTTCCGTAAGGAGCCGGGAAAGAGATCTCTTCGCGTTCAGTGAGAGAGGGGACGGTGACGATCTCGCCGTCTCGTAATACCTGTGACGGCTCCATGTATTCGTTTATCAGGCCGTGCGGGGAGAACACGATCTGATAGTCGAGCGGCGGTCGTGGATGTTGTGGCAGCCCGCCGACACGGATTGACACTTGCTCGACTTCGTTAAGTTCCTCTATCGCAGCCGCGGCGAGCAGGTTCACCAAGCCCGGCGCCAGTCCGCAATCGGGTATCACGGTTACGCCGGCTTCTCTCGCCCGCTCATCGAGAGCGAGTTCACCGGCCACGATGCGGTTGTTGCCGCCCAAATCGCAGAATGAAACGCCGGCATCAACTGCCGCTTCCGCGAGGGCGAGGTTGAAGAAATACGGGACGGCGCTGATCGCGACTGTGCATCCGTCCATCGCCTCGCGAACCGCGCGCGGCGCACTGACATCGAGATGCAATGGAACGATGCGTCTATCCGAGAACCGCGCTGCAAGCGACTGCGCGCGACCGCGATCGCGATCGGCAACGATCAGTGAGTCCAATTCATCTCGGCTGGCGAGGTGGTGGACAATCGCTTGCGCCATCATTCCCGCTCCGATTACGAGTATGCGCATAGTCACTCCTCTCCCATCAGGTCGATCAGCTGTTTGCGCATGTCTTCGGGCCATGTGTCGAGCTTCCACGGAAGAGGGACGCCGTCGTCCGTGCTCGAGCCGACAGATCCCTGGTCCGAGGGAGATACGTCCTCGGGAGGTGCCGGCGTTGCCACGAGTGTGAACGTGCCTGTTCCCGTCATCTGCATCGTCGTCGGGTCATCCGGCGGGACGAACCCGCCGCTTGCCAAACCGGTGACCGTTCCCGAAAGGTATTGCGTTTCGCCTGAGACAGTGACGGCAACGTGCAGAGTTCCGGTTCCGCTGCCGGCGGTCTCTGATGACAAGTCGAGACTGTCAGTCGTAAGCTCGATCCCGCCGCGCAGGGTGATCGGCGTGTCGGTAGCAAGCGTTCCGTGCGACACGAAAGTCACCCACGCGCCCAGTGCAAGGGTGTTTGTATCGCCGACACCCGAACCGGTGACTGTTCCCTCGGCTGTAAACGCGGTATCGACGCCGTCTACGGTAAGCGTACCACTTAGCGCGATTTCGCCGCCCACCTGTGCGGTGACACTGGTGCCGGAAAACCACAGAACGACGGTCCCCGAGAAATCGCCCGCGCCGGCGATGGACTCCTCTGCGAGCGCGGGCAGGCAGAGGGCGGCGATGATTGCCAACAACAGCAGTGTGTTTCTCATTGCATCTCCTTGTTCGATGCCGGTGGTAATCAACCTCGCACCAACTATACTGCAAACATGGACGGTTTTGACTACATCAAGACAGACGAGCTGATGATGAGAGGAGTCGTTGCGCGAACGATTGCCGGCCGGCGGATTGTAGTGCTGCGGGGCGACATAACATCCCAAGAGACCGATGCCATAGTCAATGCAGCGAATCCATCCCTGTGCGGCGGCGGGGGAGTGGATGGCGCGATTCACCGCGCAGGAGGGCCTGCGATCCTGGCTGAGTGTCAGGCGTACGTGCATCGGCACGGGACACTCCGTCCGGGAATGGCAATGTCGACGAGCGGCGGCAACCTTCGAGCGAGATGGGTCATTCACACAGTGGGGCCAATCTATCGCAGCGACGGCGAGTCCGAGCCTGTTCTTGCAAGTGCATACCAGGAATCGCTCAAGCTTGCCGACCGACTGGAACTTGTGAGCATTTCTTTTCCCGCGATTAGCGCCGGTGCGTACGGATATCCGTTGAACAAGGCGGCGCGTGTAGCGGTGGCGACCATCTCCCGGTATCTTGCCGGCGACACATCGCTTGAATTGGTGCGACTGGTCTGCTTCAGCGAAGATGCGTACGCTGTGTACAGGAGTCATCTGAAAGCGTTCTCCAAAGCGTGACATGCCAACTTTGCATCATCTGTTCCTTGGGCATAAGCGCAGGTAGCTGTAAGAGACACAAGCCGTTTCCCCGCGTGTTTGCCATTGCTCAGATCAAGGCCTGCTTGTGCTTCTCCGTACACAGGCAGGGCAGAGATTCAAAGGAAGAAGCGCTGCGATGGCGAGCAACAGTAGGATACGCGGCTATCTCCTGGATGGAGGTCAACATCGCAGAAGAACAATCTTTCACGTAGCGTCGATCTGTCCCTTGGGGCAGGCCTTATACTCAACCCTAAGCTGCCCCTTGGGGCAGGCTTGTACCTGACGTTGGAGCATGTTCTTCCGACAGAGTATCCAGGGTGGTGAGACATTCCGGATTGACAAGCAGAATCCAACGTCGCCCACAGGTGGCGACGCTACAGAAGCACACGATTGCATGTAGCGTCGACCTGTCTGAGAGGACAGGCCTTGTACCCAACCTTAACCTGCCCCAAGGGGCAGGCTTGTACCTGACGTTTGGGTTGACGTGTGCGCGGCTGTCGAATGGACGAAGCACAACTCGGCACCCCTGTCTCTCTTGTGGCGACGACAGACAGGCGGATACAACGATACAGAGTACAAGATCTTGCGTAGCGTCGT
>CAZKAB010000012.1:6556-13782 GCA_964550615.1 uncultured Thermotogae bacterium
TGCCCAACGTGGGGCTGCAGAAGCACAGGATCTTGCGTAGCGTACCTGTCTAGCATAGACAGACCCTGTCTAGTATAGACAGGCACCATCTAGCATAGAAGGCGCTGTTCGACACGGACAGGCCCTGTCTCCTGCATTCTTCTGTTCTCTTCTTCGCTCTTGCGTTCTGATCCTGTCGATAGCGGTTGTGCACGCAAGTACGATGAGGGACAATTGACTGCCATTAGTGCGCGGATGAGCATCTCGTACTAACCGCGCAAGGGGTGGTAGGAATCGACGCAGAGACCGGAAGTTTGACGCATTGGGAGAAGGAGTATCCGGAGAAGTTCGCCCCACTGGAGGAAGTGTTCTCCAAGATTCACCGTGGCGACAGGATCTTCGTCGGAACCGGGTGCGGCAAACCGCAGTATCTTGTGGATGAGATGGTGCGCTATGTGGAGAGCCACCCGAAGGCGTTCTTCGATGCCGAGGTTCTGGATGTTTGGACTCTCGGTGTTTCGCCGTATCTTCGCGAAGACGTAAAGCGCAACTTCCGTCTCAATTCCTTCTTTGTCAGCGGCAATAATCGCCAAGCGGTGAACGAAGGGCTCGCCGACTACACCGCCATCTTCCTGTCACAGGTGCCGGATCTGTTCTACCGCCGAGTGGTTCCGATCGACGTGGCGCTCGTACAGACCTCACTCCCGGACCGCTACGGGTACATGAGCTTGGGAATCAGCGTGGATATCGTCCGTGCCGCTGTGGATAGTGCGGAGGCTGTGGTTTGTCAGACGAATGCGAACATGCCGCGCACGCACGGAGATAGCTTTGTGCACATCAAGGACGTGGCGTTCGTAGTCCCTCATGATGAGCCGCTGCTGGAATACGACACGGATCTTCCCGACGATGTGTCAAAAAATATCGGTAAGTACGTTTCTCACCTGATTGAAAACGGGGCGACGATTCAGGTTGGCTACGGAAAGATACCGAACGCAATCCTCGCTAACCTGCATGATAAGCGTCATCTTGGTGTGCATACCGAGCTTCTGAGCGATGGTGTTGTTGAACTGATGAAGCTCGGTGTTATCGACAACGCCCACAAGGAGATCGATCGCCACAAGACGGTGGCCGCATTTTGTATGGGCAAGCGAGCCACTTATGACTACCTGTCGGACAATCCGGCGATCGAGTTTCGCCCGGTACAGTACACGAACGATCCGATGGTTATCGCCCGCAATCCGAAGATGACGGCGATCAACAGCGCGCTTGAGATCGACTTGACCGGGCAGGCAACGGCGGAGTCGATTGGCAAAACGTTCTACAGTGGTATCGGCGGACAGGCCGATTTTATGCGAGGGGCGATTCTGGCGCGCAAGGGGAAGTCGATCCTGGCTTTGCAGTCCACCGCTAGAAACGGAACTGTGTCGCGCATTGTCCCCATGCTGAGCGCGGGCGCGGGAGTGTCTCTCGTTCGCGGAGACGTGCATTATGTCGTCACAGAAAACGGGATTGCGTATCTGCATGGGAAGAACACGCGCGAGCGTGCGATGGAGCTGATCAGTATTGCGCACCCGAAGTTTAAGCCATGGCTGTTGCAGGAAGCCAAGGCGCTTAACCTGATATACAAGGACCAGGCGTACATTCCCGGCGAACGTGGACAGTATCCGGAAGAGCTGGAGACGTACCGCACAACCAAGGACGGATTGGAGATTCTTCTCCGCCCCGTGCGCATAAGCGACGAACCGCTCCTGAAGACGTTCTTCTACTCCCTGTCCGATCAGTCGGTCTACCGGCGATTCATATCCGTGCGCAAAGACATGCCGCATGAGCGACTGCAGGAGTTCGCCGTCATCGACTATACGCGCGAGATGGTCATCCTGGCGATGGTCGGCGAGGAAGGGACACGGACGGTGATCGGCGTCGGACAGTACGGGATCGACGAACAGACGCACACTGCCGAAGTGGCGCTCGTTGTGCTGGATGACTACCAGAATCAGGGCGTGGGAACGACGATTCTCGATCAATTGACGTACTTGGCGAAGAGGCGCGGCCTAAATGGGTTCTCTGCCGAGGTTCTGGTGGAAAACAAGTCGATGATGAGCCTGTTCGAGAAGAGCGGATTCACGATTGAAAAGCATCGCGAAGCGGGTGTGTACGAGCTGAAGATGTTATTCTAGATATCGTTAGCAGAAAGAATGCAGATCAAGACACTGGGTGATGAGATGAAGACAAGACCGGACGTTGACTATCTGTTCAAACCACGAGCGGTTGCCGTGATCGGCGCATCACACAATTCCGCGAAGATCGGCTACCGCATCGTGGAGAACATGGTTCAGCGTGGCTACAAAGGAGAGATCTACCCGATCAACCCACACGGCGGTGAGATCCTTGGACTCAAGGTATACCCGAACCTTGCGGAGGTTGAGGGCGATGTCGATGTCGTCGTGATCACGATCCCGGCACGGCATGTGTTCGATGCGGTCAAGGAATGCGCCGCCAAGCGCGTCAAACACCTGTTGATTATCACCTCGGGGTTCTCCGAGGTAGGAAACGCTGAAGAGGAGAGGAAGATCGTGGCCTATGCGCGCGAACACGGGATGCGCGTTCTCGGTCCAAACATCTTCGGCTTGTATTCCGCGGCAGCGTCGCTCGACGCCACTTTTGGGCCCGGCGGCATCTTGCCTGGCAGGGTGGCGATCATTACCCAGAGCGGGGCGCTGGGGATCGCCATGATCGGAAAGACGGCGGCGGAATCGCTCGGCCTCTCCGCCCTCGTCTCTATCGGCAACAAGTCGGACATAGATGAGTCAGAGCTGCTGGAATACCTGGCGCGCGATGAGGCGACAAAAGTCATCCTGATGTATATCGAAGGGGTGAAACACGGCGACCGGCTTGTCGATACTCTGAAACAGGTTACGCGGAAGAAGCACGTAGTGGTCATTAAATCGGGTCGATCGCAGCGGGGGGCGATGGCCGCCGCATCTCACACCGGATCGCTTGCGGGTGCAGACAATATCTTCGATAGCATCATGCGCCAGTGCGGCGTGCTGCGTGCCGAGAGCGTCCAAGAGGCGTTCAATTGGGCACGGTTTCTCGCCGACGCCCCTATCCCCTCCGGGAAGGAATCGGTCATCATTACCAATGGTGGAGGGATCGGTGTTCTAGCCACCGACGCCTGCGAGAAGTACGGTGTCGATCTGTATGACGACCAGCAAGTGTTGAAGGATACGTTCTCCGATGTGATGCCCGATTTCGGCTCATCGAAGAACCCGGTAGACCTGACCGGCCAGGCGACGGCGCAGGATTATGAGCGCTCTTTGGAAGCAATGCTTTCAAATCCCGACATGCACGCGGCGCTCGCCCTCTACTGTGAGACGGCCTTGTTCGATACGGAAGAGTTTGCCGCCCTCCTGAAACGGGAGTACGCCCGCTACAAAGAGAAGAAGCCGGTAGTGTTCTCGCTGTTTGGCGGGGAGAAGGTGGAAGAGATCGTTCGCGAACTGAGAAAGGAAGGAGTTCCCGTATTCTCGGACGTATACGACGCCGTCTCCTGTCTTGGGGCGATGTATCGCTCGTGGATCAAAATGCGACAGCCCAGCGGCGGCGCGGAAGAGGTGGAGATCGACGTGGCGGCGGTGGAGGAGATTCTCGATCGCGCCCGCGACGAAAAGCGCGGCTTTCTTCTTGCCAATGAGGCGCAGGAGATGGCCAAGGTCCTCGGCCTGTCGATGCCGGAGTCGATCATGGCCCGCAATCTGGATGAGGCGGTGCGAGCTGCAGAGAAGATCGGCTATCCGGTGGTGATGAAGGTTGTCTCCAAGGACATCATTCACAAGAGCGACGCCGGCGGGGTCGCCCTCGATTTGTTGAACAGAGACGAGGTAGTGGACGCGTACCAAGCGATCATGCGCAGTTGCCGCGCTTACAAGAAGGATGCACTGATTCAGGGTGTCGAGGTCGTGGAGATGGCGAAAGCGGGGGTGGAGACGATAATCGGCGCGCGTCAGGACGGTTCATTCGGACCCATCGTGATGTTCGGCCTCGGCGGGATCTACGTTGAGGTGATGAAGGACGTCGCGTTCCGCGCCGCTCCTCTCTCCCGACGCGAAGCGAACGACATGATAGCCGATATTCGTTCCTATCCGCTCCTCCTCGGCGTGCGCGGGGAGAAACGGAAGGAGATCGATGGCATCATCGACGTTGCAACCAAACTGGGGGCGCTGATCGACAAATGCCGCGACATCACCGACATTGAGATAAATCCGCTTGTCGTCTATGAGCACGGGCACGGAGTCAAGGCGGTCGACGTGAGGATTCTATTTAAGACTACACGGGAGGTGAGGTAGAGATGGGTTCGTTGATCATCGCCTCAACGCGAAGAAGTGCGGGGAAGACAAGCGTGCTGGTTGGGGTAGCCAAGGCGGTAGACAAGAAGTTCGGCTATCTCAAGCCGCTGGGAGACCGATTCCTATACCGGAAGAAGCGGCTGTGGGATTACGACGCCGCCCTGATGGTGAACCTGTTCTCACTCACTGAGGAGCCGGAGACGATCTCGATAGGCTTCGATCATTCCAAGCTCCATTACATGTATGACCGCGACTCGATCCACACGGAAGTGAAGCGGGCAATGGACCGAATGGTGCGGGATAAGAGCACTCTGTTCATTGAGTGCGGTCAGGATCTTGCCTACGGAGCGTCCGTCTACCTTGATCCGCTGACCCTGTCACAGGCGACCGGTAGCAACGTCCTCATCATCTGCAGCGGTACCGAGCACGAGATCGGCGATGACATTGCGTTTATCAAGCGATTCGTCGGAGCCGATGAGGCGAATGTCGGTGGTGTGATTATCAATAAGGTGATGCAGCCGGATGACTTCAAGTCCACATACCTTCCGGAGATCGAGGCGCTGGGAGTGAATGTCCTGGGCGTAATTCCGTACGAAAAGGAGCTGACCAGCCTCTCATCGAGCTATCTGGCGGAGAAGTTGTTTGCCCGCGTTATCGCCGGTGAGGAAGGGTTGGAGCGCAAGATCCGTAACGTGTTCGTCGGAGCGATGTCCGTATCAGCCGCACTTGCCGATCCGATGATCGGGAAGAACGACAAGTTGATCATCACGAGCGGCGATCGAAGCGACATGGTACTTGCTGCCCTGGAGGCGGGTAACACATCGTGCATTGTGCTAACGAACAACATCGTCCCCCCGCCGAACGTGATCAGTCGCGCGAGCGAGGACAAGGTTCCGATCCTCCTCGTCCCTACGGATACCTACGACACGGCGCGACAGGTGCAGGAGATCGAGCCGCTCCTCACCAAAGACGATGCCGACAAGGTCGATCTCTTGGGCCGGCTCGTGGCGGAAAACGTCGATCTGGAAGGATTGCAGGCGCTGTAAGAGCGTTCTCATCCCAGAATAAGCAAGCGGCCTGCACAGAAACGCGCAGGCGCGACGTGAAGAACCGGCACTGAGAACAGCAGAGATGATACGCGCAAGTAGTCCTTAGCATCCGTGTCTTGTGAGGCCCAAGCCGTAGATACTGCGGAGGGGAGCACAAGCAGGTTCCTATCTATTTCGACTTAGTGACCTCATTTCATTCGCGGCATGGATGCCCGTTGCGAAGCAAGACCGAAGGCCAGAAAGCATTCACCACGAAGGGCACGAAGGGGAGGATTCGATGGATTGCGAATCGGGAACTGCCTGTGCAATTGAAGGGATCCGGCGCCACAAACAGATGCCGTCGGTTACAGGGCCTGTCTGTCCATGCCAGACAGGCCGACGCTACAGGATTTCCTGTGATTTCGTACCGTGTGCCCCACGTTGCATCGAACGTCGGGTACACGCCTGCTTTAGTAGTAGGCATGTTCCAAGCGTTGAGATGTGTCTATTCAGTCAGATAATCCTTGAACACCGGCGCCTACCACACCAAGCCTGTCCTCCTGGCAGGACAACGCCGCAACATGTTGGTGCTTCCGTAGCGCTTCGTGATCTAATCCTTCGTGCTCTTCGTGTACTTCGTGGTGAAAGAGCCTTTTGCTTCGCCCGTTCCACGCGATCTCGTGCTCAAGGCGACTGAGAGGCCGGTACTGAGCACGATTCTTGGCGACCTTTCCCCCTGCCTGCGTGCCCCTGCCTGTCGCGTACGCGACGCAGACAGGGACACGCACAGGCAGGCCTTGAGTTGAGCTTACCGAACGAACGAAAGAGTGCGCCTATCCATTTGCGCTTGGTAGTCCGTTGCCAAGCCGAAACACGACGAGCTGTCTTGTTTGGCTAACCCTGTTGATCGTAGAGTCAGCCTATGAACACGGCAACGTTTCGTTTCTATGCCGAATTGGGTGACTTCCTTCCCCCCGAGAAACGAGGGTGCTCGTTTGTGCATGGGTTCAATGGCGAGCCGCGGGTGAAGGACACGATTGAGTCGCTCGGCGTACCGCATGTCGAAGTGGACGTGATCCTGGCTAACGGACGTTCGGTCGATTTCGACTATCGCCTCCGTGCGGGCGATAGAATAGCAGTCTATCCAGCGTTTGAGAGTATCGATATCAGCCCTCTCGTCAGGCTGCGCGCGAAGCCTTTGCGGCGAACGGCATTTGTCGCCGATGTTCACCTGCGTCGGCTCGCGCGATATCTGCGGCTGTTGGGTTTCGATACCTTGCACTCCAATGCATACTCGGATGTGGCAATCGTGGCAATTGCTGAGACAGAGAAGCGGATCATCCTCACTCGAGATCGGGCTCTTCTGAAGCGCGGCGCGGTAACGCACGGCTACTGGGTGAGATCCACCGATCCGATCACACAGGCACGTGAGGTGTTGGGTCGGTTCGATCTTCGTGGGCAGGTGAACGCATTCGCGCGCTGTCCGGCGTGCAACGGCGCAATCGTGCCTGTGCCCAAGGACGATGTGCTCGATCGTATCCCACCGAAGACAGCCTTATGGCAGGAGGACTATTTCGTCTGCAAGGAGTGCGGAAAACTCTACTGGCGCGGCACTCATTTTCCCCGACTGAAAGCCATAATAGATCGGATCATCAAAGGGTAGAACTGGCCGCAATTGCCGACGGATGATATCCTTGCACGGCCTAAGAACCGGCATTGACCCGGACCGCCGTCAAGGAGGTTCATTATCGGCGTTGCGATCCTTTTTGCAGTCACGAGTTCCATGTTGTGGGGAGCTGGGCAGGTTATCGCGAAGCGCGGTCTTACAGACACTTCGCTCGCATTGTTCGGATTCCTTCGTTCCGGATCGGCG
>CAZKAB010000012.1:13882-24607 GCA_964550615.1 uncultured Thermotogae bacterium
CTCCGATTACTTATCAGCTATGGGCGATTGGCGGATCGGCCGCCGCCTGGGGTCTGTATCTGCTCCTGCGCCGCCGCCGCGGTCGGCTGCAATGGTCTGGAGTAGGGATTCGGATAGCCGCACTGACGGGATTCACGAATCTCTTCCTTGGGTGGATTTTGTGGCTCGGTGCGATCGATCGAGCACCCGCGAGCCTGATGGCACCAGTACGCGGATTGGTGGTGCTATTCGGATTCCTGGCGAGCGTTCTCATACTAAGAGAACGCCCATCGCGCCGGAGCGCGATGGGCGTTCTGCTCATACTCGGAGGGGTCTTGCTTGTATCACTTGTGCGATAGTACTGGTTGCCGCGTCCGAAGGCGCGGTCGCCCGATTACTGCGTCTTCTGTCCGGATGTGCGAAGCAATTCTTGATAACGGAGTATTGCTAGGTCCTCCGCGGTTCTACCCATTAGTTTCAGCATTGTTCTCCTCCTTCTGCTTGTATGTAGCAATTGGCGAGTAAGAGGTTCAATCACAAGCATATCTGATCCGGCGGCAAGCCGCAATCGATGCCGTACCAGTGCAGCTCGTTGATTGTGGGAGCTGCAGACTACTCTGTCTGGCGCAATGGTCCTGCCTTACGTGTCCTTGCTCAGGAGGGCGTGCGCCTTCTTCAGCCAGTCGACGATTGAAATACCCTGTGGGCAACGCTCCTCACACGCCCGACATTCAACACAGGCATTGGCACGGTTTTCCTCTTTGACAAACGTGTATCCTCGGCGCGCTTCGGTTTCATCGTTGTACATTACGGCGCTGTTGTAGATCTCGAAGATGCGCGGGATGTGCACGTTGTTCGGGCAAGGCATGCAGTACTTGCAGTTGGTGCAAGGAACGGGCGTCAGCTTTCGATAGGCATCTCTCACGTTGCCGATCAGGGCCATTTCGGCACCGGTCAGCGATCCTACACTGGAGCGATCCGCGCTTGCGACGTTTTCGACTACGTGCTGCATCGCGCTCATCCCGCTTAGGAGGAGAGAGACTTCCGGTTGGCTCCAGACCCACTGTAATGCCCAATCGGCTGCGCTGCGGGCTTCGGGGGCACTTGCCCACAGTTCGGCCACCGACGGCGGTGGCGTCTTGCTTAATTGGCCGCCACGAAGCGGCTCCATTACTACCACTCCCAATCCTTTGTCCGCAGCATAATGCAACCCTTCCGCACCCGCTTGATAGTTGATGTCCATAAAGTTGTACTGAATCTGGCAGAACGTCCAATTGTCGTATGCGTCGACAATCTCTTTGAAGGTGGAAAGATCGTCATGAAAAGAGAATCCGAGGTGGCGAATCCGCCCCTGCGCGATCATTCGCTCGGCCCATGCGAGCACACCGAGATCCCTCAGATTCGGCCAGAATTGCTTGTTGAGGCCGTGGAGAAGATAGAAATCGACGTGATCCGTCTGCAGGCGTTCGAGCTGCTCATCGAGGTAGCGGCCGAAATCATCGGTGGTCTTGATCAGCCATGATGGTAGTTTGGTGGCCAATTTTACCTTGGCACGATACCCGTCCTGAAGGGCGCGCCCGGCGAACATCTCACTCTGCCCCCTGTGATATGGGTATGCGGTATCGATGTAGTTGACGCCGTTATCGATCGCGTAACGCACCATGCGCGTTGCCAGCGGCTCATCGATTTTCTCCGGCTCGTCATCGATTACCGGAAGCCGCATCAGGCCGAAGCCGAGCGCAGATGGTTTCCAATCAAGCCTGCCGAAAGAGCGATATTGCATCCGTAAACCTCCCTGTGATTGATCAACAAATACTGATCCTACATCCACATTCTACACGTCTTCCAATCATTGATACAGGAAGCTGGATCGGCCCCGCCCTATGTCCACCCGAGTATCCTAAATTGAGTGTGCAAATCGCGCGTCGACGGAACGACTACCCACAGGCAAAAACAGCATTCTGTTCGACCTGCCAAGAAGGACTGAAGCTGCGTGGAGCAGGAGCGAGGACTCTCAGACTGAGTCACATATCAACTGGCTTCGAAGGAACGATGACCTCTTTCGCGCCAGAAATGGGGCGTTGTGTAGCGATAGACCGCCGCGGGCATAACCGTTTGACGACAGACGCCCTCCGATCCCGATGGAGCGTCTTGCTGTGATCCTACGGAGCGTATGTAGCGATCTAGAGAGAATTCGGCCGGTCCATTAGAGGAAGCTGTAACGAGCAACAGTCATGCCGACAGTAACAGTTTACAGGCCTGGAATCCGCACCTTCGCTTCCACTGTCGTGAGGAGCCGGAGAACGATAGTCACCATACCCAGGTAGATTAGCCCCACGATCAGGAATACCTCGAAGAAGCGGAATGTTGCATAACCGATCAGTCGTCCTTGGCCGGTGAGGTCGACCAAAGTGACGATATAGGCGAGGGACGAGTACTTGATCAGATAGACGATCTCATTGGTGCAGCCAGGGATTGCCTTGCGCAGCATCTGTGGGAAGATGACCGAGAAGACGCTCTGCCCCTTGCTCATCCCCAACGCACGTGCCGCATTCATCTGTCCGTCCGGAATGGAGAGGATCGCTCCGCGGAAGTATTCGGAATGGTAAGCGCCACTGCAGAGGCCGAACGCAATGATGGCGGATACGAAGGGACTGAGGACGATACCGCAGTGTGGGAGCCCGTAGTAGATGATAAACAATTGCAACAAGAGCGGGGTTCCGCGAAAGAGCAACTGGTATCCCCAGGCAAGTGGCGATAGCGCGATCCCGCCGTAGACCCTGCCTACGGCGACCATGACTCCGATCACGAGTCCGATAGGTATGGCGCAGACGATCAGTTGAAGCGTGATGGAGAATCCCTGCAATAGAGGCGGCATCATGCCGATAAGGAAGCTCATCGTTCAGTGTCCCTTGACCGCCATCCCAAACCGGGAATGTGCGCCAGTCGCTCCGTCATCCAGAAGCAGAATATGCCGGCATAGGTAAGCAGGAGGTAAAGCGCGCCTACGGTCAGGTAGATTGGCAGAGTCGCACGAGTCTGCACAGCAATGAACTTTCCCTTCGTAAACAGTTCTACAACGCCGACTGTGAATGCCAGTGCTGTATCTTTGAGGAGAATCGAATACTCGTTGGCCAACCCCGGCAGTGAGAAATAGAGCGCTTGCGGAAGGATCGCGAAACAGATGGCTTGCGGTTTGGTCATCCCCAGAGATCGGGCTGCGTCCATCTGCCCTTCCGCTACCGCCAACATTCCGCCGCGATAGATCTGTGCTTGATACGCGGCGCTTCGTAGCCCCAATGCCAGTACGACAGCGACAAACGGAGAGACAGAGAGCCCGGATATGTTTCCCAATCCGAAGTAGAACAGGAATAGGAGAACAAGTGCGGGAAAGCCGCGGAAGACACGATCGTAGATACCGGCGGCCGATCTACTCCAGTAACCGCCGTAAACGTGGACAAGCGCCAAGGGTATCCCGCAAAGGACCCCCACTCCGAGACAAGCGCCCATCAACAAGACGGTGATTCCCGCTCCTTGGAAGAGTGCGGGAAGAGAGCGCCCGATCAAGGCAATGATTTGTGAGGAATCCATCAGACACCGGAAACAGAGGAGGAGGGAGGACTTCCCTCCTCCCCAGGAGTGGTCAGCTGCCGATGAGCCACTTCTCTACAAGACGCTCCCATTCGTCAGTTGCCTTGATGCGCTTGAGCCCCTCGTTCAGAAGGGAGAGGAGAGTAACATCTCCCTTGCGGACCGCATAGCCGTAGATCTCTCCGGTGTTGATAGTCCCTACAAGCGCGAGTTCCCGGCCGGCAATAGCCGAGCGCGCCGTCGGTTCGTCCATGATCGCCGCATTTACACGCCCGATCAGAAGGTCCTCCACCGCAAAGAGAAAGCTGTCGTAGAGCTTCTGGTTGACCGCAACTCCTTCGTCGATTAGATTCTCTTGGATCCAGGTCTGCGAAGTCGTCCCACGCTGAACGCCGACAGTCTGGCCGGCTGCAACGGCAGAGAAGATGTTGAGCTCCGGGACCGATTCTCCTTGGTCGTTTGTCACTTTCCGCACCACTACTGCAAGGTCAATAGTCCAGTAAGGATCGGTAAAATCGACTTGTTGAAGGCGATCGTTGGTGATGGTCATTCCGGAGGCAATCATGTCGATGGTTCCCAATTTCAGGGTAGGAATGATCGCGTCCCAATCGACAGGGACGATCTTCACTTCAAAACCCATCTCATTCGCGATCCACTTCAGAACTTCCACATCGAATCCATCCGGGTTTCCGTTCTCATCGATGTATGAGAATGGAGGAAACCCGGCGTCGATCCCGTCCACGTAGAGCGGTTTATCGTCGGCGATGCTTGGAATGGCAATACCCAACAGCAACATGCAAACAACAATGAGAGGCATAACGAATCGTTCAAACATAGTATCCTCCTAATCAAGAAGATTCTTCAGGAAAACATCTGGTTGTGAGTGCACACGGTATGGCGTGTGCCGGCCGGTAAGGTAGACTTGCTACCTGGAAGATCTGATCAGTTGTGATGGCCCAGGAAGGGCCCGTGATGAGCGTGAAGGTGGTAGTACGTGCGAATGATGCTGCACTGTCGTCGGTCGAATCGGGTATCCATCTGCATGGAAACCACCTCCACTGGTAGATAAGCGCATCGTACTGCTTTGGATTGGGTTTTTCAAGGACAGGAACTTTCTTGATTCCTCAAACACACATAAATGCAGCACTAGTTACTGCGGGAACGATCTGTTCCTGGAATATATTCATCGATGCAAGTTACAGACGCTGATGACATGAAGGTGCTTCAAGTGGCGATGTTGAAATTTGTCCACCCGCGGGTTCGCTCGCGGCTATTGCTCGGATGTCTTAGTAGTGTCGAGGTAGGCGACTATTCCGCTTAGAATGCCGCGAGCGATCTTGTCTTGATATGCCGGACTGAGGAGTTTCGGGCGCTCATCGGAAGACGTGATGAATCCCACTTCGACCGATATCGCTGGGAGCTTCGTGTGCTGCAGGTACAGAGCCTGTGATTGCACGCCGCGATCGCGCGCCCCGGTTGTTGCGATAAGCGCCGTCTGCACCGACTCGGCCAACAGCCAACTGGCATCGTCCGGACTGCGCGTGTCATCCACCATGGTCTGTGCGCCATGAACGGAAGGGTCATCGTAGGAGTTGGTGTGTATGGACACGTAAATTACCGCCCCTGCCTCTTCCGCTCTTTGCAGCCGGTCGAGATTATCCACCGTGACGTCGGACGTTCGTGTGAGAGCAGGTTTCAACCCGGGATCTGACTCCGCCAATGCTGCAATACGATTGACAATCTCGAGGTTTATGTCCTTCTCCAAGACGTCGCCCACCACTCCCCCCGGATCGCGTCCGCCGTGTCCGGCATCAAGAGCAATGATGACTGCCGGCGCTTGTGGCTGCTCGACCGCGGCCGGTTGTGGCGCGGGCGATCGATGTCTGAATACGCCGCTCAGGGCGAGCGAGAGGAAGATGATCGCAATGACGGCAACGAGCAGTGCTATGCGTCTGTTCATGTCTTCCAGCTTAATTCGTAACTGCCCGGCCATCACAGCTCGTTGTCCGGTTTTGACAGTCCTTGCGCCCATTGATTGTACCTGACGTGTGTCTTATGTAGATTACGGTTACCTGCCCCGAAAGTGAGTGGCGATGTCAGCCGGATCGAGTACCTGGAAGCGGCGGAGGAAAAGAAATGGAAGCAATCGTATACCAAGGCGCGGGTGAATTCTTGCGCAGTGCGCAGTGTTTCCTTGAAGAGCGCGAAGCGGAGAACAACCTGATGCTCGGCCTTTGCATGAGGATGGCCAATGCGTCCGAAGATGTCGAGCCTGATCCATACTTCGCGACCGTAAACGATGTCGGGCGTATCGTTGCGGCGGCGATCATGACCCCGCCGCGCGAGATGATCATCTACTGCCCGGCAAGCGATCCGGAAGGGGCGCTACTCTTTCTAGCGCGCGAGCTTGTTTCACACGGCGTGCCCGTCCCTGGAGTGCTCGGAGAATCCTCTTCCGCGGCCGCCTTTGCCGACATCTGGAGCAAAGTATCCGGTGCGGCGGTCACGCGAGTGGCTTGCCATAGAATCTATCAGCTGAGAGAAGTCGTCCCGCCACGTGCGCGTCCGGGCTCATTCAGAGTGGCGGCGGAAGATGATCAGAAACTATTGTCGCAATGGACGTTATCTTTCTTCCTGGAGGCGTTGCCGAACGAACCGATGCCGGACGTGCAGAAGACAACGCGCAATCGGATCGAGCAACGGGAGCTCTTCGTGTGGGAAGACGGACAAGCAGTGTCCCTAGCGGGGGTAAGCCGTCCTACGATGCGCGGATCGACGGTAAGCGTGGTTTACACTCCGCCCGAATATCGAGGGCGGGGCTATGCAAGTGCGTGCGTTGCCGCCCTGAGCCAACACTTGCTTGATTCCGGCTACGCGTACTGCACGTTGTTTGCGGATGCCGATAATCCGATCTCAAATCACGTCTACAAGAAGATCGGATATCGCCCGCTTTGTGACTACACAAAATGGCGATTCGCGCCCACTCTGTAGAAGGCGTCAAACGTCATCTCGTATCGTCTGATGTACCCCGATTGCCAGCAGCCCAACTTCCTCAATAGGCAGCATGCGGTGTCCGACAATGGATAGCATATATTGATAACCATCCCGGCGGGGGTGGGCACTGCATATTCTCGTTTCCTTGTTTGTCAGCAGGACTTGATTGCGAGCCGCGGATATGATAGTCTATTCATAACCCACCTGGGGTGGGGTAAGAATAGAGCGCCCATGTTCGAAGACCATGGGCGGAACACCCGGTATGCCTGCAATGAGTCTGCAATGCTGCGGCGGGAGGTGAATGATGCACAACGAAGACAAGAAACTAAGATTGGAGATCGACGGAATGCACTGCGCCTCTTGCGTGCATTCCGTCGAAAAAGCGCTCGCCGGCGTTCCCGGGGTAGACAAGGTGACCGTTAACTTGGCCACGGAAGAGGCATCTGTGTCCGTATCTCGTCCGGTTGCGCTGGACAGTCTACGCGCCGCCGTTGAAGAGGCGGGATTCCGAGTCGCCGATACGCGTCAGGCGCTGTACGGAAGTGCGCGGGAGGACCCGACTGAGCGCGACATGAAGCATCTCGCTCTTGCCAGGCGCCGCATGGTTTTGGCTTGGATTTTCGTTCTCCCGATCATTGCCTGGATGATTCCGGAGATGGTTTTCGGGATCACATGGCCGAATCGAGTCACGTTTGATATCGGAATGGTCATCCTTGCCCTACCGGGGTTGCTTCTTGCCGGGCGGGGCACTCTGATCTCCGGTGCAAAGGCGGCTTTCCGGCTGTCGCCGACGATGGACACGTTGATTGCGCTCGGAACGCTTGTCTCCTATGCAACGGGCTTGATGGCGATCGCGGCCGACGTCGGTGTCGCCCCGGTAATACTCAACTACGCCGGGGTATCGGCGATGATCATGGCATTTCATCTGACCGGCCGATATGTCGAGGCGCTTGCCAAAGGACGGGCATCGCGTGCGATCAAGCATCTCATTACGTTGGGAGCCAAGACGGCGCGAGTGATCCGTGATGGGCATGAGACCGAGATCCCGATTACGGGAGTTGCCATCGGCGATCTGATGATCGTACGTCCGGGCGAGAAGATCCCCACTGACGGTGCGGTCGAGGAAGGAGAGAGCCATGTAGATGAATCGATCATTACCGGAGAATCGATGCCTGTGCGGCGCACTATCGGCGATCGCGTTATCGGAGCCACGGTTAACGGTGAGGGCCTTCTACGTGTGCGTGCGAAGAATATCGGAGAGGGAACGTTCCTCGCGCAGGTGATTCGAATGGTCGAAGAGGCGCAGGGGTCGAAAGTCCCGATTCAAGCCTTCGCCGACCGGGTGACGAGAGTGTTCGTTCCTATCGTCCTCGGAATCGCCGTCCTCACTCTTGTTGCCTGGTTCGTATTCCCGTCACAGCTCGCGATAGTGGGGGAGCGGCTGAGTAGCATTCTTCCGTGGGTCAATCCCACCGTTTCACCCCTTTCGTTGGCGTTGTTCGCTGCCATCGCCGTGCTCGTGATTGCTTGCCCGTGCGCGCTTGGCCTTGCCACGCCCACTGCGCTGATGGTCGGAAGCGGTGTGGGTGCGCAGAACGGCATTCTCATCCGTAATGGAGAGGCGATTCAGGCGATGAAAGGGATAACCGTCGTCGCATTCGACAAGACCGGCACGATCACGGAGGGACGACCGGGCGTGACGGACGTAATTACATACGGCGGCACAGATGAGAATGAGTTGCTCCAGATTGCCGCGAGTGTCGAGTCGGGATCTGAGCATCCGCTGGGGAAGGCAGTTGTTGCCGAGGCGACAGCAAAAGGAATTGAGATACTCCCTGTGAGTGGGTTCAGGGCCGCTTCGGGTAGTGGTGTACGCGGAGAAGTGGGTGGTGATACGGTCCTCATAGGAACCCCCACGTTTCTTTCGCAGGCGGGTGTTTCCATCACCGAAGACACGATGCAACAGCGGCTTGAGGCCGAGGCAAAGACCGTCCTTCTTGTCGGCAATGTCGGGCGCGGCTTGATCGGCGCCATCGCGGTTGCCGATCGAGTGAAGCCGGAAGCGGCGGAGGCGGTCAAGGCTTTGCGCGCGCTCGGCCTCACCACGGTGATTCTCACCGGTGATAACGATGAGACTGCCGCCGCGATTGCGCGTTCAGTGGGAATTGAACGCGTTATCGCTAGATTACTGCCGGAAGACAAGGTCGCTGCGATCGAGCGCCTACAGGCCGAGGGGAAAACGGTGGCGATGGTGGGCGACGGGATCAACGACGCTCCCGCGCTCAAGGCGGCGCGTGTCGGAATCGCCCTTGGAACAGGCACCGATGTGGCGATTGAATCGGCCGACATCACCATCGCGGGGGGCGATCTTCAGGCGGTGGCAAAGGCCGTTCGCCTTTCTCGCGCCACCTTCCGCGTAATTCGTCAGAACCTGTTTTGGGCGTTCTTCTACAACGTGGTGGCGATCCCACTCGCCATTCTCGGTCTGCTCCATCCGCTTATTGCTGAAGCGGCGATGGCGATCTCGTCGATAAACGTGGTAACAAACGCGAACCGCTTGCGTCGGGTGAGGCTCGGCGAAGGTGGGCGTTGAGGAGGATATTGATGAAGCGATTCGTATTTCTATCCGTATTGCTGGTTTTGCTGGGGGTCATAGTTGGATGCGGCGGCAATGAGGATGCGGCAACGGTCAGCCGGGTCTCTACGCCGGCCGACGAGATCTGGGCGCGCGTTGTCCCGGCAGCGGGAACAGAGACTGTTTATGGTATTCCTCTCTCGTTCGCCAACACACAGATGTTCATCGATTGGTATAACACGATCGGATTGACGCAGGCGGAACGCATGCTGCGAGATGATGCACTCGCGCCGTTTGTCGCGCCATGTTGTGACGAATATCCGATGAGCACTTGCTGTTGCGAGTGCAATCTGTCGCGCAGCATATGGGGCCTTTGCGCATATCTCATTTCTGAATACGGTTATTCGATCGACCAATTGCGTGTAGCCGCGCTGCAGTGGAGCCACTTTATTCGACCGGATTATTATGTAGCACAGGCACTTGAAGAAGCTGGGCGGAATCCGGCCATTTACGGTGTGAGCACCGAAAGCTCCTGTTTCACCGATCGATGTGAACTCCCCTTCTACCGAGAAGTGGGGCCACGCTACATCGGCGGATGCGGAGGTATGGAGGATCTTGTCGCGATGAAAGACGAATAGTCGTCTCTCCATGGAAGCGACTCTCGCTTGGTATTTGAACCACTTTCGGTCGACAATGGGCAAACGGCCGCGAGAAAGCGGCAATTTGGAGAAGGACAAGCAAAGGAGGGGCAATGACGATACTGGATGATGCAATCACGTTGGAGGAACGAGCACGCGCCTACTACGAAGAAGCACGTGGAAGAGTGAGTGACCAAAGCGCGGGCAAGATCCTCGGCCTCCTCGAGGCGGAAGAGGAAAGGCACGCGGCCGCTCTCAAGCGGATGCAAAAGGGTGACTATGCGGCAATCGAAGCCTCTTCTTTGCTGAAACAAGTGCGCGGGCTCGTAGAAGGTGCCGTGAATGCGGGCAGCGATTCCATATCCACCGACGCGTCCATGCGCGCGATTCTGCAGAAGGCAATGGGAATGGAGCAGGAGACGGAGAAGTTTTATCGTGCTCAGTCGGAGAAAGCCGACGATACCGAGGCACGGACGCTATTCTCCCAGCTTGCCGAACAAGAGCAGGGGCACTATCTGATGGTGAGTTCGCTGATTGAGTACTTCCATCGGCCGGAGGAGTGGGTGGAATCAGCCGAATTCGGCTTACGGCCGGAATACTGATCAAGAAAAGCACATAGAGATCGTCGCGGATCATTGCGCGACGGTCTCTGGAAGTGACGGGCCGGATGAAGCCATCGCGTGGCGGTGTCAGCTCTCGCTATACTAGCTCGCGATGACGGAAGCAATCACCGATGTGGGTGTTCACCATTTCCACTGCTTGTGTGCGACGTTGCCGTCACGTGTCCGCCACGAGCGTGGGAGACTGCCTGTTTGGAATCCAACAACGTCCACGCTATAAGACCGGAAATCGTCCGTAGAGTCGACCTGTCTAGTATAGACAGGCCCTGTCCGATAAGGACAGGCGTGTGCCCGGTGTTCAGATCTCGATCAAACCTTCCGAATTCTT
>CAZKAB010000012.1:24707-28146 GCA_964550615.1 uncultured Thermotogae bacterium
GCAGCCAGACTGCACCAACGAGGCGGCATCTTCTGTAGTCGGGGGCGGCGCAGCGCGCGTGTAGCGAGATCACAACCAAACAAAGCGATCAGAATACCATCATTATGCGCATTACAAATGTCACGATGCTGTTATGTGACACATGTCACATAACTGCGCGACACCGCCACCAGTGATCGGTGTGATATGTATTACTTTACATGTAACCCGCGTCATTTCATGTCTTGCCCACATCGACTACCTTCTTGTCGGTGATGAGTATCGATTCCGGAGGAGGTTCTTAAGATGCTCCACAACATGAGAACGCGTAAGAACCCGGCCATATTGGCCGTGGGGGCATCCGTCTTCATTATCCTGCTGGTCCTATCGGTTGCTGCTGGAATGGCAGATTGTACAAATGATCCGAATCTCTATTTCCCTGTCCCCGGGACTACATTTGGAGATGGTGAATGGGTGCAGGCGGTAACTTCCCCTGTCTGTCAAGGGGGAACGATCATAATTAAGGTGACTGTAGGAAACAGCAGTTGTGGCGCATCCTCGCCCTTCTACCTCAATGTCTACTACGACCAATACGATGCAGCCCATCTGATAGACACGTTGTACGTCGACGGCCTCGACGGCTGCAATTACGTGATGCATCAATTCATGTGGGATACGACCGGGGTTTCTCTAGGCACACACACAATCCTTGCGTGGGCCGATCCTGACAACGATGTTCCGGAACTGAACGAAGATGACAATCAATACGAGATGCCGTTTGCAGCTACGATCAACCCCTATGCGCCACTGATCGAGGCCACCAAGACGTACAGCGATGTGAACGGCGGTGATGTCAACCCTGATGACACGATCGACTACACAATAGTCATACGAAACGACGGCTGTGCGGATCAAGCCAACAATCCCGGAGATGAATTTGTCGATTCGCTCCCCGCGGGTGTAACTGCCACCGGCGCAGTGAGTGCCAGTACCGGGTCGATAGTGCTGGATGGGCAGACTGTCCGCTGGAACGGGGAGATTCCTGCTAGCGGAACGGTCACGATCACGATCGTTGCCAAGATCGATTCGGATGCCGTTGACGGTCAAGAGATCTGCAATCAGGGACATGTGAATTGGGATAGCGATGGCAACGCGACAAACGATGCAGACGAGCCAACTGACGATCCAAGTACACCGACCGATGACGATCCGACATGCTTGATTGTCAGCGTGCCTACCGATCCCGCCGTTGTGGGTACGATCGACGCCCCCACGCTCTCCGAATGGGCGCAAATACTGCTTGCTATCCTGATTGGCAGTTCATTTGCCGTCATGGTCGTTCGCCGTCGACGTGTCGAGGGATAGGGGAAGGAGCCACGGCAATGAAATTTCTGCGAAAGTGTCGAGAGAAAATAGGAGCGCGAGTACGCCATCTTGGAAGATACCGCCGAGAAATCGCTAGGGTATCTCTGTTCGCGCTTCTGCTCGCGGCCGTTTCTCTCGGGATTTCGCTTCTCATTGGGAGAGAGGGAGCGATGCGTACTCTGCAAGGTGCACTTGCCGCTATCTCGAGCCTTGTCTTGAACATGTTCGGCGGCGGCACGCATGTTGTGGGCAACACAATAGCGTCCGATCGATTTGCTCTCTCGGTTGTAACGGCCTGCACCGGCCTTTTCACCACCGGCGTGTTCGCCGTAGCGGTGCTTGCCTATCCCGCTGGATTGATTGCCAAGGCGATCGGGGTCGGCATCGGGATATCGGGCATATTCGTGCTCAACATCATACGCTTGGTGAGCCTGTTCTTCATCGGCGTGCATTTGCCGCGGCTGTTTGATCGAGCGCACCTTCTTATCTGGCAATCGCTCGTGATCGTGTTCGCCCTCTTCCTGTGGTTGGCGTGGGCAAGGAAGGTGAATGATGTTGCGCATAAAGCGTAGAGAGGGACGACGCTCAGTCTTTGCACGGTTTGTCATCTGCTTCTTGCTCGCGTTCGTGCTGCTTGCCGTCGCGTGGGGGCATCTGATGCCCGGCTACAACAAGCTGGTCGCATTCGTGGCCGGCTCGGCGTTTCGAGTTGTGGAAACGGACGACGTAACCTTCTTGCAGGCGCGCGGAGATGAGTTGTGGGTCGAACGTCGTGACAAGAACGGCTTACTGGAAGATTTCAGCTACTTCGACCCGTACATCTACTTCGGACTCGTCCCTCTGCTCGCTCTGCTTGCGGCCATTCCCGGACCTGGTCTGATGCGGCGATCACGGCGGGCGCTCCTCGGGCTGGCGCTCATGTTTCTCATACATGTCGTGTATGTTGTGGGTTCGGTGGAGATGACGTATGCGGCTGTTGGACTGCGAAGTGTCAGTGAGGGAGGCCGCCATGTCCTCGATTGGGCTCAGATTTTCCTAAGGATTCTGTGGCAAGCGGCGCCGGTTCTGATCGTCGCCTTGCTGGGGATGGACTTCTGGCGCGATCGGCTGCTCGTGCTGCGTGACCTGTCCCGGACGGGACGGGGAAAGACGACCGAAGAAAACTCAAACAAGCTCGGCCGGGTGTTGACAAGGAGAATACCATGAGGCGAACGAAACTGCTCGCGGTGGTGGGGTCCGGACTTGCGCTTCTGTTCGTGCTCGCAATCGCCGTTTGGGCGAGCGATGCGTCGATGTATTTCGCGAGCGATAAGAATGGAGAGAACAAGTTAACGAGCATTCAGGAAGGAAGCCAACTGTGGCTCTGCGTCTACGATCCCGACGAAGATATCGACTGCGATGTTAGAGACAAGGTATGGACCGATGTGAAAGTAATGGACGCCAAGACCGGCGCGCACATTGTGTGGAAGAGCTACAAGGACGAAAGCGGGGACGAAGCAGGCGAAAAGTTCGAAAGCACCGATTACGTACCATACAAAGGGCATTTTCCCGGCCCTACCGCCGGGTGGACCGGTGCCGACTTCCTGGAAGAGACGGCCGCTTCGACAGGGTTGTTCGTGAGCAGCCGCCCATTCAATATCGGCACGCGTGTGTCCTTCGCGAACGGCGGGCGGCAGTCAGCGCACATCGCTGGTCCGTATGCGGGGAACAGTCCTGGTGTGGTGACACCGACCGACTTTGAATGGGGCAACTACCTATACGCTGACAGCACCGGTGACGGCACCGGCGACGACCGCGTGTGGGTCGATTCACTAGAATCATTCGTGTTGGCAACGGATACAGGCAAAGAGACCCCACCGGGGAGTGCGTATCTTCCTGGCGATACGGGCGGATGCGACAATTCCGACTACATGTTCGGCCGGTTTAGTAACCTGGACACCGTTGTTGGCCTGTACGTCGATCCGGACGATCGCAGCGACGTGGCGCTGGCGCAGGCTAAGATCATCGACACCCGCTCGCAGATCTCGTGGAACAAGGAGATATACCCGGACGGCAACGAAGCCGCAGCGGTCACAGTCGTCGATCCGGATGAGAA
>CAZKAB010000012.1:28246-37620 GCA_964550615.1 uncultured Thermotogae bacterium
TATACCCGGACGGCAACGAAGCCGCAGCGGTCACAGTCGTCGATCCGGATGAGAATCTCAACTGCGACGCAGTCGAGTACGTGCCGGTGTTCATAATCGTCAATCCCGGCTCATGGAACCCGGTGAAACCAAACAGCGCAAACAACTTCTGTGCATTGAAGCGCTACGGTGGCGTTGTGAATGAGTCAGGAGATGTCCAAGATGATCCTCCGCCCGCGCTTGAGTGGTACAACATCTACGACAGCAAGAACCACATCAATCTTGGGAGCAGCCAACCCAATGCACAAGGTACCTATTACATCGAGTACCCAACGGTAGACGAGCTCGTTCCCAACGTCACTTCGTTCGAAACAGCGAGCGCAACCGGGATAACGCGTGTCATGTTCTATGCGCAAGAGACCGGTGCCAACACCGGCGTGTTCCAATTCTCGATCAACAGCATCCTGAAGGATCTCGGGTTCACCGAGCTGCGCGTGCATGACGTGCTTGTCGCATACTACGTTGATCCCAACGATCAAGATGATGTCGGACTTGCCACCGCCTACATCGGCGAGCACGCGCACAGCGTAACCAGCTTCACCGACGAAGCACGCGCCGGCAAGACGGAGTTCTGGCTCGGAAATGATCCGGTATACGTGCAGGTGATCGACTCGAATGCAAACACGGACGCGTGCTGCCCGGAGCAGGTGGTTGTACACGTGTGCGATCCGCACGAGGTGGACGACGTCGAATGGCTCATCCTCGACGAACTGTCGAGCAACTCGTCCATATTCTTCACCAACGTCGGCCTGGAGCTCGGATCGGTCTGGGATGCCCTGGGGAACAGCGACGTTGGCGGTAACGGCGGATATAGACTGAGGATGGACAACTGGCGGCTGGAAGGATTCAACGAAGACACCGTGTACGCTCGCTACAATGACGTCACCTACACGCAGCTCGCGATGTCACAGCTCGGCGACAGCGACACGACGACGGCGTTTCCCCCGGCGATCCTAAACGATCGTGTGGCAAACGACGTATCGTTCGCCGTGATGCACATCGCAGATACGCAGGTCGTCGGTAGTGACGGTGCTGTATCGATGTACTTCCTTGACCGGCAAGGAAACAGACTGAGTGAATACGCGAACTCGGATTGCGTGTTTGTTGAGGTCGTAGATCAAGATCAGGACGAGGACCACTACCGGCGCGAGCGGATTGCGGCGTACTGGGATGGAGCGCAGAACCTGCCATTTGCACCGTGGAACTACGCGGACAATCATGCCTCGTGCGGATACATCGACGAGAAAACCCATCCGGTGAATGATCTGTTGGGAGACACAAACGTGTTCTCGAGCGATTCAGCCCAGCAATGGCCGAAGCTGTATGTCTTGAATCCACGCAACGGGCGGTTTGCCGCGTTCGACCTGTTGGAGACAGGCGTGGGGACGGGCGATTTTGTCAGCGTGACGTGCATCGATCTGGCGAGCCAGTATAGCTGTGCCCCCAACCTCGGCGTGCGGCCCGGAGACACTCTCCTTGCCGTTTACCAAGATCCGTCGAACCACTCTGACAACGCATGGATCTCGATCAAGGTCGATATCGGCGGAGCGCCGCTTGCGCAAGGATCGAGCACTTCGTTCGTCGACGAGTATGGCAACGACGTCAGTGCCTACGTTGCCGGCGATCCGATATACGTCATGGTTGTCGATTCCTCTCTAGCTGGGGCGGGCACCATCCCGGCCGCGGTCACAATTGACGGCACCTCATACGACCTTTCCCCGCTTCCCGGGAGTGACGCGGGTACGTTCATCACCGCGTCCATCTATCTTGACTGCGCGGAGGGAGAGACTGTCACTGCAACATACACCGATCCGAGCGATCCGGGCGACACGAGTTCGGATACGGTCATCATTACGTCTGCCGAGTTGGCGATAGACAGATTCTATGCCGGTCCGAACCCGTTCTCGGATGAAGTCGCCTTCTCCTATGCTGGTACGGGGCTCGCGGCAAGCCTGACGGTGGCGGTATACGATCTGTCCGGGCATTGCGTATGGCGGGGTGAGGACGAGAACACGCGCTCACTCTCCTGGGACGGACGAGGCGACGATGGCGCGAGGCTCGCAAACGGGGCGTATATCTACATCATCGTCGCCGGCAAGGGGACGGATACGTTTACGGGCAAGGGAACGGTGTTTATCAATCGCTAGTTGAGGTGCGCCCCCGGGAGCATCGCTCTTTGGGGGTGCGTCTTGCTTGTTACTTCTTTTCGCCACAGACAGCGGTGATCGCAGTATCGCTTGCGAGATGCCGCCGCATCGTTTGCAAGATGCGTGTTCGATTTCCGGTTGTGGGTACGTCTGCGTAGCCATACACTAGCGCCGGAATTCGTGATATTGCGGCGAGAAAGGGGAAACAGACGATGATGCGATCATTGCCCGATGATGACGTCCTTTATCGGGCGCTTGTGGAAAGGGACAGCCGATTTGACGGGATTTTCGTGGCCGCGGTGAAGACGACCGGGATCTTCTGTCGCCCGACGTGCCACGCGCGCAAGCCGCGGCCGGAGAATGTCGAATTCTTCGCTACCGCTCGCGAGGCGATCCTCCACGGATATCGCCCATGCCGGTTGTGCAATCCATTGGGCACCCCCGGAGAGGCGCCCGCATGGCTGCAGGCGCTCACCGACGAGGTGCAAGCCCATCCGGAGAGACGGATCACCGACCGTGACCTTGCCGCACGCGGGATCGATCCGGCTCGTGTGCGGCGCTGGTTCCAGAAGCATCACGGCATGACATTTCATGCATATCATCGAGCGATGCGCCTTACGCAGGCATTCGGCCGCATTCGCCACGGGGATGACGTTGCGTCCGCGGCATTTGCGACCGGGTACGGTTCCTTGAGTGGATTCTCTGAATTGTTTGCAAAGGAGACGGGCCTTACGCCCAAGCAGAGCCGAAGCGAGCGATTGGTTACGGTCACGCGCGTCCTCACGCCGCTGGGCCCGATGATCGCCGGTGCGATCGATGAAGGAATATGCCTTCTCGAATTTGTCGATCGAAGGATGCTTGAGACGCAGTTGTCGCGCATACGAAAGTGCCTCCGAGCGGAGATCCTGCCCGGCACAAGTCCATACTTCTCCGTACTCGATTTGCAGCTGGCGGAATACTTTGCCGGAACAAGAGAAACGTTCGATCTCCCGCTTGTCCTCGCCGGAACACCGTTTCAGGAACGCGTCTGGCAGGAACTGCGCACGATCCCATACGGAGTGACCCGCTCGTATCAAGAACAAGCCGAACACATCGGCGCACGAAGCGCAGTGCGGGCGGTTGCGCGCGCCAACGGAGACAACCGGATTGCGATCATCGTCCCGTGCCATCGTGTGATAGGGAAGAACGGCAAACTCATCGGATACGGCGGCGGATTATGGCGCAAGCGATACCTGCTTGATCTCGAGAGGCATCATTCCGACCGTGAGAGCGGGTGACGTGGTGGTGCGTACGCGTTAACATCAGGGGCGGGAAACCAATCACAATACGCTTGGAGGAATTGATGATGAAGGCGACGGCGCGTCACATATTGGTTGATTCACAGCAAGAATGCGAGCAGCTCAAGAGCCAGATCGAGAACGGAGCAGATTTTGCGGCACTTGCCGCGGAGTATTCGAAGTGCCCCTCGGGACAATCCGGCGGCGATCTGGGCGAGTTCTCACCCGGGCAGATGGTTCCTGAGTTTGATCGGGTCGTATTCAATGAAGCCGTTGGAGAGGTACACGGCCCGGTGGCGACGCAGTTCGGGTATCATTTGGTGGAAATCACAAGCCGCACTGAATAGCGATACCAACGGGCGGTGGCAATAGTGCCATCGCCCGTTGTCAATCAAGCGCGGTTCCGCTCACTTCACTTGCGCAAACGAAAGCGAAGCTAATTCCTGTAGTCGCGCCCGGACACGATTTCTCCGTTCACGATACGACACAACGTCATCCCATATACGACTGCGCTTGCGCCTTCAACTGCGGGCAGATGCCATTGTACACACACGCTGTCGTTCCTGGTGAAGATGCTGTCGATCAACATGTCTGACGCAGACGTGGCGGCGTCGCGCAGATTGGCAAGGAGAGCCTCTTTCCCAACCCATGTTCCGCTCCAGGGGAGGAACCCCTCTGGCGACACCCAGGAAACGTCTGCGGACAGAAGTGGGCTGAGACTATCGACGTCCCCGCGACTCATGGCGGAAATCGCACCAGAAACGAGAGCGATATTAGCTGTCGCCTCGGTCTGCACGGCGATATCTCCACCGCAATGTGTTCCATAAAATGCCTTTATCGCTGCGCATACGGCAGCGTCGTCGAATCCGTTCTCTTCCAGGAGCTCTTCCATGGATTCATGGGTTGTCTTGTCGTCGTTTCCTGCACCGATGCCGCCGAATGTAAGCGCGAACCCGACGTAGGGGCCGGTTATTCCGGCGGTGGGGCCGGCGATCGCCTTGTCACACGCTTCCCAGTCATCGGCAAAGGCGAATAGGTAGCCGAGCTGAACTTTAAACCCCATCCAGACAAGCGGCTGAACCTGGAATTGCACGTATGGTTGAATACCGATGAAGTCGCGGGTGAGCGTGGTTGTGAGGGGGACGGATACCGCGTCGGCGAAGTCGACCGGCAGACGATCGCGAAGCTTCAACTCGATCTCGCCCCCGCCGGCGACGACTCCGATTGCCAGCATTGATCGGGTGTTTCCTCCGAGAATGTAGCCGATATCCATTCCTCCAAATCCCAGTGATAACTCCGCCTTCTTGTCGCCAACGAGCGATGATACCGAGCCTCCCCATCCACTTCCGCCAAATGAGAACCCGCCGATGAGTCCGCCACCGCCGCCGCCGCCGAACGTGAGTATACGTTCAGGGAGCGGCGCATATCCGCTTCCCGATAAGACATTGTTGATCCCCGCAAGATCGAGATTGAACAGCCCGATCATTGGGCCGCCCAGGCCGAATCCCATCGTTGGCGCCGCGCTTGCTGCCACAAACCCACAGACGACAATTGCCGCTGTCAACACAACTGCATACATATTTCGCTTCATTATTTCCCCCTTAGACCGAATGACTCGACATCGCCTCCGCGCCATTCTCCGATGCTGTCAACAATTGTCCTGCTCACATCGACATGTGATGATAAACAACTAACGCGAGTATACCCAATCGGAGAAGAGCGGCGTCAAATCGCAGTTGCAGTGAATCTCGGCGAGCTGTTCGAAACCATCCGTGGTGGCGATGCGCCACTGGTATTCTCGGTAGTAGTCGCGTAGGAAATCGTCGAACGTTTGCCGTCCCATCGTCTCCGCCAGCGCGCACAGAAAGAGAGGCGCACGACCGTAGACGATCGCCCCGTATTCGGTAGCTGTGTAATCGCGCACTTTCAGCCCAATTGGAATGTCGGCGTAGCTCACGCGCGCCCAACGTTCCTGAAGCGAGTTCCGAAATCCGGCTGCGCCGGCCGTCCCATACAAGGTTTGCATGTATATCAGCGTCGCGTATTGAGCCAATGCCTCGTCCAGCCACGGCTCGCCCAACTGATCGTTGCCGACGACACTGTAGAACCACTGGTGCGCCACCTCGTGGGCGACGGTGGGTTCGAGGTAGTAGGGAGGATACGTGCTGTTTCCCCGGCCGTACATGTCAATGTTGAGAGCCACCACCCCTGGGTATTCAACTCCAAATGCAAGAGTTGGGGTGGAAACAAGATCGAACTGCTTGAATGGATAGGCGCCGAAGGAATTATTGAACACTCGCAGGGCGCTCGCGGCGTATTCAAGGACATTCATTGCGCCTACGGTCGAATCGGGCGGGGCATAGCTGTTGATCGTGGTCTCTCCGACTTGCGTGCTGACTGCCGTGTAACGGGCGCATGCGGCCAGGTAGAAGTCGCGCATTGGGCCGGCGGCGTATGTTACTCGCTGCGCATTATCTACCGTCTCTCGGTTGATCTCAATCCCGGAAGCGACGATGGTGAGCGCGTGTGGGGCCTTGATGCATACGATGAAGAAACTTGTGTCGGCATACAGGATGTCTCCATACGACGGCGGAATATCGGTGTTCCATCCCTTGTCGTCGTAAACCGCGACGAGCGGATAGAAGTGGGCGAGAGCAAGGATGCCGTCGGTGAGGGCGAATATTCCGTAGTTGTTGTCGCCGCCTGTCGGAACCGTGACCGAGAAAGAGATGCTGATCACGACTCTCTCTCCGGGGAGCAGAGCCTGCGCAAGAGGAACGCGCATTGCGCTTCTTGCCGATGTGAGTTCGGGCGCAACTTGCGCGGCGTCCACCTCTACCGACGCGATTTCCGTGCGTCCCCCCAAGAGGTTGGGAAAAAGATGGAAGTACACGTTATGCAACGGCACCGTTTCTTGATTTGTGTAGCACACCTCTTCTCGGCCATCGAGATGCGTCAGATCATCGGAAAGCGCAAGATCGATATGATAGACGCTGGCGCCGGGTGATTCGAGCAACGCCGCTTCCTCTCCCTGGATAAGCCCGTCGCGAAACACCGAGCGGTCGTTCCAGGTGATGTCGAAGATGCTCGAATCAGGAATTTCGGAAAAGGTGAGGGGCGACGTCTGCACGGCGGCCGCAGATACCAACTCCATCCGGCCGCAGACGATCGTTGTCATCATGACGAGGAGAATGGTCAACCGTCTGATTGATAGCATTTCTGATCCTCCTTGCGGGAAGCTTTTCCAGTTACGTCGGCATCTCTCGTCTGAGCACGCGGCGACGATGGCTCACAAGATACGTCGCAAACTCCATCCGGAAAGGCGCGTCATCTTTCCCGGGGATGCGATATCTGACAAGCGTTATCGGCTCCGTCTCAAGTATAGGCCCGGAATTCTCTACAGGCTAGTCCTTATCTCCGAACGCCGCTGGCGCCTTGCGGGGGTACGGTTGGAAGCACGGCGTCTGGCTTGGAAATGATCGGCGGCCAGCGGGATCTGAATACGACTCCCCGTTTCTTCGGCGTTGATGACAAGCGTCTGCCGGTAAGATACAAGACGTTTCCTGTCTCGCCCGTTTGCTGCGCTCACTCAAAGTCTGCCCTGCGTGCGATTAGGCGCTTGCGAGAATGTGTCTCTTCATTTGTCACACTTACGGCCGGTTGCTCATGGCGCATCATCGAGAAGCGTGCTTTTCGTGCAGCCGTTTTGGGTGCTCTCCAGCTTGGCGGAGACTACGTGTATCTGCATACAGGCTCCGACAAGAGGTTCGCGCCGACGGTCGTGCTCGTGTAATCTTGCCGCATGGCAAAGACCAAGGGCTATGATGTGACAGTGGTTGGAGGCGGTCCGGCGGGGATGACGGCCGCCTATCACGCCGCGCGCGGTGGAGGAAGGATTCTGCTGCTTGACGGGAGACGCCCGTTCGGCCAGAAGATCCTGCTTTCGGGAGGGGGAAGGTGCAATATTCTTCCACTGCATCCGGTCGATCCGGGCTCATACACGACCGATTCTTCGCGCAACACACTTAGGAAGGTCGTCTTGTCATGGCCATTGCCTGAAGTGCGCGCGTTTCTAGAGGGGCCGATTGGGCTACGCTTGGTCGAGCAGCGCAAGACAGGCAAGGTCTTCCCCCTATACGGCGGCGGAGAAGAGGTAAGGGATCGACTCCTTGCGGCAGTGCGGCGCAAAGGTGTAGAAGTGCGTGCCGGGTCCGGGAGCGCGGTTGTCGATGTCGCGCCAACGCAGCGGAGGCGACTCCTGTTGGAGGGAGGGGACGAGATCGTTACCGATAGGATAATCCTCGCCACGGGAGGCCTATCCTATCCCAAGACAGGAAGTGACGGATCGGGTATCGAGATCGCGCGTCGGCTCGGCCATGCAATCGTTGATCCGTATCCCGCGCTCGTCTCACTCCGGGGAGGCTCCCCAGCCCATCATCGCTTGGCCGGTGTCTCTCAGCCGGTCACCATCTCAGTCGAAGGTGGGAAGAACGCCACACCGGTTCAGGGAGACTTCCTATTCACGCACAGCGGGTACAGCGGGCCGGCGATACTCAATATCGGTCACATCGCCGCGCGCGCCGATATGGCGGGGGAGCATACAACGATCGCAGTATCCTGGAGTGAGAAGACGGCTGATGATTGGAACACGCTGCTTTCTCCGAGTGGCAAGACGGTGCGAGGCGTGTTGAAGGAATTCCTTCCTGATCGACTGGTCGAGCTTCTTCTTGAAGAGCTGGCGCTTTCCGACGCGCGTGTGGCCACATTGACGCGGGACGATCGCGTTCGCCTGATCGAGAACCTTGTCTCGTATCCGCTTCCGTGGAGGCGTAGCGGGGGGTGGAACGAGGCTGAGGTTACGGGCGGAGGCGTGATGCTCTCCGAGATCGAACCGCGCACGATGCGCAGCAAGGTTGTCCCTTGTATTTCCTTTTGCGGTGAGATTCTGGATGCGTTTGGCCCGATCGGTGGAACCAACTTCCTGTGGGCGTTCATAACGGGAAAGCTTGCCGGAGAAGGAGCGATGGGCGGGTAATTGTCCCGTACTCCAAGATGGACATAGGTGATGTTATTAGGTGATCGGTGTGTGTATGCTTTGTCACGTATGGGATTTGCCTGGGGCCTCCGATACGGTTGTAATAGATGTGGGTAATCAAAATCACGCTCGCACCCCCGAGTGGTGAGAGGAGGGACTGCCCTTAGCAAAAGCGGGAGTTTCTAAGGCCTTTGCCTCCTTGAAACTGCGGCGGAAACACTATGCCCTCCGGTGTCTCCGCCGCACTCTGTTGGCGTTCGCACAGCCGGAGAGCTTGCTCTACAATCAGCAAAGAAACCCACCACAGAGGCACGATCTCGGTGGCAGGTCTCAGCGTGGCGTGCTTAGGCTTTCTTCTCCTCGCGATTGAGGTACTGAAGGATTGCGTCGACAACAAGGTAGTTGATCGAACGATCCCTCTTCTCGCTCAATCGAATCAGTCTTTCTACCGGGTTCTCTTCCATCTTTTTCTGTGGGATGTAGATGGAAAGCTTGTCAAGGATCTCTTTCTTGGCCATGCCTATTCACCTCCCTCATCGAGAAATCCGTTCTACGGGCTTCTCATTGAATCGCTGCTACTTAAAATACTAACCCGCTTGATATGGTTTTCCATGCCTAAAAAGAGAAAAAAACATGCAGAAAACATGGAAACAGAGAGCTAGTGACGCATCGTTTCGGCGCAAGTTCAGCTATAGATGCATGCGTGCGACGAGGTTCACTCCTTTGGACGATACCGCTACAATGGTCATATCTCTATATGAGCGATAGGAGGGTATCGATGAAGGTTCGTCATTTTCTGTTGATATTTCCAGTTCTTGTGGCTCTTTTTCTTGCCGGCGGGTGTGTGTTCAACAGTGGACCGACAGTGGAGATCGT
>CAZKAB010000012.1:37720-46264 GCA_964550615.1 uncultured Thermotogae bacterium
CCAACGGGCATCACCACGGCGGAAGTGGGAGGCAAGAGCTGGCTGTTCGTGGCGTGCTACAATGGCGGCAATCAGCGCATTCTACGTATTGACCCGGTGAGCGGAGATGTATCCCAGAACTACAGCGCGCCGGCGCAATCACCACTCAATCTCACATACGGCGCATCCGGTCAGAGAACAATCTGGCATGTCGATGGGACAAGCCACAAGATCTACCGTCTGAATCCACCAGATTTGCAGGTATACGAGGCGTACGGCCAGAGCTATTTCAAGGCTACTTCGCCGCAGGTGGCGAACGTCCCGTTCCTATGGACGCCGCAGGGACTCGATTGGACGCCCGAGACAAACACCGCCGGATATCTCTGGTATCTGGAAGGAGAGACACGGTTGCTGTACAAAATCAGGATCGTGCCCGGCTATGACATCATGTCGAACACACAGCTCCAGATCGTGGGGGATCCGGTGAACGTACCAGTCCTATCCGCAGCGGCGATCGACATGTATGACGGAATGTTGTGGGTGGTCGACGTTAATACTCATTCGATAGTCCAGATCGATCCGGAGACCGGGCTGGCCACCGGAGAGACGATTGCCGGGTTCCCAGGAGCGGCTACTGCCGGACTGGAGATCCAGCACTGATCACCACCAGGCCGGGAGTGCGACGGCGCCGGAAGTGGTCACGCATGGGATGAATTCGGCTGCGCCATCGCCGATGACGGCGAGAGAGATTTCGATTGGCACTGCAAAGGCGTCAAAGCCGATTCCGAGGCCTATTTCAGCGAGTCCTCCAGTGGGGTGGATGCCGACCCACCAGTCGAACCCAAGCACCCATACCTTTACCCTGCCGGAGATAATGAGAGTGGTCTCCGCCGCGGACAGGGAAAGATCGGCCGCGATGCGCAGCCCGGCGGAGGAGTGCAGGGCCGCCCCGCCGCGGACGCGGATCGGGAGAGATCCACCCAGGAGACTCGATGCGATGTTGGCGATAGAAAGCCCGATTGTGATGTTTCCTGCTTGGAACAGTGCGCCGGCGTCGATGGAGAACCCTCCCTGATCGACGAATGAGTACGAAAACGCCAGACCGAGGTTCGTGTTTGCCGAAGAGGGAAAGGCGAACGTCAAGAGCGTCGTATTCCCGCCGGGATCTACTATCATGTTCCAGGCGACGGTGGGGCTGGCGAGAGCGGCTATAGATGCGCCCACGCGCGCGATCGATCCATCGGCGAATAGGCTGACACTGGCTGCTCCGTGCACGCCCGGGCTGTCCACAACGGCGGCAGGGTTCCACAGAGGGGCGAGCGGACCGGAAGCGGTAGCCGCTCCTGCTATGCTCAGGTTCGCACCTGATGGGATGGCAGTGCTATAGGCCACGGGATCGTTCAGAGCGGAGCCGCCAAAGGCGAGGAAAACGACCAACAATACGCGAAGTGCCAGCAGACATCGTGTTGCTACCATGGCGATACTATGTGGAACGCCTCCACACAGTCGGCCTGCGGGTCAAGCGAACGGGACGATAGGTTTGCGTACTGAATCTCGAGCCCGGGAATGAACGCCTCTATTGTCTTTGCCACCCCTTCCATGAACGCGCGTTTGTGAATCGCGCAAACATCCCTGTGTTGCACGCCGCTCTGTTGTTGCGCGATAGGTGACGGACAGAAGACCTGGTTCTCGGTCTTGAACATGACGGTCTCTCCCTCTCGCTCGAATATGGGTTGGTTGCCGCCGCGCTGGGAGAAGAAAGCTTCCAGGAGTTCGAGCAGGCTCCCGGCCGGATCGGCGCGTATCGCTTCCCGGGAAAGGCGATGTTCCTTGACCAAGGACAAGAGGAGGTCGTAACCGCTCTCGAATCCACAGGCGAAATAGTACCTGCGGACAGCGGGATACGCTGCTTCGCCGAATTCGTCGATCAGGCACTTGATGTCTTGATACTCTTCCAGCCGCACCTCGCAGCTCAGATTATCGTCTGTCCGTACGCGCTCGTTCATGTTTCACTTCCTCCCCAGACACGATAGCAGGCACGTTCGATCCCGGCAAGCATGGATTTCTGTTGCTGCCCCATGGCGATGTAATTTACAATACAAAGCAATGAACAAGAACACGGCGGGCATCATTCTGACTCATGCGGTCTTCCCCACCCTGCCTGGCGCCGATTCTGTGGCGATGGCTGGGGGAAGGATAACTGCCATTGGCTGGGAGGAGGAGTTGACGGCCGCCTTTGATGGCGCCAGTGTGTTCGATCTTGCGGGTAAGACTGTCCTTCCCGGATTCATCGATGCTCATACTCATCTCTTGCAGACCGGCCTTGGGCTGATCGGCCGGCGGATAGATGTCTACGGCATGACGCGCGAAGAAACGTTGGAGCGGCTTTCAGAAGCGGCGCGATCGCGCGGAGAAGGGGAATGGATCATAGCTCGCGGTTGGGATGAGAGCCATTGGGAGAAGCGCGATTATCTCACCCGTGCCGATCTCGATCGCGTCACCGGCGTGCATCAGCTTGCTGCCGTGCGGCTCGACGGACACTTGTTGACCTTGAATACCTTGGCGCTGGGGCGTATTCCGGCATCTGTTGATCGGGAGGGGATCGATGAGGTAAGTGGCATTCTGATCGAAAAATCCGCTTTCTCTTTCCTTCAAGCGCTTGCACCGGGTGATGCAGTGCTCGTGGAGGCGGTACAAGCCGCGGCCGCCGATGCGAACCGGATGGGGATTACATCGGTGCACGTTATGGTCCCACGCGAGCAAATGCAGCCGTTCATGCGAGCACGAACCGGACTCCCACTTCGTATTACCCTATATCCGGAGATTCCGGCTCTCAAGGCGTTGGAAGATCTCGGCATTGACAGCGGGTTCGGCGATCACTGGCTGCGGATCGGTGGGGTGAAAGCGTTCGCTGACGGATCGATCGGGGCGGGGAACGCTGCTGTTGGCGAGCCATATGCTGACTCAGGCGGGATAGGCGCACTTAACTACAGCGATGCCGAGCTTGTCTCCATACTGGAGAGGGCGGAGAATGCCGGTCTGCAGACGGCCATTCATGCGATCGGGGATCGGGCTATTGGGCAAGTCCTTGCGGCTCATGCCGCTGTCAAAACAACGCCCGCGCTCTGTCATCGCATCGAGCACTTTGAGTTGGCGAGCGATCGTGACATAGAAACGGCTCGCAATCTCGGTCTTGCCATTTCCATGCAGCCGAATTTCGTTTCGAACTGGGCCGGAGAGGGAAGAATGTATGAGAAGAGGCTTGGTCCAATCCGCATGCGACGTGTCGATCCACATCGCCTCGTGTTTGACAGCGGATCGGTGTTGGCGTTCGGGTCTGACAGCATGCCGATGTCGCCTCTGTACGGTCTGCAAGCGGCCGTGAATGCACCGTATGCGGACGAGCGGTTGGAAATCGATGAGGCGTTATCCTGCTATACCGTGGCCGGCGCGCGCCTCTCTCATGAAGAAGACGCCAAAGGCACGATTGCGGTGGGGATGCTTGCCGATCTTGTCGTTCTCGACCGCGATCCACGTGAATGCTCGGAGCGAATCGATGAATGCCGTGTGGAGATGACACTTGTGAACGGAGAGATTGTCTATCAGCGAGGGGATGACATATGCGAATAGGCCTGTTTTCCGATGCTTATTTGCCGGAAGTCAGCGGGGTGACGACAACCGTGCATTGGTTGAAGGAGGAATTGGAAGACCTGGGGCACGTCGTCCACGTTTATGCGCCGCAGTATGCCGGTGTGGATAAGGACGAGCAGGGCGTGTTCCGCTTCCATTCGGGAAAGTTTGCATTCCACAAAGCAAGCAGGGTTGCTCTTCCCTACAGCAGGGCGGCGACGCGGAGTTTCAAGGATTTGGACATACTCCATAGCCACACGCCGTTTTCCATGGGGCTGGTCGCCGTGGGTGCGGCGACACGATTTCACATACCGCATGTGCACACTTATCACACGCACCTGATGGAAGACAGGCGGTATCTTCCGCGTCCGCTTCGTCCGCGGGAATGGGAGACCGGGAAGATAATCGCCGCGTTCTGCAATCGCTGCACTGTCATCACCGCACCGTCCACGCCGTTCAAGACGGAGCTCCTCCAATACGGGGTGCGCAGGCCGATTCATGTCTTCCCGTTTGGAGTAAAGCTGAGGCTCTTCCAGCAACCGCCGACGTGGGATCCGCGCGCCGGGCTGGACATTCCTTCAGGGGCAAAGCTGTTTCTGTATGCGGGAAGAATGGCGATGGAGAAAAACCTCCCGTTCTTGCTGCGCGCGTTTGGCAAGCTGCATGAGCAGGACCGATCTGCCGTGCTTGTCATGGCGGGCGACGGACCGTGGCGCGAGCAGCTCCAGCAGCAGGCGCGCGAAATGGAATTGGAAGAGGCGGTTCGGTTCACCGGGTTTCTCGATCATCCGCGATTGATCGATCTGTACAAGGTGGCCGATCTGTTCTTGTTCGCTTCCAAAACGGAGACGCAAGGACTGGTTCTGGTCGAGGCGATGGCTGGAGGGACGCCGGCGGTGGCGATCGGTGAAATGGGAGTGTTAGATGTTGTCAGAGACGGAGAGAACGGAATTCTCGCCCCTGAGAACGAAGAGGAATTTGCACGCGCGGCGCTCGCGCTTGTGTCGGATGACGAGGTCTATTCACGACTGAGACAAGGGGCGCTCGAAACGGCGGAAGAGATGTCTACTCATCACTCCACACGACGGTTGCTGGAAGTATTCGCCGAATGTCTTGCGGCCAAGCAGAGCTAGACTAGTAGTTGGCAATAGGCGCAATTCTTCTGATGGCGAGATAGTCTCGGCGGCTTATGAAAGGAGGAATGTGGATTCAATGCGTATTATGCTCGTTTCGGCCGAAGTGGCTCCGTTTGCGAAAGCTGGAGGGCTTGCCGATGTCTCAGCGGCGCTCCCGCGCGCGTTGCATGATCTCGATGTCGACGCACGGGTGGTAATGCCAAAATACAGGGGTGTGGAAGAGAAATCGGCGCTGTGCGAGGTGTGCCGCTTCTCTGTCCCGGTGAACGGGCTGGACATGGAAGCGATCGTCTATCAGGGATTGTTCCCGAACAGCGACGTTCCCGTCTACTTTCTGGGCAATGATCACTACTTCGACCGTGCGCAGATATACGGGGAAGGAGGCGGCGACTATCCCGACGCTCTAGATCGGTTTGTCTTCCTCTCACGTGGGGCGCTCTTGCTCTGCGAACGGCTTAGCTGGCAGCCGAATGTGATCCATGCCAACGATTGGCATACCGCGCTCATTCCCGCCTACCTGCGCTCCGGGATCGGTCCGCGCGATACGGGTAACGTTCTCACAATCCACAATTTGGCGTATCAGGGATCTTTCGCGTGGGATCGCGCAGCTGTCACCGGACTTGACAGCACGATGGCGGAATCGTTCCACCGGGGCGACAGTATGAACCTTCTGCAGGGAGGCATCGTTCAGGCGGATCTCTTGACTACCGTTTCCCCCGCCTATGCTTCGGAGGTTCTTGTATCGGGGAATGGGCTGGAAGAGGCGCTTTGCTCCCGCCGGGATGACCTGGCCGGGATTGTGAATGGTGTCGACTATGGGGAGTGGAACCCGAATACGGACGCGCACATATGGGCCGACTACTCGGCGGACTTGGCTGCGGGCAAGGAAGAGAACAAGGCCCGGCTGCTTGCGGAATTGGAACTTGCTCCTGGGGAGCGGGCACCGCTGGTTGGCATGATATCCCGCCTCGTTAATCAGAAGGGATTCGATCTTGTCATGGCCGCGTTCGATCGCATGCTCGCGCTAGGTATCCGGTTCATCTTGCTCGGGACGGGCGATCCGAAGCTGGAGGAGTTCTTCTCACGAGCAGCGGAACGGTTTCCCACGCAAGTGGCGGCGCTTGTAACGTTCTCCGAGCAGTGGGCGCACCGTATCGAGGCTGCATCGGACATCTTCCTTATGCCTTCCCGCTTTGAACCATGCGGGCTGAACCAGCTGTACTCCCTTCGCTACGGAACCGTTCCGGTGGTACGCGCAACCGGCGGCCTGCGCGATACGGTCTTCGAGCATGACAAGGAACGCACGAGCGGGAATGGTTTTTTGTTCTCGGACTACACTCCTGAAGCGATGCTCGGTGCGCTACAACGTGCGGTCACCTTGTATCGCGATGATCCGGAAGAATGGGGCGCGTTGCGGGAACGCGGGATGAGGGAAGACCATTCGTGGAGCGCATCGGCGCGCAGCTACCTCTCGCTTTACGAACGACTCGGGTAGAGGTGGCCGAGGCTAGATCCGCTTGAGGAGGCGGAATCTCATCCCAGGGACGGCGAATGATTCTCCTTCCTCACCTGAGGCAAGGTCCTTGAATGTTCTGTCTTCGATGGAGAATTGCTTCTCCTGCTCGCCGGCGTTCAGTGCGAGAACGATCTCTTCTTCAGGGAGTATGCGCGAGAGAACGAGATATTGGCCGCTTGATTGGAGAAAGTGCGGTTCTCCTCTGCGTAACGCCGGATGGAGATTCCGTAGCCCGACAAGCGTGCGCAGTTCATCTTGCAAATCCTTGTCCCAGATTGACTCATCCCATGGGAACGCCCTCCGGCAGTCGGGATCGTCGCCTCCCTCCATCCCGATTTCATCGCCATAGTAGATTGCGGGTGCTCCCGGATATGAGAACAAGAACGCGGCCGCCAACAGCAGGCGACGTTTGTCGCCGCCCGCCAGCGTGAGAAACCTGGGCTTGTCGTGGCTCCCAATGAGCGTGTAACAGGAGAATCCGTTCTCGCGTGGATAGCTTCGCCACAGGCTGCGGGCGAATCCGGCGAATGTCTCAGCAGACCAGTCCCGTGTTACGAGGAAGTGGATCAGCCCATCCCGTAGGCGGTAGTGCATCACTCCATCTATAGCGTCATGCTTGAACCACGCTGCGGCGATCCCCATCGCCTCTCCGACCACGTATACCTGCGGATCGGCGTCTCTTGCGACCTGGCGAATTCGCCGCACGAAGTCTGGAGGCAGGTATTCGACGGTGTCCAGGCGCCAGCCGTCGATTGCGTATTCGCTTATCCAATGGCGCACCACCGAAAGGAGATATCCTTCCACATCCGGATTCTTGTGATTCCACTCGGGCATTGTGCGCACGCCGGCCCAACACTCGTAGTTTGGCTCCGGCTTGCTTTGCACCGTGTGGCCATCAATCGTGAACCAGTCCCAGTAGAGAGAAGCCCGCCCGTTGGAGATCGCGTCGAGGAAGAAGGGGTGTCGGTCGCTGCAGTGGTTGAATACGCCGTCGAGAACAATGCGCATCCCGCGCGCATGCACCGCGTCAACGAGCACGCGCAGGGCGTCGTTCCCTCCGAATGTGGGATCGACCGTGAAGTAATCCACGGTGTCGTACTTGTGATTGGACGGGGCGGCGAAGACAGGAGTGAGATACAGGGCATTGACGCCCAGCCACTGCAAGTAGTCGAGCTTCTCGGCTATACCCGCCAAGTCTCCGCCGAAGAGCGAAGTACGCGTGGGAATCTCCCCCCATTGACACGGATCGTGCATTCCGTTCCCATGATCTCCTCTGCGAAATCGATCGGGGAAAATCTGATAGAAAACGGCGTCACGTACCCAATCCGGTGTCATGTGATGTTATTCCTTCACCGAGCCGCGAGTGAGGCCTGATACGATGAATCGCTGCAGTGGGAGGAAGATCAGCAGAAATGAGGCGCCACCGATGATTGCGCCGGCGGCGAACGGCCCCCAGCGGCGCTCGAACGCCTGTTCGGTGAAGAACCGCAGGCCAACGGAGAGGGTGAGCTGCTCACTGCCCCGCAGAAGGACGCTTGCCAGGATGAACTCGGAATAGCTGGTGATGAACTGGATGATGAAGATCACGGCGAGGATCGGCCGCACGAGCGGGAGCATGATCCGTACGAACGCCTGGAATGGCGTTGCGCCGTCCACCATTGCCGATTCCTCAAGCGAGCGGGGCACGGTGTCGAAGTATCCCTTCATCAGGTAGGTGTTGAAGCCCATCGCCCCGCCGAGGTAGACCATGATAAGGCCGAGATGTGTGTTGATCCCAAGGGCGGGGGCATAGTCTCCGATCATCCGCAGGATGAAGAAGATCGCGACGATCGCGAGCATCTGCGGAAACATCTGAATCAGGAGGAGCGCGAGCAAACTGACCCGTCGTCCGGTGAAACGGAAGCGCGAGAACGCGTACCCGCTCAAGGCGCACAGGATGACGGTCGCCACCGCCGTGATCCCCGAGATCTTGAGTGTGTTGAGAAGCCAGGTCGCAAACGGGTAGTTGGGGTCGGTAAACAGCGTCCGATAGTGATCCCAGGTAATGTGGTCGGGGATCAGTTTCTGCTGCGACAGGCTGGAGGTCGGATTGACTGACGCCGAGAAGATCCAAAGGACCGGGAAGAGCGCGTAGGCGATGATGATCCAGATAAGGAGGTGCCGCGGGAACCGCCGCAGGAAGATGGGTCCCCAGCGACGCAAGAGTGCAGCAAAACGAGCCATCAGCCGTACACCTCCTCGAGGTGCCGCGACATTCGGAAGCCGATCGCGCTGATCGTGGCG
>CAZKAB010000013.1:0-44428 GCA_964550615.1 uncultured Thermotogae bacterium
AGCACACCGTCGGTTGTTGCGTCGACAATCGGTGGCGCCACATCCTCTCTGACGACAACTGTATCGATGCCGTGGCAACCCGCACAGCCTGTTGCAAGTACTGTATATGTCCCGGGATCAGACACGTTAATGGACCGCGTGTCCCCGACGCTCTTCCCAACGGAATTCACCCACTCGTAGACGTACGGCACAACGCCACCCTTTACAGTGGCTGTAAGAGTGACCGTCTGAATCGAGCAAGTCAGGGTAAGATCAGGACCGGCATCGACAATCGGTGGTTGGGCGGGTGGGAGGCCGACCCGGTCGGTTGGTGGCTGAGACAGCTTCATCTGGCAGAGCCAATCGCGAGTGTCCGGCGGCATATAGCACCCCGTCGCAGGTGCGCCGCACGACTCCATGGACGTCTCGGGCAGCCCCTCCGTAACGGGCGTATGCGTCAGCCAATAGGCCACAATCGCCTTCAGCGCCTCGTATCCAACCGTATAGCCGCACGTGTACGGCACCGGCTCCTCTCTCGACCAAAACGCGACGGCTCGCTGGACCTGCAAGAAGGAAATGTAATCGGACAACGAGACATCCAGATTATCCGATTCAACATCCCATCGGGAGATCGCGAGGATAACCGGAAGACAATCCAACACATGGATACTAGTCTCTCCGATTACGTCTTGCTCACTGCATTCAAGGCCGCTGGAGACCGTTCCCACAAGCGTGACATACCGCCCGCAGCAACCGTCGCCCGCCTCCAGCTCGTCCGCCTCAGAGGGTAACACTTCGACCTGATAGACAACCCGGACAGTGTCTCCCGCTGCGAGCCTCTTTGGATAGATCCATTCCCTCTGCGAAGCGCGATACCAGAAGCCCTCGCTCTTGACTGGGATAACCCGCCAACCGTCCGGCGCCCATTCTTCCAGTCCGACTCCGTAGGCGTCATGCGCGACCGTGATGTCGACAGTTACAGTAAACCGGCGCGCATTCAGGCCCGGATCAAGGCATCTTTCCGGCAGGAGCACACTGTCGTAGGGGAGAAACGTGCTAATCGTGCGCACCGCCGAAAGCTCAGGATTTTCGCTCTGCGGAAGCGGGCGATCCACAGGCGTACAGGTTTCGTAGTACGCGACGAGTTTGTTTATGGCATCAAGATCTATCAGCGCGCCATTAGTCCCAGGGACTGTGACGTCATCCCGCCAGAGTTCGAGCGCACGCGTAAATTGAGTCCGTGTTACGATCTGTGACAGCCGTAGATCTATTGAGTCAGACGTGTCGCCGCTCTCCGGCACCAAATGGGCGATAGCGCTTAGAATAGGCAGCGCGAAAGAAACCTCCAAACTGGAGTCACCGGCAATTGGCACTTCAAAACCCGGGACCTTGGCCTGAAAGGTCCCACTGATCGCGACACATGTGGGCGGCCGATCGGTCATCAACTGGGCCAAGCTGGGCACCGACACCTCGTAGACGATCTCCCTCATAGCACCGGCTCGAAGCTTCTCGTTGAATACCCACTCCCCCTCTGCACGCTTGAATGCCGCGCCGTCATTCTCCAACGGGTGAATCGTCCACCCGCGAGGAAGAACCTCGCGGATACCGACTCCAGCCAGATCCTGTTTTGCTTCAATGCGCAATACCACCGCAAACCGACCTTCCGGCAGGACATAGGCCGTGGAAAGATATCGTGAGATCTGGACTGGCGGATCGGGCACCGCCCCCTGCCCCAGAACCGCCACTCCGACGACTCCCCACATTGCTAGGGCACCCAACAGGACCGCCGTAAGGTAGATATCTGTCTTCTTCAGTGTGCGCACTTCACTCCTCGTAATCGTTATCCTCACTGCAAAAGAGTGTAGCAGAGCGACTGGGTATTAGTCTGTATTGTGCGTCACGCCTCGGGAATGATTCGGCTGCCAAGGTCGATATGGCTGGACGTAGCCGCCCGATCCAGTATCCTTTGCTGCATGATCGAGGATGCGACACTTCTGATCCTGTCTGGTGGGGAGTCTCAGAGGATGGGGCGCCCTAAGCACGCGCTTCGCATCAATGGCCGGACCATCGTCGAGCACCTCAATGGCAATCTTCAGCAGTTGTTCGTTGAGACCTTGCTGGTGGGGCGTGACCTGCCATGCAGACCGGAAGGAGTCAGGTTTGTCGAGGATGCACACGGCGTTAAGAGTCCGCTTGCTGGCATTCACAGTGGGCTGTGCGCGTCGCGGACCGATCTCTGTTTCGTTGTCGCGTGCGACATGCCGTACGTGGTGCCGGATCTCGTCGATCTGCTCCTCGTTCTTGCCCAAGGCGTGGACGCTTGTGTGCCGGTCGCTGCGGGATTCTTTGAGCCTCTTTGCGCTGCCTATCAGAAGACTGCCTTGCCGGCTATCGAACGGGCAATCCGTGATCGACACCTTAAGGTCTCTGCGCTGTACAGCAAGCTGAGAACGAACATCGTATCGGAAGAGGAAGTCCGATCCGTCGACCCGCTTCTAGTTTCGTTTCGAAACCTTAATACGCCGCGCGATGTTATAGCGCACGGGTTTGCAGAACCGACAGCTCGATCCTAGACGTCAGTCTCGTGCGTTACTTCACTCGCCTCATCTTCGGATCGAGAACGTCCCGCAGGGTATCGCCGAGAAGAGTCCAACCGAGAACAAAGGTCAGGATGGCAATTGAGGGGTAGGTATAAGTATACCAATACTTGAATGGTTCACCGACCGTTCCCATAAGCCAGTTACGAGAGAAATTTATCATCTGTCCCCAGTCGGCATATCCCGGCTCGGCGCCAACCCCGATGAAGCTCAATGAGGCAGCGATGAGTACCATGGTCCCAATATCGAGGGCCGCAAGGACAAGAACAGGGAAGATCGAATTGGGAAGGACATGGCGGAAGAAGATCCACAACTTGCTCGCCCCTAAGCTTACGGCAGCGCGCACATATTCTCGTTCTTTCACAGAAAGAACTTCGCTACGCATAATGCGCGCGTAGCGCCGCCAGCCAAAGACAACTAGAGCTATGATTACTTTGTCGAGACCTTTTCCTAACACGATGCTCATTACAATTACCGCAATAAGGAAAGGAAAACTCATAAATAGATCGGTAATGCGCATTACTACCTCATCAACCATCCCACCGAGGAACGCCCCTCCTCCTCCCAGCAGCACACCTATCAATGCGGTTGCTGAAACAACAATAAGGCCGACCCGGAATGCGGTACGGCTTCCCCATACAATACCATACATGATATCGTATCCTCCGCTTGTTGTTCCCAACAAGGCTTTCTCCGACGGAGGCTTAGGAAGAGAAGAGAACCCGATGCGAGCAATGGCGTAGGGATTGCGTGGGTTATGTGGGGGCGATATCACAGGCGCAAGAATCGCTATTATCGCCCATAATAGAACCAGGATTAATCCTGCCAAACCAAGCGGATTCCTGATTACCCGCAACAAGGTATCCATCAATTACCCCCCAATGTGACCGTTGGATCAAGGACCGTATATAAGATGTCGACAATTAGGTTGCTTGCTATGATAATAATCCCGATAAGGAGGGATGAACCTAGAATTGCAGGAAAATCTAGCCCTTGCGCCGCGGTTACGATGAACATCCCCATGCCTCGGTAATTGAAGACAGTTTCAACGATTACCGCTCCGCCAAGCATCTTCGCCACAATTGAGCCCGCCAAAGTTACAACGGGGAGAAGTGCGTTCCGCCGTGCGTGTTTGTTGATTACGACCTTTTCCGCAAGTCCTTTGGCACGGGCAGTTACTACGTAGTCTGCCTGTAGTGTCTCGAGCAATGACGACCTAGTCATACGTAGCATCGTTGAGAGCATACCGATCGAGTAGGCAATCGAAGGGAGAACCAAGTGCCGTAACGCATCTATGAAGACGTCTAGGCGCCAATTGAGAATCGAATCAATTAGATTCATTCCGGTATAGCGATGAAAATTGGATAGATAGATCACATCCTCCGCCCAAGAGCTAAGCCTCCCAGGAGGGAACCACCCTAGCCACGCATAGAAAACCACAAGAAGGAACAGCCCGAACACGAACTCAGGCAAGGAAACCCCAATGATCGTACCCAGTCGAGCCGCTTGGTCAAACAACTGATTGTGGTGCTTCGCCGAGTAGGTTCCAAGAAAGATTCCTCCAACAAAGATAATCACCGCGCCGAAAAGCATTAACTCTACTGTTGCTGGGAAATAGCGGGCAATTGCAGTGGCAACCGGCATTCTCGCCGATGGAGACCAACCAAGATTCCCGCGTACGACCCTCTCTAGCCATTCGTAGTACTGGACATAGAACGGCTTGTCCAATCCGTAGCGGGAGACTAACTCGTCAAATGGTATCGAAGAGCCGACGGCATCTGCATTAGGGATAAACACCGCCAGCCGCTCGTAGGGGTTCAAGAACATCACCAGAGAGAAGATCAATGCCGATAGAATCAGCAATATCGCAGGTAGGACCAGTAATCGCTTCAAGATATATCGCGTCATGTGGCATTCTCCTGATTACTGTTCAGGCGGGAATGACTTTCCCGCCTGAACAGATACTAAAACAGTACTCCTCTCTGTGCTACGGCAGTAGAGCCTTACTCGTAGCCCTTGGAAAGAGCGTAGAAATCAAGGTTGAACGGGAACGGGCCAGTGTAATAGCCCTGCACCCAATCCCGCATCGCCACATGCTCAACCGATTGGAAGTGCCAAATAGCGAGCGCGTTGTCGTAGTCAAGCTTCTGCAATTCGTAGGAAAGCTCCTTACGCCGCTGAGGATCGTAGTTGCTTCCCAATTCGTTGATCAACGGATCGAACTCCTTCTTAGCTTGGTCAACGTATCCATTCCACTCCGCGTATCCCCCTGCGGAATGCATGTGCTCGAAGAGCGGCATGTAGGGATCGAAGACATCCGGGAGCATTCCAAATAGGGTCAGAGGGAGTTGGAGGTTGTTGATTGCTCCAACGTAGGCTGCCCACGGGAGCGAAGAAATCTCAATGTGGAACTTTGGGTTGATTGATTCTATGTCCATCTTGAGTATTTCAAGGGCACGCTGACGGTGTGTCGATCCACTAGAGTAGGGAACGGTAAATCGGAAACCTTTCTCCCAGAGTTGGCCATTCCATGCCTTCTTGAAATACTCCGTCGCCTTGTTGATATCCAGGTAATACTCGGGATTGTCAGGATTCGCGGTGGGAAACCCGATCAATACTGGCCCGTACGGCTTGAGAGCGGCTCCGAGGAACACCTCGTTGATGAACGTGTCCCAATCGAAGGAATACTCGAATGCCTTACGCACATCTATGTCAGAGAAGAAATCCGTTGGGATTCCATTTTCTCCTAGCTCGCCATTACCGACATAACTGCTTCCCTCTGCAATGGATTGGACAAAATTGATCTTCATTAGCCAAGTTGCAGGGAGGTTCTTCAATACTTTGACCCCTGGCGCCCCTTCTACCTGCTCAATATCAGCGACACCAATCTCGGTGAAATCAACATCACCTTTCTTGAGAAGGAGGATCGCGGTCTGCGCATCAGGGACGATCTTGCGAATCACCCGTTGCATACGAGGCGCCCCTTGCCAATAGTCGGCAAAAGCTTCGAAGACTGTGCGTTCCATCGGCTCCCATGAGACAAACTTGAACGGACCACTCCCCAGCATCTTATCAAAGAGCGGATCGGCTTCCATAGTCTGGTTCATATGATCCTGACCGGTTTCTTTCGTTCCCGGCCATGCACCTTGGGCAATACACCATGCCTTGCTCAGGATTCCGCAAGCGCTTCCGCCGTCGGCCATCAACCCAAGGAACGGAACGAACGGTTTCGGAAGCTTGAATGTAACACTCTTGCCGTCAGTTGTAACTGCCTTATCAAGAACGGCATATGCGGAGTCATAGCCAATTTCGTCGACTAGATCGCTAAACGAGCTTGCTCCGAGAAGAGTGGTAGCGAGGATGTTGAAATTCGATGCCTGCCCGCCCACAAGGAGTCCGCGCTTAAACGTATAGACGACATCCCCAGGTGTAAGTGTTGTACCATCGTGGAACTTGACCCCTTCTCGAATGGGGAACGTAATATACGTCACCCCGTCGGCCGCTTCGGTTATCAGGCCGTTATCTACAGATGGCACTATGTCTGATATGCTTGGAATCAGCGTTTGCAGATCCCCGTGTGGGTGATCCAGAAGCGAGTCATAGACATTGTTGGATATCTCGGTCGTTGCCGAGCTGAGCATGAATTGAGGGTCCAGCGTCTCCACAGAATTAGTGGTTGCCTTAATGAACGTATCTGGACTATTAATAGTCTGCGCCAGTGCTAGACCGCCGATCAACCCGACAAGTACTACCATCAGAACAAGAGCTCTTCCCTTTCTCATGAATACCCTCCTATTTTGTTGTGCGCTACACCACGACCCTGTCTCAGCAATTAGGCCGCCGCGGTGCTTCACTACATATATACTCCTTCTGCGATCACCTCCTTGTTGGCAAACAGGCCTGTTATGGAAGAGAAACCTGTTCGGTCATACATGTTTGCAGACGTGCAAGGAATTCATCTTTACCTACGATTTCGTCATGCGCCTCATCAGCGTAGAATCGAAGCTCAAATCGATTAGCAAGAGCACCATTGATTCTCGCAATTTCATCTTCGGTCCGAGCAGAAGGAATATTCCCATAGAGCCTATCCCCCACTGTTGATGCCCATTTGCCGTTGATAGAAAAAGATAGGAGAGGTCCGTAATCTTCAGTTGGCGCGTCGATTCCACGAAAGTTCACAATGCCATCGTCGAACAAGAAGCTCCCATCTTGAGAGAGAACAAAGTGATGGTTCACGCCCCCGGTTACACCACCGCGATTGAAGTTCACTACTACATGCGGAATGTCGGACATCTCCAACACAGCCGCGATCATGTGCGCTTGACTAACACAGTGCCCGGTACGCGAACGGAACGCATCGTCTACTGTATGTTCCATTAGGCCACACGGCCACAGATGCCCCCAAGACTCCAGTCGCCATGCGGTTTTCCACCCATGCGCTTCCGACTCACGCACCACACCTGTATTCAATAGGTACTCGTGGCTCAGGCGGCGCATCCGCTCTTCGACCGTTCCGGTTCCCATCACACCAAACAGGTAAGCGGTCGCCGGACTGACCGAATTCGCAAGACGATCGAATTCGCGGATAAGTCCCAATCGCCGCGAGATATCAATATCAAGGTCACAGTCCGGCACAAATCCCTTCCAAAGCGCCGCATAGGGATGAAATCTCCAACCACCAGCGCGCACGGACGCCAATGCCGCCATGCGAAGCTGTTCGTCTCCGTCGAGCGCACTTGCCGCTTCGAGTTCACCAACAAGTGTGCGTTCCCATTCATCCCCCAGAGAAGAGGTTGTTACCGCAGCAAGGCGGTTCACTACATTCTGCAGAGGCAAGCTCTTCTTACTATCATCTCGCCCCATAAGCGGATACCAGACGGCTTTCTCATTGAAGATCAGGATGGGGCTCCCGGAGAGTGAATGGACCGGAAGTCCTGTATGGATCGAGATCACAACATTATCTTTAGCGAGATACGCTTCTTCGTTGTCACAGTGAATGAGAAACAAGGAATCAGGGTTTTCTCCGGTTTCCTTTGCCTTAAAGTAGAACATTTCGGCAAGTTCAAGCGACGTGACGGTTTTCCCTTCCGTCTTCAACGTTACTGGCAGCGGGCCAAGACGTTGATCGATAAGAGGAAGATAAGGTTCGGGATAGATCCGCCTGGCTTCTGTAAGTCGGTATTTATCGAGTCGCAGGTTACGGAACAAGAGGGGGTGCCCGCCAGAGATACCCGTGTAGTCCTCATCTTTGTCGAAGAACTCTCTGCCATATTTCATATGGCGCCATCCTAGAGCCGTTGGCTCATCGTATGATTCCTTGAATCCGTTGATCGACCTTGCCCCCTCGTAGAATGCATTGTCTCCAATCAGGTAAACCTCGGGGTGACGCACCGCAAGGCTACGGCTTGCGTAGATCCCGTACTTCGCGTACGCGGTCTTCGCCGCAGAGCGAACGAGAGATTCCCAGGCTTCCCGATGTACGGCGCTGATGATGTCCGACATGTCTCCTCCTATTCTCTTTGCTGTTTGATGTCCAATGTATCCGTCGCTAGAGCGGAGGCGCAAAGCTGATAGCGCCCGTCCTGCAGCAATCGAACCGCTGAGCTATCGGAAACGACCACCAGTGCATGGGTGGGACAGGCAGTCACGCAGGCCGGCGCGAGTCCCTGGTTTGTGCGGTCTCTGCACAGATCGCATGTTTCCTTGCCGAGAATCACGTATTCCGCTCGCGTTTGCCCGGTTGTGCCCTTCGCTGGTCCAGCAGTATGGAGCCGCATCCGCGCTTCGCCATACTCCTGTCGGCATGCCACTTCGCACGTATGGCATCCCACGCATCGCTCGAGGCTCTCTATCAGGAATCGCACACCGCGTTTCATATCCGGTCGATTCCCATTAGTCGGCTCAATCCGGACAGGCACGCGACGGTTGCTGGTCGCACCGGAGATCGGATCAGCCGCGACCGATCCATCCGGCGTCAAGTCGTTTGCTGATCTCCAGTTTCCTCTGGCATATGGTTGGCCATAGCCGTAGGCTAGCATCACCGTGTCTTCGGCGAGTCCCCCGCTCAGGCGGGTCAGCGCCGTCACGGCTCCCCACCGGGACGTTACTCGGACCTCATCGCCGTTTGATATTCCAAGTCTGTCCGCCGCCGCGGGATGAATTTCAATGAACGGAGCCGGCTCAAGATCCTCTATCCAAGGCAAAGTTCGGAACTCTGTGTGAGTGTGGATCCCGAGTTTGAGACTGGTACTGCAAAGGAAGGGATACTCCTCGCTCAGGCGCAGTGGTTCGGGTATCTCTTCCAGTTCGGGAAGTGGCGCATATCCGAAAGCTGCAAGACGATCTGCGACCAGCTCAACCTTTCCGGATGCCGTGGGGAATGAGGTACGCCCGTTTGTCCAGTAGAGCTCCTCCGGCGCGTAGATCCTTTGATATCCTTCGGGATGCTGCTTCAGGTATTCAAGGGTAATCCCGACTGGTTCAAGCTCCCACTCGAACGCCTCCTCCACCGTCTTCCACGGGAACTCTTCGGTCATATCAAGCCGCTTCGCCAACGCAAATATGAGATCGAGATCGCTACGACTCTCACCTACCGGAGGAACGACCTGCTGTTGCAGAGCGATCATGTTTACCTGCGCGCTTGGCCGATATCGATAGTAGAGGAGCAAGTCTCTCTCAAGAAAGCTCGTGGCGGGAAGAATGAGATCTGCGATCCTGCTGGTCGCCGTCGGATACAAGTCGTGGACCGCGATGAACCCCACTCGATCTAGCAACCGGAGAGTGCGTTCAGTATTCGAATTAGCCGCAACGATTGAGCCTCCCTGTACTATGAGTGCCCTGATCGGGTACGGCTCGCCGGCTTCCAAGGCGGCAAATAACTCTTCGTCGTGAAGTGAGTTGCCGTTTCGGTAGTAAAGGGGATGTGTCGACAAGGAGCGCTCCTCCGCATCGGGACTGCGAGCACCGCGTAGCTGGACATCCGCAAAAGGAAGCGGTGGCATAAGGACGGTGCCGCCAGGGGCATTGATGCTGCCTAGAAGCGCGGTGATCAAGGCCACTCCGCGAACTGCCTGAACAACGTTTATGTGCTGATCGAGTCCGTTCCCTTCCTTAACCACAGTCTGACTGCCTGCGCTGATCAACCGCGCCGCTTGTCTGATCAAGTCGACAGGAACCCCCGTCATTACTGCTGCCTTATCGAGCTCGATCAATCCAACATGCTCCGCCAGCTGATCGAACCCGACCGTAAACTCATCAATAAACCGCTTATTGTAGAGCTGCTCCTCAATCATGACCTTCACGATACCCATCGCCAACGCGACGTCTGTCGACGGCTTTGGTTGCAGCCACAGGTCAGCCTTTGCAGCAGTCGGCGTAAAACGTGGATCGACAACCACCAGTTTGGCCCCACGAGCTTTCGCGTCAGCAATGCGACGGGCATAGTTGGCGACTGACGTGTACGCGGGGTTGAACCCCCACAGCAGAATGCAATCCGCCCCATCAAAATCGGGCTCGGGCACCCCGCCGTAGGTGGAAGCGTGAGCGATTGCTCGCGGAGCGAAACAGAGATGAGCATGCGTAAGCACATTGGGTGATCCGAAGACGTTCATGAACCGCGATACGTAGTTCATTGTCGTGACCCAGCCGGGGGCGTGCCCACGATGATAGACGACGGATTCAGGTCCGTCATCCCTCGCTGCGGCTCTCATTTCACTGGCAATGCAGTCGAGCGCCTCATCCCATGTAATGTACTCCCAGCCTCCTCCTCCGCGAGCTCCAACTCTCCGCAACGGTTGCGTCAGTCTGTTCGGGTCAGTGACGAGTTGCTGAGCCGCTAATCCCTTGGCACAAATCGTTCCTCGGTTGACAGAATGTTCCGGCAATCCATCAATTCGGACGATCCGATTGCCTTCCCGCTGAACTTTCAGCCCACAATAGAAGTAACAACTCTGACATATGGTATTTACGGTATCCACAGACTGTTCCCCCGACTATGTGAAATCCAACGCTTGGAAAGATCCACCGCGGACCCATCCAACGAGCAAGACGCGTCTTCCGGATCCGCGATGGAGAGGCGTTGTGTTTTGGCCATACACCGTTGCATCGAGCTCACACCCACTCCTTTTTGTCGTTACATTGATCGATGTAGCTCCAATCAGCTGTTTCGGATGCAAAATCAGCCTTCTCTTGTTCCGTTGTCTTGCGTACGCAGAACTCGCAATGTGGGTCACCGGACGGTATCGCCTTGATATGCGACAGGGTAAACGCAGGGTTGTATGCCATGTACTTTGCAGGGTCGACCAAGCAGTACAGGCGGCCCAAATCCTCTTCACCATATTCTTTCCATACGCTCGCCATCGCACAGCCGTAGGCAAGATGGCGGGTTCGCCCATCCTCCACTACAGTCTCCCCACCAGCATGCATCCCTAGCTTGGGAAGGCTTCTACTCCGACCGACGCCGTAGTTCTCGGGAACGGGTTCTAGTCCATCTTCCAACACCGCATTGCGGACTTCCGTTCCCACCATTGTTCCGTAGATCTTGATCGCATCGATGATCAACCGCCGGCCCTTTTCCTCTCCGAGGTTTCGGATCGCAGCTTGGGAAAACGCAAGGTGGAGAAGGGCGATCCTCCTGCTGGCAAGACGGACCTCGTGCGCCGCTTCTTCAGCTGTGAGCATCTTGTTTTCAGTCATTGGAAGCCTCCCTTGTACGATATGGATCGATCCGCATCCCATCTTTGATTTCCGTTTCGCACGCTAGACGAAGCACGCCATCGATGGTCATTCTGCAACCCCCGCACACACCCCGGCGACACGAGCTTCGATACCAGACAGTTGGGTTGCAATGAGCGCGTATGTACTCGAGCGCATTGAGAACATCCATTTCACCGTCCAGTGGCACCGAGTAGGAAACGAATTCACCTTCACCGTTCTCGCTCCAGGAACGAACCTTTACCTCAATTGTTCGGGGCTCCGTCATGATGCCCTCCCTATCCGCTCAAGCTCGTCAGCCGCTCGGAGAATCGCGGTCTCGTACGGGACAACGTCCGGCGGCAGACCCTCTGAGGACCCGACCTCGTCAAATGAAAGATCCAGTTCATCCCCTTGCAGTCGAACCACGATGTGCCTTCGCCAGGATGCATTGTCGGTAACCGGGTGATCCTCCCGCATATGGACGCCGCGACTCTCCGTTCGCTCTGCTGCCGCAGCAGCAGAGGCTCGAACCACGGCGATCATGTTTCGCAGTTCAAGCGCATCACACAGCTCCTTATTCCGAGAGCGCCTTTTCGTCTCAAGACCGAGATGGTTCCACGCTTCGTTGAGTTCATCGAGATTCGCCGCTGCCCGATGTACTCTTTCACCACTACGGATAACCCCGACATATCGATATGCTGTTTCCTGCAGTTTGGTTCTCAGCTCATGTACCGCTGCGCCTGCATCGCGTCCAAGTGGTGCAAGAGCCGCCTCCATGGCCGATTCAATCTCATCTCGATCAGGCTCAAGCAGCTCCCCGGAGGAAGCCGCGCGGCCCGCTTCGCGGCCGGCGATTGCCCCCTGCACCAGCATCTCCGTTGTCGCTGCTGCTACTCGATTGGCGCCAAACAGCCCGCCACTGCACTCCCCAGCAGCATATAGACCGGGTAGCGAGGTCTCACACCGCGCGTTGATTCTTATCCCGCCCTCGAAGTACTCAGCGGCGGGACCAACCTCGGCGGCATATCCATCACGCATTCTCGCCATCAAGGCTGAGAAGTCATCTCCCTGGAATCGCCATCCGGAGTACTCTTCCTCGAGCGCGTCAATAAGATTGACCGGCAAGTGTTTCATCGACAAGAAGACCCCGCCCAGCGGACTGCCTCGTCCGGCAAGAACCTCACGCATTGAGGCCTTGGAGAAGAGCAACTTGTTCCACTCGCTGGTCAGTGCAAGCTTTGCAACCTTCGGATCCTCCCAAGATAGGAATGTATGCCCACCGCTATTGAGCAACTGCCCAGGAAGAATGTAGAACCACAGGCTCCCACGGTGTCGTGGAGGGGCCAGCAGGATATTGGGCGCGAAGGTGACCATCTCCATGTCAATCAACTCGGCGCCGGCACGAAACGCCATCGCTTGACCGTCGCCTGTTGCTTCGTCCGGGCCGGCGTTAAACGAGTAGGCGTGATGCCAGCCGCCGGTCGCAAGAACCGTCGATTTCGCAGATATCGCCACAGACTCGCCAGACTCAATGTCAAAAACCAATGCTCCAGACACTTGCCCGTTTGTCTTGAGCAAATCGACAGCTAGGCAGTTATCCATTGCCGTGATTGCGGCTTTTCTCTCACCGATTCCCTTGCGAAGAGAGGCACATATTGACGACCCCGTAGTGATCAACGCTCGAGGGAAGACCTTACGAACCGATAACCCCCACTCGACAAGGTGCCCGATCTCCTGGCCCGACCCGTTGACGTACGCCTCCACAAGGCGCTCCTCGTTCAATCCAAATCCTTCGATCAGGATCTCCTCCGCCCACGCCTCGGGAGTGTCGCCCGGATCGTTTTCGAATCCCAGCCGGTGCAGGCTTCCGCCGTCCGCCATCACGTCAGCGCCGGCCAGCACGGATGCTCCGCTTCGGCCAAGCGGGCCCTTGCTGACCAACGTTACTTCAGCAACGCCAGCAGCTTCGATCGCCGCTCGCATTCCGGCTCCACCGCTCCCGATAACAAGCACATCCGTCTTTTGGAAACGCATTTCTCCTCCTTACGTGTCTCTAGCGCCTCAGCACGCCTAGAGAGATGCTCCCTCCACCACCTCTGGCAACAAGCCACTGGAGCGCACGCGTCTTTGATTCGGAGATGTGCTTCTCCTGCAGGCGCCGCGCCTTCTTCTCATCCTGACTCATGAGAGCTTCGATGAGGCGACTGCTATCTTCTTTCTCGGTCTCAAGTCCAAAATCCGACATCAATGGATCGCTCATACGTAGGCGAGTCCCTTCCCGAAGAAGCTGATCGATGGAACGGGCCAGCCGTTGCGAATTCGCAAGCTCTGCAATGCCCATATGAAAGGCATCGTGGTATTTGAGATAGTCAATGGCCGAAAACGGACGCCGTTCGAGAGCATCCGCCCATTCCTTGTGGGTTTCTTGAAGTGCGGCGAGCTCTTCCTTCGCCGCATTCGCTGCAGCTCGCGCTGCCGCTTCTCCTTCCAGAAGGATTCGCATATCGAAGATCTCGTGCACATCCTGAAGACTAAGTGAAGAAACCCGGTATCCCACTCGTGGGATGACCTCAACGAGCCCTTCCTGACTGAGAAGCGCCAGCGCCTCTCGCACTGGCGTTCGACTTACATCAAACTCATCAGCGATCCGTTTTTCGCCCAAGATATCGTTGGGCGCGTATTCCCACGTTATGATCCGTTCCCTAATCTCTGTGACTACCCGATCTGCCAGACTAATTCTATCCGCCACGTACTCGGCACGGACGTTTCGTCCTTCTCCGAGTGCCATCCTGTTGCCTCCCTTGTCCATCGTATACATCTAGTATACAAGAATGTATACTAGCGAGTAATGGTACTCTTTGTCAATAGCCGTTCAGAGCAAGGGCAGCTACCTTCTCATGAATGGATGTGCATTCACGAACCCGAGTTGAGAGCCGAAACCGGGATCTGAAGGAAGAGCGGATACACGAGCACGAGAGGAGAAATGACGCTTCGCGTTTCTGGCAGTAAACGCCTATTGGGCGCTTTGGCGAGAGTGAGGCATACTGACCCTAGGGAGAAACAGTGATTGCTAAATTCGTACTACTATTTGCCGCGGGTATAGCGGCCGGCTTTGTCAATGTGGCCGCCGGAGGCGGCTCGCTTCTTACCTTGCCGGCACTTATTTTCTTCGGTTTGCCGCCGACAGTAGCCAACGGAACTAACCGTATTGCAGTCATGATGGGAAGTATCACAAGCATGGCAAAATTCCGACAGAAAGGCTACTTCAACCCGGCCCTCGGTCTCAGACTTGCCATCCCAGCAGTCGCTGGTGCTGTTCTCGGATCAGTCTTGGCAGTCAAGATACCAGACAACGTCTTTCGCATCTTACTTTCAGTAATCATGTTGATCGTCCTTGCGCTCATGATCACGCGCCCGCGAGTGGGACGTCCCGAAGGCCAAGAGAAAGCCATGACCGTTTCCCGACAGGTTATCTTGATGGCGGCCTTCTTTGGTGTGGGCGTGTATGGCGGACTTATCCAGGCAGGAGTGGGGTTTATTATCATTACAGCTCTCTCGATGATTACCGGCATGTCGCTCCTTCGGATCAACAGCGTCAAGGTCATTGTCATAGCTGTCTACATGCTCCCTTCTCTAGCCTTGTTTGCCGCCGCACACAAAATCGACGCCATCCCTGGACTAGTGCTAGCTGCCGGCAGTGGCTTCGGTGCGTGGATCGGAACCATCGTGTCGATTAAGAAAGGGGATCGCTTTATCCGCATTCTGTTGATCGCGGCGGTAGTAGTGATGGCCGTCAAGGTTTCAGGTTTATGGGACTGGCTGGCTACTAACGCATTCAATTTGGGGCGATAGCGTCCGTGGAGCTATCTTCGCAGAACCGCCCCGTCCCCTCAAACAGCACGTCGCTTTACGTCTGTGGTGTTGAAGAGAGCACTGCTCAATTCGTCCGTCCGACGCTCCATGAAGTACTTCAGCGCGAATCGATTCCTCCCCTCGGCGGGCCCCGCGGTCTGCTTGTGCGTGACGACACAAATGGTGAAACCGGAGGCCGGAACACGCCTGCAATCCTCTGGAACATCACTCCCAAGCGGACGTGTCCCCATGCACTGTGCCAGAGGACGAACTAGCAGAAGGCCCGAAGCGAGTACATCGCGACAGAGTCGCGGTCCCAGGCACTGGCCCGAAAACGCGGATGCCAAACCGTCGCAGAGCGGCAGTCACGATCGTTTGGCGTCCCAGAGTCGTTACCGAACTGTACCTAGTGGCACCGCAATGTTCGGTAGTGAACGTTGTTCATTGTTTTTTGACTCTTGTTCACTCGATTCATATAATGCTCCTGCCATGGAGAGAGAACGGCTATCAGAAGTCGGTTGGCGTATCCGTAGTATTCGGACCCGGAAACGGATGCCGCTCCGTTCTCTGGCCACTGCTTCTGGCTTATCCGTAGGCTTCCTTTCGCAAATTGAGCGTGGACTGTCGTCGTTCTCAATTTCGTCGCTGCGGTCGATCTGTCAGGCACTGGACGTCCCGCTGGCAGACGTTCTCGTCATGTCGAACGGCCCCGGGAACGCAATTTTGGTGGACCCACGCCATTCATCCATTACGAAGGGAGACAACCGCCCACACGTAAGCCTTTCTGATGCGTCGATCAAGTATCGATTCCTGAGTACCGGGTTTCAGGGGCGCCGTTTCGAGGCGGTCATCGGAGAGATGGCACCGGGCAGTCACCACGAGCCTCACACCCACGAAGGGGAGGAATTCGGGTACGTTCTCGAAGGTGAAATCGTGTTGACCTTCGATGAAGAGTCGCACGAATTGGGTGTAGGCGACAGTTATCACCTGATGGCGTCTACTCTGCACGCGTGCAACGCGGACGGTGGAGGTGCCAAGCTGTTGTGGGTTCATACGGCCCGATACGTGCGGGCGTTGAGTCTCCTGGGAAACGAAACACTCCCTGCTGGAACGCTCCCTCCCCCTCCAATAGAAGACAGAAGCCGGCCGGCACTGGTAAACCTCTCGCAGAACGCGGTCCACTATCGCTTCCTGAGTGGCAACCTGCCCGGCGCGCAGCTTCGGGTATTCGTGGCGGAGATTCCGGCGGAGAGAGCGGAACAACCCACGGTGTTCGAGGGAGAGGAGTTTGGCTACGTACTCGAAGGACGGATCCAGCTAACGGTCGATGAAGATTCGTACCCGCTGGGCGCGGGCGACTGTTACCACGTCCCGGCTGCCTCAGCGCGCAGCTACCGTGTCGACGGTTCGTCGAGCGCAAAGCTGCTCTGGGTTCAGATGGGAGCCGGTTCGCGGGAAGCGGAGGCAGTCTGGAACGAGGCTATCGAGGGGGCTATACAACCCGAAGATCGATCTGCAATTGAAGCAAAGCCGCGTCATAGGAGGAATAGATGTACAGATTGAGTACGGACGTGGGCGGAACCTTCACAGACGGTGTAGTGCTCGACGAACAGTCGGGGCGCGTCGTCGTTAGCAAGGTTTCGTCTACGCCTCACAACCCGGCGATCGGTACGGTCGAGTCCATCGAGAAGTTTGCAATCCCGCTACGAGATGTGTCGTTCCTTTCGCACGGGACGACAGTCGTCATCAACGCACTGATCGAAGGCAAAGGGGCAAAGACCGCACTCATAACAACCAGGGGCTTCCGTGACGTCCTTGAAATCGGCCGGTCCAACCGGACAGAGATGTATGACGCGCTCTACAGCAAGCCCCGCCCTCTCGTTCCTCGCCACCTTCGGTTGGAAGTGGGCGAGCGGATCGACGCAAAGGGACACGTGCTCTGTGCACTGTCGGAAAATGAGCTCGAGGGGATTCTTGAAGTGCTGGTTCGACAGAAGGTCTCATCAGTCGCCGTCTGTCTGCTCAACGCGTATGCAAACCCGGAGCACGAAGTCCAGATTGGTAATTTCCTCCGCGACAAACTACCCAATGCGACTGTGTCGCTCTCGCACCTTATCACTCGTCGCTACTACGAGTACGAGCGAACGAGCACGACAACGCAGAATGCCTATGTCATGCCGGTTGTGCGGACCTACCTCGATCACCTTGAACGCGAGCTAAGGAATCGTGAGTTCGCGCAAGTCCTGCAAATCATGCAGTCAAATGGCGGCGTGATGGCAGCCTCCGTCGCGCGCGATATGCCGATCGCCATGGTCGAATCCGGACCCGCAGGGGGTGCGATCGGTGCGGCGGAACTGGCGAAGCTGGCAGGCTACGAGAACGTTATCTCCTACGATATGGGCGGCACCACGGCAAAGACCTCGATCATCACCGGTGGCCTTCCCGAGACGACAGAACAGTATCTGGTCGAGGGACGCCCGATCCTTCTCCCGGTTGTCGATCTTCGGGAGATCGGGGCGGGCGGCGGAAGCATAGCGTGGATCGACGAGGCCGGTGCGATGCACGTTGGACCCCAGAGTTCTGGAGCCGACCCGGGACCGGCCTGCTATCAACGCGGGGGTACCGAACCGACCGTTACGGACGCGAACCTGCAGTTAGGACTTCTCGATCCTGACTACTTTCTCGGTGGAGAGATGCAGATTTCGCCCGAACTTGCCCGCGCCGCGATCAAGAAGGTGGGAGACCACTTCGATCTGAGCGTGGATGAGGCGGCGCTCGGCATTGTGAAGATCGTCAACACCAACATGTCGGGTCTCTTGCAGTCGATGACGGTAAAGCGAGGGTACGATCCACGAGAGTTTGCGATGGTTGCTTTCGGCGGAGCCGGCCCAATTCACGCAAGTGCTATTGCCAAGGAGCTCGGCGTTCCCACGGTAATCGTCCCACCGTACTCGGGCGTATTCTCCGCCTGGGGGATGCTGATGGCCGACCTACGCCACGACCTCAGCCAGACGTTCATTGCACCACTCGACGGCGCAGACGCAAAGGCGGTAAGTGAGCTGTTCGGCCAATTGGAGGGCCGGATCATCCGGGTTTTCGAAAAAGAGAACGTCGATCAATCCGCTGTGACCATCACGCACCAGCTTGATCTCCGCTACGTCGGGCAAGAGCACACGCTGGCCGTGACGGCGGCGGCCGCATTCAGCGAAACGGGCAAGCTGGAGCTCGCAAAGGCGTTCGATGAGCAACATCTCCGGATCTACGGACACAACGCGCCGGAGGAGCCGAAGGAAATCGTTTCGCTCAAAGTGATCGGATTGGGAAACGTCACCAAGCCGACGCTCGAGCGCATCCCCGTGGGTAAGAAGATGCCGAACAGTGAGGCCAAGCTTGGCAACAGGGACGTATACGTGGGCAAGGGGAGGTACCTGTCGTTCGACATCTATCGCCGCGATCTCTTGCAGGCGGGGAACGTTGTCCGCGGGCCTGCAGTCATCGAGGAGGTCACTGCAACGACAGTCGTGGAACAAGGACAGGCGTGCGAGGTCGATCCGTACGGCACCCTGATCATCTCAATCAATAAGGAGGGCCGATGAGAACGGACCCGATCACACTCGAAGTCATCCGCAATCGTCTCGTTGCTGCGAGCCGCGACATCCGGCGGACGATCGAGCGCGCTGCCTATAGCCCAATCTTGTACGAGGTTGTCGACTTCAGTTGCGGCATTTTGGACAGCGAGGCAAATCTAATCGCTGAAACGCCGGGGCTGCCGATATTTCTTGCCAATCTGGGCTACGCCGTGCTGTCGACGTACGAGACAATCGGCCGGGAGAATCTACGCCCGGGTGATATCATCCTCTGCAACGATCCCTACAACGGCGGTGGGACCCACTGCCCCGACTTGGTAGTCCTTTGTCCGGCGTTTCACGACGGGAAGATCCGGGGATGGGCAGCGTTTCGCGGACACACAGTCGACATGGGAGGCATTTACCCCGGCGGGTGGTACAGCGATACAACCGAGGTTTATCAGGAGGGATTTCGGCTGCCTCCGGTTAAGCTGGTGGTGGAAGGAACACCGAATGAGGAAGTGTTCCGGCTGATCCGCGCCAATACGCGGGTGCCTGACGCTGTGCTCGGAGACATCCGCGCCATGGTCGCCGCCGTGCGGAAGGGGAGCCAGCGCTTCCTTGAAGTGATCGATCGCTTCGGGTTGGACGTAACACTCGCCGCGTTGAACGAGATGCTGGTGCAGGGTGAGAAGCTGGCACGCGCAGCGGTACGGAGAATCCCGAATGGGGTTTACGAAGCGGAGGCGATCCTCGACGGAGACGGCAACGACGATGCGCCGCTGGATGAGAAGATCCTTTTGAAACTGAAGATCACCGTCGAAGATGACGAGATGACAGCCGACTTCACCGGGACGGGGGCACAGAATCGAGGACCGATGAACACGCCGGAGCCGTCCACGATCTCGGCCACTCGGTACGCGTTCAAGATCGTCACCACACCGCACCTTCCAAGCAACGAGGGCTTCTTCCGAGCACTGAACATCGTGATCCCCGATGGGAGCTTCCTCAAACCACACTTCCCTGCCGCGTGCGCCATGTGGCCAACACCGTCCTCAACGATCCCCGACTTATTCCTCAAGGCACTGGCCCCGGCGATCCCGGATCGGGTTCGCGGAGGACACTTCGGGGATGCGATGGCCAACTTCATCTATGGGATCGATCCGTCTTCTGGGAAGTATTACGTCTGCGCTGAAGCGGACGCCGGAGGATACGGAGGCAAGCCGACAGAGGACGGGGAGTGCGCTCTCTTTTCAATGACACTGGGCGATACCTACAACGTGCCGGCGGAGGTCGTCGAGGTGCGATACCCGTGGAGGGTCGAGCGGTTCGAGCTTCGACAGGATTCCGGCGGCGCGGGAAAGTATCGTGGAGGGCTTGGTGTGGTTCGCGACTATCGGCTCGGGTTCGATGCCGGTCTCACCGTAACGACCGACCGCGTGAAGTACACCCCGCCGTGGGGCGTGTTCGGAGGAGACGCAGGTGCCACGAATATCACCATTGTGACGCGCAACGATGGGAAGAAGGAAGAGTGGAGGAAGATCTCGAATCTTCCGCTGAAGAAGGGAGACGTCGTGAGCTTCCGCGGCGGTGGAGGCGGCGGGTACGGTCTCCCTCTCGATCGGAAGACGGAAGCGGTTCTCGCCGATGTAGTCAACGGCTACGTATCGATTGAGAAGGCGGAGAAGGACTACGGCGTGGTTGTCGATCCGACTACGCTGGCAATCGATCGAGGAGCAACGAAGGAGCGAAAGGCGAAAATGGCGTCCCGGAAAGGGCGGAACAGATCATGACAGTGCGGCTTCGATTCGAGTTCGAGCGCGGGGGAGCATTCACAGCAGTGCTTCGACCCGATCTCGCTCCGCAGACGGTCAGTGCGGTTCGGGCGATGCTCCCAATTCGTGCAACCGTGTACCACTCAAGATGGTCTGGTCGAGAGATCAACTTCCCGGTGAAGAGCCCGAAGGCCGTGCCCCGTGAGCAGCAGACATCCACGGTCAACACCGGCGACGTTATCTACTGGAAGGAATGGGAGATCGCCGAAGGAGCGAACGAAGCACTCGCCATCTATTATGGCGCGGAAGTGACGCGTGATCACCGCGGGTACCTTCCGGTCAACGTGTTTGCCCGCGTCCCGGAGGCGGAGTGGCAGACAATTGAGGAGATCGGGGTGCGGATCTGGAAAAACGGAACTGAGAACGTAACCGTGTCGGAGGAAGTGGATTGATGTCGACAGATGAGTTGGCTTGCAGGCTGGATACGGTTCAGCACGTCTTAAAGAAGGTCGATGCGGCAATCGCTGTCTTCGGCCTGTCGTCCAACTTGCGCTATCTCACCGGCTTCAGCGACGAACCGGGAGAGCGGCTTCTGCTGCTTGCCGTCCCCAGCAAGGGAGAAGCGACCATGATCGTGCCGGCACTGTACGCTGATCAGGTCGATGCGCAATCTCCGCCCGCAGCTCTTAGGGTGTGGAAGGACGGAGATGATCCGCAAGTCATGCTGCGCGAGATCGCGGATGAGGTGAGCCACATCCCCGGCAAGGTTCTTCTGGATGACTCTCTATGGGCTGTCTTCGCGCTGCAGGTGCAGGCGGCGTTCCTCGGACGACCTTTCGGGTTAGCGTCCGCGGCGATGGCGCCTCTGCGCGAGCGAAAGGATGATGAGGAGCTCGCTGCGATGCGGCGCGCCGGCGCGATCGCCGATGCGGCATTCGCCGCGGTGACCGCGGAGCGAATCTCCGGCCTCACCGAGACCGGCCTTGCCCGCCGTCTTGAGGCGGCGATGCTCGATGGCGGTGCCGACGGTATCGCGTTCGAGACGCTCGTTGCAGCGGGACCGAACAGCTCACTGCCGCATTACCGTGCCGGGACGAGGAAGATCGAGTCAGGGGACCTGGTAATCCTCGACTACGGCTGCCGCCTTAATGGCTACTGTTCAGATATTTCACGAACTGTCGTCTGCGGGAAGGCGCCTGCCGAGCAATACAGGGTACACAAGGCGGTGGTAGAAGCGCACTGGGCTGCCCGAGAGAAGGTTGCCCCGGGCGTGGAAGCCCAGGAGGTCGACGCAGCCGCCCGTGATGTTCTCGTCTCAGCAGGCTACGGTGCTCAGTTCGTCCACCGGACGGGACACGGCATCGGGCTCGACGTTCACGAGCCTCCCTACATCGTGAACGGAAACAGGCAGAAACTAGAAGAAGGGATGACATTTTCAATCGAACCGGGAGCGTACTTCCCGGAAGCCTATGGCGTAAGAATCGAGGATGTAGTTGTAGTGACTGGAGTGGGGGCGAAGGCCATGACACACGCTCCGCAGGAGCTGCTTTGCGTGGCATGATCCGCTTCGCGTGTCGCCGCTGATCCACTGTACAAAGTGGAAGAGAAAGGAGGTGCAGCGTAATTAGAACACACGGCAGTAGGTGCTTGGTTAGACAGGGGAAATTAGGAGGTGATGCGAAGTGAAGATGAAGTTGTTTGTTGTATCGCTGCTGCTTCTGTTCGCAGTGGCACTGGTGACATGGGGAGCCACTGATAACGTCGTGGTGATTAATGGATATCCCGTCATTACGGCGGATCCAGCCACGGCATCTGACTGGTACGACACGGAAGCGATGTACAACCTGTATAGCCCTCTGGTATATCCATCGCCCGAAGGCGGGGTGAGTGCACACCTGGCGACGGCCTGGGACCCGGTCGACGGAGACTTCACACATTGGCGATTCACCCTGCGGCAGGGAGTGAAATTTCACTCCGGCTTCGAGATGACCGCCGAGGATGTTGCGTTTTCGATGACCCGTTTCATCGCAATGGGAAGAGGGAACTCGGGTCCGCTTGGGCAAGTGACTGCGCAGGTCGTTGATCGTTACACGGTCGATTTCCTTTTGGACAAGCCAAGCGCAATCTTCCCGGACACGCTGGCCCTATTCTTCGTCGTGGATAAGGACTTGGTGCTGGCAAATGTCAAGACGTCCGGCAATTACGGTGACTTCGGAGATTACGGCGAGGACTGGCTTGCCACACATGACGCGGGCACCGGGCCGTACATGATGGTCAGTCATCTTCCCGGGCAGCGGCTGGATGCGGTCCGGTTCGTCGACTACTTCGAAGGATGGAGTGACGAGGGCTGGGGGCCGGACGAGGTACCGATCGAACGGCTTATATTCATCATGGAGACGGACTACACCACGCTGATGACGCTGATGAAAAGCGGAGATCTGGATCTCGAAATCAACGGAGGGTGGACCCTTCCGCAGCTGGAGCAGATCCAGGCGGACCCGAATCTCGATCTCGCAAGTGTTTGGGCTCAGAACGTCACGGTGTGGATGAACAGCAAGGTGGAGCCCACCGACGACGAGCACTTCCGCAAGGCGATCCTCTACGCGTTCGACTACGAGAGCATCGTCGGACCGTGGAAAGCGTTCGGGAACGGTGAGACGGGAATCTTCTTGCCCAACATGCCCGGCTATGTACCGATTGAGCCGCAGCCGCGGGCACAGAATCTGGAGCGGGCGCGCCAAGAACTGGCGCTCTCGAAGTACGCAGATAGCTTGGACGATGTGACGGTTGTTTTCCACTTCTGCGGCGGCCTTGACTTCGAAGAAGACATCGGCCTGCAGCTGCAAGCAGACATGGCCAAGCTCGGCATAAATGTGGAAGTGGCCGGCCCGCCGTGGCCGGAGTACTCCGGGGAGTGTTCGGCACCGGAAACAACTCCGAACATGACGGTATTCTTGTTCGCACCGCAGGCGGCGCCTACGGACGATTACTATACCTACTCGATGTTCTCGCCCAACGGTCTCGGGTGGATCTTTGAGGCGCACTGGTACTTCGAGGATCAGCAGCTTCTACAACTGCTCGATGCGACACGAGCGGAAACCGACCCGGTCGCACGTCTGGCGCTTTATGAGCAGGCGCAGCCGCTAATCGCGAGCCATGCGTTGGCCTTCTACCCATATCAGAAGCCAACACTGTTTGCGCATCAAGCCTACATCGCCGGTCCCATGGAGACGATTGTTTTCGTCGGACCAAGCGAAAACATGCACAACTGGCGGATCAACCTCGTATTGAAGGAGCAACTGCGCTGAGAACGGAAGACAGACAGGCGGGGAGCGGGCTCATCGAGCACGCTCCCCATGGTTTACGCAACTGACGGGAGAAACCCATGCTCGTGTTCATCGGCAAACGTTTATTCCAGTCTCTGTTTGTCCTGTTCGGGTTGTCGATTCTGATCTTTTTCATCGCGCGGGTCATGCCCGGTGACCCGGCCCGCGCCGCACTCGGACATCTCGCGACTCCGGAGCAAGTGGAACGGATGCGAGAGGAGATGCATCTCAACGACCCATTCCCCGTCCAGTACTACTACTGGCTCCGAAACCTGCTCCACGGTGATTTGGGGAGATCGTCCTACACGCGCCGCCCGGTCACCACGGATTTGGCTCAGTATATCCCGGCAACGTTCGAGTTGATACTTTTCGCCACGCTCATTTCCGCCATCGTCGGACAACTGACCGGCGTCCTTGCCGGTTTCTTCCGCAACTCGTGGTTCGACGGCGCGTCACGCTTGGTCTCGTACCTCGGAATCGCGACGCCGTCATTCGTGGTTGCGATCCTTCTCTTGTTCATCTTCAGCCAAGTGCTCAAACTCGCGCCCGGCGTCGGGCGGCTCCCGTTGTTGATGATGCCACCCCCGCGGATCACCGGATTCATGACGATCGACGGCCTCTTGGCGGGACGGCCGGACGTTACCCTGACGGCGCTGAAACATATGGCCCTTCCGGCGATCAGTCTTGCGGTGATCCACATAGCCCAGGAAGGTCGGATCACAAGGACATCGATCGTCGAGAATATGCAGAAGGACTATATTACCGTGCACAAGGTCCATGGGATCCGGACGTCGAAGTTGCTATTCAAGTACCTATTGAAGCCGTCGATCATCCCGACTGTCACAGTTATGGGGCTTGATTTCGCATTTCTGATGTCGAACGCATTCCTCGTTGAGATGGTCTACATGTGGCCGGGATTCTCCCGGTACGCGGTGACAGCGATGCTCAACAAGGACCTGAACGCAATCGTCGCCGTGGTTCTCGTTATCGGTCTGACGTTCGCACTCGTGAACCTGCTGGTGGACATCATCATCATGGGGCTGGATCCTACGGTGAGGCTTCGTCGAGGAGGTGGCTAGATGGAGGGGGAGGAACGGCTCGGCGACCTGCGCGCAACGTTAATCCAGAAACGTCACGGCCTGGCGCGGGGATGGTACAAGTTCTCACGCAACCGACTGTCCGTTCTCGGGCTCATCGTATTGCTCATTATCACGATGGCGGCGATCCTCGCCCCGTACATCACACCGTACCCCGGGCACGCCAAGGCGTACACCAACTTCCAGGACGCAGGCAAGCCGCCGAGCCTGGAGCATTTCTTCGGAACCGATCGCGTCGGACGAGACATCTTCAGTCGGGTGATCTTCGGATATCGGTTTTCGTTGACGATCGGGATCGTCGTGCTCGCACTCGGAGTCGCTCCGGGCGTGATCCTCGGACTTGTCACCGGGTACCACCAGGGTACATGGATCGAGACGGTTGGAATGCGGATCACGGACATTTTCCTCGCGGTCCCGCCGCTTGTGCTTGCCCTGGCGATAACTGCAATGCTGACGCCGAATCTGATGAATCAGATGATGGCAATCGCACTGGTTTGGTGGCCGTGGTACTCCCGGTTGGTGTTCGCGCTGGCGTCGTCGCTACGCAATGAGTACTTCGTCCGCGAGGCGGAACTGACCGGAGCAAGCACGCTGCACATCATGTTTAAGGAAATCCTTCCCAATTGCTTGGCTCCGGTGCTAACGAAAATGACGCTCGACATGGGCATCGTTATCCTGCTGGGGGCAACGCTGAGCTTCATCGGTCTCGGCGTCCAGCCACCGAAACCGGGCCTCGGAACGATGGTCGCAGAAGGCGCGAAGCGACTGCCGGGCGAGTGGTGGGGCACTATCTTTCCGGCGTTGGCGATCGTCGTTGTGATTCTGGCATTCAATCTCGTCGGAGACGGCCTCCGAGACGTGTTTGCCGTCGAGGAGGTATAGCCGAATGGGCGATCGCCTGCTCGATATCAAAGACCTTCACGTTGGATTCAGGGTATTCGAAGGGAACCTTCGGGTGCTCAACGGCGTTCAACTTGACGTGAAACAAGGAGAGCGAGTTGGGCTCGTTGGTGAAACGGGATGCGGGAAAACGACAACTGTGAAGTCTATCCTCCGCGTCCTTCCGATGCCGCCGGCGCAGATCACGGGAGGCCGGATCATGTACCGAGAACGGGACATTCTGGAGATGTCACGAGGAGCAATGACAGCACTGCGGCGTCACGAGCTGACGGCGGTCTTTCAGGATCCGCTACAGTCGCTCAATCCTGTCTTCACGATCGGCACGCAGCTTCGCGACATCGTGAAGGATTCTGCGATCGGAAGAGGGAAGCGACTGACACGACGGGCCGTCGAGGCGCGCTGCATCCAGGCTCTTCGTGAAACAGGAATGCCCGACCCCGAAAGGATCATGACCAATTACCCGGTACAGCTCTCGGGCGGTATGCGTCAGAGAATATGCATCGCCGAGGCACTGTCGACGAATGCCAATCTTATGCTGGCCGACGAGCCGACGACGAATCTAGACGTGACTATTCAGGATCAGATTCTGCGCAAGCTGGACCAGTTGGTGGAAGACAAGGGGGCGTCGGTGGTAATGATTACCCATTCAATGGGCGTCGTCCGCGACATGACACAGAGAGTGAACATCATGTACGCCGGCAACATTGTCGAGACGGGACCCACACGCAAACTTCTCAAGAATCCGAAGCATCCGTATACGCAAGGATTGATGGCCAGTGTCCCGAAACTGACGGGAGAGGGGGTCAGCGACGGAATTGCTGGGCGGATCCCGAACTACCTGGAGCCGCCCTCAGGCTGTCGCTTCCATCCGCGATGTCCGTACCAGATGAGCGCTTGTTCAGACGAAGCCCCGCCGTTCTTCGACATCACCGACGCACACAAGGTGGCATGCTATCTTTATGGAGGGGAGAAATGAGCGCCATGTCCATCCTTGCGCTCGAAGAGCTGGTCAAGCACTTTCCGACAAAACGTGGCGTGGTCCGCGCGGTTGACGGCATATCACTCGACATCGCCGCGGGCGACACGCTCGGTCTCGTAGGAGAATCCGGCTCGGGCAAGACAACGACGGCGCAGTGCGTCGTGGGAATCTATCCGCCGACGTCGGGCCGGATCGTATTCGAGGGAGTGCCGATTGGGATGGCATTCAAGCAGCGTAGCAAAGAGCTCAAGCGGAAGATTCGGATCGTCTTCCAGGACCCGGGTTCGTCGCTCAACCCGAAGCGGACGATCAAGCAGATCCTATCAGTCCCGCTTCAAGTGCATGGGATCGGGACGCGGCAAGATCGGCTGAACCTCATGAACCATCTGCTCGAGATGGTAGAGCTTCCGCCCGCTGATTATCTGCACAAGCATCCACAAGCAATCGGCGGCGGCGAGAAGCAGATGGTTGCCATCGCGAGAGCACTGGCGACAAATCCTCGGTTCATCGTGCTGGATGAGCCAACGTCGGCTCTCGACGTATCTGTCCAGGGGAAAATCATCAATGTGCTAATACGGCTTCGTGAGGAGCTTGGCCTAACATACTTGTTCATCACGCACGATCTCAGTCTGATGCGAAACGTCGCTACGCGAGTGGCAATAATGTATCTCGGGAAGCTGTGCGAGGTTGCGAGGACCGCGGCATTCTTCCGCTCGCCGTTGCACCCGTACACGAGGATGCTGTTGTCATCGATCCCGGTGGTCACCGATGAAGAAGAAGTATTGAAGCCGAAGAAGATTGTCTCCCAGGGCGAGATCCCCAGCCCCGTCGACGTGCCACCGGGCTGCAGTTTCCATCTGCGCTGTCCCGAACGTCTCCCGATATGTTCGGAGGTGGACCCGGAGATGACGGCCCACGAGGACGGACGCGTCGTACGCTGCCACCTGTTCAACGGCTCTGAGCGGGCCTGTTGACAATCCCGGTTGCGCTAAAGGAGTGAACTGGCGCTTGGAAGACGTATGGACAACGCCTGCGAGCCTGTTCAATAGAGAGGCCAAGCTTCCCCTCGATATGCCAAGAAGAGTGCGCCATTGTTAGTAGCAGGCGTCAAGTCGTACGATCCAAGCTGCTAAGACAAGTGCGGGCGTGACTCGAGATCCTCGGTATTCTGGGTTGCGAGCCATCCGCAGAACCGGCTCAGGGAGTCATATGCAGCCGACAGGACACGCCTCCCCTTGTCAGCATCGGCTAGCTTGGGATCGCCAACGTTTCCCTTCTCGGTAAAATCGGCGGCGTCGAACCCAACTAGGACGCCCTCGACATGCGTTCCCCACTGAGCGACGGTGCCTGCCTCGGCGAACCGCTCAAAGCTAACGAGTTCCGGCTCGATTGCCAGCATAAGGCTCGTCTCAATCGATCCGGCGTGCGCAGTTGGATCGGGAAACAACTTTCGGAGTGTCGTAGCGATCGATTGCCACCAGTTGAATACAAACGCGAAGATCTTCTCCTCCCGTAAGTCTCGCGCCGCATCCTCCAATGGACTGCAGTTCGATCCATGCCCGTTGACGAAGATGATCTTGCTAAGGCCGTGCCTGGCAAGCGAGCGAGCCAGCGCGACAGCATGCTCACGAAGGGCATTGGGCGACACAGTGAGTGTGCCCCAAAATTGCCGATGCTCCCGAGAGACGCCGACCTGCAATCCGGGTACCAGCAAATGCTCTTCACTCATTGCGATCTCGCCTGCAATATGGGATGCGATATACCAGTCCGTTCCCAGCGGAAGGTGGGGGCCGTGCTGTTCTATCGCGCCCACGGGCAGAAGCCCCACTCGTGCTTGCCGTATCGCTTCTCGTGCCTCAATCCAACTCAGTCGGGCGAGTTCCACGGGCACCTTCTCCCTAAACATCCTTTGTCGCGGCCAGCGCTTGTGCGATAAGCGCCGGCCGATGGTCTGTCAACAGCGGATCGTCAAACCGGCAAGATCTCTGGGATAGGAGGTCAGCATTTCGATTCCATCATCTGTAACAACTATCGTATCGGAGTGGCGGAAGCCGGCGAACCCCGGAACGTATAACCCAGGTTCCACAGTGAACACCATTCCAGGTTCGATTTTGGTGTCGTCCCCGCAATCCAGAAACGGGGCCTCGTGCATTCCAAACCCGATTGCGTGCCCGGTGTGGTGTCGCCAGTATTCACCGATTCCGTTCTGATCGAAGTAGCGCATCACCGCGCGATCCACGTCGCCGCAGCTAGTGCCAGGAAAGATCGACTCGAATGCAACATCCTGCATGCCGAGCATTAGGTCGAAGAGGCGGGTTTGCTCGCTGGTGGGTTCCCCGAGAATCATCGTTCTCTCCAATTCGCTCAGGTATCCGCCCACTTCGGCAGCTGCACCTGTGACAAGCACATCGCCACAACTGAGTTTGACGTTCGTCGCAATCGAGTGGGGGATTGCCGAACGGCTACCGATCTGGCCGCGGTAGTCCGCATGGGCCGGCAACGAGCCGAACCTCATCGAACGGTACTCGGGGCCGAGTTCTGCGATCATAAGAACCGATGCGTCATGCGATGCGCGAAACGAGATATCCGTCTCAACAATTCCCGGGCCTGAGTACTCCTGCAACAAGCGATGAGCAACACCTGCCCACTTACAGGACTCCCTGATTAGGGCGATCTCCTCGTCCGACTTGACCCACATCATTCGCTCGATCAAATCAGCGGCGGCCACAACCTCGCCCGTCGTCAAGTCGCTGAGTCGGGGTCCCTTGTAACCGTAGCCCCCGCCGTAGCCATCCGAGTCTACGCCGATTCTTCCTTGCTTGACGCCGGTGTCAGCCAGGACACGTGCGAACTCATCCATAGGATGCGTTTTGCCGGGATACTCGCGATACGTGAGCACAGAATCGACATGTGCTTCTTGCGCATGCTCGGCTTCAAGAAGCGGCACGAACAATGTGGCGCGATCGCGTCTTGCATCGTAGATGGCTCCGATCGGCCGCTCCGTCGCAATGAAGGCAAACCCAGTCAGATAGAAGATTTGCGATGGTGAAAAGACGCACAACGCGTCAAGCCTTCGCTCATCCATGCGAGCCTGAAGTACATTACGCCTGCGAACAAACTCGTGTTCCGACACTCTTATTGCCACTTTGGCTCCCGCAACATCCAGATTACAATCCACAATGATCGTATCTAGTCGCCGGATGCGGGGCAAGCGCCTCAGGCATGATTCTTGCCTTGATCCCGGCAGCAGCTTTGACGTGATCCGCCCGTCACAATGGAAAACGAGAAGGGTCGCGATGCGCCCCTTCTCACGAATCATCTTCCTTGCTTCCGAAGCAGCATTCGCAGCCGACGAGGCTTCGAACCCTTATCTCAGCGGCAGTTCGAAACCGGCCTCGGCCCACGAGAACCCGCTCTGATCGTCAAACGCGACCGACACAGAAGTGACCGCCCCACCTAGAGGAATTCTTACCCCCACCTCCACGCTAAGTCCTCCTACACTAAACCGGCCCGTAAACATCATTGTCGTTGGCCCCAGCGTCAGCTCGCTCGACACCTCCGCTCCGACACCGGTATTGTCCAGAAGCCCGATTACGCTGGCTTCGAACGCGCTCCAACCGAGCGTGCCACCAACTATCGCGTTCATGCCGATAGCACCGTCATAGCCTGCGTTGGCGATCAGGCTCAGCGGCCCGACTTGTAGACTCGCGCCTCCACCAACGTTGACCTGTCCGCCGGAAATGCCGGCGCTTCCTGAGATCGACAAGCCGCCAAGTGCCATGTTCGCGCCCACCGCTGCTTGGGTAAGACCCCCAGCGGATAAACCAAGGTTGGCGGAAAGCCCGAACCCTTCAAAGTCAGTACTTCCGCTCAGCGTGACCGCTGTGTTCGTGCCGCCGAGCAAGACGTTCGCCGACAGCCGAAAGACGTCGACTGTGCCCCAACCCCTCAAGTCGATGATTGCCGGCCCGCCGGGCGCCCACGAGACGTCTCCGCCGACACCGAACCCGCCTATCTCGGTTTCCCCGCCGGCGATGATCTGAAACCCGCTTGTACCGTAGCTTGCGTCTACGTTTAATGCCAGTCCGTCAAGTGCGAACGCTGCCCGTGCCCCTCCGGTTGCCCAGAACGTGCCTCCAGGGTTGAATCCGGCAACCCCGTACAACAACAGATCTAGCTTCGACTCCGCCTTGTCGGGTTCTGAGTCAACGACCCCCTCGTAGAGGATGTCGAAGCCGGTGTCCTGCGCCCACGCACCGCTCGAAATGAAGAGGGCGATGAACACAAGGAGTCCGCAGCGCAACTTCTGACTCTTCGAGAATCTGTTCACGTCTCCCTCCTATTTGAACGAGTACTTGATCTTTTCCACAACGTATACGCCCTCCCCGATGATGCGGGCCACGACGTCGTCCCTGACACCTGGTGCCGCTCCCGGGATGTCCAGCGTAACCTTGCCCATTGCGTCTGTCATCGCCGTTTTCGACTTGTTATAGCCATCGGTGCCATGCATTGAGATTTCGATAAGGACCCCTGCATTTGCAGGGAAGATCTGCGCCGTGATCCTGACAGCTTGATAGGGTCCTGGGCTCGCCGGAGACGCCAAGATCATCATGTCGTGGTACTTTGGGAGGTTCTGCCCTTGCGCCGTGTCCGACGCCGCTTCTTCCTCCAGGACGCCCGACACGTTCCCCTTGCCAACCGGGAGCCGGAACGTTATCGATACGTTCTCCATCGTAATGACCCCACTCTTGGTGTAGGCTTTGTGGTTGATCGCATCGGCCGTCATCGTCAGCGTGTCCCCGACATATACGTCAGCAAGAGTAAATTTGCCACCCTGGGTGAAGATGAGCGTTTCGAACGGTTGTGTTACTTTGACCGTTGCTCCGTCGAGAAGGCCTCCTTCCCCCGGCTTTGTCCCCGCATCTATCACTTGGCCCACGACGGTCGCCAGGAGCGGGCGGAGGCGAACGGTGACATTCCCGCCCTGCGCTTGCACGATGAAGGTTTCCGAATCGTATCCCGCCTTGCTGACACTTCCAATATACTGAGTCTGGCCAGGAGCCGTTACATACGTTGACATCGGTATTCTTGCAATGCCAATACTGAAACGACCACTTGAGTCGGTCACTGCAGTCTCCGGGCCTTCCGGTCCGTCGATTTCCACTGAAGCGCCCTTGAGCGCGTTCCCGCTCCTAACGTCGTATACCGAGCCGCTAACCATCACGACTTGATAGTTGGTTAGTTCGATAAACGTACTCGCCGTCGAGGGCATGTACACATTCCCGGAAGAGTCTCTTGTCCCCGTTGTCGTAACCGAGTATGCAAGCTTCTTCGAATGCTCATCCCCAACCAGTGACTTTAAGACGTAGATCGGCATCGCTGCAACGCCACCGGCACCGGTGACGCCGCTGACATGCCCTCCGCCTTCTTGCGTCAGCTGGACCGGCACGCCAACAACTCCGTTCCCTTCAGCATCGGTGAGTTTTGCATTGAATGTGACGACTTTCTGATCCGACTCACCCGCGGTCCCATAGAATTCCACCACCTCCGGAGTGGCGGCTAGCGTCATATTGGTCCACGCCGCTACGGTGAACTTGAGTACCGACTCGACCACTTCGATTACGTCGCTTTCGAGGGACGCCGTTACGGTGATCGCATCGCCGTTGATGCTGAAAAACCCTGAGTGCGTTGCCGTTAGGATCACCGGCACTCCTGGACTGAGAGTCGTAGAAGAAAGCCCTGCCGGCCCGGAGACGCTCAAATTCACATCATCGACGCGCTCGGCCGGTCCGAGTCCCGCTCCCGCGTTCTTGACCGGAACGAGGCGACCGGTGATCGATATGCTTTCCATCTCGGCGATCAGCGTCCGCGGCGCGCTCAGCTCCACGCGGTAGATCGGCTTTACGTCATCGCGCGTATACCACTCGGCGGCCCGCTTCTCCGCCTCTGCCTCGAGTGTCGCCTCGTCTACCTTTGGGAGTCCCTTCTGGGTCATCAAATACTTGAAGGCGCTGGCCACCGTCGCGGCGTCGCCTTGCAGTTGATGTTTCTGAGCCCAATACTGGAAACCAAATTGGATACGATCCCGGTATCTCCCTGCTGTGTCGGGATCCGCGGCCGGTGGGTCCCAGGAGCGCGGATCCTTGGGTAGTAGTTTCGCGTCCCGCACTGCAATCTGGTCCGCCATCGCTTTTAAGAGGTACTCGTACTCCTTGCCGTGGAGCTTTCCCTGTTCCTCAGCGTACTCGTAGCCGAAGTCATGCTTCATCGCGATCGCATCGAGCGCATCGACCGGCTGCTCGTTTCCCGGCTTCTCGCTCCCTTCGATGCCTCCCGACCAGCCAGGACCGTACCAGTTTCCGTAGCGCGTCATCGTTGTAAAGCGGTCCTGCGTGTAGAAAGGAAATGACCCTTCGCCGCTCGCGTCACCCTCGGCAACGGCCTCAGCTATCAGCTTCACGGCCGTTGGAACGTCCTTCGACAGCTCGAACGTCGCATCCTCGGCGAGTACGCTCGACCCCGCTATCACAAGCGACAACCCGAGTGCGATCGCACACCACCGATATTTCCTACCCAAGAATCGGTTCGTCACGACTCCTCACCTCCTCGGGTCTTCACGCTGTCAAACAGTCGAATCAACGAAACACTCTCTACTTTGCCGCCGTCTGCTTCATCGATCTCAAGCCAGACCAGGTTGAATGATGAAGCCGTCGACGCGAGGGCTACGATCGAGAAGCCTGCCCCGCTAGCGAACCAGATGGGCGTGAGGGATGCTATCCAGTATTCTTCTTCCCCCTTCAGCAGTGAGAGCGGCGCGGCGAAGTCTCCAGTGTAGAGACGGCCGAGAACGCCCTCGACGGTCCGTCCCACCGGTGACTCAGATGAGTAGACACCAGTCAGGATCTTGTCGTAATCTCCGACGCGCGCAACGAACGTCGACCTGTCTCCGTCGCCGCCAGGGACGCCAACGCCTTCGAACGCCGATGATCCCGCCTCGATTGATGCCATTAGCGCCATCGAGAGTTCGACCGGGTCAGCTGTGGCCTTGATCGGTTCCGTCACCTGGAGTAGCGAGAAGCTGGTGATTGTCGTCGCGTTTTCGTCGAGCTGGAATAGGAGCAGCATACCAAGCCACGGGCTGTAAAGGCCGCCATACGGTGATCCATTGTCGCTCTCCCCCGCAAGCGGCACCGCGTGCACAAAGCAGACCGCGCTTCCTATCGCGTGATCATCCAGCTGACCGACGAATTGGCTCCAATCCTTGTACGCCGCGTCGCTCATCCAGACTTCTCCTGCGACATCCGGAACCAGCACTGCAAGCCTCTGGAATGACTCGACAACTGCCATTATGTCGGCCACATCCGGTGCGCCAAGTGCTGGAATCGTCGCGGCAAAGAAAACGGCAAATGAGAGAAGAATACAAAAGCGGAATGTGCTATCTCTTCGTCCAGTCACGTTCATCTCCTTTCGTCGCTCTGTGGCGAAACGACCGAGGTACCAAGCACCAGGCAAGAGATAGTCGATTGATGGTGATTCCGCCTACTATTGAGGCGGTCCTTCGTGGTCGTCTCATCAGCACGCTCCTTCCTCCGAAGAGGTGGTCAAACGGTACAAAGCCCCTTCTTTGTTCCCCGCTCCAGTCGCGGTGTACAGAACTCCAAGGTACCACGATGACATGAACTGTACAAATTGCCTAGTATATTGCACGAAGGTATTGTTGCCTAGGGGCATGTCTCTAACGGAAAGCTATGGCAAGATTTGCTTCCATACACTCCTGCCACGGAGCGCGCGCTCGATGACTGCGCAAACTGCCTCGTGCCTTTCCGGAGCCAGGCGAGTAACCACATTGTCAATTGATTCGGACAGATTGCTTGCCATTGCAGTTGGCAAGGAAAGACCGACTGAGAAGTCCTACTAACAGAAGCATAGGCAAACGCCTTCGAGGTACTGGCAATATGGATTCCACACGAAGCCACCCCATGGCAAACGGCACCGGATGGCGAGGATCTACTAGCCGATAGGCAACGTGGGTTGTCGTGGAATCAGTGCAACTGTCGAGCGCGAACCATCGGATGAATCACGTTACGTCAGCACGGTGGCACGTCTCTCGGAAGTCGGCGTAAAGCTCGTGAACTGGAACTTCCGAGTTTGACATGCGGTAGAGCTGAGCCTGTGGCCAAGTGTCGGGTGTTCAGTCAATGGCGAGAAGAAGGCAAATCATCGATTCACAGACCAGCAAAAAGCGCTACTGCTTCTCATCCCTCGCTTTCTCAGTTGCCTTCTGCAACGACTCACTTGCGCGGCGTGCAGCGTCCATATCACCGGTCATTCTATAAGCGCGCTCCAGAACCGAGTAGGCTCTTGCGATTCCTTGCCAGTTCTCAATGGGAGTGAGCGCCTGTAGGGCTCTCTCCGCTGCAGTAATCATCTCGCTCGCCCCTCCCGGCATAAGACCAGCAGCACAGATGTCCGCTACAAGGATCCAGTACCAACCAACTCCTTGTGCGTGATCCTTTGAAGAACCCGCAGAAAAGAGCGAAAGGGAATCGTCGAGCACGCTCTTGAGTGACGGATCTTTCATGAGTGCCAGCGTCGGTGCGTGGTTTAGAAGCGCTCTGGCCAAGGAAAGAGCGTCTCCTGATTCCCGTCCCAGCAAGATGGACTTCTCACCCAGATCACGCGCCTTCGAGAGGTCCCCACGTACCCGAACGAGATTCGCTTGCCGAAGGTAGCCGTACGACAGGACCCGAAGAGCGTCTGCCCTTTCCACAGTTCCCGCTGCAAGCGCAGCTTCCAGATCGCTTGTGACCCGCTGGTACACTTCGAGGGCTGAGTCCTCGTCTCCTTCGGTCTCCAGGGTCCACAGAGCGCTTTCTATGTCCGTCTCGAATTGGCTGGCTTCCACAAATATCATCTCCTCCGGGGAAGGGAGAGTATACGTGGAAGAGTTTTTCTACGCATTTGAGCAACATCGCGGTTGCCTGATCCAATTGTGACCTGCATGATTGAGTATTAGCGTATGCCCGCCAGTTGTCACGCAGCAAGCTCTCTCGAAAAGCAGAACTTGCGCAAAGCAAACACGTAGTTGGGATTTGGCGATCGCCGCTCTGATGGAGGTCGTTGTTGTCGCGGAGCAGAGAGATCTACTCTACTGCTGCGCCAGGCTGGACCGGGAGGATGCAGGGCTATGGTATGACAGAATGCGAGGATTGCAGGATCTGTTAACCCTTCGCACTCGACAAGATTCTCCACCGACCACTCAACTGGCTCATGAATCTACTGCTGCTTCTATGGGTAGTACCGCCCGAGACGCGCTGTGCTATTTGCGGCCATCGACTGAAATACCACGACAAACGTCCTGCTACATGAAGAGGCCTGACGGGGCAATCGGCGGCCAATCTAAGATTCGTGTGAATTCGCTCTCCAAGGTAGCCGGCAGTAGAGCGCGCCCAGCCTGTGCTAATGCCGCACTTCGGCTTACACGGCAGTTATCTCACTACGAAGCGCTCCAGCCTGATACGCTGCCTGGGAATCTGAACATCCTTGGCATGATTCACATTTGTCGCGGAGACAACAAGCTAAAGATAGCCGCGTACTTGCGAATGTGACTGCGAAGGCAATCTTGATCCTTTGGCTAACTAAGCATAGGACGCTTTGGTTCTCTGTTCTGTGATTCTACATGCCCGCTGTAGTGTTTGGGATGTGAGCGAAAGCTCCGTTCTGATAGGGCAGCGCTCCGTATCCGTATCACGGAGTCAGTCTCGCACTACGTATGTATTCACCGGCGGACTGTCTTCGGCCCGGATATGGACATTTGACTCTATGAACACAAAGGGCAAGGCAATTGCATCTGTGGTTCAAAGGAGAGTACATTGACGTAAACCCGGACAGGAGGTTTGATCGTTATGGGAAACAGGGCACGAAGTGGAAGTTTGGCGGGAGGATTCTGGTTTGCCGGATGGTTGTTCACCCTTGCATTCGCAAAGGTGCTTTGGTGGCAGGCCATCGTCGGTTTGGTGATCTGGCCGTACTTCCTCGGGGTGGCGCTGCGGTAGAGGAATTTCACGAACGCCTTTTTGAGGCGGTACCGTCAGTGGATCAGCGTGACCTGCGATAATCTGCTCCCGCAGGTTCTCCCACTCAGGTATTCCCAACCACGGGTGTGGTATTGAGAAGAGTAGCCAGTCTTCCATGTCTGCATCCCCCTTGATTCGCACGTGGAATGGGCAATGCAGGGTTTGGCTTGGGTGATTCGGCATTCTATCCCCACCCCCGTGCCGCGCATCCAACATGCAATGAGCCCCGAACCATCGCACCCGGCGGCGGCGCAGGCTGCGCGGCCGCATCGACTATGCATTGTGTTCTATCGGATCACATCCGCAAACCAGCATACGCATCACGACACACTGAGCAAGAACGTGCCCGCAAGCGGGATCTGGAAACAATCAGGTTTTCCCGGACTCCCGTGAGGATAGCAGCACTGCACGCACTCTGCGCGATCGACAGCGCAGGCAAAGCGACACGTGCCATATTCTATTCCCCGTATAGCGGCCACCGGCTCTACTCGCTTCCTGCACATGCGCACGAGCTTCCCAGAGGCTATCATTGGGCGGCCCAATGAGTTCAAATAGACAAAGATTCGGTCCAGCGCTTCGGCTGCTAGGCAATCGATACGCGATCCTACTTCTAGCCCTGCTCCTCGGTATGCTTCTCCCGGGTGTTGCCCGCTCGCTTCGCCCCCTCGTTTCGCCGGCGATCATCCTGATCATCACAGCATCGACCCTGCGGACCCCAACAAGCACGTTTCTACCACTGCGAAAAACGTTTCGTCCAATCCTGCTGGGCGTCGCTTTGAACTACCTCATCCTCTGTACAGCCATCCTGCTGATCGGCCGATGGGCTTCCCCCAATGAAGCGATCTGGTCAGGCTTCGTGCTCGTCGCCGCGGCTCCGCCGGGATTTGCCGTCATTCCGTTCGCACACCTACTCGGGGGCGACGTCACCCTATCCGTAATCGGTTCCTTGGGTGGGTATCTCGCGACGCTGGCGATAGCCCCGATCCTTACCACGCTCCTAGTCAGAGGCGGAGTGATTGGTCCGCTCAGGCTTCTTCGTGTGATCGCCGAGCTCGTCATTGCGCCACTCATCCTTTCCCGCCTCTTGAGGCGCGCCGGGATTGCCAAGCACGTTGGCTCCTGGATCGGAGGTATCATAAACTGGGGATTCTTCCTGGTGCTATTCATCGTGGTCGGACTGAACCAAGACACCTTCCTTCGCGCGCCAGTCCTGGTCGGGCAGATTGCAGGCGTGGCCGTTGCCTGTACGTTTGTCCTAGGAGGCGTGATCCATTTGATTGCGAAGCAAGCGGGCGTAGATAGGCCTCTGCGCACAAGCTACGTGTTGCTGGGCACCATCAAGAACTCCGGGTGGGCGACGGCAACCGCGCTCGCGTTGTCAGGTCAAGAGGCATCCATTCCCGGCGCCGTTTGGAGCGTTGTAACCGTCCTCTACCTGCTAGGATTGAGCCTCGCGGCAGGAAGGAAGGCGGCGGGAGGAGCCGCTGAACACCCCCAAAAGACTTCGTAGCGGCAGGCACAGACTCGCCCCACTAACCATCACCCGAACGCAAGGCGCGGACCGTCGACCGCAAGACAGCCTGGAGATCACGCCGCGTCAGGTTACTTGTCTCTAGCGCGCTTGCCCGATGAGTTCGAGTGCAAGCAGCAGTTCCGCATTGGGATCGAAGGCGTACGATGCGAGCTTCTCGTAGGTCAGCGGGCAATGAACCGGCAGCGTGTGCGCCAACTCCGATCCGATCGGGAATTCCGCGTGGTACATCCGTGTGATCTGGCCATCGATTCTTGTGTTTTCGAGCACCCACCACAGAGAGAGACAGCGAGAGTTGTAGGAGTTCTATTCATCATCGTTGCCTTGCGCCCAATCCTGAGAATGGTGCTCGTCTCGGGCCCTCCAGCTGCCACAACTCTCTCGCCAAGGTCTTCGAACTCATCATGGCCACCGCGATTCTCGGTGTTCCCGTTCTCCTGTTTCCGATCTTGCAGAAGCAAAGCGCGGGCACCGCTCGTGGATATCTTGCCGCCAGGATATTCGGGGCCATCCCGCTCACTGTCGGAGCCATCTGTCTGCTAATACTCGTGACATTGGGGCGAGAGTCCGTGATGGCGGGAGCAACGAATACTTCTCAATTCCAACCGCTTGGTACGTTGCTGAGTTCAGCACGTGATTGGACAAGTCTGATTGGCAGGCAGGTCATCCTTGGACTGACTGCTCTCATCTTGAACTGGGCATTGTACAAATCAAAGCTTGTTCCTCGACGATCCAGACAATACTCATGCTTCCGTTGGCCGTGCAGGAGATGGTGTTTGCACTGTGGTTGATCTTCAAGGGGGTCAGCCGATCCGCGATCGCAGCCGAGTGAGGTACTTCTCTGCATCCGATTCGCAATTACGACTATAGTTGGGATCGATCGGAGCGCTGCGATTCACGAGACACCATGCGGAAAGCATGTGCCTCTTTGGGGCTTCTCGTAAGGATGCTGCGTGGTTGCACGTTTTCGCCATGCTGTGGGGCACTGCGCCGATCGCCAACGCCTTCCCACAAGTGAGAAGTCACGGAAAGCCTGAGGACCCGAAACAGGCAAGAACCAACAAGGAGTTCGCCTTACAGACTGTGAGAGAGCATTCGGATTCGCCAGCTTCGTTCTCTTTTGAGTGATGTGCGTATCGCACTAACGGAGGAAGCAACTACCCCCAGAGCATGGCATCTTCACCGTTCGGAATGCCAACGCTATCCGTACGTTCTTGGCACTAGCAACCCAGATCCTGGGCCGCCTACCAAGAAATATCAGGAGGACTCGCTTCAGCTACGGCTCAAGCGTCGCTGTGGCAACGTCGAACAAGCGGACTGTGTAGATTTTGTCGTATGGAACCTGAACTTGCTTGAGTACCTGCTCAACGGCTTCTTTGCTTGGCGCCTGCCACTCGCAGAACGCTTTGTTCTCGGCAAAGCTGCAGAAGGTTCTCACCCAAGAAATCCCTTCCGGGAGAGGTTTCTTGGCAAGATCTTTCATCTGCTCTTCGTTGAACGCTACGCTGTGCGTCGCAATGAATCGCGGCATTCCGATCACCTCCTTTTTTGTCTTAGCTTCACTGTACCACAATTAGTATCTCAGAGGGAAGCGCTGCCACTCCCATTGGCTATGCGATCTTGCCAACCGGGGCGACGTAGATCGTGAACTCCTCGTTCCCATCTACTCCCAGTACGGAATCCATTCGATCCTGTGAGTATGCACCGATGGCGCACGTGCCCGCTCCGATTGACGCGCACGCGAGGTAGAGGTTTTGGCAAACATGACCCGCATCGATTGCGATCATCTTGTGGGCGACGGGCCCGTATCTCCATTCAGCTCGAACAGGGATGGCCGTCCACACAAACACCACAGCCGCGTCGGACACAAACGCATTATTCCGCGATGCGTTCCTCGCCTCCTCCACAAGGGTGTCGCCCTCTCGCAGAAGGCACAGTTTATGCTCCAATGGAAGATACCGATACAGTCCGGGTTCAAGATCCCTGACCCGCCCCACAGCCAGGTAAGTCTCAAACGGGTGTCTCGCGCCACCTGACGGCACCGTCCGGAGAGTGGCGCTTCCGTCTGAAACTACGCTTCGCACACCTTGCGTTGCCCACAGAAGAAAGGAGAGCTCCTCAAGTGTTAGGAATGCTTTGCCAAACCTCCTATGACTCTTGCGCGAAGCGACGGCCTCAATGAGGGGAATCTCTCCGACGGCTAGATTATCTGTGGAAACAAGATCCACCAGCTTGGCTCCATCAGGATATGGCTTCTGGACTGGCGGCGCTGGGATACCTTGTTTCTGATCCGTCGGCTGCTCAGCCCAGTCGTCCCATCCATCCGCCCTGAGAAAGCCACGATTGTTTTCGAATCTTCCCACGCTCGTTTCCTCCTTTTGCATGCTATTTCAGCATGAACCGGCAAGCACTATTTGCGAATAAACTCAGATCCAGTTCCAAGGAATCTCGGGTGCTAGCTCCGAAATGCTGATCGTATACCGACATCCGGACTCCAAAGCCAGTCGAGACAAGACTACCAGGCAGCCAAAGCACTCACTTGAAGCCAAGCTCTTCTTGTGAAGCGGGCTTCGGATGCCGGCACTGCTATCACTCCAAGGACACGCTGGTCATCCCGGAGGCACTTGCTCCAGCGGCGTCCTCAACCTCCGCGCTCACGAGGACCGTGCCTCCTTTTGGATAGGCAAGTTTGAAGCTTCTCGTTCCCTCGGAGGCGTTGTCTCCTTCCGCAACCGTTACACCATCAGGGCCCGTCACTCTGATGATCAGCTTGTAAGGCAATGCTCCCCCGCTGATCTTCCATGACACTACTACCACGTCACTGTACGCCGCTTCCTGAACATCTGAAGCGCTGGTCGAGATCTCGATGGAAAGAGGTCCGTCGCTCTTCTCTCCCAGTACGGAGGGATTGAACTCCGCTTCATCGCTCGGTCCCCAGTCATAGATGAATCGCATCTCGGTCAGCTGCGATTCGCCGATCACTGATCCGGGAGGGAAGTAGAGCTGGATCTTTCGAACTCTCTTGCTCTCTTTCCCAAACGGAATGGGAATCAAGATACCGCCAAGTTGCTGCCCGGACATTCTAATAGACTCAGCGCCAGCAAGCGCAGCATCTTGATACCGCTCTCCGTCGGCAGCGTAACGGACTGAGTATCCTATCGGTATCGCTCCCTCCCAACGGAGGGCAATCCCCTTGAGTGGAAGAGGATGATCCTGCAGCAGATCAACTTCTATCGCAAAGCCATTCGGCTGAGTGCGATTCAGTTCCGGCCCGAACGCCCACGATGCACCTTGACCATCCGGGATGCTTCCCTTTCCTATCACTGGGCCGGGGCCTGTGACTCCAGGACCACCTATCACTTTGGTCGCGTATTCAACCAACTTCTGAACGAGTGGTGCGTACAAGCGTGACCACATGGGGTCTTTCGTGAGGAACGGCTTAAACGCCGGGGCAACGACAAACAGGTCTCTCTCGTAGTGCAGTCGGTCCGGATCGTAGACCGGAGATCCATGTCTGTCGAGATCGACCCCAAATCCCAGAATCTTCCTGCTGCTGCTCAGCCACTCTGATCCACCCGGCGTGTAAGAGATCAAATCATCTAGGCTTGAGAAGGCAAGGACTTGCGCAGGAGAACCGGCATTCCCTTGCAACAGAGTAACCTCGACTTCAACCACATCGCCAAATCCATTCTGATGAATGGTCATCTCGTCAATCATCATGCTGTGGCTCTTGCCGTCCCAGGTTGCGTTAGTATCGTCGTATTTGCGTATCAGAACGTATGATCCGGGAGCAGGAGCGTTGATACCCGGCTGAAAATCGGAGTAGTCGAGATCGCTCCACTCGATCCATCGGCCTCGCCCGCTCATGAACGGCAAGGAATCGAGCAATTCCTCCACCATGTAGAACGTGCGGATTGCGTTGGTATTGGTCAGCTGCCAGTCAAGGTGCCAATCGCTGCCACGGTATCCCGTGCTATATGGAATCTCGGCCTCTCGGTGCCAATACGATATCGTCTCCGAGCACCAAGCCTCCCTCTCGTATGGATTCATTCCCATCGATGAGAGCGCTTCGAGAATCGACGCCATTGTGTTCGCGGAACTGGCCGAACCCAGCCCCAGCCGCATCTGATAGAAGGGCTTCCCTCCGTCGGTCACGCACGACACGATTGTCCCCACAGTATCCAGAGCGATATCCTGAATCCATGTTCCGGTTGGGTTCCATGTTGCTGTGTTGTCGAAGCAGCCGCAGTCCGGGCTGTCCGAGAAATGGCACGAAGCTACTGCAAGAAGGCCGACACAAAGAACGATCAACAGACAGACGATTCCGTTTCTCATCGCACACCTCCTCTCTTCTCCCCCACCATACCACTCCACCTCGATGTCCGGCGAATCGCGGTCTCAAGTCATGTATGGTTCCGATCCCGGAGGTGCCTGTTATCGGCCCGTGTATTGTCAATGGGAACCCGTGTCTGTCGAAGTGGGCGCAGAGACATAAGATCCCTTGGATTCGCGTCGACCCGTACGCCCACCGCGCGATTGGGGTACGGGAATGATTCTTGATGTCTCTGAGATACATTCCCAAGAAGCGACCCGCGCCCCCTCTCCAATCTCGCGCTCCAGACGGTTTCCTTGCTTGACTGATACGCGCATGTGATGCAAATTTACGCCGCCTGCCGTATGCTGTCGCGCATCCACGGCAGGCTATCCCAGTCCTCAGGCAGAGCACTCAGACTCAGGGAGACACATGAAAATCAGACAGTATCGAGACGACGATGCACCTGCCGTTGGTAGGCTGATCGCTGAAACCTTCCGCAAGTACAACCTTTCGCACGCCGATCCTGAGGAACAGAGTCGCCTACTGGGGCCTTTCCGGCACGCCTTCTCCGACAATCCAACCCATCGCGAAGCCGTGCGATCGATCCTGAAATCCCCCATGCTCTATGTCGCTCAAGACGGCGACGAGATCGTTGGTGTACTCCGGGGCAGGAAGAATGTGCTGGCCAGCCTGTTTGTGCGGGGGGACCGACACGGTCAAGGCATAGGCCGCAAGTTGGTCGAACGCTTCGAACGCGACTCACGTGCTCAGGGAGTTACGTGGATACGCGTGGCGGCAACACTTTTCGCCGTTCCCTTCTACACAGCGATGGGCTTCAAGAAGACGACGGGCATCCGCTCGTGTCCCACATTCGATGGGACCGATCTCAAGATTCAACCGATGAAGAAACTGCTCATATGACTGCGTGTTGAAAAAGGTCGGTGCGCTCTGTGATCTGAACCCGCAGACTAAGTGCCGGTTTCCCTGACGATGTTGCGCCGCGAAAGCGACGTATTCCTCTCAGCCTTCACACCTAGAACCAAGCTGTAGCTTTCGAAGATAGTAACCAGAGTCACCTGGATCTTTTCCCGCTTGAATCTGTGGATCATTCGGGAGGCTGCGTGAGCAATGAGAAGAGCTTTCGTTCGGTATTATGCATACGATGGGATCGAATCTGGTATGTGCCTTTCATCCGATCCACGGAAGTTGACCCGGCCGTTCAGCCCTCGACAACGTTGGATCGTCTGGGGAGAATCACCGCGGATGAATGTCGCAGCCGGAGGTGGCGTTGATCGGGGCAGACCGGGCAGTCAGATTGAGAGGAGGTGCCCTATGGAAAACAAGGCGTTCGAGAAAGCTTGCCTTAGCGAGATTGCAGCCGCGCTTTCCGAGGAGCAACTTGCCATGCTCGACCACATCATGGCCCGGCTGGAAGCGGCGGAGAAAGTCTGCACGCTTGTCGGCAGCAGCCTGAAGTCCAGGGGCAGGTCAAAAGACAAGGGGAAGCGCATCTACTGGTGGGATGTCGCGATAGCCATCGAGGAGTGGGAGAAGCTGCATCATTGACGCATTCCCAGTGCGTCTACTTGATAGACAGCCGGTACCAAACATAGACATGGTCGTTCGAGCCGGCGATACCGATACCTGCGATGTCTTCAGGAGCCTTGCCCTTAGGAAGAGAGTAGCTGTAGGGAGACCGATAGAAGTCGAGATCCGAAGAGGTCCCGGAACTGACCGTCCC
>CAZKAB010000014.1:0-7806 GCA_964550615.1 uncultured Thermotogae bacterium
GAGGACGAATTTCACAAGCTCCTTGCGGACGAAGCACGATGAGCGAGCGAACTCTCTACGATCTCGAACAAGGCGAATTGGGCGCATTCGTTGCCGGCCTTGGCGAGCCGCCGTTTCGCGTCCGTCAGATTTGGCAGTCTGCGTACAAGGACCTTGCCCCGACGTATGCAGAGTTCACTACTCTATCGAAGCCGCTGCGCGCCCTCCTTAGCGAGCGCTTGCCGCTTGATCCGTTGACAATAGTCGATTCGATAACAAGCCGTGACAGCCGCACCGAGAAGTGCCTGTTCCGGCTCGCCGACGCCGAGACGATCGAGGCGGTTCTGATGCTATACGACGAGCGGCGCACGGTATGTGTTTCAACCCAGGCTGGCTGCGCAATCGGCTGTGCCTTCTGCGCCACCGGCAAGAGCGGTTTCACGCGCAATCTCACCGCCGGCGAGATCGCCGCACAGGTGCTCCACTTCGCACGCGTGCTCGCCGCGCGCGACGAACGAGTCACAAACGTCGTCTACATGGGGATGGGCGAGCCATTCCTAAACTACGACGAGACAATGAAGTCGATCCGCATCTTGAACGATCAAGACGGATTCTCCCTTGGCGCCCGCAGTTTCACCGTTTCCACTGTTGGCATAATCCCGGGGATCGAGCGGTTCACACAAGAGAACCTGCAGGTGAACCTGGCGATATCGCTCCACGCAGGCGATAACGATCTTCGCACACGCCTCGTGCCGGCCAACGCCAGTTATCCTCTGAAGCCGTTGATCGACGCCTGCCGCGCTTACATCGAGCGCACGCACCGGCGGGTGACGTTTGAGGTGGCGTTGATCGACGGGGTGAATGATGACATTCCAGCGGCGCGCACGATCGCGCGGTTACTGTCCGGGCTCTTATGCCACGTTAACCTGATTCCGCTCAATCCCGTCCCCGGTTCCAGCTTTCGCCCCAGTTCACGGGAACGGGTGGACGCATTCGCGCAGGAACTGCGTCATGCGGGGATCAATGCGACTGTGCGTATGGGAAGGGGAGTAAAGATCCGCGCCGGATGCGGACAATTACGAAGCCTCGCGGAAAGGCAGCAGGGTCAGTCGGAGAGAAGCCCGCGATAGAAGTCGAGGGCGCGCTCGCCCCAGGTCTCGCTGACGCGGCTCAGCCCTTGCTTTACGAGTTGGCGCGCTCGTTCGCGGCTTATTTCCATGATCTTTCCCACATCGGCGAGGTTGTGCGGATAGCCGTCTTCCACTCCGTAATGAAGCCGCAACGCAAACGCCTGCCGCGCGGGCAGCGTGTCGAGCACGTGCTCTAACTCGTCATGGAACAGGAGGCGAAGCGCCTCTCTCTCCGGCGATAGCGCCGCCTCGTCTTCGAGGAAATCCTCCAGCGTTTCATCGCTCTCCGTGCTCATGACACGGTCGAGGGACGTGATCTCCTGCACCTGCTTTTCGATTCTGCGCAGTCGATCGACGGACATCCCCAGTGCCTCAGTGATCTCCTCGTCGCTCGTAGTCCCCTCGCGATCGAGGGCGCGCATCTGTTCCAATCGGCGCACGGCGCGGAACAGGTAGTCGGGGATGCGGATCAGGCGTGAAAAATCGGTGATCGCGCTCAGAATCGAGCGTCTGATCCACCACGACGCGTATGTCCCAAGACGGTAGCCACGCTCAACGTCGAACCGGTCGACCGCCTCGATCAGCCCGATATTTCCTTCCTGAATCAAATCGAGCAGCGGCAGGCCGGCGTCGAGGTACTCGTTGGCTATCTTTACCACCAGCCGTAGGTTGGAAGTTATCAATCGCTCCCTTGCCCCATCGGCGCCGTTCTTCATAGCGACGGCAACCTTGCTTTCCTCGTCCGGGGACAGGATGGGGAACCGCGAGATCTCGCGGAAGTAGACCTTGAGGATATCCACCGCGTCGGTCGCTTGCGGTCGATTCTCTCTTCGTTTCTGGTCGGTTGATCTGGGCATATGGAACGACTCCTCCAATGGAGAAAACTTTACGCTACGCCGGGGTCGATCTTCAAATCGGCAACATCGGGAAACGAGTCGGCGGCGACGTCAACTACGTCAAGCTCCGCGACCACAGCGGGCACGCCAAGTTGTCCGCTCAGGCTGGGGACGGTCCTCCCGGCGTCGCCGGAGACGAGTTCTTTCACGTAGAGGCCTCCCTCGGTGTGCAGAACCAGTTCGGCCTTCTGCGAGGAGAGCCAAGTGGCTTCCGCATCGATCAGACGACGCGAGCGCACAATATCGGCGCGACGATGCGCCACCCGCCTCGGAGTTCGTTGTTCGATTACGCCTACGAGCGATGCCACGACATCAGCCAACGCTTGCCGCTCCACCGCATCGGAGAACGAAACCATCGCACGGTACGTCTTTTCGGCATGCGTCTCCTTTACCAGAGCCACCGTCTCACGCGCCACAAACCGGAGCGGACCCACTTCTACCTTCCCCGCCGAAGCAGCGTTCGTCGCTTCAGCCAACGCGGTCGGGTCTATTTGGCGTTTCTTGGGGGAGACGATCTCCAGCACGAACGGTCGGCCGCTTCCCAACATACGCGCGTCGATATCCTCACGACCGGCTCCATGCAAGTGCGCTTCGGTTCCGTCGGCGCCGGCAAGGAACAGCGGAGCTATCAGTTCCTCTACGGACTCCGGATACTGCTTGCCGGTGAACGAGCATTGCTCACATCCGGCTCCCCCGCATTTGCGGCACGGCCACCGCGTTTGCGGGATCCCGCGCACGAGTTTTCGATAGCGTCCGTACATGTAGAGAGAGAGAATGCTTACGCCGATCTCGTCTCGTTCCGGATCGATGATAAACGACAAATGCGGATGCGTCAGGTCGACCGTGCCGTGACCGGCAAGCGCTTCGAACGCCTTTCCCACTTCGCGATTGAACGCATGCTTAAGCGGTTCGGCGGTTTCGGTCTTGAATCGTTCCGAGAAGAGCTTCTCCGCCTGTTTCAGGCGCGGCGTGAGGCGGACGCCGAACAGATAGCTGTCGAATTCTATTCCTTCCGCCAGCGTGAGGGCTCTCTGAGCCCAATCATCGACCCGATCGAACAGGCCGTCGCACACCCAGCACGTGCCGGGCTTCCCGCTGGTGCCTTGCATTGCGAGGATAGTGCGCAGCGCCTGCCCGCGTTCGGCATTTGCAAATCCATGCCCCAGGCGCGCGAACGCGCGGCCGAGGCATTCATCGCAAATCGGGCCTGCCCGTAGAATCGCCCCCGCAGTGGTGAGAATCGTCTCAACTCTCGTGCGATCCTCGCTCATGCGCCACCTCCAGCATCGAACCCGCGGTAGTAGATCATGTGAAGATCTTCGCACACAAAGCCGATAGCTTCCAGATCCTCTCTTGCCGCCGATTCGCTCGCCGGCCCGTCGTCCCATTCACGAATCCTGATTGAGCGCTGTTTGCTCTCTCGCTCGACAAGGCGTGGCAGTAGAGAAACGGCCGCACGCCGATCCCGCTCCGACAGCTCGGCAAGCGACGTAATCCGCTCGCCGCGGTTCTCAATCGCCATCACCGGCACCCCTCCTCGGAGAATAAGGTAGTTCCCGGCGCGGCGAGCCAACGGGAACGGTTCGCCTGCGGACGAAGTCAACGAAAACAAGCCTGCAGCCCCGTACGCGTTCGCCGGATCGCAGGCATTGATGAGCATCATCTCAATTGCCGGAGTGTGTTGAGCCAGTCGCTCCATCGACCCCCTTTCCGCAAACTGCACACCCGAAACGTGATCGACGAACAGCCCCCTCTCGAGCGAACCTTGCCACTCCCATCGATTGAGAAGCGGGTAGAGATTCGCCCAGGTTGTCGTGGTTTGCTCCATCGAGATCATCTCACGGGCGAGGATGCCGTAGCGCGCAAGAAGCCGCTTTGCCGCCGGCTCGAATCTCGTCGCGGAGGAGTCGGCTTCTGGCGTTGCGCTGAACGTCGACCATCGTCCGGCCGCCGTCCATCCATTCGACCCGCGATGGCGCGACCGCCACAGTTCGGCTCGCGGCTTGCCCGCCCATACCGGATCGAGGGAGTCGTTCGTTAGTCTTCCCGTCCATAACAGCTTCCACAGCGCGTCCGCCGCTTGCGAGGGCACGATACCGAGGGCGGCCGCGATCTCGTGCAAGAATCGCGCCCCGTGTTGCGAGAGATATGCCGCAATGTCGTTTGAAACGGGATCTTGGGTCTCGATGTGCGGAGGCGAGTACTCGAGGAATGCGCGCTCGCAGTCGCGTGGAGAGAACGCAATCCGTCGTCCTCCTTCTGCGCGTCCGATTCCGCGCCAAGTGAACTCACCCGTTCGCAGGAGCTGTTCCAGAAGTGCGGCGCGGTAGTCCGAGACGCGCTCCCCAAGCACGCGCGGCCACACGTTTACTGGGAGATAGCACCAAGAAAGCTGCGATAGGACTTCCCGCAGGCCGTCGACCCCCACAAGACCACCTTGGTGGTCGCCTTGGCGCCCGCCCAAGTGTTGGTGGGCGGCGAGGAAAGAAGCGAATGTCGGAGCAGAAACCGCCTCGCGCCGCCTGCGCGATCTGGCGATCGTGCGTCGTCTGAGCGTGCTTGCCACTAAACGATCGCATATTCGCGTGCTGCTGTCGGCATCAACGACCGTTATCGGGTCGATTGAGGCGAGCACTTGAGAGAACATGCCGGGCTCGATCGCGTATCGCGCTCGTAGTTCATCGCGGTCGACGACCGCGTGCGCGGCGAGGTAGCGGGCAATCATGTATTCCAAATCCTGCACAGTCCTATTTTCGTAGCGCGCAGCATCATCGGCAACCGCCATCCGTAGCGGTGTGTCCGCCCCCGCCACATTCACTTCGACGATCCTCCCGTCTTGTAGCAGGTCTGGTAGCGCGGCCAGTGCTTCCGGTTCGCATCTCTCTGCGATCTCCTGCCGCGTCAGGTCTCCGATTCGTCGCATCAATTCAACAAGCTCGGTGCCGTCACGCGCCCGCTCGGAGATGCCCTGCAGTTGCTCCTCTGTCTGTCGCACCACTTCAGGGGAGAACAGGTCTGCCCGCGCCCGCGCGCCGACAAGGCCTTCCACCGTGGCGCGATCGACGTTGCTCCCCGCAGGTAGCAGCTTGGGTTCATCCCACTCGTACATATAGCGGGCAACGAAATCGAAGGTTAACGAGGCCGCAAAAGGCGACGGAGTCTGTCCGCGTCGCAAGGCGAAGCGTGCCTGCCCCGATCGCACCTCGCGCAGGAATTCCCCGAGTTCGTGTATCGGGAGCCGGTCTTCCATCACTTCGCGATATGTTTCAACGACTATCGGGAACGACGGAAATGCACGCGCCAGCGCCAGTAGGTCGCGAGCTCGCAGTCGTTGGAGCCACAGCGGCGTACGCCTCCCCGGACGAAGTCTTGGCAACAACAGCGCGCGCGCCGCGTTCTGCCGGAAGGACATGCCGAACAGCGGCGAACGTTCGACCTCCTCGAGAATCAGCGACTCAACCTCGGTATCGGCGAGCGATTGCAGCAGGGAGACCGCGCGATCGACGGACAGATCTCCCAGTTTCAGTATGATTCCGCTGTCCGAATGGACGCTGGCCGGCAGCGGTTCGCCATTGCGTCTGAGAAGCGCGGAGAGCGCGAGGAGAAGGGCATGGTGAAATGCCCGTCCGAACGGTGAAAGGATCGCCAATCGTGCCTCACCCAAGTCATCCTTGAACGCATCGAGCAAAATCACACGATCGTTCGGGATCACGTCTCCCCGTCGGCGTTGGTCTTCAAGATACCCGCTTAGATTCTGCGCAGCCGCTTCATCGAGCGAACACTCGTCTTCCAACCAGTGCACGAACCCAGGTTCGTCCAATCTGCATTCGCATTCACGCAAGAATGCGCCGTATCGCCGGCCGAACTCGACATCGCGGCCGAGCCCCTCGCCACGCCAGAACGGCATCTGTCCGGTCCTCTCCTGTGAGGGAGCAACGACTACACGATCGGAGCCGATGTCCACGATTCGCCATCGGCCAGTGCCGAGCAAGATGGTCTCTCCTGTCCGACGTTCGTAGATGAATTCTTCATCCAGCTCACCGAGGCGCGTCTTACCGTCTTCGAGCACAACCGCGAACTGCCCCGTATCGGGAATGGCCCCGCCATTCACAATCGCCACGTGTCGCGTGCCCGGGAGCGGGTAGAGCTTGTTGTTCAGTCGATCCCATGAGATGCGAGGACGCGTATTGCGAACGGCTTCGTTTGTGTATGCTCCGGACAGCATTTCAATCACCGACACGAAGAGATCGCGGGACAGCGCGTGATATGGAGTCGCGCGGCGGATGACGTGATATAGCCCGTCCACATCGCGTTCCGCCACCGCCACCATCGCCGCAATCTGTTGAGCGAGGACATCGAGCGGATAGCGCGGAATGCGAACCGCTGAGATTTTGCCCGCTCGCATCGCACGGACCAGCGCCGCCGTCTCCGCCAGATCCTCGCGTGTCTTGGGAAGGAGCACGCCCTTGCTCACAGCGTGATACACGTGTCCGGCGCGTCCAACTCTCTGAAGCGCCCGCGCCACCGAGTGCGGCGACTCGACCTGGCAGACAAGGTCGATGTTGCCCATGTCTATTCCCAACTCCAGCGACCCGGTGGCGACCAGCGCCGGAAGCCTTCCTGCTTTCAGGTCCTGCTCGATCTCTTGCCGCTGTTCCTTGGAGACGCTGCCGTGATGCGCGCTTACGAGTCTGTATCCGGCACGCTTGTTCATCTCCGATGCGATCCTCTCGACGCTGCGCCTGTTGTTGGCAAAGATCAAGGTGGAGCGATGCGCGGCGACGAGATCGAGGAGACGATCGTATATTGCCGGCCAGATCGACGGCCCACCGTCTCCATCACGTGGCAAGTCGCGCATGTCCGCGACCGGGCTCTGAACGCTAACATCCATCCCTTTCCTCATTCCCGTGTCGACGATCGTCACCGGGCGGGCGACTCCTGCGCCGTCATATCCGCCGAGGAACCGCGCCACGGCATCGAGAGGCTTCTGGGTGGCCGACAGGCCGATGCGCGTAATCGGGCCATGCGAGAGCTCTTCCAGTCGCTCTAGGAGAAGCGAAAGGAAACTTCCGCGCTTGCTTGTGCAAACGGCGTGGATCTCATCGACGATTACGTACCGAACCGAGCGCAGCATCTCTCGCGCCCGCGGCGAGGTGAGGATCAAGTTGAGGGATTCGGGAGTGGTTATCAGAATGTGCGGTGGATGGCGCACCATCTTCTGCCTATCGGCGGCGCTCGTGTCACCGGTGCGCACACCCACGTTCACCTCCGGCAGCGCGATCCCCAATCCGCCTGCCGCCGCGCGAATCCCTGAAAGCGGGATGGCGAGGTTTCGCTCTACGTCCGCCGCCAATGCCTTCAAAGGGGAGAGGTAGAGAATTTCCACGCCCGGCACGCTCTTGCCTCCTGCCTGTCGCTCGATCAGGTCATTGATCGCGAACAAGAAGGCGGCCAACGTCTTCCCCGAACCGGTTGGGGCGAGGATGAGAGTGTTCTCGCCGCGCGAGATCGGCGGCCATCCTTGCGCCTGCGGTGGAGTGGGCGCATTGAAACTCTCGCCAAACCACCGCCGCACCGCCGGATGGAACATGGACAGCGCCTGTGGACTCTCTTTCATGCCTCGTATTCTCCGGAAATAGAACGAGATATGCCAACCACACGCTCATGCGCTTGTTGACAAGCCGCCCTCTTTATGGTAGAAATGGGTAACTCGATAATAGCAAACCTACGCGAAAGCTGGGGACGCAAAGCTACGGACCTAACGGGCAACCTATGGCCGCCGAGCCGCCGAAGGTGATTTT
>CAZKAB010000014.1:7906-40855 GCA_964550615.1 uncultured Thermotogae bacterium
GGGCATTCTTGTCTCGTTTCTCTCCGGGCAATCTCAAGCCACATCACCGTCACAGGGGCGAACGAAAAGAGATCAGGGGGTTGGTTTCTATCCCGCCAGAGCCGCAAGACCCTTACCTGCCGCCGGGCGAATCACAGCCGGCAGGCTTTGAGCAGAAAGGATGAAATAATCAGGGCAAGCTACCTCCTTACCAAGCGGTCCTGCTAACCACTACACCTCCTTTTTGTGCCGCCACGGGCGAGTTCCGGAGAGCCGGGCTCGCCCGTTCTTATTGGCGTAACAATGTCTGACATCCGCGCTTGCACGAGTGAATGCCGACGCGGTACGATGGTCAAAATATGCATAGCCAAGCGATTGGACCACTAGTTGTGTCCTCGTTTTTATTCATCCTCACCTATACGGGGATCTTGTCCGGACGCGTCCACCGCACGATCGTCAGCCTGGTGGGGGCGGTGACGATGATCGCCATTGGCACCTGGCTTGGCTTCTACAGCGACATTCAGGCCATGGAAGCGATCGACTTCAACACCATCACCCTTCTTCTCGGAATGATGCTCGTAGTGAGCATCCTCAAGAAGACCGGTCTGTTCACCTATCTCGCCATTCGCGTTGCCCAACGCGCCGAAGGGAGCCCATGGAAGTTGATGCTCGTACTTGGTCTGTTCACGAGCGTCGTCTCGATGGTTCTCGACAACGTCACGACGATCATAGTTGTCGCACCAGTGACACTTTCCATCGCGGAGGTAATTGGGATAAACGCCGTCCCGTTTTTGCTTGGTGAGGCGTTGTTGTCGAACATCGGCGGGGTCGCCACGCTCATCGGAGATCCGCCGAACATACTGATCGGATCCGCGGCCCATTTCACGTTCAATGATTTCCTCATCCACTTGGGACCGATCGTTCTCGTTACATGGGTGGTGGTTCAGATAATGCTCGGATTTCTGTTTCGAAAAGTGCTGCGAGACAAGCCGACCAACCTCTCCGAACTCCGGCGATTGAACGCGAGACGTGCATTGAGCGATCCCAAGACAGCCAAAAGGATGTTGATAGTCCTCGCTGCCACTATCGTGCTGTATCTGATCCATGACATCATGAACCTGAGTCCGGGCATAGTCGCGCTGCTCGGAGCGGGTGCGGGCCTTCTTTGGATACGTCCTTCGATCGACGAGGTTCTGCACGACGTGCATTGGGACATTCTCATATTCTTTCTTTCCCTATTCGTGATCGTCGGAGGGCTGGAGGCGGCCGGAATGCTCGACCTGATCGCTGCCGGCATCGTCGGCCTGACAACTCATGGGATGACAATTGCGGTGCTTGCCGTGCTCTGGATAAGTGCCATCATGTCGGCAATGGTTGACAACATTCCGTTCACCATCGCCATGCTTCCGATCATCGCTGGATTGGCAACCCGCGGCGTGAACATATCCCCACTGTGGTGGGCGCTGGCCATTGGCGTCGGTTTCGGAGGGAACGGAACACCGATCGGATCGACGGCAAGCGTCGTTGTCGTATCGATCAGCGAGCAGACCGACAACCCGATTACGTTCCGCACATGGGTAAGAAGCGGCGCTCTGACATCGTTCGTGAGCTGCTCTGTCGCCAGTCTCTGTCTCATCCTCGCGCTCCGGCTCGGCCTTCTGTAGAATCGGTTCGAGGTGATCGGCTTGTCCTCTCCTGAAATCATAGATACGCATCAATTCGAGCGGACGCACGCCGGTGCGGCTTACCACGTGCACGGCAGGAAACATGCCCTGATCGATAGTGGCACATCCCTCTCCGCTCCGTATATCCAATCGGCGCTTCATGGTGTGAGGATCGACTACATCTTCGTGACGCACATCCATCTCGATCACGCCGGGGGTGCGGGAGTGCTGGCGCATGACTCCCCGCATACTACGGTCGTCGTTCACCCTCGCGGAGCGAGGCATTTGGTCGATCCGACCCAGCTTGTGGCGAGCGTGCGCGATTCTACGGGTGCAATGTTCTCGATGTACGGACAGGCGGTGCCGATTCAGCAATCGCAGCTTCACTCCGCCTCAGACGGCGAACGGTTCGACCTTGGCGACGGCGTCATGATCGAGGCAATCTATTCTCCCGGACACGCCCCTCACCACTTGTGCCTGTTCGAGCATCGGGCAAGGTCACTGTTTGTGGGCGATGCCGCCGGCTCGTTCCACGATGGGCACCTCTATTGCTCCACGCCGCCACCGGCGTTCAATCTGGATGACAGCCTGCGCACAGTTGAGCGACTGCGCTCCCTCGGTGCCGAGCGCTTGTTCTACGCCCACTTCGGTCCTTCGGATGACGCCGATAGCCGACTCGCTCAGTATGCCGATCTGTTACCGCAATGGGTTGCCGGCATCGACAAGCATCGGAACGGAAGAAGTGTCCCCGAGTTGATAGACGACGTTCTCGCCGATCCGCGGCTCGTGCCGGCAGCGTTCGATCCGGTGTTACGCCCGGAGCTGGAGATGTCGATTCGCGGCGTACTTCACTACTTGGAGCGCGCGTAGACATGATCGCTCGCGTTCTCCTCTCCCTGCCAATCGACCGCGGGTTCGACTTCACCGTTCCCGAGAGTCTCGTGCCACAAGCAGTGATCGGAAAACGCGTAATCGTGCGGTTCAACGACAAAGAGCATGAGGGAATCATCGCCGAGCTTCTCGATGCGAGCGACCATCCCGGGCCGCTGGAACCGGTACTGCGGGTCTCTGAAGCGCCGTCCTTCTCCGAAGATGCTCTCGAGTTCTGCGTGAATACTGCTGAGCACTACTTGTGCCCCGCGGGTTTGTTCATCAATCGCATCCTTCCACGCACCGTCACTCGTAGCACGGAGCGCTACCTCGCGATATCGGGCGACTTGGAGAAGACAACATCCGCAATCGAGGCCCGTGTGCGCCGCGCTCCTCGGCAAGCCGCGTTGTTGCGCTTTCTGCTGGCGCAGCGCTCTCCATATCCGGAGTCGCAGTTGCGCGACCGGCTCGGGACGTCGCGCAGCGTTGCCGATCGTCTCATCGAACTAGGCCTGATTTGCGAGGTAACTCAAGCCTCGGACAACGCCAGTCCGCAAGTTGGACGACATCGATCGAAAGAGCGTCCGGCCAATGCCGACCGGATGCTCATATTCGGACAGTCACGGATGCCCGAGTACCTCCGCATCATCGACGAGACCTTATTTGAAGGAAAGGACGTGCTGTTTCTCGCTCCGGAGATTCTTCTTGCTCGTCAGATCCAGAGAGCGTTGTTGCAGGACCTGCACGTGCCTGCCGACGTCTATCACAGCAATCTCCCCGAGGGAGAGAGGGGAAAGCTGTGGGAAGAGATCCGGATCACCGCGGGACACGGGCAACCCCGGGTAGTGGTCGGCACCCGCTCGGCCCTGTTTCTCCCGTTTGCGTCGCTAGGTCTGATTATCGTCGATGAAGAACAGGATCGATCGTACAAGCAGGATGAAATGCTCCCTCACTATCACGCCCGCGACGTGGCGACGGCGAGAGATTCTGTGCACGTCGTATACGGATCTCCGGCCCCCTCACTCGAGTCATTCCACCTAGCGCTATCGGGAAAGGTCAACCTTGTGAGAAGTCCGGATTCCGGCCGCGCAATAAGAACCAGCATCATCGATACCACAAGAGAGAAAGCGCTATTGAGCGACGCGTTGCTGGACGGGATCGACCGCACGCTATCCGCCGGCAAGCGTGCTCTCGTTGGAGTGAACGCGCGCGGCCATTTTCAGGCGGTCCTGTGCAAGAAATGCGGTCATCCATTGCGATGCCCACGCTGCGGAATCAATCTGACATACGACGTAAAGACGGCGCAGCTCGTCTGCCGTGTTTGCGGAACTGCGCAGAGTCGCCTGGCCTGCCCACGTTGCGGCGCACGCAGCCTCCGGTTTGTCGGGACTGGCAGTGAGCGAGTGGAAGAGGCTTTGCGGAGCCGCTTTCCGTCCGCGCGATACGCTCGTGTTGAGGGAGCGGCACTGGCCAACCGCTCCCGCTGGAAAAAGGCTGAGTCAGCCCTCGCCGGCGCGGCCGACATTATTGTCGGAACGCCGGTCATTGCGAAAGGGGGACCCTTACCCAATGTCGGATTCGCGGCTGCAATCGGCGTGGATGGAATCCTCGCCCGGCCTGATTTTCGCGCCACTGAGCGCGCGTATCAGTACCTGACCGGACTCCTCGGACGCGTAGAGAATGGCGGTGAAGCAATAGTACAAACCAACTATCCCGATCATCCGGCAATCGTTACAGCCATCGCCGGAGACTATGACCGCTTCTATGCGCTCGAATCAGCGGAGCGCGAAGCGCTCTTCTATCCCCCATTCTCGCATTTGGCGCGCCTACTGGCGGCAAGAAAGCGGTGGCAATCCAAGACGCGGCTGGAGAAGCTCTTGGGAAAGTATGATCTACAGATCATCGGTCCTGTAGCCCATCCGGTACGTACTGGGCTCGATGTCGCCCTGCTCAAAGGGAAAGATCCGGCGGTCGTCCGCGCCGCTTGCGAGTGTGCACTCGCGGAGATCCCGGGCCTCGAGATTGACATCGATCCTGAACGGATCTAGCTTAAGTGTATTTCTATGATATCTCGGTCGGCCAGTACGTGCGTGGACGGCACTTGTTGGCCGTCGAACTTCCCCGATCCCCATACGCGGATATATTTCAGTCGATCGGCAAACTCACGGTGTACGGCATTGACCGCGTCGAGCGCCGTACTCCCGACGGGAAGCACATATGGCTCTTCCATATCAGGCGCTTTCCCGGGTAGTTTCGTGTACACGCGAATCATGTCGAGTGCGGCGAACACTCGCGCACGCAAGCGATCGAGGCCTTCACCCGCCGTCGTCGAGACCGACATCGTCGGGAACATCTCGTCCATCTCACGGCAGGCGTCTCCGAGATCACCAACATCGCCTCGCGTAAGGACGATCATGCATGGCACGTCGCGCAGACGAGTTTCCTCATCGGTGCGAACACGCTCCTTCACCAGTCGCGTGTGCCGCTCATCCAAGAGGAGCATGATCTCTTCCGTTGCTTCGAGAAGCTCCTCCACCGTTCTTGTTCCATCGAGGATAAGCAGGCACAGATCGGACTGTCGCACAAGGCTGTATACCCAGGGTTCGCCGTACTCGAGCGTCACCGGGGGAAGGTCGATCAACTGAATCTGCACGTCTTCGAATGCCATCATTCCCGGGATGGGAAAGACCGTCGAATACGGATAGTCAGCGACTTCGGCCTTTGCGTTTGTCAGAGCAGCGAGCAGGCTCGATTTGCCGCTGTTCGGCGGCCCGATGAGGACCACTTGACCCGCTCCCTCGCGATCGACGTGATCGAGCTGCGGCCCTTTATGGCGGGCGGTATGAGACTGTCCTTCCTTCAGTTTGGCGATTCGCCGCTTGATGTCTGCCTGCATATGATCCGTCCCTTTGTGCTTGGGGATGGTGGCAAGCATCTTTTCTAGCGCAGCCAGCTTCGCTTGCGAATCCTTTGCCTCGCGCAGCTCTTGGCGCGCCTTTTGGAACTCCGGGGTTAGATTAGCCGGCATCAGATTCCTCCGTCAGAGCGAGTCGGCAATGGGCACATACCGTGGGCATGCCCTCACTCGTTGTGTGGTATCTTCACCGTGCTGCCACCGATGAATTCGCGCACCACGGCGTCTCCCGGAATCAGCGAAAGATCGTTGATCTGATCCATTGTGAGCGGTTCGATCGCGTTTAAGAGCTTATCCACTCGGCGATAGCGGATGCGGGCATCGAGGAATGACGCATACTGATCGAGGTCGGACGGTTCCGGCCAGATGCTCTCGGCTCCGGAAAAGAAAGGCTTCAGGGCCGGAAGATCGAATGGCATGCCGCCGTTTACTACGTGATCGGCAATTCCTTTTAACGGAATGATTGAGAACAGTTCTCCTTCACGCACATAGTGCCAGTGGAGAAGCGTGGAGATCGGCGGATGGTTTCGATGGTTCACATCGCGCAGCGACCGCCGCAACAGGCGCACGTCCTCAAAGCGTGTCAACCGTTCTCCGCTCCAATCCATCTCTACAAGCGGCTTCATCACGTCGCTTTCGTATAACGGATTCATCGCTTCGATGTACAGTCGGAAGATGGCCCGCGCATCGATTCCCTCGGTCATCGGCGGGAAGAACCCGTGCAGACAGTCCAGCAGTAGGATCTGATCCGGTTCGCGGCTCACTTTCTTTGTTCCCGACTGTCTTCCTTCCTTGAAGCTGTACACCGGCTTGTCGATGGTCTCGCCCGCGAGCAGCGCACGCAGGTGAGCGTTTAGGAGTTGGATGTCGAGTGCTTCCGGCGTCTCATAGTTGCGATCGTTGATCCAATCGCTCGGGTGTTCGATCAGCGGCCAGAAGTAGTCGTCGAGATTGAGCATGAGAAATCGCAGGCCGTGTTTGCACAGTCGATCGGTCAGTTTGACGGTCGTCGTCGTCTTGCCGGATGAAGACGGTCCGCTGATCCAGATCATCTTTATCTCATCGCCCGACTCGATGCGGCCAACAACCTTCGCCGCCGCCTCGTCAAGCGACGACTCGTACGAGGAAAGCGCATCGTCGATCAACCGCTTTATCTTGCCTGAGCGCACAACTTCGTTCAGTCCCTCCACCGTGTCACAGCCATGCGATCGGTTCCACTCCAATAGCGGGTCCATGTGACAAGCCGGGTATCCGTTGCGCACGAATTGGGCCTCGGTAATCGCGCCTTGGCGAAGCCAGTGATGTCCCCAGCGGAAACAGGTATAGGCATCAGCCGTACGCGTGAACCCGGTACTGTAAAGCACATGCAGCACAACGTCTTGAATCTCTTCCACCTGCGGCGGGAAGTTCGCCACCAGATGATGCGGATCGCCGTTGAGACAGATCACTACCAGGTCAGAGAGAAACGCGGCGATCCCTTCATCGCTCGCGCCGGCGGAGAAGACGCGGTCGTTTATTCCCGCGAGATAATCCTGCTCGAATCCGCCGATGGAATCTGCCGCACGCTTGATTGCATGTGCAACACGCCCCTGGTCGAAACTGACCAGTGCGTGATTCCGTTTCATCACCTTTCCGATTTTGTTTACTACTGCCATAGTTGCATGATTATAACGTCAGCCATCTAGACACGCGATCCCATATGATTTTCGGCGCCAGCTACTCCTCCACACGCAGATCGAAATCGTCGAAATACGCATTGCAAGCTTCTTGGTGACTCTCGTCGCCCACCATGATCAGCCAGTCGCCGCCATCGGCAAGTGACGATCCACTGTCACCGGAGGCATAGAGATCGTCGTTTATGTAGAACTCGTATCCCGTGCGCGAGAAGACGAATTCATAGGTGTACCACAGATAGACGCCCGGCGCGAAGGCGAGCGGGTGTCTGATGTCGGTGCCGTGCGCGTCCGGTTCGTGGATCTGCGCGCCGCCACCGATATTCGTGTACAAGTAGTAGGGTACAAGCGGCGTAGCGGAGGAGAGATCCTTGCGAGCGGGGAATATTGCAAGATTCTGAAGGTCTTGCGTCTTCGTCATCATCACTTTGCACGTAAAGACCAGCCGTTGACCGACACGCAACGGCGGAAGAGAGACACTCACCGAACGCCGTTGCCAACGGTCCACTCCACTGTGTATGTGCAGAGCATAGCCGTATCCGCCCCCCACGTTGTCTATCGTACCCTCTCCCGCGCTCGCCCAGTTCGGATCAAGCACCCAACGTTCGAGTGCCGCATCGCCGTCGGAGAACTGGTCTTGGAAGACGATGCTTCCACTCTGCGCATACACGACGATCTGTTTCTCGGTGGTGGCCACCGCGCCATCGATATCGGTGACGCGCAGACTGATTGTGTACGTGCCGTACGTGGCGAACGTGTGCTCCACTTGCTTGCCGTCCGTCTCTTCTCCGTCGCCAAATGTCCAATGATAAGAGACGATGGCTTGTGGCCCATAGGAAGGAGCGGCGTCGAACGCCGCCTTGTCGCCCGCGTAGAGGACAACGGGCTTCACTTCGAGTCGCGCGGTTGGCCCGCTCTGCACGAGCGAGCAGCCTGCGACAAGTGCCAGCGCGGCTACGGTCAGCGTGAAGAATAGATAGCGTATTGTTCTGTTAGCCAACCTCGATCAACCTCTCCTTGGGGAATGTCGTCAATACGTCACAGCCGCTGTCGGTGACGACGACGAGATCCTCAATCCGCACTCCCCCGAATCCGGGGAGGTAGATTCCCGGCTCAACGGTAACCGTCATGCCGCTTCGCAATGTGTCTTTACTCATCGGCGACAGATGCGGACCCTCATGCACCTCCAGGCCGACTCCGTGTCCAAGTCCGTGTCCGAAGTGCTCCTTATGTCCGCTGGCGGCGATGAGATCGCGGGCGGCCGCATCGACGGCCTTTCCACTCGCACCGGCTTGCACGGCGGCGATGCCCGCCTTGTTGGCCGCCAACACGGTTTCATAGATCTTCTCGGCCTCCGGCGAAGCTTTGCCCACAGAGAATACGCGCGTCATGTCCGCGCAGTACCAATCGCACTTCGCGCCAATGTCGAACAAGAGTAGGTCACCGGCTCGAAGCACGCGATCGCCCGGTTGATAATGCGGCAACGAGCAGTTCTCTCCTGCGGCGACGATCAGATCAAACGCTGTCTGCTGCGCTCCATTCTCTCGCATGATGAATTCCAGCCGCAGCGCCAGTTCACGTTCACTCATTCCCGGCTTGATTTCCCGCATCAGCTGATTGAGCGATTTCTCGGTGAGAAGAACCGCATCCCTGATGCGCCCGATCTCCCCTTTGTCCTTGATAAGCCTGAGTTCACTGATGGGATCGGTCAGCGCCACCGGCTCCAATCCGCCGGAACGGATCTTTTCCGCCAGTGCGTACGTTACTCTCTCGCCCGAGAATGCCAGCCTGTTGAAACCGTTCTCCTTGCAAGTTGAGGCGATTGCGTTCGAGAATGAGCCGGTTGCCTGCACCAGTTCAAGACCGGGCACTTCCCGGCCGGCTTGTTCGGTATAGCGCGAATCGGTCAGTAGGAGAGTCTTGTTGCGAGACACGAAGAGCACGCCCTCGCCGGTGAACCCCGTGAGGTAATAGAGACTCACGCGATCCGTCCCCTCCAGGTTGAAAACCATGAATGCGTCAGCATCGAATTTCTCCAGCAATGCCGAGCGTCGCTCTGCGTAATCCATTCTCTCCCCCCATGTTGTTTCGTTCATCGCCCGCGGTTAGCTCGCGGCTTGCAAGAATTGAGGATACGTCCCGTTGCTATCCTTGTCAAAGGCATTTCCCATCTGTAGAATCAGGCCATGACCGCGCTAATAGAACTACAGGAACAGATCTCGCTTATCAAGACCGACCTTGCCGGTAGGCTTCCCGACATCAAGGATCTCGATGCCCTCGAATCGTTTCGCATCGAGTTTCTCAGTCGCAAAGGAAGAATCGGCGAGTTGTTCGCATTCCTTGGACGGATCTCAAGCGAAGAACGTGCTACTGCCGGCCAACTCTTGAACGCGCTGAAACAAGAGGCGACCGCCGCGTTTGACGCAAGGCGAAACGACCTGCAGCAGGGGGCGCTTGCCGAGAAGATTGAGCGCGAGAAGATCGACCTCACTCTGCCCGGCGTATGTCGTCCACTTGGCCATCTGCACCTGCTGACGCAAGTGCAGCAAGAGATCGAGTCGATCTTCCTTCGTATGGGATTCGATGTCGCGTCCGGCCCGGAGATCGAGGACGAGTTTCACAACTTCGAGGCATTGAATATCCCCGCCGATCATCCGGCGCGAGACGACTGGGACACGTTCTACATCGACGATACGATGCTCCTTCGCCCTCACACCTCGCCGGTGCAAATCCGGGTGATGGAGCAGACCGAACCGCCGGTCCGCATAATCTGCCCCGGTCGCTGCTATCGCCGCGATGCGCAAGACGCCACTCACTCTCCCGTATTCCATCAGATAGAACTCTTGTGGGTCGAAGAGGGGCTTTCGTTGGCGAATCTGAAATACCTGCTCGAGTCGTTCATCCACGAATTCTTCGGCCCGGGATACACAATGCGCCTCTCGGGCGATTTCTTTCCGTTCACCGAACCGTCGGTGCAGGTGCACATGCGCGCCCCCGGAGCAACCGAATGGCTGGAGATAATGGGCGCCGGCATGGTCGATCCGGCCGTGCTCACGAACGTGGGATACGATCCGGAAAAAGTAACGGGATTCGCCTTCGGGCTCGGGATCGAGCGGATGGCGATGCTGCGCTACGGAATCGACGACATTCGTCTCTTCTTCGGAAACGACCTGCGTTTCATTACACAATTCTAGGGGAGCTGTCAGCGATCAGCAGTCAGTAACAGTTGCAGGTCTGAGATGCGTCCGCCGCGCGCCGCAATGGTTTGGCAGGAATGTCGCGCAATCTATACAGATCATAGTCCGTACTTCGACCAGAAGCTGCGCTTGCGGCTGTGGGCCGCAAGGATGCTCTCCTTGTAATCCTCGTGGGAAAGGAGACCGCGCCAGTCATCGATCGCAGGAGAGAGGGCATCCAGCTTCTTTAGGTAACGAACCCCGTGGTGGTAGTAGCGCGATTGAGCGCGCCCAAGGATCGATTCGAGCAACGAGCGGCAAACCAGAGTTGCCCCCATGAATTGCTCCCCTTCCTCCAGTGTCTTCGCCAGTGGAAGGAGGAACTGATACAGGTCGCCATCCAGTTGCTCGCGATGGCGGAAGACGTACTCCGAGGCGTCATCCAGCCGGCCCATGTCCACCAGAAAGGCCGCATCGTCGTAAGATAGAGTCGCGCTTTCCATGATCAGCGCCACCTGCTCCTCGATTACCCGCTCCCGCTCGGATTCTCCCAAAGCCCGCAAGAGCATATCCAGTGTACTGCGGCTACGGCAGTCACGGAACATACGCCACGCCGTTTCTCCCATCTTCTCGCGGTTCCCAAGTCGCTCGTGAATCGAATAGAGGAGCTGATCCTGCACATCGGCGCGGAAGCGATCCGTGGGAGAGATCCGTTCCATCCAGAACAGCGCCATCTCGGGGTCGTCGTTCTCCAAGTACACTTCAGCAATCTCCATACAGGTAGGAGAGGACAGTTTGGGATTCGCGGTCAGCTTCGCCTTCTCGAATAGGCCTGGGTCTCCCATCTGGCGAGCGAGGAGTTCCACTCCGATCCACCACTTGCCCGCCTGGTAGGAGTCCGGCAGTTCGCCCTTTGCCCGCTCCCAGAACTCAGCGGCGATGGGGCGCATCTCCTCTGAAGACAAGAACTCCGAAGCCTTAGCCACGAGCTCCGTCCTTACCCCGTAGTCGTCATGCTCATAGAGCCGCAGAAGGAGATCGCAGACAAGGCTTTTGTCCGCGCACCTGGATGCGTAGGCGACAAACAGGTTTCGGGCGTCGTAGCGGAAGACGTCGCCGATCGAACCGCTCGAGTCGTCACTCCGCTCGAAGATCGCACGATCACATGAAAAGAATTCCCCCACAAGTTCCAATCCAACCTTTGGGTCATGCATCCCTTCACGTAGAGTAGCGAGGATTAGTTCAAGCTCGCGGGCAAAATCAGGAGCGGCTTGCCAGTCGATGAACTTCCGCCTCCTCTTAAGGCCAGCCAACTTGGTCTTGAATCGCTTTTGGGTCTCTTCCGCGGTGAGGAGCAACGCCTCAACGTATTCGGCGACCCCGTTCATCCGCAAAGAAAAATAGAGGAGCGCATCCGCCAGTCGCGTTGCTCCTAGTTTGATGAGCTTCTCACGCAGCTCGTCATTGCTGGTGATATTCATACCGCGATTATATCCGCGACTCTTTCCCGCGAGAACTGCGCTGCTGGTCGCGGGAGGAGGATACAAGTCTCCATCGCAATACCTCTTGGCGGCATGATGCCGGGCGAATCATGCCACAGCCGGAGCTTATTGTGTTGCATTGCGTGCCTGGAGTTCTCGTCAGACGTTTCAGTCTGCCGATGCGCAACCTTTCAAATAGCCGATAACTAAACTTGCAATTGGCCGACCTGTAAAGTTACAATCAGCCGACATGATCGCTACCTTCTACTACCCACGCTTCGTAGAGACATCGCTCGCTGAAGCGTTGTCAGATACTCCCGTGGTGCTCATACACGGACCGCGACAATGCGGCAAGACGACACTGGCCCAAACGTTTGGCAAGACAAGGGAATACGATTACTTCAGCTTCGATGATGATGTAGCCGCTGCCGCCGCAAAAGCCGATCCATCAGGTTTCGTCGGCGATTTGCCCGCAAGAGCTATTCTGGATGAGGTCCAGCGCGTGCCCGAGCTGTTCACCGCACTCAAGCTTGCCGTGGACCGCGATCGCACTCCTGGGCGATTCATCCTTACTGGGTCGGCGAATACGCTTCTCGTGCCCAAGCTCGCCGACTCTCTCGCCGGGCGGATGGAAATCCTCCGGCTACACCCGTTAGCGCAGTGCGAGCTTGCCGGCAACTTTCCTTCCTTTCTCGACAGACTCTTTGACGGAGCCTTCCAAACAAGAACCTACGAACGTTTGGGAGAAGATCTTTCTGCACGCATCGTTTCGGGTGGCTATCCCGCGGCGCTTGCCCGACCAACGCACCGCCGCCGTAGTGCTTGGTATCGAGATTACGTTGAGACCCTCATCCAATGCGATGTGCGCGATCTGGCTCGAATCCGTGCCCTGGATGCGCTTCCTCGCCTACTTGCGCTCGCAGCCGGACAGACCGCCCAGCTACTCAACGTCTCCAATCTGGCAAGCCCCTTTCAACTAAGCCGCCCGACGATCCGTGAGTATGTTACATTGCTTGAGCGCATCTTCCTGCTGGATATCCTGCCACCGTGGCACAGCAACTGGCTCAGCCGTCTGATCAAGACCCCAAAGGTTCACATGGGGGATACGGGAGTGGCGTGCTCGCTGCTCGGGCTCGATGCCGAAAATCTCAGCCGCGACCGCAAGACCCTTGGCCATCTTGTTGAGACCTTTGTATTCCAAGAGGTGCGCCGCCAGGCCAGCTGGCATGGCACGGAGATTCGCTTTCATCACTTCCGCGATAAGGATGGTTGCGAAGTGGACATCGTGCTCGAACGTGCCGCGCACGAAGTGGCCGGTATTGAGGTGAAGGCCTCTGCGACAGTTACGAGCAGGGATTTCCGCGGCTTACGAAAGCTGAAGCAGGCATCGGGGAGACGCTTTACCACAGGCATTGTCTTGTACGACGGGGAGATGAGCGCTGGGTTCGGAGATGGACTCTACGCTGTGCCCATCCGAATGCTCTGGGAAACTTGAGGCTTCGAACGATCTGAATTCACACCTACCTCGGTGACAAAATCCTCAACCCACGAGGAGAGCAGGAGCGACATCGTTGTGGCGCGGGTTCAAGCTGCTTCGCAATGCTGCGAAGCAGCATCAAAACGCGCCTGGATGAACCCTGGAATCGCCTTACCGTCTGCCGAATCTGGCCCGAAGTCTCTGGCATGAATGAAAGAGCCGCCAGGGTCACTGATTGAGTTCGCTTAAACGATCGCGGGCCCTTTCAGAGGTCGGCTGGTTCGCCTGGTTCGCCCCTACTAGACTAGGGGAGCCCTCAGCGGGCGGCAGTTAGCGACAAGCTGCAAGTCTGAGATGCGTTCGCTGCCCGCTGCAATGGGACGCCGTCGAATTGGAAACCAGAACTTGCCTCTTGCTCCCCTGCGACACCCAACCTCATCGGGCGCATTCGACCGCCAGGCTGAGTTTCACGCACATCTCTTCACACGAAGACTCGCGCGGACTCAGCTCAGATCGTGAATTCGAGATGAATGTCGTCGGGCTCCAGTTTGAAAAGCTCCCGATCCACCTCATCGGTCACTCGACATCCGATGTGCAGATAGAAGTCGATAGTGTTTTCCGATGGCGTGGCGGATACATACAGGGTGTTCGCACCAAGGTTTCTCGCTTTGTCAACAGCACGCTCAAACAGCGTGCGCCCAAGTCCCGTCTTGCGATAACCGTGAGCGACATGAAGAAACTTGAGCTGCAAACGGTCCCCGTTTCGGCCGATGAAGCGGCTCTCGATAACGGAGACTCCTTTGAGTTTCCCTTCCTCGAAGGCGCCGAGAAACGTGCCACCACGATCAAAGCAGTCGAACATCAATGGCCCGTAAGATTCAGCCTCTCCCGGCGGCCAGCCCTTCATGTCATGGTGTTCCGGCTTGAGAACGAGCCGGCCGTCTTCGAGGCGGTAGATGTTCTCGATCCTCTCCGATCGATCAATCGACCAGATCTCATTAAGCTCTTCTCGGCGCAGCTCTCTAATGATCATTGCAGGACCTCGTTGCGATTCAGACTGGCCGCGGCGGACCGTTGGCGAAAGCGCTTGCGGCAATTCGGATTGCCTGTTACTCGTGTTTCTTAAGAAGGAGCGCCGCGTTCTGCCCACCGAAGCCGAACGAATTCGATATCGCGGTACGAATCGCGATCTTCGTGGTTTGGGGAGTGTAATCAAGATCACATTCCGGGTCGGGGGTTTCGTAGTTCAGCGTCGCCGGGATGAGTTCGTTCTCCATCGATAGTAGGGTCGCGATTGCTTCTACGGCGCCGGCAGCCCCGAGCAGGTGCCCGATCTGCGACTTGGTCGAGCTGATCTTGACCGCATGTGCTGCCTCGCCAAACACCGTCTTGATTGCCGCCGTTTCCGCTCGGTCGTTCAGCTCCGTGGATGTACCGTGTGCGTTGATGTAGTCGATATCCTTGGCGGACAGTCCGGCGCGATCGATCGCTATCTGCATCGCTTGCGCCGCGCCCGCGCCGTTTTCGGCCGGGGCGGTTATGTGCGTTGCGTCGGCGCTCATACCGAATCCAGCAACCTCGCCGTAGATGTGCGCCGATCGTGCAATTGCCTGCTCCCGCTCTTCGAGGATGACGAATCCCGCTCCTTCTCCCATCACAAATCCATCGCGATCGCGGTCGAACGGGCGCGAGGCTCGCTGGGGCTCGTCGTTCCGTCGCGATAAGGCACCGATTTGAGTGAACCCGGCGTAGGCAATCCGCAACAGAACCGCTTCGGCGCCACCCGCGATGACGCGATCAGCCCAGCCGGAGCGAACAAGCTCACTCGCAATCCCGATTGCGTGCGCGGAGCTGGCACACGCTGACACAACGCCGAAATTCGGTCCACGTAGTCCGTATTCGATCGCGATCTCGCCGGCGATCGCGTTTGGCATCAATCTGGGAACGAAGAACGGACTCACTCGTCGTGGGCCTTGTTCTGTGAGCACGGTGAAGTTGTCTTCCATTGTCTCCAAACCACCGATGCCGGTTCCAGCTATTACAGCCGTCTTGGAAGACAGACCATTGTCGATGGAAAGCCCTGCGTCATCGAGCGCCATCCCCGCCGCCACCAGCGCGAATTGAGCGCTGCGATCGATCCGGCGCGCCCGCCGCTTGTCCATGTGGGCGAGAGGATCGAACCCATCGACCGGCGCGCCTATATGGACGCTGATGTCCGATAGATCAACGAGATCATCGACGCAGCGCACGCCGCTCTTCCCAGTGCACAGGCCTTCCCAGAATGACTCTTTGCCGATTCCGATCGGTGTGATCGGTCCAAGACCGGTTACGACGACCCGCCTATTCATGCTTCTCCTTGCAAACGTTCCTGTACGTCGAGATAATCGAGTTCCAGCTGCAACATCCCCTTCTCATCAGCAGAAGCGATCGCACTCTCAACTTCTTCCCGTCGCGTCCTGATCATTGCGGGATCAATCGCGTCCGCCGAGATCGCCTCGTGGGCGAGTATAGTCACTCCTGCATCGGTGACTCGCAGTATACCTCCGCTCACCGCGAATACATGTTCGTTCTCTTCGTCCTTGATCCGCAACGGAGACGCGGCAAGGGCGGCAAGGAGAGGGACGTGTCTGTCCATCACAGCAAATTCCCCTTCCGGACTGTGCGCAACCACCAGTGTCGCCTCACCGGTGTAGAGCGTTCGCTCCGGTGACCGTAGTTCGCAATGCATCTTTCCCTCCTAGAGGGAGACTATAGGTAAAGAGACTGACGCACTTCAAGGAGAGGTGGCCAAAGCACGTACGTAAACATCTAGTATCTCGCGCGCCCGTTGGACGTCCTGCTGCGAAATGCGGACAATGCCGGCACGCGACAGCGGCCGCTCAACAAGGGCGTCGAGAGACAGTGACAACCCACGCGTAAGTTCAATGCCATCGTCACCGCAGTTCGCGCACACGATTCCTCCTCGTGTCGGTGAAAACATCAGCGGCCCGCGATCCCCGCCGCAACGCACGCACGACGCAAGCCGCGGACGATGCCCGAGTACGGACAGGAGCTTGAGCATCGCAGCCAACACCGTGACGCTACATCCTGAGCGATCGTTCTCCACGAGGAGAAGCAGGCGCGTGAAGATGTCGTATGCGGGTGACTCCGCCTGATGAAGTGGTAGCAAGCGATCGAGCAGCTTCCCAACAGCCAGAATAGCCTCAACAACGGCATAATCTCCCTTCAGCCCGTCGTAGCTCTCAACAAGCGATGCCTGACTGACCAGATCGAGGCGCGGCTTTGCGTAGAACACAACCTCAACCCGATTGAGCAGGTCGAATGTCCCGCCGAGCCGCGAATTAAAACGTCGCGCGCCCTTGGCGATTGCCGCCCTTTTTCCCCAGCGTTCGGTGAACAGTGTAACAATCTGATCGGATTCAGCGTAGTTGTGAACGCGGAGGACAAATGCCTCCCCCCGCTCGATGGCCACTCTACTCCGGCGCTTCCTCCAAGATAGCGACGCTCCTGCTTGCGCCGATCCTGGTTGCACCCGCTTCGATCATCGCGATAGCCGTTGCGTAATCGCGGATGCCGCCCGCCGCCTTGACACCCATCTCCGCGCCGACTGTCTCTCGCAGCAACGAAACGTCTTCGACGGTCGCTCCCCCAGACGCGAAGCCGGTCGATGTCTTGACAAAATCGGCGCCGGCCGCCTTGACTAGAACAGCGCCGGCCCGCTTCTCCGCGTCTGTCAACAATGCCGTCTCCAAGATAACTTTCACTACCACCGAGCGCGGCGCCTTTGCCGCGGCAGTGCAAACCGCGCTGATATCCCGGGACACGGCACGATAGTCGCCGTCTTTCAGCGCCGCGACATTGATCACCATGTCCAGCTCGTCGACGCCGTCCGCAATCGCTCGTTCCGCCTCGCAACCCTTCGCCTCACTCGTGGACATTCCGTGCGGGAAGCCTACAACGACGCATACCTTGACTTTGCCGTCTTCGAGGAGCTTACGCGCCAACACAGCGTGACACGGATTCACACAGACCGAAGCGAATCCATATTCTTTCGCTTCCGCGCACAGCTTCTCCACGCCTTCCTTCGACGCCGTCTGGCCGAGGAGTGTGTGGTCAATCATCCGAGCAAGCTCTTTCTTTCTCATTATTCCTCCTGATCAGTCTGAGCCGGCTTCTCGTTCAAGGATCTTCGCTTTCCTGGCACGCTCCAGTAGATGGAAACTGCGTCCCCCTTCATGCACAAAGCCGGTGATGACATGCCCTGCCTCAAACAGTTGCTCAAACACATCGCGCGTCTTCAGGCGCCAATCACGGGCCAGATCGGGATCCCGCGCCCGCAGCCGGTCGAGCTTCGCCGGGATCTCAACGAGTATCACTTCTCCGCGTGCCTCATCGTTGAACCCTGAAAGGCGCCGCTCTCCATTATCGGCGGCCGTGGTCCTTGTTACCACCTCCATTCGGTCAAGACCGAGGTGAAAGTGATACGGGAGCGCACGATGATCGACGACGGCCAATACCCGTGGCGATGTCAACCACCATTCTATGATGAGTCGATCCGTCGCCAGTCCGCGATTGATAGGATCGTCCAGTTCACCGTACAGGTCGCGCTCATATCCGACGGCGATCGCCCCCAGCTTGTTGAACGCAAGATGAGCGTCCAAACTGCGCAATGGGTCGATCGCCCATGTGATACGTGTTATTCCCTGGCGTAGACCGATCTCCCTCTCTTCGATCCGTAACTCGGTTCCCACGCCTTGATTCCGGAATGGCTCTTTCACACCATAGAACGCCGTAAACCAAGATGCCACACCTTCGTCATTGCAGGTGACATCAACCATCGTCCCGCACGGTTGCTGTGATTCGGCATCCTTCCCGGCAAGGACAAGGCCGCCGCTGCGGTTGACTGCTGTCAATGCGGACACGGACATCGCCACACCATCGCCGATGATTTCGCGCTGGATGGCCTCACATAAAGCGAGCTCATACGGTGTCTTCAGTCGATTAATAGCGATACTCATCCGCCTGCTTGCAGTTGGTAGCCCGTTTGTCGGCATACATCCGTTTGTCTGCCTGCTCCAGTATCTCTTCCACGGAGAGCTTATCATGCGGGTTCCGCATGTAGATGCCTATGCTGAGGCCGATAAGCGACTCGCCCAGTTCCATTTCTTCCGCCAGTCGGGAAATAGACATCTTCAGACGACGTGCCACCAGCTCCGGTTCCTCATCCGAGGTTTCCGGCATCAGAATCAGGAATTCATCTCCTCCGTAGCGAATTACGCTGTCTGAAGCGCGAACACTTGCCTCAAGAATCCGCGCCACCTGCCGCAGGACATCGTCGCCACGCAGGTGCCCCAGGGTGTTGTTCACGCGTCTGAACCCGTCTACATCGAGCATCAATAACGACATCGGATGTTCATAGCGATCGGCGCGTTCAAGCTCAGCCTTGACCACCTCGTTGAAATAGTGACGGTTGAACAGATTAGTGAGGGAATCCCGCACCGCCTGTCGCCGCAGCTGATCCTGCGCCTCGAGATTCGATAACGCGATCGCGAACTGCGCGGCGACCGCTTCCAGCAATCGCCGATCCTCATCATCGAAATACGTCTCCCGCGGACTCTCGATGTTCAACACGCCGAGCACGCGGTCGCCAATGCTCACCGGCACTGCGAGCTCGGACCTAATGCCTGCGAATCCCTCCACATAGCGGTGATCGGATGCCACATCCCCGACCAGTGCGTAACGGTTGTGCGCCGCCACCCAGGCGACTATCCCCTTGCCGGGAGAAAACCGCTCACCTATTGCCAGGATTCCGTCAGTGGACGGTCTACGGATGCCCCGCAAGACAAGGTCCTCGCCATCGACCAGCAAGATGGCACTGTGCTGCATGGCAAACTGCTCGGTGAGAAAGGTGAGTGTGCTTTCAGTCAACTCATCCACCGTCGACGCTTCGGTGAGCATGTGCCCGAGAGAACGAACCTGAGACATCAACCTTTGTCGTGTCAGGTTGGTGACGGCAACTGACAGCTGACTGGCGAGGGCGGTGATGATCTCTCGATCTTGATCGCCAAACGCCCCTTTCCGACTGCTTTCTACGCTAATCACGCCGAGCGCCCCTTTCCTCGCAACAATGGGGACATCGATCTCCGACTGCGTCCGGTCGCTCCACTCGAGGTAGCGCTCATCCCCCGAGACATCGGGAACGATTATGTCTTCTTGCTTATCCAATACCCATCGAGTAAATCCGACACCCTCAACGGGCATCCGCAGCCCCGGATACAACGCGCCGACCTTGACATACCCTTCTTGAGCGGCAAAGGCGTTTAGCACCAGATCGTCGGCGTCATGGATCCAGATGCCAAAGAACTCGTAGCTCATGTCGCGCTGGAGCCGGCGAGCGGCGAGATCGCACATCTCTTGCACGTCCTGTGCCCGCGCCAGTTCGCGACTGAACTGGGTCAGCCCATGCAGTCTTCGTTTCTGCTTATCGAGCTGACTGAATCGATACGTGCGTTCGACTGCAAGCGCGGCCAGATTGGCGAGCGCAACCACCGGCTCGAGCGTCTCCACCGTTGGCGCGGAACAATCGATCGGATCGTCCACGGATATGTGTCCGATGATCCCTGTCTCGCCGCGGAGCGGAATGAACAGAAAATCATCGGGATCCCACCCGTCAATGGAGACTCGACCTTCCAATCCGATTTCGCCATCCCACGGCGTTTGGTCGTGCGGAATGTAGAACGCGTCTCCGAGGCGAAATCGCTCCGAGAATGCAACCTCTCGTTCGTCCGGGCTCATCGCGTCCACGTGCCGCAATGCCGCCAATTCCTCATCGCTCAAGCCGGAAGCGAGCATCTTATATACGTCACCCGCCTGCGGATCGGCGGCTGAAAGGTCGTACAGCGCGACCACGGCACGCTGAAATCCGCTGTGTTCGGTTATTCCATCCAGAACGCTCTGCAGGATATGATCGATATCGCGGGTCGAGAGGATCCATTGTCCGAGCTGAATAACAGTCTGTCGAAGACGCGTGAGGCGTGCTTCTGCCGTCGCATCGCGCAACGTTCCTTCGATTACCGCTCCTTCAGGCAATTCGACGGCATGCGTCTCAATCTGGCCTCTAAACTGCGTTCCGTCCGCCTTATACAGCGTATAGAACGTGCCTTCTCCGCCGCTTACGCTCTCGCCGCTGATCCTGTCGGTCAGTCTCATTGTCATCCTGTCTCGGTCTTCTTCCAAAACAAACTCGTGCGGTGGATGCCCAATGAGATTGGCTTCGGTATATCCGGTTAGCTCAAGCAGATGCCTATTCACGTACGTGAGCGTGCCGGCCTTGGGATCGATGGTAAATACGCCGATGGGAGCGTTTCCAATCAGTTGTTCGTAGCGTGTGCGTTGCGCATTGAGTGCACGAACAAGCCACTGCCGCTCGAGTGTGCGCTCGACAGTATCGCGCAGGGAATTGATGTCGGCCTCTTTCTCAATGTACCGATCAGCTCCCAGGTTAAGCGCGTCCACCGCCCTGTATCGCGCTCCTTGCCCGGTAAAGACGTCGATCATGATCTCGGGACGCATGGCGCGTATGCGCGGGATCAGATCCATACCGGACAAATCGGGAAGGCTGATGTCGAGGAAGACAATATCGAAGCGGTCTTTCTCCAGCGCCGCAAGCGCGGCCTCCCCGGTTGCCACCGCCGTGACTCGATGACCGAATCCGGTGAGAATCTTGCCGATAATGACACACCAATCCCGATCGTCATCTACGACAAGTATCCGCCCTGCTGCTCCAGTTGACATCTACCGCGGCACGCTCCCTTCTCCGGTCAGCTGTTCGATCTCTCGATTGTCCTTAGTCCAGCCCTTGATGACTTTCACCATCAGTTCAAGATAGACGTGCGCGCCCAGGAGCGCCTCGATTCGCGGTCGCGCACCACTGCCAATGCGCTTAATTACGTTCCCCTTGCTTCCAATTATTATACCTTTGTGAGAGGTACTGTCAACCACAATCTCCGCTCTTATCTCAACCAGGCCGTCATCACGGGTGTTCATCCACTTCACCCGGACGGCGGTTGTGTATGGAACTTCTCTGAACGTAGCGGCGAAGACCTTCTCTCGTATCACCTCACTGATCAGAAATTCGGTGGGGCGGTCGATCTTGATGTCGGACGGAAAGATGGGGGTGCTGTGAGGCAGATACTGGACGATCGTGCGCAGCGCCTCGTCAAGATTGGTCTCCTGCGAGGCCGAAATCGGTACCAGCTCGCGAAACTTGCCCGTCCGCTCGTAGGCGAGCAGCGTTTCCTCGAGTGCATTCCCTCTCGCAAGGTCGATCTTGTTCACTAATAGGATCAACGGCCGACCGTCTTCGCTTAGCTGATCGAGCAGCGTACGGTCGTAGCCGCTTACTCTTCCCCACGGTGCGACCATATACACAATTACATCCAACTCGCGCACAGCCCGGAAAGCCTCTCGCAGGATGTGCCGGCTCAAGCGATTGTACGGTTGATGAAGTCCGGGGGTATCGACGAACACAACCTGTTCTTGCGCAGTTGTGTACACGCAGCGAACACGATTGCGCGTTGCTTGCGGCTTGGGGGAAGTGATGAGGAGCTTCTCTCCCATCACCGCGTTCAGGAACGTCGACTTGCCGACGTTCGTTTGCCCCAATATGCCGACTATCCCAGCCTTAAAGGATTCCATCGACCAACCCTCCCCGTGACACTGCGGCTGCGAGGCGTCCGATCTCCGGCGCGGTGTAGCGATCGTGATCGAGATGCGGAACGATTTCGCGCACACGTTCATACACCTTAGCCGTTTCCGGCGCCAATCGCGAGTGGTCCTGAAAATCGATCGCCTGGGCGGCGCACGCATATTCTATCGCCACGATTCTCTCCAGATTGTCGATCACTGCAAGTGCTTTTCTTCCAGATATGGGAGCAAGACTGTTATGATCCTCTTTGCCTCCAGAAGTCGGAATTGAGTCAACGAGCGCAGGATAGCACAGACACTTGTTTTCGCTCACCAACGAGGCAGCCGTGTACTGGATGAGCATCATGCCGGAATTCACTCCTCCATCCGCGACAAGAAACAGGGGCAGGCCGCGGTTCGGACTAGTGAGGAGCTGATTCGTCCTCCGCTCCGACACGTTACCGATCTCGGCAAGCGACATCGTCGTCATCTCCAACGCCAGCCCGATGATCTCTCCATGGAAGTTGCCGCCGGAAAGTACACTGCCGTCGGCGAAAACGAGAGGATTGTCCGTGGCCGAGTTCATCTCTATTTTCAGCTTCTCTTCCAGAAACGAGAGTGCCTCCCATGCCGGACCGAGAACCTGTGGAATGCAGCGCAGGCTGTAGGCATCCTGCACATCACCATTGGCTGTATCGATCAGCCCGCTGCCGTCGATCATTGTCCTCACCCTTTCGGCGATCGTCACCTGCCCGGGATGAGGACGCGCCGCATGCAGCGCGGAGACAAACGGCGCACCAAACGCGCGCATCCCCTCAAGTGAAAGCGTGGCCGCGGCAAGCGCATTCTCCAGTAGCCGCCGTCCACGCATGTACACAAGAAGAGAAAGCGCCGTCATAAATTGCGTCCCGTTAAGAAGAGCAAGCCCCTCCTTCGGGCCGAGCCTAAGCGGCGACTTTCCAACAAGACCGAGGGCCGTTTTGCCGTCGATCCGTCTGCCGTCGTGAATTGCTTCCCCTTCCCCAATAAGCACGAGCGACATGTGCGCGAGAGGGGCGAGATCGCCCGATGACCCGACCGACCCTTGCAGCGGGACGACCGGATGGATGCCGTTGTTCAGGAATGCGATAAGACATCGGATCGTCTCTGCGCGAACGCCCGAGTTCCCCTTCAATAGTGAGTTGATGCGAAAGAGGAGCATCGCGCGCACGCCCGCCTCATCCAGTTCGTCACCAAGGCCAACCGCGTGCGAGAGCACGATGTTTCGCTGTAGCTGTTCCAGTTCGTCCGTCGGAATCGATCGATTACTGAACCGGCCGAATCCCGTGTTGATCCCGTACACCGGCGCTTGTGCCGCCACGATTCCGGCCACAACCTGTTCCGCCGCATTCACCCGTCCCCAGGTTTCCTCATTCACACTCACCTGTTCGTTCTCGAAGACCACGCAGCTCGCTTCGTTTATTGACAGACTATTGCCGGTCAGTTCTATCATTGTTCTGGTGTTCCTCCCCATTCCCTTTTCTGCCCGCAAGGTCGATTGTAAACCCCAGATACGCTTACTATACTTCCCATCGTATGAATACACTTATCACGAATATCGCGCAACTCGTGACGCCACAAGGAGACGGCCCCGTACGTGGAAAGGCGATGAACGATCTCATTGTGCGCAAACAGGTTGAAATACGCATCGAAGATGAAAGAATAGCACAAATCGAATCGCGTGTTGACAGAAGCGGAATCGATGCGACAATCGACGCGTACGGAGCAATCGCAATGCCCGGCATCGTCGATTCGCATACGCACGCCGTCTTTGCCGGAACGCGTGAAGCAGAGTTCCTCGCTCGTTTGCAGGGCAAAGAATATACCGGTGGCGGGATACGTTCGACAGCGGATTCAGTGGCAGCGACAAGCGAGAAGGACCTTATCAAGAACTCACTGGTGTTCTTGCAGCGGATGCTCGAAAGCGGGACTACGACCGTGGAGATCAAGAGCGGCTACGGCCTCAGCCTCGAAGGCGAGATGAAACAGCTTGTCGCCATCAGACAGCTGCGCAAAGCACTGCCTCTTGGGATAGTTCCCACGTTTCTCGGTGCGCATGCGTTTCCCGAGGGAATAAAGAGGGACGACTACATCTCGACAATCATCACCGAGATGATACCAGCCGTCCGCCGCCGTCGCCTGGCCCAATTCTGCGACGTCTTCTGTGATGAAGGCTTCTTCACCGCCGAAGAGTCTCGTACCATATTGCGAGCTGCTCGCGGAGCTGGTCTCGGCCTGAAACTGCACGTAGATGAGTTGGCGGACGTAGGCGGAACGGCCGTTGCCGCCGAATTGGAAGCGACGTCGGCCGATCATCTCTTGAAGACGAGCGAGCGCGGCATGCAGCGGTTGAAGGCAGCGGGTGTAATCCCCGTTTTGTTGCCCGGCACCGCCTTCAATCTTGGAAACACATTTGCACCTGCACGCCGGATGATCGAGATCGATCTGCCGGTGGCAATCGCGAGCGACTTCAATCCGGGGACATGTCCCATCTATTCAATGTGGATCATTATCGGGCTCGCGGTGATAAAGATGGGGATGACGTTGGAGGAGGCGCTTACGGCAGCAACGCTGAACGCTGCCGCCGCACTGGAGCTTTCGAACGAAATCGGGTCGCTGCAAGAGGGCAAGCGGGCTGATCTTCTCCTCCTCGACCTAGACGACTATCGCCAGATCCCATACTATTTTGGGCACAATCCGGTGCGAACTGTCATCCGCAACGGCGGCGTCGTTCATCAACGATCATGATCCACGTCTTAGCGTTCGCCAAGCTCAACCTGTCGTTTCGCGTTCTCTATCGGCGCAACGATGGCTTTCACGAGATTGAGTCGCTCATTCAGACAATTGACCTTGCCGACGAGATCGACATTGCAGAAGGCAACGGCCGCATCGAAGTGGCGAATGATTTATCTCTTCCTCTTGAGCAGGATCTTGCTTGGCGCGCTGCAAGAGCCGTGCTCGACAGGAAGAAGTTACATGCGGGCGTGAAGATCGCGGTACGAAAGCGAATCCCCGCAGGCGCCGGATTGGGCGGTGGATCGAGCGATGCGGCGGCAACTTTGTGGGGCGTGGACCGGATCATTCCACCGGGACTCTCCAATGACTCCCTGCACACGCTCGCATCCGAACTCGGTTCGGATGTTCCCCTTTTTCTCTCGGGCGGGCTTGTACACGCCAGCGGCCGCGGCGAACGAACTGCGTCGGCCGGCCAACCGCGGAAAGAATGGTTTGCCGTAATCGTTCCGCCAATTCACTGTGACACCGCTCGTGTCTATGCCGCGTGGGACGCCACGGCGCGCACCTATACTTCACCAGACAGCGCAGCCTGCGCACACGATGAAATGCTCATTCTCTCCCTTGGCGAGAACGATCTCGGCCCGGCTGCGTGCTTCGTCTATCCTGAACTCGCGGACTACCGGCAAGCGGTCTCTGGAATTGGAGCCGTCTATGCCGGGATGAGCGGAAGCGGCTCCGCGTTCTATGCCGCGTTTGCCGAACGCGAGGAGGCGGCAGCCGCAAAAGTCGAAATGGAACGAAGATTTCCGCTGGCGAAAGCGTATCTCTGCCGCGGAACGAGCAAAGGATTCTCTGCTGGAGAGGAAGCTTGATGCACATCGCCATCGACGGCCCGGCAGCATCCGGGAAGACCTCACTCGGCCGCGCACTGGCGCAGCGCTTCGGTTACTTGTTCGTTGAGACTGGGAATATGTACCGAGCTGTCGCCCTTGGCCTCGACCGTGGTCTTGACTTGGATCAGATCCACATAACGATGAACAGCGCCGGGCGGATCATGCTGAACGGAGAAGACGTCAGTGACATCCTGCACACGCCAAGGCTCGACCAGGGTTCATCCAAGGTTGCCACACGTCCCGAGGTGCGCCGCCGACTGGTGCAACTGCAGCAAGAGATTGCACGCGACCATGATGTTGTGATGGAAGGACGAGATATCGGCACGGTTGTAATTCCACACGCCGATGTGAAGATATTCCTGAAAGCGACGCCCGAAGAGAGAGCGAAACGCCGCGCCGCCGAACGCCGCGAGTCGCAGCTGAACATCACCCTGCAGGAAATCATCACCCGCGATCAACGCGATCGAACGCGTACTATTGCCCCCTTGAACCCCGCAAGTGATGCAACTATAATCAATACCGACCAAAAGGGCCTCTCTGAGGTCATTTCCGAGGCTATAGCCCTGGTCGAGGAGCGGTTGCACAGCGGTGACACATCGGCTGATAAATCTTCTTAAGAGCGGAGTTTATGCGACGGTGGTCTTCCTCCTTGCCCTTCCGGTGTTGGCTTTGTTTCGCCCGCGGGTGAAAGGAAAGGAGATGATCGGACGCGAAAAGAGCTACATCATCGTCGCCCGGCATCGCAGCTATTGGGACATACCATTGCTCGCGGTCGCGTTCGGGCTCCGTCACCGTATTCATTTCATCGCGCGCGAGGGATTGAAGAAGAATCCCGTCTTCCGTCCGCTACTCCGCCTGTTCAGCACAACAATTAACCGCGAGAAGTTCGGAAAAACTGATTTTCGTCGCGTGCTCACCGCCATGCGGTCGGAAAGGCTGATCGGTATATTTCCCGAGGGGACCACGCGCAGTCGCGTTGCGGCGAAGGCCGGCGCAATTCACTTCGCACGGCTGACAAAGAAACTACTGCTCCCCGTGGCAATCAAAGCGGACGGCCCATATCCACCCCGCTATCCATTCCATTACCCGCGGATAACGGTATCTATCGGAAAAGCAATCGACCTCTCCGATTTGGAGAGCGAAATAGTGCATACTGACAACCAGCCGGTCAAGCAGACATTCGAGCTGAGCCAATTACTGATGGAGCGCATCGATGCCGTCGGCTGAACCGTTGCACAAAGAAGGTGATAGCAGAAACGAGTAGTTTGTTTAGCACGCGCCCAACCCCGAGATGCAAAGGGAAGGGGAAACTAAATAACAGGTGATCAACAACATGGAAGAAAAGATCAAGATGGAAGACGCGTTCTCCGAGAGCGACGTCAAGATGTACAGTCGTGGCGACACAATCACGGGAACCGTTGTGCAGGTAAATGACAACGAGATCCTCGTCGACATCGGCTACAAGTCCGAAGGAATCCTGCCCGTAGGGGAGCTTTCTCCTTTCCGCGAGGATGGGAAGGTCGAGGAAGGGGAAGAGATCGAAGTCCTCGTCACGTATATCGACGAGGAAAAGGGAACGGTCTATGCCTCAGAGCGGCAGGCGGAATACGAAAAGCGGATCGATGTTCTGGAAGCGGCATACCGCGACGGGACGGTTATCGAGGGCGAGATAACTAACGAGGTTAAGAACGCCGGCTATCACGTCAATCTCGACGGAATCCGCGCATTCCTCCCCGGATCGCATCTGGGAAGCGATCTCCCCAGCGCCATCGATGAACTGAAAGGAATGCGCGTTCAGTTCAAGATCCTCGAACTCTCCCGCCGCGACAAGAACCTCGTCGTATCCCACAAGCAATACCTCAAAGAGGAAGAGAAGAAGCGCCGCATGGAGCTCTTCGAGTCCCTAGAGAAGGAGCAGATAATTGAGGGAACGATCCGCAGCGTCGTCGACTTCGGTTTGTTCGTAGATATCGGCGGATTCGAAGGGCTCGTCCATCGCTCGGAAATTGCGTGGAAGGATCTCCCCGTGCCGCCCAGCGAGTACAAGCCGAAGGACAAGGTTACCGTGAAGGTGATCGACTTCGACAAGGAGAAGGGAAAGATCTCCCTTTCGATCAAGCGCCTCCGCCCTAATCCGTGGGACGGAATCAGCGAACGATATCTCGCCGGAACCAGGGTTGCCGGGACAGTTGTCAGCGTCACAGACTTCGGCGCCTTTGTCGAGCTGGAGAAAGATATCGAAGGATTGATCCACGTCTCGGAGCTCTCTTGGGGCTATCCCGAGAATCCGAAAGAGGTCGTGCGCGAAGGAGACGAGGTCGAGGTCGTCGTGCTTAGCTGCGACGAGGAGACCCACCGGATCAGCCTTTCACTCCGCCGCACGCAGCGGGATCCATGGGAAGACGTGGAGGCGAAGTACCCGAGCGGTCAGCGCGTGGCCGGCACGGTCACCAAGATCACCGACTTCGGCGCATTCGTCAAGCTCGAAGACGGCGTCGAGGGCCTCGTGCATGTTTCCGAACTTGACTGGGGGCATATCGCCCATCCGCGCGACGTCCTCAAACAAAGCGAGACGGTCGAAGTCAAGGTATTGAGCGTCGATCCGGAAGAACGTCGTATCAGCCTGAGTATCCGCGAACTCAAGTCCAACCCGTGGCGTCAGTTCGTAGAGAGCTTCTCAATAGATCAGGTGATAGAAGGCGAGATTACCGAGATCAAAGACTTCGGCGCATTCATGAAGATAACCGATGACGTCGATGGTCTGATCCATGTTTCCGAGATCAGCGAACAACGGATCGCAACACCGAGCGATGTCCTGTCGATAGGGGACAAAGTGCAGGCAAAGATCATCGGCATCAACGAAGATAAGAAACAGGTTCGCCTTACCATGCGCAACCTATTCGGGCCACCCGAGGTTCCTGTTACCCACGAACCGCGCAAGCCGCGGTCGAAGAAGCGGGTCAAGGAGCGCGTCGATCGTGAATTCCTCGACGGCGGCGGCCATGAAACCCTGAGCATGCGCGACCTGTTAGAAGGTGGCAGCTTGGATGAAGAAACAGGAAACGAGTAGATAACCATTCTGTGAGGAGGATCACACAATGAACAAAGGCGAATTCATCGATCGCTTATCCGATTCAGCCAACCTGACCAAGAAAGAAGCACGTCAGCTTCTCGATTCGGTCCTCAATCTCATTCAGGACACCCTAATGCAGGGCGAGGAAGTCAAACTCGTCGGGTTCGGCAAATTTGCTGTGCGTGCACGCCGCGCAAGCAGTCGGATCAACCCTCAGACCAAGAAACCCATCCAGGTCGACGCCAAAGTCGTGCCGCTTTTCAAGCCGGGCAAGGAACTGAAGCGGCTCGTGGAGAAGAACCTCAAGGTGACAACAAAGGGACTGGCAAAGAAGTAGCCTGTTCCTTTACGACGCTGATACAACAAGCGACCGGTCTAGGTGCATGCTAGGCCGGTCGCTTTCTTGCCTCTCCAAGCATCAAAGCTGCCACCGATGGTCAGAGATGAATCTAAGCCGGAATGCAATCCGGATAGACGATGAACGTCCCGCTACGTCGTTGAGGCGATCACTCTGCTACGTTCGGCGACGATGATCGCCCGCAGCTCGTCCACTGCAAGCGCAAGGTCATCGTTTATCACCAAATAGTCGAACAACGGCATCGCCTTCATCTCCTCCGCCACCACCGCCAGCCGCGACTCTATCTGCTCCTCGCTCTCTGTGCCCCGTTCTCGTAGCCGCTTACCGAGGATCTCAAGCGACGACGGAGAGAGAAAGATGTACACCACGGCAAACTCGTCCAGGCCGCTCTTTTTCAGCTTCTTTGCGCCATTGACATCGATGTTCAAAATGACGTCGCACCCCTCGCCGAACACCGCGTGGATCTGCGCACAAGAAGTGCCGTACTGATCGCCTAGGTAGGTTACGTGCTCCACCATCTCGCCGGCATTGACGAGTCGGTCGAACTCCTCGTGCGCGATGTAGTGGTAGTCTACGCCGTCTTGCTCGCCGCTTCGCCGTACACGCGTGGTATAGGAGACTGAATACGCGAGACCCGGCAGGTCGTCCATCACCCGTTCGATCACGGAGTTCTTGCCCGCGCCCGACGGTCCGCAGATGACGAACGCAACCCCACCGCCCACTCCCCGTCGATGTCCAACGATCGGATCATTCGACATTCTGGACCTGCTCCTTGAACGAGTTGACCAAGAGCTTCATGTCTATCACGAGTGAATTGATCTCCAAGTCGCGCGACTTCGATCCCAGAGTGTTCACCTCACGCAAGAACTCCTGGCTGAGGAAATCGAGTTCTTTACCGATCGGATCGGAAGAAGTCAGCAACGCACGTGCACGTGCGAGGTGTCCCTCTAAACGGGCAATCTCTTCCTGCACATCGTATCGCTCCGCCAACAGAGCGATTTCCATCTCCATGCGCGTGGGATCGACATCGGCAACCAGCGCGGCGACTTTCTCCTGCAAGCGAGTACGCAGTTCAACAATCACCGCGGGCAATCGTTTCTTTACCTCTTCGGCAAGCACCTCGATGCCGTCCAAGATCGACTCGATCTCGCACGCAAGGTGCGCGCCTTCCTCGCCTCGAGACTCGTTTGCCGCCGCCAGCGCCTTGAGAAGCGCCTCTTCAATGACCGGCCACGAATCCTCTTCTTCGATATCCGCCGGACGAAGTGCTCCCAGTGCAATCAAGTCGGCGAGTGTCGGTGGCGAAGGAAGCGAATACTCATTGACTACACCCCGCAATGCTTTCAAGTACTCGTCGATCATTGCGCCAGAGAAGAATTCTCCGCCTGCCGCATCGGGCTCGCGCTTGAGCGAAATCGAGACGTTGACATCTCCACGTCCAAACGCCTGCTTGACGATCCCCTCCGCCTTCACCTGCAACTGCGGACGATCGTGCAGAGATCGCACATGCACCGAAAGGAAACGATTATTGAGCGTGCGTAATGTAACTTCAGCCCGCCAGCCGTTTTGCACCGCGGCACCGACGCCAAAACCGGTCATACTATTAACCATTACTCTCCTCCAAAGAAAGACAACGCGGCATATCCTACCACGGATGACCGATCACCCGTTGTGTCACCGGATGTTGAATACGAAGAAAGACTCGCCTTCCACCCGAGGCTGCGGGCGCACCCGATGAGAGCCGTGATTGCACCTCCGCCGCAGATGGTCAAACGTTTGTGAATTAGATCGCGATAGAACCCTTCCGCATCGAGCGCAAGAATACGCTCGATCGCTCCCATATCGAGCTGATGAGCGACATCGGCAGGCTGGTAATGCGTAAAATCGCTGCTTGCGATGATGACGCCCGCGCTCTCTTTCGCCACGGTTGCGATCGCCTCTCCCAATTCGAGGAGAGACTCCAGACGCGAAAACGTCACGCAGACGGGCACAAACTTGATGTGAGGGCCGAACAAGTACTGTAAGAACGGCAGTTGAACCTCGATCGAATGCTCGCGCAGGAACGCCTCTGGAGCGACCTCAACCTCGCCAACGCAGAGGCGTGCGGCGATGTCGGATGCGATCGGCGCGATGCCGAGAGGCGTCTCCCATTCACCCTCATTGGCGATCGACAGCGGATATCCCATCCCGGTGTGATTTGCTCCCAAGATGATCGCCCATTCCGGCCTGCCGCGCGCTGCCAGCGCGCTGTATGCCGCCGCAGCAGTCGTTCCCGAGTACGCGTATCCCGCATGCGGCGCGATCAAGCCGACAGATGAAGCGAGCGATTTCTGAATAGCGGCACCGGTGCCCAAGCGCTCCAGCTCATATGTAAGGGCACTCGCACTTCCTGGGTAAAAGGCACCCGCGACAACCGACCTACGGATTGAGTTCATAGGCATCCATTGTAGCGAGAGATTCGACGGACCCGCAACTGCCATCCTTGACAGACTGCGGAATGTTCATTACCATATTTCTATCCATTGGGAGATCGTTTAATGGTAGGACGACAGGCCCTGGCCCTGTTAGTGGGGGTTCGAATCCTCCTCTCCCAACCACAAGCTCCAGAGGCCGAAGTGCTTCTGGAGCTTGTGGTTGGAGTGCGGGGTGAGAGGCCCCAAGCGTAGGAAGGAGTTCACTTCGTGAACTCCCAAGCAACTGAAGAACGACGAGTCACTTCAGTTGCCATACTCCTCTCCCAACCAGCAGAGGTCCGAGAAGCCAAAGTGTTTCTCGGACCTTTGCTCGTGAGGGGGGTGAGAACCCCGATCACAACGATTCTGTGATCCGCATCGGTGTTCTCCGAAGGAGAACCCGAACGTGCGCACTGCGCACGCGAACTCCCAAGCAACTGAAGATCCGCCGAGTCGCGGAATCCGAGCCCGAGTTTGCGACAGCAAACTCGCAAGCAACTGGACAACCGCGAATCGGTCCAGTTGCCACCATCCTCCTCTCCCAACCAACACGAAAACGCTTCTCTTACCAAGGTTGACGAGTCCGGATCCTTCACTATCCCTATTCTTTGGCAACGAACGTCACATCATCCAGTCCGTCGAAGTCTGCATCCTGAGTCCAAATGTGGGCATGGTGCACGCGTGCGGTGGCCAGAATGACACTGTCAGCCATTGGCAGCTTGGTCTGCAGGCTCAAGTCCGCGGCGAGTAGAGCAATTCGCTCGGTGAGAGGAATCACTCGTCCCTGCCGCATGAGCGCGATGGCAGAGAGCGCAGCGGACTCGCCCCGCTGTCGCAAGACAGACTTGAACACCTCGTAGAGGCAGATCGTCGGAACGATGAGTTCATCCGTCGCTTCCACCGCCTGAGCAAACGCATTGGCATTCGGACCATCTGCGAAGTACTCGAGCCAGGCAGATGAGTCAACAACGTTCATTCGCGATCCGATTCTCGCTCCACCGTTGTGTCGATTCCGGCCAGGAATCCACGCATCTCACGCAGGGAGCGAACCGGCACCATCTCGATTCGGTCACCATGGGCAATGACCTGAACCATTTGGCCGGGTTTTAGTTCGAGTTCCTCGCGTACCGCCTTCGGGATGACAACCTGGTACTTGGGTGAGATCTTCGCTTCTGTCATACGTTTCTCCTATCGATCGCATTCGTGCATGACAACTATAGGATCGATCGGTGTTAGAGTCAAGCGGTACACCGAAACCGTCAGCGCAAAGCAGCCAACAAACGCGTTCCACCCTGTCTACCCAGTACTAGGCAAGAGGGCTCTAGTTAGGCCTCACGCCGGTCCTTCCGCGACACCGCCTATCAGGAGGGCTGACTGAGTTCTAAACCTGTCCTCCTCTCCCAACCAGCAGAGGTCCGAGAAGCCAAAGTGTTTCTCGGACCTTTGCTCGTGAGGGGGGTGAGAACCCCGATCACAAC
>CAZKAB010000015.1:0-134 GCA_964550615.1 uncultured Thermotogae bacterium
GCGTTAGCTCGATCTTCGCCTCGATGTACGTCTTCGTAGCATCGGCGCTGTTCTCTCCCACGCCGTCCGTCGCCACGATAACCTTGCCGTCATCGTAGATGTCCGCAGACGCATGCACGCTCACCGTGCCAGGA
>CAZKAB010000015.1:234-12437 GCA_964550615.1 uncultured Thermotogae bacterium
CGTGGTCGGTGTCTACCTCGTTGTACGCGCTCAGCGGATCGAGCTCGATCTTAGCTCGCACGTACGTCTTCTCCGCATCCGCACTGTTGTCTCCCAACCCGTCCGTCGCTACGACAACCTTGCCGTCATCGTAGATGTCCGCAGACGCATGCACGCTCACCGTGCCAGGAGTCGTCTCATGAATCGTTACCGTGCACTGCCCACCGGACGTGTATACCTCGGTAGCGCTGGTGATGTTCGCTGTCCCAGAGAACGTGACCTTGGTGGAGTCCGGCGCCGGCTGGTAGCCACTGCCAGTGTCAACCCACACCTTCGCCGTGATAACGTGGTCGGTGTCTACCTCGTTGTACGCGCTCAGCGGATCGAGCTCGATCTTAGCCCTGGCACCCGTGTAGTGCGAGAAATCATTATCAGTAACTTGCGTACCGCCGTATTGACCGGTTGCAGTTCCTTCATTTTCATATGCCCCAACAATAGCTGTATCAGTAGCTTTGTAGGTCCATGTCTCGTTGAGATCCAACTTATCATTGCCGTTGGTATCGCCACCACTTTGGTAGACCGGCGTTACACCTGGTTGGTCGTCAGATACGCTGATATCGGACAGTGGTACATTTCCGGTATTTGTAACCACATATGTCCACGTGACTACATCGCCTACCGCAACGTAAGGTCCAGGAGGATCATCGGCATTGTCATCATTGGTATACTTCTCAATATTAATCGCCGGCTCTGGGCAGGTGGGGCCAGTTGTCACCTTGGAACATATTTTTTTCGCCGCCTTGACCGCCGCCCCCGTGGTTCCTTCGGGCCAATAGCCGTACAACGTGAGGGTGAATGTCATAGGGGATCCGACCGGTATCATGATATCGAACTTCTGGCCAGTAACACCGGTTGTCGGGTCGTAGCCAAATCCAGATGTATCCGCCGCGGGCCCACTGTTAGCGAAATCAACATCGCTTATTTCAACACAATCCGGAAGTTCCAGAATCCAATGACTTGCTGCAGGGTCGTCATAAGAAGTTACCGTATAGGTGAACACGGTCTTGTCAGTGCCATCATCGTAGGAGCTTCCGTTGAATGCGATCTCGTAGTTGGCGCAGTCGGCCTCCGAGACGGTAAGTACGGCAGAATCCTGGTCATCTTCAGAAGGATCGTCGTTGCCTGGTGTAGAATCGGGGTCATACTGGTCGGATGCGCTTACTTGTGCGATGTTCTCAATTGTGCCCATCACCGTGCCGTTTGCCTCGGCGGTGATCTCAAGAGTCGCGCTGGCTCCAGCGCCAACACCCAGCGTGCCTACCGTCCAGACTCCCGTGCCGTTGTCATAACTGCCGGGGCTTGGAACGCTGGAGACATAGTCCAAACCTGCGGGTAGGATGTCCTCCACCTCTACGTTCGTCGCCGTGGCAGGTCCGTCGTTTGTCAACGTGACGGTGAACGTCACGCTTTCGCCCGGGTAGGCAATATCCGTATCCACGGTCTTCTCCAACCGAAGGTCGGCACCGCAGTCTTGAATCGTGAGGGTGACGGTGTCGGTGTTGACACATCCGTGCTCATCTTCTACTTGGAGAGTGATATTCTTGCTTCCAGGGCCCACGAAGGACGCCGTGGGGGTGTCACTATCTCCGCCTGTGATCGTAACCCCCGAATCGGGGGTCCAGGAATACAACAGGCCAGTATCCGTACTCCCGTCAGTCCCTGTTGAGGCGCTCCCATCCAGGTAGAAGTCAACCGGAGATCCAGTGTAACACTCAGTTTGATTCTGCCCAGCGGCAGCCATCGGGTACGAATCGACTTCTACCAGGGGTTGCGAAGAGAGAGTGAATAACTGCGGGTCGCCCAGGTGGTCGGTATAGGCCAAGGTTGTCGAGTCGTTAGCCTGATACATGCCCGCAGCTAGGTCACTCGGCGCGTTGATGCGGAACGTGAAAGTCTCCTGTTGACCTACCATCAACGGGTCGAAGTACCAGGATATGGTGTTGCCGCTAATCGAAGTCGCGGTGGGAGAATCGGAGCCGGGAACAATACTGAAGTCTGACGTGACAACATCTGTGAGAGTCAGCTTGCTCCCGGCCTGCGGCTGCTCTAGTTCCGAAAAGATGTCATTGAAGATGTTCGAGATGTCAGTGGTGGTTCCTGCGTAGTATCCGCTAGTTCCAATCTGTTGGAGTACAGATTCGGCATTGGCTCGTGCAGCGCTGCATACTTGATCCAGGTTGTAGCCTACAGCGTAGTTCAGGTCGGCATCTCCGCCCTCGTTCACCGCGGCTGTCATGCAATCGGTCCACGTGGTGGGACAACTGATTGACCCTCCGTACCCGCACTGATGACCACCGAACTCCACGTTTGGCACACCATCACTCAACAAGATGAGTGCCGTCACGCGGCCCGGGTCATACGAGGGAAGCTGGGCGTTCCCCAATCTCAGTCCGCATTCTGTACATGTGTACGAAGTAGGTGAGAAGTTGACAGCGCCGGGAGCAGCGGTCGAAAGCCCGTAATACACACTAGCAGTTGTGCTGTATGTTACGATACCGACCCTGTCGCTTGCGGGGTCACCGGGTATGCCGGTCAGGTTCATTTGGTCTATGAAGCCATCCACTGCTTGTTCTATTTCCGTCATGGAGCCTTGCATCGACAAAGACTCATCAATGACAAAAACCACGTCCATCGGTTTCCTCGGGATGCCAGATTCCCCGGTAACCGTGAGCGCAACCTCCCATTCTCGGCACCCGACCGGGCCGGTTATCGACTTCTCGAGCGAGACATAGCCAGCAGTTTCACCGAAGCCGGCATAGTAGGCTACGCCAAGAATAAGGCACAGAACAACAAGAAACACTCCACCTTTCGCAATGGCCCTCATGATCTATCCTCCTCGTCAGCCTGCCCAATAGAGTTGGGGGCAACGAACAACTTCCATGCATGGGGATACTTCTGATAACAACAGATGGATGAATTCAAATGATACGCCCCGCAGCACTCTCGATTATCGTATGGGTGGGACTTCTCCACAGCCGCTCGCGAATCTCCCTGAAACATGCTACCCTCCTCTACTGAGTCTGGCAGCCCAGCGGCCTTCGTGAGGTCTGTGGCTTTGCGCCCCGCCCTCGCGGACGGTTTGCCTTTTCAGCCCGCTCCTATATAAATGGGAGCGAAATGATGTGTATAATCTCTAGATCCCTTTGTGCCTTCCCTGGATGATTAATGCACGGTCGACTGCCTCTTTGTCAACCATTTCTTCTTCGAGCAATATGTCGCCGATCAGCTTGTCGGTGAACTTGTCCTTCTGCAGATCCAGAACCTTTGCCAGATCGGAGTGCGAGAGCACACCAAGATCAACCAAGATCTCGCCGATCCGCTTCTGGCGCTCGAAATACTCTTCCATGATGGATAGGATCACAGCAGAGCGGCTCCTGCGCTCTCTGCGCCCCTTTGCATCTACCTGTTCCATCAGGTAGGCATCTTCTTCGCTGTAGTAGATCGTCGTCTGCATTACACCTCTCCTTTTCTCCTGCTAAACGCAAAAAACCGAGTCGCCAGCTTTGCCTGGCAACCCGGCTACCTTGCACATCTCTAAGGCCCGTGGCTTTGCGCCGCTACTTTGCAGTAGCTTTGCCCTTATCAGGATCGTCTACTAAGTGTCACCACTATACTACAGTTCTAAGCACTTGTCAAGCCCCTCAAAAGCTCCACCAAACCTAGTATGGAGTATAGCTATCGGCACACGGCTGGTATGTAATAAACATCACCTTCACTCTGCGCGGGCATGCTAACGAAGATTCGTACGCTCTCCTGCAAATCTGCCGGAGGCACGGCCTTTTCTCTCGCCCGCTCGCTACGCTCGCTTAAGGCCTGCCTGTGCTTGTCCGCAGGCAGGGCGCAGATCGCGAAGGAGAGTCTCTATATTTTTCCCGTTGGTTATCTTGCCCAGATCATTGCTTTTCTTGGCGTCCTGTCTGCGGAACAGGACAGCAGACAGGCCTTTGCGTGAAATACGGCTTTATCAGACCACACTGTTTCGTGCTCTTCGTGGTGGAAGATGCATCAGCTTGCAGCATGAACCACGTTCACTCTCTTGTCACCCATTACTGTCTTCGTGCCCTTGGGTTCTCCTCCCCATGAACAACGACGTCGGAGTCATGTCGAGCTTTCCCGGACAAATGGCTGCCCATAGGGTAGGGCTCCGCCGCCACGCGAGAGCACCATAGTGCGGCTTCATGGCCCATGATCCATAGTCCACAATCCATTACCCTCTATCCGCTGCCTGGCTCTTGTCCGATCACTCGTCACCCATTACCCGTCACTGCTTCACAGCTAGGCGTGTTTCAGAATATCATGAGAGCCGATGTTCCTAAGTAGAACAGCGTTCCCCTCTTGTTGGAAGGTAATTCGGTAGTCTTTGCTGACACTCATCTCCCAGATACCAGAAGTTCCTTCTACCTTCTTTACCCTCAGAGAGGGATGGCGATGGTCGTTCTCGTAAAGAGCAAGCTTATCAAACGCGCGTTTCTGGATCTTCGCGGGCAACGCGGAAAAAGACCTATCAAAGGTCCTTGTCGTTCTGAACTCTACGGACCTTCTATTCAAGGTGCTCCCGTAGTTCGTCTACTCCCCTCAGCGGGCCGGAGACCCGCCCAGCCTTGATGTCGTCATCCGCTTGTAGCTCTTTCTGTTGCCACTCCTTGGACCAAAACCAGGATTGTGTCGGATCGACCAGCTTGCGAGGCTGGATCAAGATCCCATCCTCACGGGTTTCGACAAGCAGGATGTCCCCTTCTTGCAGATTGAACATCTCGCGCAACTTCTTGGGGATAGTAATCTGTCCATTCCCCCTTACCTGCACTGTCTTTGAGGACATCGTCTCTCCTTTTTGCGATTTTCTTATTCTGCGAAAATACTACATTCATAATTTGGCAAAGTCAATTCACCAAGCTCCTTGTCGCTTGAAGTGAGTAACCAAAGAAGAAGGTTCAAACGCCAAGACTCTCGCAGAGGTACAGAATTATCTCACCACGAAGGCCGCGAAGAACTCGAAGGGTCAGAGGATGAAGTGCTTGATCCCGCTCTCGAGGTTGGTGACGTCGAAGTTGATCAGCGGTCCGATCTTTACTCCCGTTAGCCGCATATAGGTCAGCAATTGCACCTGGTGGATACCCTTGCGAACGTGTTCCCTTTGTCTGCTCGACGCTTTTAAACTTGGGGGGGTGTAGTAGCCGGTCCTGCTTACTACATCCCCCGAGATGATCAGGTTGTCTCTTACCAGCAAGTTCACGCGATAGCCGCAGTCCAGGCGCACACCTTTGTACTCCAGCAGGAGCAGATGCTGCAGATTGAACCAAATGCCATTCTTCGTGCTCTTCGTGGTGGATTCTCTTCGACCTCCGGTCTTGCTTCGCAACTGGCATCCGTTCCGTGCGAACCCAAACTAGAAGTCATTACCCACTCGAAACGACAAGGAACCTCTTGGTCTCTAGTCATAACCCGTCACTTCACTCACTCTCGTCTCTGCAACACGCACAGGAGGGGCCATGATCGCCGGGAGCAATGCTATCCTTTCCCTTTTCCCTATCTTAACGCTCTCTCCGTGTTCTCTGCTGTCAGCGATCAACAGCACCACCCTCGCTCGCTCGCTCTTTCCCATCTCTCTTCACTCATCACCCATGACTATTTCACCTCTTCACTCGCACCACGGATGGCATCATCCTATACTTAGGATTGCTATGGCAAAGCCCACTCCGATGATGGAACAGTACCTGCGTCTAAAGGCCGCCCATCCGGACGCGATCCTCTTCTTTCACCTGGGAGATTTCTATGAAGCCTTCTTCGAAGATGCCGAAACCCTATCGCGAGAGCTCGACGTGGTGCTTACTGCGCGGAACGGAAATCCGATGGCCGGGGTCCCTATCCGAAGCGGCGAATCGTATGTAAACCAGCTTCTCAAGCGAGGCCACAAGGTGGCGGTCTGCCGGCAAATGGAGGACCCACGCAAGGCAACGGGACTCGTCAAGCGAGAAGTGGTACGCGTGATTACACCCGGGACAACGCTTGATGATGGGACGCTGGAGACGGGCGAGAACAACTACCTTTGCGCACTCTCCACGGTGGACGAGCGCCATGGTCTTGCCACCCTCGATCTTTCCACCGGTGAGTTCTCTTGCACCGATGCCGATGATATGGAAGAGATTGCAGGCGAGATCAGCCGCCTTGCCCCGAGTGAGATTCTCGTCTCGGATTTGGAGATTGAATCGCAACGGGATGCGATAGAACCGACAGTCATCACATCCGTGCCTGAGCGAACCTTTTCCGCCGATCAGGTTCCGGACGCACCGTTGGGAGTGAGCGAAGAAGGTCTGCGCGCAGCGGGAGCGATCCTCGCCTATGTGAAGCAGACACAGAAAGGTGCGGTCGCCCACATTCGTTCCCTGCGCCCTTATTCGTTGCGCGACCACATGGACCTCGACCCATTCACCGTGAGCAGCCTGGAACTGGTGAAGCCAATTCGAGACGGTCAGGAACGTGGAACACTGATGCACATCCTCGACCGCACCGTGACGAGCATGGGCCGCCGTCGGCTGCATCGCGCCATCCTTTCACCATTGACCGATAGGCAACTGATAGAAGAACGGTTGGATGCGGTGGAGGCTCTTGTGCACGCCGATCTGCTGCAACAGGAGCTGCGCAAGCTGGTGAAGGAAGTACACGATCTGGAGCGCCTGATCGGAAAACTCGGTACGCACCGCATGCGCCCTATCGATCTGCTTCTTCTCCAAAAGACGCTCGCCCAGGTTCCCTTCATCGCGGAAAAGCTCGCCTCTGTGGGACCCGGACCCGCGAATCTCGGCTCTGTGGGTCTTGACTCTGTAAGTCTCGACTCTGTAGGTCTCGACTCTGACGCGCTCGGCACGGCTTCGGAACAAGAATCCCCCATTCTCGACCGGATCAAAGCCACCCTCGCAAGCGACAGGCTCAATCCCTTGTGCGCAGAATTCTCGCGAATGCTCGTCGACGAACCGCCCGCCGATGCACGAGACGGTGGCCTCATCCACAGCGGCTATAGCAAAGATCTCGACCGCCTGCGGGATGAAGAGCGGGCGATCCGGTCGCAGATCGCGTCTCTCGAAGAGACCGAGCGGAAACGCACGGGGATATCTTCACTCAAGATCGGCTATAACCGCGTGTTCGGATACTACATCGAAGTAACGAAGACCCACCTGGAAAAAGTGCCGGACGATTATCATCGCCGACAGACGTTGGCCAACGCGGAACGATTTATCACCGAGACACTCACGGAATACGAAGAGCGCATATCGCTCGTGCAAGAGCGATCGCGCGCGCTGGAAATCGATCTGTTCGAGAAGGCGCTCGAGAGATTGGCTCAGGACATCCCGCTGCTGCAGTCGGTTGCAGATGCGCTGTCGCAGCTTGATTTTCTGGTCTCATTGGCATCTGTAGCGCACCACAATAACTATGCCCGCCCACGCTTCACGGACGGCCACGAGCTGAATATCCGTGAGGGAAGACATCCGGTGGTCGAGCAAGTGGAAGAGTTCGTTCCCAACGATCTCGTTCTCAGGCAGGGAAACGACCTCGTAATTCTCACAGGACCAAACATGGCCGGAAAGTGTCTTGTGGAGGATACATTGGTGTTCACCAATAAAGGAGTGAAGCCTCTATCGGCACTTCGGCCTCCTACCAGTCATGCGAATACGTTCATCGAGTTGGAGAAGATCGCGGTCCGGGGACAAGCGGGAATAACTCGTGCATCGCATTTCTATGACGGCGGTTTCTCCCCTGTCTTGCGGATACGTACTCGACTTGGTTTCGAATTGACCGGCACACCTGCCCACCGGCTGTGGGTTCGCAATGTCGATGGTACCGAGGGGTGGAAGGCCATTTCCGAGATCTCTTCGGGAGACGTTGTCGCGTTGGAGCAGAAGTCTGACCTGTGGGGAAACAGATTGCGCGTGCCGGATTCAGTGCCTGATATTTCGCCGCGAGCAAAGAAGTATCGATTGCCTAATCGACTTACGAGCGATCTTGCGTATCTGTTTGGTCTGTTGATCGGTGATGGTAATCTAACGGGAAGAAATGCCGTGCGCTTCAGCACGGGCGACACCTTTCTTGGTGAGGAATTTAGGCGCATTATCTACGAACAGTTCGGTTATCGAGCAGGATTTACAACCAAGGAAGGCACCAATGCACGTGGCTGGTACGTTACCAGCCAGCAAATCCGGGCGCATCTGGCGCAACTTGGCCTAGAGCACGCGGGCGCACAGAACAAGACTGTGCCGTGGAGTGTTCTACAAGCCCCAAGAGATATCGTTGTTGCGTTTCTTCAGGGTCTGTTTGATACGGATGGATCAGCAGATAAGCGGTACGGTAATCTTGAACTCTCTACAGCTTCAGCCGCTTTGTCCCATCAAGTTCAGATGCTCTTGCTCAACCTGGGGATTGTCAGCACGCGCCGGGTCAAGCAGACATCTCAGCTGCCCGCTTTTCGAGTGAGTATCAGGGGCGAAGCGGCTCTCATCTTCTATCAGAAGGTTGGCTTTCGACTGAAGCGCAAACAAGCTCGGAGAAGATTCGCGTCTGCGACTCGAAGGCCGAACATCGGCGGTATACCTTATCTGGCTCCGGCACTCAAGCAAATTCAGAAACGGATCGTTTCGATCACCAATAAGCCAGTGGCGCTGAAACACGTTAAACCGATCAACTCCATTTTCTATACTTATGTGCCCAACGGTCGCAACCCATCTTACAGCAAGCTTGCAGAGCTAGCAAGTTACTGCCACCAGAACGGAGTGCCCTGCGAAGAGATTGATACACTGCTGCGAAACCGATACTTCTACGACTCGGTCGAGGCCGTCGAACCGGCAGGTAGCAAACAGGTCTACGACTTGAGTGTGCCGGATGGCAACGCTTACGTTGCGGCTGGGTTTGTCAGTCATAACTCGGTCTATCTGCGCCAGACCGCGCTGATCTCCCTCATGGCGCAAATCGGATCGTTCGTTCCTGCCACATCGGCGATTCTTCCGATCATCGACAGAATCTTCGCCCGCGTCGGAGCAAGTGACATGCTCGTCGCCGGCGTGAGTACGTTCATGATGGAGATGCTCGAGGTGGCGACAATACTCAACCGCGCCACACCACACAGCCTTATCATCCTTGATGAGATGGGGCGAGGTACCAACACGTTCGATGGTGTATCGATCGCTTGGGCGGTAGCGCACGAACTTGCCACCCACGTTGGAGCGAAAACTCTGTTCGCTACACACTATCAAGAATTGACGCGCCTTGCGGATGAAGTCCCGGCGATCGGCAACCTACACGTAGCGGTAAAGGAAGTGGGAAAACAGGTGGTCTTTCTCCACCATGTCGAGCCGGGAGTCGCCGAAGGAAGCTATGGGGTGCACGTCGCCCGCCTTGCCGGTCTGCCGGCGCGTGTCACCGATGCCGCCGATCGCATCCTGAATGAGCTCCTGGAGGAGGCTCCTCTCTCCCGCCTCGGAAGGATTGAAGCGCGAGCAGAGAGGATCCCTCTGTTTGGAGCGGAGGACCATCCGATTTTAAACAAGCTTCGCGGTATTGACCCGAACGCAATAACGCCGTTGGAGGCGCTTGAGCTTATTGCAAGGTTGAGAGAGCAGCTCTAGCCGACGGAGTTCAGGCTCATGATTTGTGACAAAAGATTGCCGAACAGATCGCCCATCGCTAGAATACCAAAGACTACTGTTAACCAAGGAGGTCTATTGATGGAGAAGAAGTATGCTGTTCTAGGGGTATTGGTATTGATGTTGGCCACAACCGTGGCGTTTGCCGGTGGCGTGGACACGGCGTTCTATGCGGGCACCGGAACCACTGTAGGGATGTTTACGAACACGGTCGGGACCGCGGTGACCGGACTGCATATCGAATTCGACCAAGAAGTAACACTGGTGAACAAGATCGAGTTCGGCGGGTATCTTCCGGCGCTGGGAGAGATGACGGGAACAACGTTCGACTTCGCGGGCGGCAGCCTTGTCGCCGGCGGCAGCGTGGAACTCGATTGGCAGCCTGCCGATGCAAAGCCGACTCTCATTCAGTGGCTGTCCGGCGGAATGGCGACGGGAACACCATACTTCGCCACCGTAGAGGCATTCGGTGTTATCCTCAGCCAGGGAATCGTTGCGATGCGCGAGGCACATCCCGACCTGCTGCAGGCCGCGTTTGCCCAGTTCTTCCTCGACAATCAGGATTTCTTCACTACCGTTTCGCAATCGCTCGGGATGCCGCTGCAAGAATCCCTGATGCCGATCATCATGTCGGCTCCTGCCGAAGGGATTGCGAATTTCTTCAACACTTTGGTGGGAATGTTGGGTGTTACCGATCTGAACGGACTCATGGGTGGCGACGTTGACTTCTCCGCTCTCCTTGCGCTCCTTGGTTCGTAGTAGCAGATTCGGAGGGGGCCTGCGCGGCCTCCTCCGGCCGTCTGTTGCGCTGAAGGCAATCGTCGCGGGCGGGATGCTATTGGTACCGCGATTGGTTGTGTGGGCTCAAACCACACCTCAATCGACGGCGACCACGTCCGCACGAGACATAATCGACCAAATCCTGTCGTTCATCTACAGCCTCGGGCACTTGATCGGAGAGGGCGTCGTGCGCCTGGTGGTGACGATCCTCCCCTCAATGCAGTTTCCACAAGATCTTGTCGATCCGATCGGGCTGCTCGCCATTCTCACCATTTTTCTTGCGATTGCGGCAATCGCGAAGAAGCTGGTGTGGATAGTTGTAATAGCAGGATGGGTGCTGATTCTCGTACGGTTGATCCTGGTCATTGTGCAGAACTATATGTAGAAGCGACTATCGGCAGATAGTGCTCATGGCCTCGCCGGGTACGGATTGGGAATGCCTGATTGTGGACGTCTAGCGTCGATTGCCCAAGCGATGCACCCGCTCCGGAGAGAGCGGATACGCTGCAACGTCAGCGCCCAATGCATGTGCAACGGCACGTGACACCGCTGTGTGAGACGCCATAAGCGGCACTTCTCCGATGCCCTTTGCTCCAAACGGGCCGTGCGAATACGCCGCTTCCACGAACTCAACCTTTACTTTGGGAGAGACGTCGCGCACGGTCGGAATCCGATAGGTTGTAAAGCCGGTTGTCTGTAGGCGCCCGTCCTGTTCCGGGATCTCTTCCATCAAAGCAAAGCCCAGACCTTGCGCAATCCCTCCCTCCACCTGTCCGACGGCAAGGAGACGATTAATGATCGTGCCTGAGTCGTGCACAGCGACGAAGTCCTCGACCGATACCTCGCCGGTCGCCAAATCCACTTCCACCTCAGCGATGTGTGTGGCATATGAGTAGACCATGTAGGCGTTTCCCAGTCCTGTATTCGGATTCCAGTCGACCGGCGCGGTCCGCCCCCAGCCTTCCACAGCCGGGTCGAGATTCCGAAGCCAAAATGCCTGCGCAATCCGGCCTATTTGGTCGGGGATCTCCTCCGAGGCAATGCCCAGATCATCGGCCACTGCTGCGATTCGATCGCGCAACTTGCACGCTGCATCATGAACCGCGATCCCGCTCATCATCGTCCCGCGCGACGCCACGGTCGGGCCGCTGTCGGGAACGCGCGAGCTGTCCACCTGCGCCATCTGGATGCGATCCGGCGGAATCCTTAGAACCTCGGACGCAATCTGAGTTAGCGCTGTAATCAGGCCCTGCCCCATCTCTACCGTTCCCACGGCAAAGCCCACGGATCCGTCGGCCTCGAGCTTCATGTACGCGCCCGCCTTGTCCAAGAACGGGGCCTTTCCGCCTAGACCAACGCCGTACATGATGGTCGAGATGCCCAAACCGCGCTTTCGATCTTCGGTACTCTCGTTGAACCGCTCGATCCTCGCCAATCGCGTCGGCCAATCGGCCAGCCGCCCAGCTTCTTCGACCGTCTCGAGGACTCCCACGCTTTCGGTGAGTTCCTGATCGCTCGACGTGCGATCGCCTACACGCAGTGCGTTCCGACGCCGAATCTCCAGACGATCGATTCCCAAGCGATCGGCCAGTTTGTCCAATTGCGACTCGTGAGCGAATATCACCTGCGGGCTGCCAAAGCCGCGGAACGCGCCGCAAGGAACGGTGTTCGTCGCCACCGAGCGTGCGTCGATTTTTACATTCGGTACTCGGTACGGACCGGCAGCGTGCAGCAACCCTCGCCACAACACCG
>CAZKAB010000015.1:12537-38694 GCA_964550615.1 uncultured Thermotogae bacterium
ACATTCGGTACTCGGTACGGACCGGCAGCGTGCAGCAACCCTCGCCACAACACCGCCGAGGAAAGGGTTTGATAGGCGCCGGCGTTGTACACAAGATCGACCTCGATCGCGGTCAAGGTGCCGTCCTTCTTCGCCCCACTCTTGTAGCGGACGATCGACGGATGACGTTTGCTCGAGGTGAGGATGTCTTCCTTGCGATCGAGCACGAGCTTCACCGGCCGTCGCGCCTTCCACGCAAGCAGGGCGGCAAGCGAACAAACGAGCGACGGCACGTCCTCTTTCCCGCCGAACGCGCCGCCCGTCGCCGTCTGCACCACGTGCACCTTGGCAAGCGGCAGGCCGAGGACGCGGGCCACCGCCCCTTGTACGTAAAACGGGCACTGCATCGTGCCGTATATGGTCATCGTGCCGTTCTCATCCGGGACCGCTATCGCTCCCTGTGTCTCAAGGTAAGCGTGCTCCTGATATCCGGTACGGTACTCTCCCTCTACAACCACATCCGCCTGAGCGAAGCCGACGTCGGCATCGCCTTTGCGGATGCGCATGTAGTTGAACAGATTGTTCCCACCTTCCGCAGCCTCAGGCACGGCAACCGCGGGCGCATCGGCGGCAAGCGCATCAATCGGATCGGTAACAAATGGAAGCGCTTCGTAGTCGATCTCCGCCAGCCGTTCCGCACGCCTTGCTCCGGCGCGATCCGTTGCTGCAACGAGCGCAATAGGTTCCCCGATGTAGCGCACAATTCCAGCAGCGAGAGCCGGTTGGTCGTCGTAAACAACATGAACCACGTTCTCGCCCGGAACGTCATCGGCCGTAACTGTACACAACACCGAAGGATCGGCCTCCGCTTTGGAGAGATCGATACCCGTTATCCGCCCGTGCGGAATGGTGCTACGGATGACGCACGCGTACAACATGCCGGGAAAGGCGAGGTCATCTATGTACCTTGCCTCTCCACGAACCTTGTCTATTGCGTCTGGCCGAAGGGCAGGGGCTCCGATAAGCCCCTGCCCTCGTGTCCTGCGTTCTTCTTTCACTCCTACAGTCGGCCTCCCATGGTGAGTGTAAGGATAGCCTTCTGGGTGTGCAAGCGATTCTCCGCCTGATCGTAGATCCAGGAAAGCTCGTTGTCACACACCTCGGGATCGGCCTCGTTGCCGCGGTCGACCGGCATGCACTGCAGGAGATATCCGGGATTGGTGAGTTTCTGCTGCCGCTCTGTCGTGTACCGCCAATCCTGGTACTTCTGCGCGATCTTCAGCTCTTCCTCTTTGCCGATGTCATAGCGCTTCCCGGTAAACCAGTTGCGCGGGAAGACGACGGTTGCGCCGTCGAGCGCTTTGTCCATGTCGTGGGCGATTTCGAACGAACCGCCGGACTGACTCGCTAGGTCACGGCACTGCTGCATGACGTTGGGATCAAGATCGAATTCGGGCGGGTTTGCTACGACAACGTCCATTCCGTACATCGCAGAAATGAGTGCCGTTCCCTGCACCGAGCAACGACCGCGCACCCATGGGGTGTAGGCCCACGTGATGACAATCTTCTTGCCGTTCACGTCGCCCTGCAGTTTCTCATGCATCGTGTAGATGTCGGTAAGCGACTGACAGGGATGGTTGATGTCCGATGCCATGTTGATGATCGGAACATCGCCCTCTTTCTCGAACTTGCGCATTACCTCGTCGCCGTGACCGTAGTACTTGATCTGGTCGTCGAGGAGCCGGATTCCGATGCCGTCGCAAAAACGCGACATCGCCCTAGCCGTGTCCTTTACCGTTTCGCCCGCCCCCGGCTTGTCTTCGAGCGACAGGCGCATCGTGCCCGGATTTAGAAACTGCGAGTGGCCGCCAAGCTGTGTCATCGCGGTCTCAAACGACATTCGCGTTCGCGTCGAGCCGGAGAAGAACAGCATGGCAAATGTCTTGTACTCGAGGTACGGGTGCGATTTGCCACTATAGTACAGGCCCTTCATCTGATCGGTTAGCTTCATCGCGATGTCGTATTCCTCGCGTGTCCAGTCAAGCTCGCTGATCAGGCTGCGTCCTTTCAGGTCAAACCAACTCATGCTTCCTCCTTATGCTTGTGATCAAGCCATGATCAGGGCCATCATGCCCTTCTGGCCGTGCAGGCGGTTCGCCGCCTCTTCAATGATGATCGAGTTCGGCCCGTCGATGACGTCGTCGGTGACTTCCATGTCACGATCCGCCGGGAGGCAGTGCATGTAGTATGCATCGTTAGTGAGCGCCATCTTCTCGCTCGTGGTCATCCAGCCCTTGTTCGCTTCGAAGACCTGTTTCGCCTTCTCGGGATCCATCAAGCCGGAACCGTCGGTTGGCTGCACAGTCCATGCCTTCGGGTATACAACATCGGCGCCTTTGAACGATTCGTCCATGTCATGCACGATCTTGAACGCTCCGCCGTGCTTCTTTGCAAGCCCCTTGGTCGCGTTGAGTACGTTGGGGTCGAGGTCGAGGCCCTTCGGGTGCGCAAGCGTGACGTCCATTCCCATCATCGCCGCCGAGATGATCGCGCTTTGCGGGACTGCAAGCGGCTTCTCCACCGACCCGGAGTAGGCCCAGCTCATGACGAATTTCTTTCCTTGCAGGTTGTGTCCCAGTTTCTCCTGCATCGTCATCACGTCGGCCAGCGCCTGGCACGGGTGATACATGTCATCTTCCATGTTGATCACTGGTATACGCGACCATTTGGCAAACTCCTGAATGATCAGGTGCCCTTTGCCGTACTGCCAACCGGTGTGCTTTCCGTAAATCCGGATGGCGATGGCATCGCCCATCTCGGCGAGCACGCGGGCGACGTCGGAGATTCGCTCGGTGGAGTAGGCCTTCTCCTCGCCTTTGAGGGCGGGAGTATAGACCGCGCCAGGCTGCAAGAAGTGAGCGTGTCCGCCAAGCTGGGTCATCCCGGCCTCGAACGAGTTGCGGGTACGAAGCGAGGAGTTGTAGAACAGCATGTGAAGCGTCTGATCTTCCAGCACGTGGTGCTTCTCGCGCCTGATCTGCTTTCTCTTGAGATCGTGAGCGGTGTCGAGCATCGCGTCGATCTCGTCTCGCGAAAAGTCAAGCCACGTTAGAAAATCCCTACCTCTTAAGGTTGTATTCGACATATTAGCCTCCTAGATTGGCTTTTTTCTTAGGTTCGTTGGGTCTGCGATCTGCATTTGCCATCACCCATTACTACTTACCACTCACCCATTGCCTACTTCGTTATCGTTGTCCCGGCGCGCCCTTCCAGAGCGTCCACTGCCTTGTCGAGTGATGTGATGATTGCCTTCTCGCCGCCGGCCTCGATGAACCGCATCGCCGCGCGCACTTTCGGCTCCATCGAGCCTTTGGCGAAATGTCCTTCGGCGTGATATCGTTTCGCCTCCGCGATGGTGATGTTCGAAAGCCCCTTCTCTTCCGGGGTCTTGTAGTTGATCTTCACCTGATCGACATCGGTAAGAACGAGGAAGATCTTGGCCTCAACATCAACTGCAAGCCGTTCCCCGGCCAGGTCTTTGTCGATAACCGCGTCCACGCCGGTGAGCTTTTCACCGTCTTTCAGAACAGGGATACCGCCACCGCCGGAGGCGATGACGATCGAACGCGCCTCCACCAGTTGGCGCACCGCTTCCTTTTCGAAGATTTCAATCGGGTCGGGCGAAGGAACGACGCGTCGCCAGCCGCGGCCGGCGTCTTCCTTGATGTGATACCCTTTCTCCTCCTGCAGGCGTTTCGCCTCTTCTTCAGAGTAGAATGGACCGACCGGCTTGGTCGGGTTCTGGAACGCCTGGTCGTTCTTATCTACGACAACCTGCGTCACCACTGTAGCGACGGGTATGCCTCCCTTGCCTTTGTCGACAAGGAGGTTGTGCAGCGACTGTTGCATCATGTATCCGATCAGGCCTTGGCTCTGCGCGCCGCAGGCGTATAGCGGCATCGGCGCGGCAACATCCTTGGCGGTTTCATTCTGCAGCAGGATATTCCCCACTTGCGGACCGTTCCCGTGCGTAATGATGATCTTGTACTTGCCGGATTCGACCATCTGCGCAAGCTGCGTGCACGTTGTCTCGACGTTCGTCATCTGCTCAGCAAATGTCCCCCGCTGTCCGGGTTGAAGGATGGCGTTGCCACCCAATGCGATTACTACTACCTTCTTCTCGTCAACCATTGCATCACCTGTCCTTTGTTTCTTGAGAGCGATTCACTTTTCTGCCACATTAACGCGAATCGCGCGAAATCCTCATTTCTTCTCAGTCACGCTTCGCGCTCATATCATCATCCCGCTCGCTCATGTTCAGAAATCGCGCGATAACAGCAAGCGAATCGTAGAGCGATTCAAGCTCAATGAACTCGTCCGGCTGATGGGCCTGAGCGATGTCGCCCGGTCCGTATATGACCACCGGCACATCAATCTCAGGCACAATAGCCACCGCATCGGTCGAATAGGGAGCGATCTCCACCACGGGAACTGGCCGTCCATCTCCTGCCACGGCGGCCCGAAATCTCTTTAGGTGAGGATTGTCCACATCGCTAATAATCGGTGGTTTGTAGTTGTAGACGCGATAGGCAAACCGCGCCCCAACGTGGCTCGCGGCATTTTCCCCCAGACGCTCGATAAGATCAAGGACCATCGACTTGTCCTCGTCGGAGGTAACGCGCGAATCGATCCGTACACGCGTTGTGTCTGGAACGATGTTCACCTGCCAGCCGCCGTCGATCTGCCCGATATTCAAGGACGTCCGCCCCCGTCCCGGCGTTTCTTCAAATCTCTGCGCCGCTTCGGCAAGATCAGTACAGAACTCGGACGCGGGAATGATGCTATTGATCCCTTGCTCGGGCATCGATCCGTGCGCCGCCTTTCCGGAGAACGTGGCTTCCACCCACAACTCTCCCTTCTGCCCGCAGTATGCCTTTCCACCCGTGGGCTCTGTGATGAGAAGAAACTCCGCGTCGTCGATCAACCCCGAACGGGCAATCGACGCCGCCCCGCGGTACGCGTATTCTTCATCGGCGGTGAGCGCGAGAACGATATCCTGCTTCGGTGGTTGTCCGCTGCGGACAATCTGCATCAGAAGCGCCATGATCACAGCCACGCCGCCCTTCATGTCCGCTGAGCCCAGTCCCCACACACGATCGCCATCCATCCGCGGCGAAAACGGAGGCAACGTCCACTTTTCCTCATCGGCGTTAACCGTGTCGAGATGGCCGCAGAGGACGATCGAGCCTTGCCGTCGCCCGGAAGCGCGACCGCGCACACGGGCTACAAGCGAACTGCGTCCCTCTTCAAGCGGGACAATCGTTGATTCGATCTCATCCTCCGCAAGCAGTTTCTTGACTACGCTGACAATCTCGTCCTCTCCGCCCGGCGGATTGACACTGCGAATCGACACCAATGTCTTCAGTAGCTCCACTGCCTCTTGTTTGACTGCGCTGTCTGGAACAAGCATCACATGATCCTCCTCAACTTCGGGTCAAGCCGGTCTCGCAGCGCATCTCCAAGCAGGTTGAACGACAGCACCGCGGTAGCCAGGAATATGCCTGGGAAGAGGATAATCCACGGCGCGCGAACGATATATGTGCGCCCCTCGTTCATCATCCCTCCCCAACTGGCAACATATGGGGGGATGCCGACGCCGAGGAAATTCAGCGCCGCCACTTCCATGATCGAGAAGGCGAAAGTGAACGTTGCTTGCACGATCACCGGCGACAGCAGGTTGATGGCAATATGACGCACGAGTATGCGGAATGACGGCATCCCCAGTGCTCGCGCTGCTTCTACATACGTGTTCTCGCGCAGCGAAAGCGTGGAGCTGTAAACAACGCGCACCATTCGAGGCGCCCAGACTATGCCGACGGCGATAATCACATTCATGATTCCGGGCTTGCCGAAAATGGCCATCAAGGACAGTGCAAGAATAATTGCGGGGAATGCCATGAACGCATCCACCACACGCATTACGATCATCCCGAAACGGTCGTAGAACCCGGACAGCATTCCGATCGGCAATCCAATCAGCAAAGCGAACGCCGAAATGGAGAGACCGAGCAACAACGTGATTCTCGTTCCCGACAAGGCGCGACTGAGAATATCGCGGCCAAAGTTGTCCGTTCCCAAAAGGTGAGACGCATTCGGCCCCTGCAATCGATCAGTAAGATTCAACGTATTCGCACCATAGGGAGAGATGCCCGGGCCGGCCGCGGCAATAAACAACAGCACGCACAATATCAAGACGGCTACCAGCGTTGTCCGCCGCTTGGTCACGAACTTGATCGTGTCGTCGAAAATGACCTTGAGTCTAGATGCTCCGGTCAATATTTCTTGCTGTTCCCGGTCGTCGATAGGCAATCTTTCTCCTTGTCCTAGTGATAGCGAATGCGCGGATCGAGCGAGGCGTACGCAAGGTCAGTGCCAAAATTGACAAGCACGTACAGAATCGCCACGACCATCATGATCCCCTGGATCATCGGATAGTCTCGCTTCAACACCGATTGAACGATCAGGCTTCCCACTCCCGGGAGCGCGAATACGTTCTCCGTCACTACCGCACCGGAGACCAAGGAAGCAAAGGTGAACGAGATCACGGTGATGATCGGGATCGACGCGTTACGCAGAGCGTGCTTCACAACCACCACTCGCTCGGCGAGACCCTTGGCCCTGGCAGTGGTGATGTAATCGGCACGCAGTACGTCGAGCATGCTCGAACGCGCAGTACGCGCCACGAGCGCGGCATTCACAAAACCAAGCGAAAATGCAGGGAGAATAAGGTTCTTCAGATTGGCAAGGTTCCCGGTCTCGAATACCGACGTGAATCCCGAGCTTGGTAGGAGATGCCATTTCCCTGCAATCAGGATCATCAGCATCAATCCCAGCCAGAAGCTAGGTATCGATGCTCCCGCAAGCGCTACCAGCAGCAACACATTGTCAGTCCAGCTGTTCTGCGTCAGCGAAGATATGACACCGGCAGGAATGCCCACGCCGATGACGACAAACAGCGCCATTATTCCTAAGAAAATGCTGGTTTCCGCTCGCTGCCCGATCATTTGCAACACCGGCTTCTGATAGAAGAGCGACTGTCCTAGGTCGCCTTGAACGAAGTTAACAAAATAGCGATAGAACTGAACCGGCATCGATTGATCAAGTCCCCAGGTCGTACGCAACTGCGCTACCTGTTCCGGTGTGGCGTTTGACCCCAACAGGACCGATGCCGGGTCGCCGGGAATAAGTTGCATCAGAATGAATGTAATAGTAATTACCAGAATCGTGCTGATCAACATACCGAAGCCACGGCGGATTATGAACGAAAGCATCCTATGCTCCGCCTTCCGTCTTGCTGTTCGACCGACACCGCGCCAATGCCACGATCCGTATCCCCTTCACAAGCGTTCCATGCCTAGACAATCAACGGTCTCCCCGGTCGATTGGACGACCGGGGAGACCAAACTATGCGTTCGTGACTACTTCCTCCACGAATTCCAGAAGTAGGGCGATAGCATGGACGGATTTTCCGCCGTACCATAGCCGCCACCAATCTCTGCACGAATAAGATGCAGCTGGAATGCGTCTCCGAATTTGATCGCCGGAATCTGCTCGTACCACAGATCCATGATCTTCTGCCACTCCGCGTAACGAGCATCGAAATCCGTGATCTTGTTCAGCTCATTGCGCAGCGCCTGGATTTCGGGCGTGTCCCACCAGCCGGCGTAGGCCTGGTTTAGCATCAACACGAGCGACGGATCGGGAGTGGTGGTGTAGAAAGAAAACGCGATCTCCCAAGGCGGATTGTCCGGATCATCCACGCTGTTGCGCACAGCAAAGAATGTCGCCTTATCGTAGACCTGCAGGTCTACATTGAATCCGGCGTTCTTCAGTTCGTCTGTTACGACGAGCGCCTGGTTGTACTGCGAGGTCATGTCCTGCGCGACAATTATCCTTATCGGCTCGTTGTTGTAGCCTGCAGCCTGCGCCATCTGCCGCGCCTTGGCGGGATCGTTGGCGTTGTAAAGCCCGGTTCCCGCATCCTCGGTATACCATCGGATGCCGGGGGCGAAATAGCTGGCATTGAGGCTCCAGAATGTCTGATCGCCGTAACCCGCAAGCATGATTGCGTTCATGTCGAGGGCGGTGATGACTGCTTTCTTCAACGCGTAGTTGTTGGCCAGCAGGCTCTTCTTGTTGTTGATCAACGCGATCGGGTAGATCGGCGGGTGATCGGTGATGATAGGGACGATGTTGGAATTCCCCTCCACGTTGGCCAACAAATCATTGGGGATGTTGACTGCGTAGTCATAGGTTCCGGACTCAATGCCTACCAACCGTGCGTTGTCTTCAGGAACGAACGAGAATTGTAGCTTGTCGAAGTAGGCGACCTTCTGTCCGGCAAAACCGCTCGCCGGGGCAGGAGAACTGGAGTATCCTGCAAAACGTTCCAGCAGAATGTAGTCGCCGGCCTTCCATTGCACGAACTTGTACGGACCGGTACCGATAACATCCTCTGGAGCGAGCGGCTTTGAGCCGGCCTTGTCGATAATCTCCTTAGGATAGATGCTCGGCCCGCCGTAGATATTCGCCAGATACGTTGTCATGGGCGCAAACGGTTCATCGAGCGTAAGTTGGACCGTATAGTCATCAAGAGCGACGAGGTTGGTAACATGCGACCACAATGCCTTGGCTGTCAGCCCATATTCACCCCATCTGTTGAGAGAGGCGACAACGTCGTCAGCCTTCATTTCTTTCCCGTTTTGGAACAGAACCCCACGCCGCAGGTTGAATGTGGCGACGGTTCCTGTTTTGTCCAATTCCCAACTGAGGGCGAGCATGGGCTGCGGCGTGTACGACGCATCGAACGCAAACAAGCTCTCGAGGATATGGCGTGCCGGAATGCTTGCCGCAACGCCGGTATCCATCTGCATGTCAAGCGTCCCTGGCTCCGACGCCAGAGCGCAACGTAGTGTTCCTCCGTATTGCGGGCCTTCATCTGCCATGGAGGTCAAACCGGCTCCGATAACAAATATGAGCGAAATGACGAAAATGCTAAGAACAGACCATTTAAGATTCATGTACTGCCTCCTTTGACTATTTTCCGCTAACTGCTTGCTGCTTTTCTATTTGCACACCACCCCCCGTAATCGTTTGCTAGCGCTAATTTCTTTCCATGGTTCAGTTTGCGTTGGAAACGCTCACGCTTCCCAAATCTCCTTCATCCTTCGCCAGTGCTCGCTCATCTTTTCCGCTGCGATATCCGGCTCTCGACGAGCGATCGCATCTACTATCTCGCAGTGCAGGTCGACAACCTGCTCGAGATCAGACACGTTTTTCAGGTAGTAATGGTGCGTAAACTCACGGTAGAGCTTCTGGTCCATCGTATTGACCAAGGGCGAGATCGACTCCATGATCAGGCGGTTATCGGTGGCGGAAACAAGCGCTCGATGAAAGGCCTTGTCGGCTTCGAAGTAGTCGGCAAACTCTCCCCTCTGCGCCCGCTCTCGCATCTCGGCTGTGACTTGTTGGAGTTGTTGTACCCCTTCGGCGGTTCCCTTCAGCGCCACATAGGCCGCGACCGGGGGCTCCAGAATGGAGCGCGCATCCATCACTTCCAGGCAGCCCGCTTCGTTTTCGATGAGATGGGGAGCCGCAGCTTCTTCCTCCGAAGACGGTGTCTTCACTACATAGTTGCCGCTTCCCGGGCGGGAAGTGATTAGCCCGACGGCCTGCAGTGCAGAGAGCGCCTCTCGTATTGAAGGACGGCTTACGCCCATTTGCTCAGCGAGATCAAACTCTGATGGTAGTTTGCTCCCCACAGGGAAGCTGCCGCCCTTGATGGCTCTGATGATCTGCTCGGCAGCAATCGCAGAGACCTTGCGGGGACGTACTTTCTCGAAGTGTGTCCCGTTGTCGTTTCCATTTAGATCTGTCATTTAGCCAAGTTGTATGATAGCATTACCGCTCGCTATATACAATGGCAGGAAGATGAAAACCGCCCGAATCATCCATAATCAAGATCGAACAACAACTCTCCCCGACGTCGCAAGGCCGCTGCCCGTCAACAGCCAAACGGGTCATCGTGAACTGGGAACGAACTCTCCCCATCCCCCTTCGCCGCAAAAGACGCCGCCACTGTACACAACCTTCCCACGCGCAATCGTGGCAGCTACGCGGCCCCGCACTTTGCGGCCTTCGTACGGAGAGAAGTCGGTACTCATATGTAGATCGTCAGCGCGTATCGTCCATTCCTTCATTGGATCGAGAATCACGATATCGGCATCCGATCCCACCGCAAGACTCCCTTTCTTCGGATAGATCCCGTTTATCTTTGCCGGATTCTCACTTAGCAATCGGGGAAGATCGCTCAGGTCAAGACGGCCCATCGCCACGCCTTCGGAATAGAGAAGGGGAAGGAGGGTCTCCACTCCCGGAAGGCCGTAGGGGAGATCGAGGAATGAGCCCTTCCAAACCTTCTGCGCACGCGTGAACGGGCAATGATCGGTTGCCACAAGATCAAGCGTGCCGTCGCGCAGTCCACTCCACAATTCCTCCTGATCGGCATGCTCGCGGAGCGCAGGACTCGCCGAGAACAGGCGAGCATCCTCACGCTCATATACATCGCGCGTCAGCAGAAGATATTGCGGACAGGTCTCGGCCGTCAGCCGCACACCGCGTGCCTTAGCGCGCTTGACCGCCGCCAGCCCGAGACCGGAACTGACATGTACGATATGGCTACGGACACCGGTTTCACCAGCAAAATAGGCGACTTGCTCAATCGCCGACCCTTCGCAAACCGGCGGGCGCGACCGGGCAAGCGCCATCATCCCTGTTCTCTCGTCATCATCCATCTGCGCGAGCATCGACTCGATAATCGCTTCATCCTCGCAATGGACAAAGGCTGCCGCATCAAGCGGAGCCAAAGCGCGGAAGGCATGATAGAGAGTGCCGTTGTCCGAGGCACGCCCTGAGGCGGCGTACGCGGTGTAGAACTTGAACGTGCCTACTCCAAGCGCGATGGCTTCGCGAAACTCATCCACACTTCCCGGGATCCATCCGATCACTTCGGCGTGCAGGGCATAGTCAATGACGGCGTCACGCGCCTCTTGCTTGCGGTGTTCAATATCTCCAGGGATAGCGGTGTCGCGACTCCCCACAGTGAAGTCAACGATCGTCGTCACGCCACCGCACGTAGCGGCGCGAGTACCAGTGAAGAAATCGTCGCTGGAGCGCGTGCCTCCGACCGGAAGTGCCATATGCGTGTGAGCGTCGATGACGCCAGGAAAAACAATTCTGCCTGCGGCATCGATCTCCTGTCGCCCGCTCAGGGACGTCCCGATCGCCGCAATCTTCTGTTCGTCGATCGCAATGTCTGTTTGCTTCACAGCGCCGGGAGTCACAAGCGTCCCGTTCTTGATAACTAGATCGTGCATCGATCGCCTTCCTTGTTATCCGGCCAAGCTGTATGATAGCATTACCAATATCGGCCGGCAACCGGTCTCAATGTGAGACAAGTGAAACATCCAATACGATTATAGGCTAGGGAGGAGAGAATGATTGACCTGACGGTGAATGAAGAGCAGCTAAAGCGCACGGCGGCGCGAGCGCGCGAGCGCGGGATTATCGCCCCGACGTTCGCCCAGATGAAGGATCCCAACAAGGTGCCCGATAAGATCAAGGAGCAGCTGAAGGGCGTCGGCCTTTGGGACCTGCATCCGCTGAATCTGTTCCGCATCACATGGAAGAACGAACCGGTGAAGCACGGTGGTGGATTCGACGGCGTCAACTATATGGAGATTCCGCCCGAGGTCACTGGGGTGAATGCGCGCATCATCGCCCTAGTCGGCAAGTGGTTCCCCACGGGGGCACACAAAGTGGGAGCAACGTACGGATGCCTCGTGCCCCGACTCGTCACCGGCCAGTTCGATCCGACTTTTCACAAGGCGGTGTGGCCGTCAACCGGAAACTATTGCCGCGGCGGAGCATACAACTCCAACCTCCTTGCCTGTGATTCGATCGCCATTCTCCCGGAAGAGATGTCGCGCGAACGCTTCGAGTGGCTCTCCAAGATCGCAGGTGAGGTAATCGCCACACCGGGATGCGAATCGAACGTGTGGGAGATCTTCCAAAAATGCATCGAACTCAAGGCGACGCGCGACAATATCATGATCTTCAATCAATTCGACGAGTTCGGAAACCATCTGTGGCACTACGAGGTCACCGGCCATGCGATGGAAGAGGTGCTGCAGAAGGAACTCAAAGGCGGAAGCTATGCCGGTGTCGTCCTCACTTCGGGATCCGCGGGAACGATGGGATGCGGCGACTACCTGAAGGAGATCCATCCGGCAAGCAAACTCGTCGTCTCGGAGGCGCTGCAGTGCCCCACACTGCTCGAGAACGGCTTCGGCGGACATCGAATCGAGGGAATCGGCGACAAGCACGTGCCTTGGATTCACAACGCGCGCAATACGGACATGGTTACCGGTATCGATGATGAGGATTGCATGAGCCTCATCCGCTTGTTCAACGAGCCCGCCGGACGCGAGTTCCTCGCAAGTCAAGGAGTGCCGAACGACTTCATCGACAAGCTTTCGTACTTGGGTATCTCCAGCGTGGCCAACATGCTCTCGGCAATCAAGTTTGCCAAGCATCACGAGTTGACTGAGAAGGATATTGTTCTCACCGTGTTCACCGACTCGATGGAACTCTACCAAACACGCCTCGCCGAGCTCACGGCGGAACGCGGCCCGTACAACGAGATGCAGGCAGCGATTGACTATAACCTTCATCTCTTGGGAATCAAGACCGACCACACTCTTGAGCTTCGCTACCAGGATCGTAAGCGAATCCACAATCTCAAGTACTACACGTGGATCGAGCAGATGGGCAAGTCCGTGGAAGAACTGGATGCCCAGTGGTATGACTACCCCGGCTACTGGGATCGCATTCATCGGATGGTGGAACCGATCGATGAACTGATCGAGGCATTCAACGACAGAGTAGGCCTTCTGAAGGAACTCTAGGAACAATCAAGCTTGTATCCATTGCCGGACGCCCCTCTTCACGAGGGGCGTCTTGTTGTTCTCGACTGTGTTCACTGCTAATCTAAGGCACGAGATGGTACATGAGGCAGAGCGTCGCACAGCAACTGAGATCGCAGCGATAGTCATTGAGAAGCTCCGGGATGAAGGCCGGAAACCTCCAATCATACTCCACGGCGGGATCGGTGAGGGAAAGACAACGGCCGCTATTGCGGTTTGTAAAGCACTTATTGAACAAGGAACTGCAGTTGGAGGCATCGTCTCCCCAAGAATAATCGACAAGAATGAGACCGTTGGATACTCGATTCGGAACCTCCTATCAGGCGAGGAAAGTCCGTTCGCCACGCTAGATCCGCCCGGAGTGGCAATCGGCAAGTATTACATCTTGCATAGCGGAATCGATTTCGCGCAACGCGCAATCGACTTGGCTGCACATACGGTGCAGGTGGTTCTCGTCGACGAAGTCGGACGTCTCGAACTCGCGGGCGGAGGACATGCGCCCGCGTTGCGGACGCTTCTCCGGTCGCGGGCATTGCCGATACTCATCGTACGTTCCCAGTTCGTCACACAAGTCGTCGACAGGTTCTCGATCGACCGCTACGAAGCATTTGCAGTCGATGCCGGTTGCACCGTGCGCACGCTGAGAGGTGGCGGCCGATGAGGGATCGATTCTGGGAGATCGTCGACGGAATCAGATTCCCCTTGTTTTCGACCACGGGAAGCGACGGTTTCCCGCACGCTCGACCGATGCGCCTGTTGCTTCGTGAGGGAAGAGAGCTGTGGTTCGCCACTTCGCGATCATCGGGCAAGGTCAAACAGATTACGGCCAATCCCAGGGTTACGGTTATGTTCGTAGACACGTACCGTTTCAACTATGCCTACTTGTACGGCAGTGCACATGTTGTTGCCGACGTCGAGCAAAAGCGCAGCCTGTGGCAGGATGATTGGAGCGATGATTGGCCGAATGGCCCGTCCGACCCGGACTATGTTCTCCTGAAAGTGGTGGCGGAACACGGCAGCTGCTACCACGGGAGCACCGGTGATGCAGAAGATGTACCTCTGGTCGATCAGTAGCAATCGCAAACTGCGACGGTTGGGGCGGCCGTACACACAACTCACGCAGGTAACATGTTAGTATGAGAAGTCACGCAATCGCCGCTGCGATCGGGCGGCGTATTGCGCAGGTCTGTCATTGAAACTAGAGGAGGCGTAGGGAATGGACTGGTTGGATTTGGCCATCGGGGCGGTAATCGGGTTGGCGATCGGGCTTCTATTGGCGCGGATCAGAAGCGGCGAACGACTGGCTTCATTACGCTCGGAAAACAGTAGCCAGAGAGAGCGCTTGGCCGCGGCCGAGCAAACGCTGCAGGAAAGCACCGCCTTGCGCGACGAGAACGAAGAGCTGAAGCTTCGCTTAGAAAGGATGCTGGGGGACCGGAGAGCTGATGAAGGGAAGCTCATGTGGATCGAACAGGCACAGGAGCACCTGCGGGAAGCATTCGCGGCCTTGGCAAGTCAAGCCCTCACTTCGAACGCGGATCAGTTCCTCGAACGATCCCGAGAACAACTGACCTCTCTTCTCGCGCAGCTGCGGGGCGATTGGGGAACGCAAAAAGAGCAGCTGAAGAATCTTGTTCAACCTCTCGAGAAAACGCTCGTGCAGATGGACGAGCAGGTGCGGAGTCTGGAGGAGAAGCGTGCCGGAGCATATCAGAGCCTGGAGAAGCATCTGCAGCAGCTCGGCCAGGCGCAGACGCAGCTTCGGGACACGACGTTCACTTTGGCACAAGCGCTCAAGTCGTCCACTGTGCGCGGTCGCTGGGGGGAGCTGCAGTTGCGGCGAGTGCTCGAACTTGCGGGAATGACGGCACACATCGATTTTGAGGAACAGGTGACTACAGATGAAGGGCGTCCCGATGTAATCGTGAACCTTCCCAACAAGGGAATCCTGCCCATCGACGCAAAGACTCCGATGACGTCGTACTTCGCCGCGCTGGAGAGCGATGGCGATGCTCAGAAGAGTAAGTTCGCCGCCCACGCGCAGGCGATGAAACAACGAATTCAGGAGCTGGCACGCAAGGAGTATTGGCGACAATTCCCGCAAGCGCCGGAAATGGTCGTTATGTTCGTTCCGAGCGAACCCAGCTTGTCCGCTGCGTTCGCGCAGGATCCTGGTTTGCTGGAGTTTGCCGCTGAGAGAAATATCCTCGTCTCTACTCCCCTCACCCTTCTCGCTCTGTTGCGGGCCGTCGCCTACGGTTGGCAGCAGCAGCAGATTGCGGACAACGCCCGCCAGATCGCGCAACAAGGACAGGTTCTCTACGATCGGATCATCCGTTTCCTCGAGCTGTTCCAGAAAACGGGAAGGGGTCTAAGCCAAGCCGTCGACGCCTATGACAGCGCCGTCGGATCGATCGAGCGGCGGCTGATTCCATCGGCACAGCGGTTCAAGGAGTTGAATGCCGCCACCAAAGAACTTCCCGAGATCCAGCCGCTGGACAAGAGGCCGCGCCTGTTTGCTCCGGAAGACGAAAGTGAATAGACCATCCCCGTGGCAACCCAAAGATCAACGGAAAAGGAGGCTAGACACAGCCTCCTTTTCGCCACTATAGGTTTGTAGAAAGGCGGTAAACCTGATAGCAGGCAGATTCTAGGCTTCGTATGCCAAAGCGGCGAGCCAGGCTGTCACCTCACCAGGAGACGTAGGTTATCTCACACCGCCTAATCCTCTGCGACAATCGCCGGATGGCTGAGTGCCGTGTGACATGCGTGTGGATAGGAAGAGTCGTTTCCAGTTAAGATGAAAAACATCTTGGAGGAACGATGAAGAACCTCAACACCGTGCTCCATTACTTCGGCATCGTGCTCATCGCGTTTGCCTTTCTCCAGGCACTACCGCTTATCATCAGCGCCACGTACACAGAGACTGTCACGTTTCCGGTTCGCATATACGCGATCCCTGCCGGGATCAGTGCAATCGCCGGCATCCTACTTGTGGGCGTGTTCAAGGCATACCCGCTTGTCGAAGGGACGGCGATGGCCGTGGGCGCGCTGGGATGGTTCGGACTCTCTCTCATTGGTGCCGTCCCGTACTGGCTTGCTCTGAAGATTACGTACCTGGATGCCCTGTTTGAAACCGTAAGCGGTTTCACAACGACCGGCACAACCTTGTTCGTCGGAATCGATGGTCTTCCACACAGCATCCTGTTCTGGCGCGCGTTCACGCAATGGATCGGCGGCCTGGGCATTTTCACTCTCTTCCTCCTCGTGGCACTCAGAAGTGGAATATCTCACTATATGCTGCGAACAGAGTCCCACAAGGCGGTGTCAAAGCGCTTTTCGCCGGGATTGTTCAGTTCACTTCGCATCTTGTGGATGATATACGGCACACTCACCATTGCGTGCGGGCTTCTTCTGTGGTGGGAGGGGATGTCCCCATTCGACGCCATCGTGCATGCGTTCACCACCGTCTCCACCGGCGGTTTCTCGTCGCACGACCTCAGCATCGCCTACTTCCAGCGCCCCGGCTATCACTACATGGCCATCGAGTACACAGTTATCCTATTCATGTTTCTTGGTGGAACGAGCTTTCTCGTTCACTGGAACATCATGCGCCGGCGTTTCGCGAGCTTGCTCAACAACATGGAACTGCGCCTCTGGATAGCGCTGATCGTCGGAGCAACGCTGCTGGTCGCATTTGGAGGAGCTATGAACGCCGGACTGGGCGAGCGTCTTCGTGAGTCGCTGTTCCAGGTAGTGTCAATTGCCACCACAACCGGCTTCGCCACCAAGGACATCGCCGGCAGCCTCTTCGGGCCAATCGCCAAACAGGTGTTTCTCATTCTGATGTTTGTGGGAGGCTGTGTTGGTTCGACCGCTGGCGGGGTAAAGGTGCTTCGGATTGGGTTGCTGGGGAAGCTCGTGTGGCATCAGCTGCGCATAGTCTCCCGACCGTCGAATGAAGTCGTCCCGTTCATCAGCGACGGAGAGGTGGTGGGCGAGCCTGAGGTCTATCGGACCGCCGCAATCTTCTTCTCCTGGACTGCAATCGTCGTAGTCGGAAGTCTAATCACCGGACTACTCTCCGGCTTCACCCCATTGGAATCTCTCTCAGGTACCGTGTCCGCACTGGGAAACATTGGACCGAGTTACATCGATCCGGCGGCGTATGTTAACATAACCGCGGGGTTGAAGGTCTTCTATATCATGGCGATGATCGCGGGGAGGCTCGAGCTTCTCCCGCTGTTTCTCATCTTCTCCCGCCGGGTGTGGCGTTAGGAGGGAATATGCGTGTAGTAGTTGCTGGCGCCGGGATGGCCGGAAGGCGTTTGATCACGAGGCTCACGGCCGACCGTCACGACGTCGTGGCGATCGATCTGGTTCATGAAGTGTGCGAGCTCGTAAGCTCCAAGCTCGGCGTATCATCCATATGCGGTAATGCAACTGACATCGCCACTTTGGAAGAGGCCGAGATCGGAGCGGCGGACGTGGCGGTCGCCATGATGCGGCAGAGCGCTGACAACATGGCATTCTGTCTGCTGGCGAATAGCGCCGGCGCCAAGAGGATTATCACCCGAATGGCTAATCCGAAATACGCGCACGCCTACCAACAGGCGGGAGTGACAACCGTAATCGATGTGGTCGGCTTGTTCTTGGACAGGTTGGTATTGGAGATCGAGCGCCCGGAGGTGCACGAGGTAGCAAGCTTCGGCGCAGGGATAGGATCGATCATCAGCGTCACGGTACCCGAGAAATCGCGCAGCGTGGGCAAGACAATCCGAGAAATATCAAGCGATCGCCGCTATCCAAGGCACTGTCTGGTCGCCGCCATCTTTCGCAGTGACGAGGGCAAGATCGTCATCCCGCAGGGAAGTGAGAGGGTTCACGCCGGCGATCATCTCATCATCTCCACAGTGACAGCAGAAGCAAAGAATGTCGCTGTGTTCTTTGAAGCACACAGGGGAATCTTCTCATTGTTTGGCTCCAGGGATGAGGCGCCTCAACATGAACTTTCTCAGGATGAACTCGATACCGTCCTGGAAACTGAAGACTCAAACGGAGATCCGCCGGCGGCATAGACCATTACTGCGCAGCCGGCTTCGGTTGCTTGTCGATCGTCACATCGGAAAAAACCAGTTGCAGCACAATACTGTAGGCAGGTTTGTTATTGGCGTCGGCCGTGTCCGAGTGAAGAAGCAGTGTAAATTCCTTGCGCGCCGGGTCTGAGAACCCGGTCTTATCGCGCAACAACGGGCTGTACACGAGCCCGCTCTGGCGGATTGACCCGTCGTCTTTGCGGACCGCATCTGCAACAGACCATTCCCCGTGTAGTCCTCGATAGCGAAGGATCCCGTTTATGTAAACGTCGAAGGAGCCATCGCCCTCAATGAGAGCAGATGTCTCCGGAAGGATCGGGTTGCCGTTCTTCGTGTCCCCATGGATTTTGATTCCCTGCTTGATCTGCGACGTATCATCGAGTCGAGCGGAAAGCGTGATTGTTCCGGAGATCTCGTCCGTTTCCGATATGCGCAACGGCCCGCTGGTGGAAGTCGTTGTGGCGCTCAGATCGAGCGTACCGGTTCCGTCGCTCGCGAGGCGCAGTACGAGATTGCCATCGATTGGGCGTACATTAAGGCCGTCGTAACACAGGTTGTCTCCATATCCGCCGATCACGTGCGCCGCCTGAGCGTGGATCAGCCATAGCGCTTCACCACCGTTCCCGAGGAAGAGGAAGAAGCCGATAGCGGCCGCGGCGACACCGATTACGAGGAGAATGATCCGAAAAGACACTCGTTTTTCCTCCCTTCTATTGCACAACGCGGCCATTGCCGCGCTGATAACTGTGCCCGCGATGCCAAGGGAAGTCAATTCGATGCAAGACAAAACGGGGCTCGCGCCCCGATGTATCTAATTTACGATATTGTTCGCGGATGTGTCAAGGGGTAGGGAGCAAAACCAAGCGCCGGGATGATCGACCGGGGCAAGCCCTGAGTCGTCTCCGGAGGCCTCAGCACTGGGCGCTGGTCACATCGCGACCCTATCGCAAGCGCGGGTCAAGGCTGTCGCGCAACCCGTCGCCAAACAAGTTGAACCCAATAACGGTGAGGAGGATCGCCAGGCCCGGGAAGGTAGCCATCCACCAGTATTGCTGGATGTAGTTCCTGCCGATAGTGATCATCGCACCCCATTCCGGCTGCGGCGGCTGTGCGCCCAGACCGATGAAACTCAACGATGCCGCCGTGAGAATCGCATTCCCGATATCCATCGTCCCTTGCACGATGATCGGAGATAGAGAGTTGGGCAGGATGTGGCGCAATACAACGCGGAAATCGTTCGCGCCAACCGCTTTCGCCGCCTCCACGTAAGTGTTTTCCTTGATGGAGAGAACCTGCCCGCGAATGAGGCGCGTATACCAAGGCCACCAGGTAATGAGCATCGCCTCCATCGCATGCATCAATCCCGGCCCCAGTGCGGCTGCGAGCGCCATTGCCAGCACGAGCGACGGGAACGAGAGGAACATGTCTGTGACCCTCATGATAACCTCATCAACCCATCCGCCGCGGTAGGCGGCGATCGCCCCCAACGGAAGGCCAATCACGACCGCTCCGAGGATGGTGAGAAACCCGACCATCAGGTCAATGCGCGATCCGAAAACGATTCGGCTGAGTATGTCGCGGCCTACATCGTCTGTGCCCAACAGATGCGCAGCTGAAGGGGGCATCGTAACGGCCATGAAGTTGATCTTCGCCGGATCATAAGGAGCGATTGCAGGTGCGAAGATCGCGACCACGACCACACTCAATACCACCGCCAATCCGAACACAACGAGCGGTGAACGAAAAAGCTCGTGCAGGATCGCGCGCTTGATGGACTTGCGCTTGACTTCGCTCTGACTGTTTTCTTCGTTTCTCATCCTCGGTCCTATGTGTAGCGGATCCTTGTGTCGATAACGGCGTACAGCAGGTCGACGATCAGGTTGGCCGTCACGTAGGAGAGGGCCACGATTAGGGCGACTCCCATAATTGCAGGGAAGTCAAGCGACGTTATCGTTCCAACCGCGTATCGCCCCATACCCGGCCACGAGAAGATCGTTTCGGTGAGAAACGCCCCCCCAAGGAGCATCCCGAATGTGAGGCCGACCACCGTAATCGCAGGGATGAGCGCGTTCTTGAGCGCATGTTTGTAGACAACAAGTCGTTCGCTTATGCCTTTGGCACGTGCCGTGCAGATGTAGTCTTGTTCCATCACCTCGAGCATGCTCGAACGGACCATGCGCGTGACGACGGCAAGCGATGCGTACGAGAGAGTAATCGCAGGAAGAATGATATGCTGAAGACAACTCCACAAGACCGGCCAGTTGCCCGTGAACAGCGAATCAATGATGTATAGACCGGTGATCGTGTGTAGCGGGTGCGTCGCCAGCACCTGCGCCCCCACACGTCCGTTCATCGGCAGCCACCCCAAGTGATAAGAGATGACCATCTGCAGCAACAGCCCCAACCAGAAGATCGGCATCGCCACACCGGTGAGTGAGAAAATGCGGGAAGCGTGGTCGAGCCACTTGTCCTTTTTTACCGCCGAGAGTATGCCAAGCGGAATTCCAAGCAATACCGTTATCGTGAGGGCGACGAGCGTGAGTTCGAACGTCGCGGGAAAGTACTCCTTCAGGTCCTGTCCAACCGGCCGGTGCGTAGTCAACGATACGCCGAAATCGCCGTGGAATAGATCCTTCAGGTAGATGAAGTACTGATCGTAAACCGGCCTGTCCAGCCCCAATTCGTGCCGGTAGGCGTCGATCTGATCTTGGTGGGCGTGCGGACCGAGAGAGAGGGCCGCGGGATCGCCCGGAATTAGGTGCGAGACGCTGAACGTAATCAGCGTCATCCCAATGATGACCGGAATCAGCAATAAGATGCGTCGCAGAATGTATATCTGTAAGCCCATATTATGAGTAACAGCTACGAGGGATATAATCTCCCTCGTAGCCGTTGATATTGAACCCTAGCTTGCTTCTTTGTAGAGGTTGTAGAAGTTCGGCATTCGCTCGAGCATCGGATTGTAGTTCTCGGCGAAGCCCTTGACCCAATTCCGCATCGCGAGCAGCCGCTCTTGCTGATACACAAAGATCCACGGTGCATCGCTGACGATCAGCGCCTGCGCCTGCATATAGTACTCCACGCGTTTCTGGTGGTCGGTCTCTACCTGTGCCGCAGCAAGAACCTTGTCCAGAACCGGGTTGGAGTAGTAGGTCGCATTCCCCGGTGTACCCCAGCTTGCGGTATCGAACATCGAGAATACGTAGTCGTCCGGGTCTGCGTAATCCGGGACCCATCCCCACGCAAAGACGTCGGGAGCGTTCTCGGCGCCACTTGTTACCTGCTGATAGAAAGCAGCGTGGGTGTAGCCTTGAATGTTGAGAGTCACGCCGAGCTCCTGAAGCGCGCTCTGGAGAGCAAGCCCCAGCCTTCGGTTGATATCGCTGCCTGTGTAATAGGCAAACGTAAGACTGAATCCGCCGTTCGGATAGCCGGCCTGCGCCATGAGGGCCTTCGCCTTCTCCAGGTTGGTCGGATATACGAACAGGTTGTCGTCATGACCCCACAATCCCTGAGGAACCGGGCCCTGAAGCTGTATTGCGTTCCCTTTTAGTACTCCCTGCAGCACACCTGCGTAATCAAACGCATATGAAATCGCCTGACGGACGAGCGGGTTGCTCGTGTACTGCTTCTGGCAGTTGAATCCGATATAGGTGATGGACAGACTCTGTCCTTTGAAGACGTTTATCCCAGGCTGGCCTTCCATTGATGGGATTTGGTCAACGTCAATGCCACCGGCGATATCGATGTCGCCGCGAGACAGCATCATCTTCTGGTCGGAAACCTCGGTTACCGGCTTGATGATTACTGTGGAGACGTGCTTGCCGTCCCATCCGCGCCAGTAGTCGGCGAATTTGCTCAGTACGACCTGAACATTGGGCACCCACTGACTCATAACGTACGGGCCCGATCCGGCGTCGTGGCCCTGCAGCCATGCCTGCCCCATGTCGCCGTCGGTCTCGTGTGACATGACGAGCGTCGAGTTCATGATCGATCCGCCCACGTAAGCTATGGTGTAGAGGAACGGAGCATACGCATGCGTCAGGGTAATCTGGACGGTGTAGTCATCGATCACCTTAACGCTGTTCAGATCGAGATCCTGCGTATAGATCCACGACGGTCCCTTGTTGATCTTGATCATACGGTCAAAACTGAATTTTACGTCCTTGGCCGTGAGTTCGGTGCCGTCATGAAACTTGACACCCTTGCGTAGATAGAAAGTGTATGTCGTCCCATCCGGTGAGACTTCCCATTTGGTGGCGAGGCTCGGTACGAGATCGGTGCTCGCCCCGTTGTACATAACCAGACGGTCATAGATGTTCTGGACGACCCTTGCCGCTTCTACATCGTAGCCGATGGAAGGATCCATCGTATCTACGCCGCCGTAGGCTGCCCAGATTAGCGTATCGGGATTTGGAACAGCGTCGCCAAACGTGATTACGCCCAATGCCAATGTCAGCATTGCCAGTATGCTTAGTCCAATGATCCACTTACTCGTTTTATACATCGAATTCCCTCCTAAATTGTTGTCCGAAGTCGTTCCCAATTCGATGTCGGGATCAGCGCAAGAGTCACCACCCCCCTCTCTGTCTTGTAGCCATCCACAGATTAGGAATCTGTAAAAAATAGCCCTCCTTGCAAGGCCTGTCAAGGACAGAAAGGCGGAACTTATCGGCACTTGCCGCGTTAGATGATATGCTATTCGTGCCGTCAAAAAGCTCCAAACACACCTGTTAGGCGATATTTGTCTCGCCTATATATGCACATTGGCGAGCAACCACTCCAGTGCGATGGTATGGGATGATAATCGTAGGTATTGTGTGAAACGTAGCGCCGCATAACCCGGCGGGTTATCGGATCCTTGCACTACATCGTCGGCATGGAGAGCGGCTAATGATAGAATCGAAGGCAATGCACGCGTTTCGTTCCCGCAAGGTTCGGCTCGTATATGGAGACACCCGTCACCAAACCCAGTTGACTATTGGAGAAAAGAACGCTATACTGCAACCGCTGTTGGAGTCTTGCGTTCGTTTTATTGTGAAGAACAGTATTCCTGGGATTTCCGCTAGAACAGACCGTTAAGATAAGTTTCCAACATCCAGGAGGTAGGAAAGTTATGGCAGATCGCGAGATCGGCACCGTGAAGTGGTTCAACGCAACCAAAGGCTTCGGCTTCATCGAGCGAGAGCAAGGTGAAGACATCTTCGTGCACTTCAGCTCCATTCGGGGAGAAGGGTACAAGACGTTGGAAGACGGTCAGAAGGTAGAGTTCACGCTTGGCCAAGGGCAGAAAGGCCCGCAGGCGCTCGACGTTACCCTCGTTTCCTAATAGCGCGCATAAGTTTCATCTGAAACTTGTTAAGAACACGCGGCATGCAGCAATGCGTGCCGCGTTTTTTCATCGGCTCGCCCGCGATTTCTGCACTCCGCGTCGTCTCAGAAAGACAAGAGCAGACATGAACTCTATGTTCGCCGTCGATGTGAGGCCGCATCAGAAACGAAACAACAAAAAAGCGGGACGCCTTCGCGCCCCGACACTATCTAATCTACGATATCGACTGAGCGGATGTCAAGGGGGTAGCGGAAACCGGAATATCAGGCTGAGCGCAATCTGCATAAACACTAGCGTTGATCGACAGTGTATTCAATCAGCTATCAAGCACCCGCTCGTAAATCGCCTCGTACTGAGGGACGATCAGCCGATAGTCGAAAGTCTCAACGGCGCGATTCCTTGCTGCGGCCGAGAAAGATTCCCATTGCGCGCAATCACTCAGAAGCTCCACCGCCTTTTCGGCCATCAGATCGATATCCCCTACCGGGAGAAGATAGCCGCTTACGCCATCTTCTACTACCTCGGGAATTCCCCCGATGTCGCTCGCAATGACAGGAACTCCGCTTGTCATCGCCTCCAGAGCGACGAGCCCGAAACTCTCAGTCGCGCTAGGGAGGAGAAGGAGATCGGCGTTCCTGAGTATTGGAGCAACGCGGTCGACAACCCCAAGAAACTCCACCTTGTCTCTCACACCGAGTTCTTCCGCCAACGCCTCCGCTACCGGCGCGTCGGGGCCGTCTCCAACAAGTATCAGTCGCGCATTCAGCTGTGCACTGACGCGGGCAAAGATTCTTATGACGTCTCCAACTCGCTTGACGGGACGAAAATTCGAGATATGTATCAGTGTGGCCACACCCGGGCATCGCTTGCGCGGCATGCACGGCGGCACTTCGTGCTCGTATCGCCGCGGGTCGGTGAAGTTGTAGACCACGTCAATCTTCCGCGTGATTTCAAACTGGCGCCGGGTCTCCGACTCCAAAAAGCGTGATACGGCCGTCACTGCATCCGACCTTTCGATCGCCAGCGTTGTCACCGGCTTGAATGACGCGTTGTTCCCAACCAAGGTGATGTCAGTTCCATGCAAGGTGGTTACGACCTTCAGATCGGTTTCCGATGTAATTTCTCTTGCAAGAATCGCCGCGGCGCCAAACGGGATCGCGTAGTGCACGTGAAGTATTTCCAGATTCTTCAACCGCACCACCTCGGCCATTTTTGAGGCAAGGGCCAACGTGTAGGGGAAGTTCTTCAACAACGGATAGCGTTCGATCTCCACCTCGTGGAAGCTCACGCGCGGGGGAAGTTCACCCAGTCGCAGAGGAGTATCATAGCTGATGAACGCAATCTCGTGACCCCGTTCCGCTAAATGCTTGCCAAGTTCAGTGGCCACAACCCCGCTGCCGCCGTGAGTAGGATAGCAGGATATCCCGATGCGCATACTCCCTCCTAGAACGATGCGAAATTGAGACTAAAAGGATCTTCGACTTCCAGCACACCTCGGATAAGGAAGCCCTCTCCGTATTCCTTTCCGATCAACGACCCGTAGTAAGCCATCCGGCTGCGAATCAGATGGTCGGTCGCGGAAGATGTAAGCCGAGTCTCGGGATACGCGGGATCCGCGAGGGTAAACTGCGAAGCATGCGCGCCGATCGCCTCCATCTTTCGCTCAAACTGTTCGCTGATATCGACGATGAATGACGGACGAAACTCCTGCCACCCCATATAGTACAGCATCCGGCTGGGGCGGTGGCTCTCTTCACCGGTTTCGTATCGTGGAAGCCCCGCGAGAAACGTTCCTTCGTACACAATCTGGCTTGCATGCACATGATCGGGATGCCGGTCGAGGTAGTATGGGACAAAGATCAGGCTCGGGCGGAAGCGGCGGATCAACTCCGCCACTCTGCGTCTCGTATCTTCGGCAGCGATAAGTCCGCCGTCCGGTAGTTCGAGATTCTCTCGCGCATTCGCCCCAAGAATATCGGCGGCTTTGCTCGCCTCTTCTTGCCTGATCGCGCTCGTTCCACGGGTGCCCAACTCGCCCCGGGTCATGTCGACAAACACAACCGACCTTCCGGCATCGGCCAGCTTGGCGAGCGTACCCCCGCAACCAAGCTCGATGTCATCCGGATGCGCTCCAAATGCAAGCACGTCTGCGTTAGCCATCATCCCCCCAAGTAAGCACCCGATGATGCGCATTGTCAAGCTCGTCAAGCGAAATCAACCTTTCCACGAATCTTGTGCCGTGGCGATTGATGAACAGCGGCAGCGGGAACACACGTTCTTGCGGACGCCCGCGAGGCAGAAGAGTGTTCCGCAGCTGCTGCAGTGCACCCAATGAGAGTCCATGCTTCGCCAGATTTGCGCGCAAGGCGCGGTCTTCCAATTGATCGAGCGCACGCAAAGAGGCGGCACGCACTCCCTCCCACGCGCGGACAAGGCTTGGATCGAGTTCTTCCACAAGTGGACGCAGCGGATCAAGATCATCCATAACCGCTTCGCGAGCGTTCGTAAAGCCACTCTCGACATCAGATGGAGCAAGTGCGCGCTTCGCCTCCGTTGAAGAAAACCCGCCGGAGACAAGAGAAGCGGCGGTCGTTCCGAAGCGGTGGATCAAATCCGCTTCTGCATGAGTGATTACCGTGAGGCTCTCGCGTGGGAACACGATCGGCTGCGGCAGCGAGAACAATGAGTAGAGCGGCTCCAGCATCGC
>CAZKAB010000015.1:38794-40724 GCA_964550615.1 uncultured Thermotogae bacterium
CCCATAATCCTCCTCAGCCTTCGGAGCGAACGTCTCTTCTATCTGTGCGTTGTATGGACTCGCAGGCAGGGCTTCCAAATATGCCTTGTACGCGCCACGGATCTCATCGCTAATCGGAAGATCGGCAATCTGGCGTCCCTGCTCTTGCCAATCGAAGCTGATCTTTCCCACCTCGCCATCGTCCTTGATGATGTGCGTATGGTTTATCTCGGTGAAATCGTGATCCTCATCCGCCAACCAGTACATGGGAACGACCTTCACTCCCAATCGCTTTTCGAGCAAAGCTGAGAGGCGGATCGTCGTTACTATCTTGTAGGTCGTGTAGACCGGACCTCCGAGGAACCCGACTTGCTGACCGCAGACGACGCAGAATGTGTCTTTCTCTTTGATTGAATCGATATTTGCAAGCGTAGCCGGCAATGCGCCTATGCCGGCGTTGTACTCCTTAAGAAGATACGAAATCGTCTCGCGGGGGTAGTCGACCGCACGGCGCTCTGCCAATGCATGCTCGAACTCATCGGGAGAGTGAGAAAACAGCGACCGGGCGCCGCCGCCGCCAGCTGCATAGTCCAGATAGAGCTTGTTGTCCGGGTAAAGGAGCGAGAGATCGACGCGTTCGATCACGCTTCACTCACCTTTTTCGCAACAACGACGAGCCGCTCGCTGTCCGCACGATGCGGGTCGCCGCGGAGCGAGCCGTACCGCCTCAATTCTCCAAAACCGGATCTCCGCAGCATACTCTCCATTTCAAGAGCAGTGTACATGCGTACCGATTCATGGAACACTCGTTCCGTGCCATCTTGCTTGACGAGATGCGTCTTCTTCTCCACCCGGGTGTGGTCGTCGCTCAACCGTCTCTCGATGCTGAGTGCACCGATCTTGAGTGTTTTCTCCTCCCGCGGGACCAGATTCGCAATCACAAAGTCGCGATTGAGCGTGTCGATGAGGAACGTTCCTCCGTCCTTGAGGGAGCGGTTGACGCCGACAAGGACCTCTTCATCCTCTGTCATGTTGTCGAAATAGCCAAACGACGTGAACAGAGACAGCGCCGTCGCGAAGCGCCCTGAATAGGGAATAGACCGCATATCGGAACGCGCCAATTCAACCGAGCCGGCGCCGATTTCGTCGAGCCGTTCGCGGGCGACCGTGAGGAGTTGTTGCGAAAGATCTAATCCTACTAAGCGCGTGTATCCGGCGCGGAAGAGCGCCACCAGATGCCTGCCCGCGCCGCAGCCGAGATCGAGCAGGTCATCGTTCTTATAGGGCCTAATGAGGTTGATAATCGCGTGCACGTCGCGCTCCGCCTCGGCGTTGTCGCGATGAGGATAGAGCGCCAGATAATCACGACCGAAAGCATCCTCATACCAAGGCTTCATGCGATTCCGTGTTCCTTTTTGTAGGAGAGCCAGTTTCGCTTCAAATCCACGAACGATTCGAAATCGGGCTGCAACAGGAATGGGTTACTCCGCCTCTCGTCTCCGATCGTCGACTGCGGAGCCGTACCGTAGTCGTGACCTGGAAAGACACGAGTTGTGTCAGGAAGGGGAAGCAACTTGTCATGAAGCGATGCATATTCCGTCTCCGCTCCCTGAGCGAGGTCGGTGCCACCGACCTTCCCCACAAACAACGTGTCACCGGTGAGCAGTGCATCGCCGACGAGAATACAGATGGAATCATGAGTATGCCCAGGCGTATGAATAATCTTCGCCTCCAATCCGCCGAAAGGGAAGGTAGCGCCGTCGGCCACCCGCAGGCCCGTCAGCGGATCTGTGCTACCGTAAAGGAGCGGGCGGCGACCGGTGAGTCGCTCAATGGCCGCATTCCCATTAGTGTGATCGCTGTGGTCGTGAGTGTTGAACACGTACATGATCTCATACTTCCGCGCATGAGCGAGCTCAACCAGACGTTCGGGAGAGAATGACGGATCGAT
>CAZKAB010000016.1:0-39380 GCA_964550615.1 uncultured Thermotogae bacterium
CTGGATCTCTCTAGCCGCCGACTATGAGGCCGAACAGCTTGCCGGTGAGGGTGGCGGCGACCACGACGAGCGACACATAGGCGATCGTCTTCTTTGTTCCGATGACTTTGCGGATAACGAGCATGTTCGGAAGCGACAGCGCCGGACCCGCGAGGAGAAGGGCGAGCGCCGGTCCGTGTCCCATTCCCGCGCCTTGGAGTCCCTGCAAGATCGGGATTTCGGTCAACGTGGCGAAGTACATGAACGCGCCCGCGACGCTGGCGACTCCGTTTGCCAGCCACGAATTCCCGCCCACGCTGTGGCTGATCCAATCGGGCGGAATCAGCGCCAGGTGTCCGGGACGGCCGAGAAGAAACCCGGCAACGAGGACACCGCCGAACAGATACGGGAGAATCAGCTTGGCATACGACCAACTCGACCCGCCCCACTCCTTGATCTCCCTATTGCTGAACCACATCCGCAGGAGGACAAGCAAGACGACAAGGAACAACGCGGCGATGTACAACCGAGCGTGGTAGATTTCGGTGTAAAGGGAAGGGGCGTAGGAGATGCTCGAGATCTGCGACTTGTCGAGCGAGATAATACTGTCTCCACCGCCTGCAGGCTTGTAGAGGAGGGCACTGGAGGTCTCACCCGCACGAGTGGCTGAGATTGTCTGCCCTTGAACAGTGTGGATCTCAATCGACCCGGGGGTGCCCCAATTGGCGAAGACGAGGATGGCGATCATCACTGCGATATAAGTTGCCGTCTTCCACAACGGTCGAGCGACCTTCTCTTCGGCCATCGCCATCGCGGCATCCTTCTTTGCGCTCTCCTCTTTGCGGAACAGAATGTGCATGGCGATGCCGATCACTATCGAGAAGACAATTGCGCCGATCGCCCGCGCCAAGCCGAGTTGGATCCCAAGGACGCGCGCGGTGAGAATAATCGCAAGGATGTTGATCGCCGGACCGGAGTAGAGGAAGGCGATTGCCGGCCCGAGTCCGGCACCGCGCTTGTAGATGCCGGCAAAAAGGGGCAGCACCGTGCACGAGCACACGGCGAGGATGGCCCCCGACACGGAAGCGACGCCGTAAGCAACGGTCTTTCGTGCCTGCGCACCGAGGTACTTGATCACGCTCGCCTGACTGATGAACACGGCGATGGCGCCGGCAATGAAGAACGCGGGGACGAGGCATTTGAGGACATGCTGTCGCGCGTACTCTTGTAGCATTAGCAGGGATTCCATACCGGAACGCCTTATCACTGGGTCGGTGAACGGAATCAAGTAGGCTGCAAGAAAGACCGCCACAATTCCTGCAAAGATCTTGAGTTCTTTGGAAATCCTCAATTACTGTCACCTCGTTTGTTATCCGCCTGCTCAGGCGCCACGTGTGGGCGCACGATGTGCTGCCGCGTTGGTTGTCCCGCGAGACGATCCACTAGATGGAGTAGCTCAATGACGCGCGGGGAAGAAAGGCAATGCATTGTCTTCACACCTTCACGGCGGGAGATGATTAGTCCGGCTCGCCGCAGGGCTGTCAGGTGGCGCGAGATCCCGGACTGGTCGAGTTCGAAAAGCGGCTCTATTTCGCAGGAACATCGCTCATGATCGGAGAGCAGTCTCAAGATAGCGATGCGAATCGGATGCGCGAGCGCCGCGCCGATCTCGGCGATTGTGGGATCGAGAGAATCATCTCTTGCGTTGGGTTCTATGCTTTCATGCACCATATTGCATATATTACTCTCGCACACCTTCTTGTCAAGGCGCACATGATCCGAGGCATGAGGCAGCAACGGGTAATGGCTGACAATAGGGAAGAAGTGGAAAAGCACGCGCTCACAGGCGGATTTCTTGACGCTCCCTGCGCGAGCGATAGCGAGTGGGGAAGAAAAACTCTACTCTTGCAAAGCCCTGTCTGCCCAAACACCGGCAGACAGGGTGCCAAGGAAAGACTAAGCAGGTAAAGAGAAGAAGCCGCCAAAACTCAATAGACATGGCTTTCCTAGCGGTCTTTGCGTCTTGAGTGAGCGACAGCGAGCGGGCGAGAGAAACTGCTTGTATTCCTCGCAGAGGCGGAAACAGCAATGAGTGAAGAGTGACTGGAAGAAGACAATAGTCTTGCTCTTGCAGAGACCTGTCTTCCGGTGCCCTGGCAGACAGGGCGCAAAGGAAAGCGGGACAATTAGAGGTATTTCTTGGCGCTCCCTGGGCCTTAAGCGAGTGATAACGAGCGGACGAGAGAATAGCATTCTATCATCCGCAAGCGGAAGCCTGTTACCGGCGCCAAACAGCGAAAGACGAAAAGGCAGCCTGTCCCCGTTATTCACCTCTTCACGGGTCTCGTTATCTTCGTGATCTTCGTGGTGAAATTGCCTTCCATTCTGGTCATTTCAGGGCGCTGAAGACACCGGCAGCGTGCTCTAGGGGATTGGAAACCGTCTACGCCGTTTGATCTGCGAAAGGAGCATTCCTGTGAGCATCAATGCCGCTCCGACAAGACCGCGCGCGGACATGGTTTCGCCGAGGATGACCCAGCCGCCGAAGGCCGCGAACACCGCCTCCAGGCTCATGATGATCCCGGCAGGCGCGGGAGCGACGTGTTGCTGCCCTATTACTTGCAGCGTGTACGCCACGCCAACGGAAAGGATCCCGGCGTAGCCGATCGCCCACCCAACATGCATCACGCCGGAGAGCGTCACATGCTCGGCGAAACCGGCCACGATCAGACTGAGCACGGCGCAAATTGAATACTCCGAAACCGCAATTACGAGAGGGTCCAGCTTGCCGGCCAGCCACCCCACCACCTGAACCTGAAACGCCCAACCTACAGCGCTCAACAGGCAGAGCCCGTCGCCGGGAGCGAGAGCGATTCCACGGGTGACGCTCATTAAGTAGAGGCCGCCCGCCGCCGCCAAGCATCCGATCCACACGGTTCGAGGCACGCGTTGCCCGCGAGTAAGTCCGAGGATCGGCACGAACACCACGTAGAGACCGGTGATCAAGCCGGCTTTGCCGGCCGTTGTATGGATGAGGGCGATCTGTTGCAGTGAGATCGAGGCAAACAAGATCAATCCAAGAAGACCGCAGCCGATAATCACTTCCGGCCTTGTGGCCGGCTTCCGGGGCGGATTGGATCTCTTCCTTCGATTGACGAGGAGGATTGGCACAAGTACCAGGGCTCCGAGCAAGAAGCGGACGCCATTGAAGAAGAACGGCCCCACATAGTCCATGCCCACTCGCTGGGCGACAAAGGCAAAACCCCAGATCACCGCGGCAAGGAAAAGGAACGTGATGGATATTACATTCTGTCTGTTGTTGTCCATAGCTCGATCAGGAGTGATTCTAGCAGAACGACGGGCCGAATGGGATAGGAGAAGCCGATGGCGCAAGCGGCCATCTCCAGTCTCCGAGCAAATGCGCCTTGCATGTCGCATGCCCCTTGACATCCTCCTCGGGTAAGCTACTCTCTCTTGACTGAAATGCAATCGATCGCTGTCACAGACCTTCACGGCAACCTGCGGCTCTACGAGCTCCTGTTTCGCATTGCGGAAACATGGAAGATTTCTTCGGTCTTCATCACCGGAGACCTCGCCCCGACTATGGCGACCTCACGGGATGTGGGGTGGGAGGACGAGGAAGATGCCGCTCTAATTCAGCGTGAGTTCCTCAAGAAACAGCTTGCGCCCCTTGTTGGAGCATTTTTGGCGCGGCATCGGCACACGCACGTATACGCAATCATGGGAAACGACGATCGTCGTGTGAACGAACCGATTCTGACCGAACTCGATGAGGATGTGCCGAACTTCCACGTAGTCGATGACCGTTTGATCGTCTTGCACGAGTCAAAGCAGATTCGATCGTTCTTCGCAAAGAGCGTTCCTCTCTTGTATGTGGCCGGCTACCCGTATGTTCCGCCGGGAAGCGGCCTGCTTATGGATTGGGTGAAGTACGAGAACGATGTGCGCTTGGCCCCGATCAACATGGATCCTTGCATGAACATATACGACGTCGGAGTTCTCTCCGTAGAGTCTCCTCCGTCAACGACAATCGCCGATGACCTGGAAGACTTCGGTTCCTACCTGGATCGATGTGGCCGGAGCGAGCAAGTCGACTACGACCCGACAATTACGATACACTTGTTTCACGCGCCGCCTTACGATACCGCCCTGGACTGGATCTCCCCTCAAGGCGGCTACGCGCTTCTTCCACTGCCGAATCATATTGGAAGTACGGAAATCCGTCGCTTCATCGAGCGTCGGCACCCGTACGTCGCCTTGTGCGGTCATTGTCACGAGGCACCGGTGTACGGCAACTACCGCATGCAGATCGGAGACACGTGGTGCGTCAATCCAGGGAGTCAGGCAGCGACAAATGTTCTCAGTGTGGTTCAATTCGACGTGTTTCAGCCGGCGAACATGAAGCAGTTCTACATAAACGCGGAGTAAGCGATACCTGCGTCCGGTGTGTCGGATACGGCTCCAATGCCCCCGATCGCGCGGGGCCGCCCCGCCATAGGCAGAGAGGGGCGGCCCACGAGCTATGAAGGACAGCGCCGAATCCGCGACCTTCCCGCTCTTCTTCCAGATCCACGACGTGGACATCGAGGAGCGATGACAGACTGCAGAACCCCGTTAAGCGGCGGTATCCGTTGGTGAGGGCGAGGTCCACGAGCCTAATCACTCGGTCGGCCTCGGCGCAGCGGCGATCGACAACGACGATAACATCAATGTCGGACCCCGGCCCAGCGGTGTCGGTGATAGCGCTGCCGTGCACATATACTGCGCGAAAGGTTGCTCCAAGTTCGCCGAGATACCAAGCGACCGCCTTGGCCAGCGCGTAGCGAAACGCACTGTGTGTCTGAAGATCGCCGCACAAGATAAGGTCAAGGACGGCCTCCCGGTCGACGTTCGATCGGCGTGCACACTGTTCGAGCGCCCGCTCAAGAACCGGCGTTATGACCAGTTCAGAGCTGAGAAGGCCGCTTGGGGCTTCGATGAGCATCAGTTCCTCTCTTACGGGAAGATTCCACGTAGGCGGATTGCGGCGGCGACTCTTTCTACTCCAAGGATGAACGCGGCAAGCCGGAGGGAGACATTCCTCTCTTCGGCAAGTGACCACACCTCGCCCAGCGCCTTCTCGAGGATCCGCGCCAGCCGTTCCTTCGTTTCGGCCGCCTCCCACGCGAAGCACTGCAGGTTCTGCACCCATTCGAAGTAGGAACATACCACACCGCCCGCGTTGGCAAGGATGTCGGGAACAACGACAACTCCCTTCTCGCCGAGAATAAGGTCCGCCTCCGGTGTCGTCGGTCCGTTCGCTCCCTCCACAATCACTCGAGCGCGCACGTCCTTGGAGTTGCGTGCCGTTATCTGTCCTTCCAGGGCCGCCGGAATGAGCACATCCGCATCTACGGCAAGCAGTTCGTCGCTCGTTATTGGCTCTGTCCCAGTCGCATCGTAGCCGGCAAGGAGATGTCCGGGAGAGTCTTGTACATAGGCGACGACGTCCGGGATACTAAGACCGGCCGGTGAGTATATGCCGCAGGAGACGTCACTGATGGCGATGATTTTTGCCCCGTGTGAGGCGAGGAACTGCGCTGCAACAGCCCCGACGTTCCCAAACCCTTGGATAGCCACGCGAGCACCTTCGACGTTGATTCCCAACCGCTTCAAGACGTCGAGCGTAATGAATGTTACACCGAGGCCGGTCGCCTCGCGCCTACCGACGGCACCGCCGAGCTCGATCGACTTGCCGGTGACGATGCCGGGGACCGCCTCGCCGGACAACAGCGCGGCCGTGTCCACGATCCAGTTCATGATCTCAGCGTTCGTGTTTACATCAGGAGCCGGGATGTCGCGTCGGACGCCGATAAGCGGATAGATCATCGCCGTGTAGCGGCGGGTCAATCGCTCCAGTTCGCGACCGGTCAGGGCGGTGGGATCGCACGCGACCCCGCCCTTCCCTCCGCCATAAGGGATGTTGACCACGGCGCACTTCCACGCCATCCATCCTGCAAGTGCCTTCACTTCATCGAGGGTTACCCCAGGGTGAAATCGAATCCCGCCCTTGCACGGCCCGCGAGCTGAGCTGTATTGAACGCGGTAACCGGTGAATACCTGAATCCTACCGTCGTCACGCACAATCGGTACGCTCACTTCGAGCGCACGTTCGGGACGACGGAGCACCTCCCACACATCTGCGGAAAACTTGGTGTACGGCTGTACGAGATCGAGCTGATCCAGCATCATCTCGTAGGGATTGATCTGTTCTACACTCACCCGTGTCGGGGTCTTTACTGTATCGTGAATCGCCATTTGGCGGTCACCTCCTGTCACGAAGAGCGTAGATTGACTTCGCTCCTCTTGCCATGGAACGCGACAGGAACGTGATTTGCGTCTTGCAGCCGTCGACCGGGCAATCGCTCGCGAAAACGCGTCCTCGGTGTCGGGGTTGGCGTGTCGGTTGCCGCTCTTACGGTGGACACGCCGCCGCAAGTTAGTCTGTGAGCAGGCGCTCGACGACCTGTCAAATGACAGTCTCGAAGGCGACGTAGCATAGCATCCGGGGCCTCCAGTCGCACATTGCTGCATTGTCTTGTTCCATTGCCGTACAGGGGCCGCTATCGTACGGTTGAAATGAGACACATGCGAACGACAAGAGATCATACCGAAGAGAGATCCGTACTAGAGGACATGTTCGCGGCGCACCGCCCACTGCACGTGCGATATGCCGCTGGAGAGCTCGTCACGCAGATCGGCAGCTACGCAGCCGGCGTTTACTTCGTTCAGGAGGGACTAGTGCAGGAAAGCAGTCCCGTATGCCCGGTTGACAAGGAGGAAAGCGCGGTGGTCGAGGTGCTCGGCCCCGGCGAGCTTCTTGGGCTGGAACCTCTTCTTCCATGGGGGCAGGAGCTTTACGTTTCGTCATCGCGCGCGCTTACCGAGACTTGCCTGTCGTTCATCGAGCGGTCGGCGCTTGCAACGGCCTGCGAGAACGATCAAGCGCTCGACAGGCAGATCCAGGGATACCTTGTCGGGCGCCTGTATCGTGCGCGAGACGCGGCCAGCTTGCGCTTCGCGCCCGTGACCGAGCGGTTGCGCTTCCTCCTCCTTCGTTTGGCCGAGGCATGTGCCCCCGCAGCTGAGAGCGTTGTGCTGCCGGCTGAGATAGATCGCAGAGCTATCGCAGGGATTCTTGGGGTCGCCGCCAGTCGTGTCACACGAGGGCTGCGCGCGCTCAACGTATGTGAGGATTCAGCGTGTCTAGTGGTGGATGTAGTGGCGATTGGGCGCGACTTGCGTCCGTTCTTCCTGCCGTATTACAGAGTCTCTTCGATGATCGAGAGATAGAATGGTGTAACACGCGCGCGCGTCATCAATCCTTCCATGTCCTTGATCCGGATCTCGCTGTGTGAGGTCGCGATTAGGTCGCGCTCCCGGAATCGCTTGAGGCCCCGCATGAGTGTTTCCACAGAAACACCGATCATCTCGGCCATGGTCTGGCGTGAAATCGGCAGATCGAGGATGAGACCGTCTTCGCCCTGGCTGCCGTATTTGTTGGCAAGCGCGGAGAGGAGAAGCGCCAGATTGCGATCAATTGACTCGACCGCCTCGCGGCTCAGCTTGAACTCGAGCATGATCACCTCGCGGGCGAGCCAGCGGCACAGATCGATGAACAATCGCGGATGATCTTGGCTGAACGCCAGAATATTCGAACGCTCGAAAAAGACAACCGTCGACTCTACAAGTGCTTTGGCGTACTGGACGTTTATTGGCTCTCGCCCGAGGAAGACCGCCTCAAGCCCGTACATCTCTCCCACGGCAAGGAAACGCAGACAACGCTTCTCCCAGCCTTTGCTTGCGTATTTGCCTATGCTGACCAAGCCGCTGCTGACGATGTAGATCCCTGCCGCGTAGGAGCCTTCCTGTGCGATCAGCTCGTTCTCGTCGTAATGGATCTCGAGCGAGATTGCGGCGAGTTTATCAATCTCGTTCGCAGCTAAAGACGGAAATGTTTCTGTCAGAAATTTGCCACGCAAGCCCGCGCTGTCCGGCGACTGTCGATTCGGTGTCATGTTCGCGCGGAATTGTATCAGATAAACCAACCGGGCGAAAGGAAGAGAAAGGAGAATCCCGGTGATTATCTGTTGCTGAGCGCGGCGAACTTCTCTCCTCTCTCGTCGCGGATCCCGAACCACATGTACCCGAGTTTCTCTCCGTCGGGCATTCGTTCGATCACATAGATGAATTGTCCGGGCGATTGCAGGCCTTGCGGCAGCAAGACAGCAAACGCCTGCTTGGCAGACGCGTCTGCATTCTTTGTATCGCACGCCCCCGCCATGATCTGCTCGCCGGCGAAGTTCCGCATCGACTAGTCGACGAATCTTCGGTATTCATCATCATTCGTGGGTGACAATCTGACCACGTCGTCCTCCTCGGTTCCGTTGTTTTGAAGGGGCTCTCCTTCCCGCATCGATACCGGGCTGCAATAGTGTCGAATACAAGCATGCCCTGCGTCACGGTACGGCGAACGCGGGCAGTTTCCGCGTACCGGATCGTATGTCTGAGCCGGGATCAAGTCTGCTTTGGACGGCATTGTACACGACTTTGAACCGCTTGCTGTGCCGATAAAGCCATCGCCGGGTTGACGGGGCTGCACATCTGATCGGATATCTGTTAGGTAGCTGCGGGTATCTTGTCAATGTGCCATGTGTGGCAAGATGCTTATACTTGCTCTATCGATCGATACGAGTGAAGGAGGTTGCCGTGGGTGAAGAAGGGAGACGGCAAGTGCTGCAGGACGTCAAGGAACAGGGCATTCGCTTCATACAGCTCTGGTTCACCGACCTATTGGGGAACCCGAAGAGCGTGGAAATACCGGCGAACCAACTGGAAGAGGCCCTCCACGAAGGGATCGGGTTCGACGGTTCGTCGATCCACGGCTTTGCGCGTATCGATGAGAGCGACATGCTCATTAAACCTGATACAAAATCCTTTGCCGTTCTTCCTTGGGGAAATGTTGCGCGCCTTATTTGTGACGTCCTTGAACCGGACGGGACCCCGTACCCCGGAGATCCACGCTGGGCGCTCAAACGAGCAATCTCCGAAGCCAACAAGCTTGGTTTCACTCTGTATGTCGGCCCGGAGATCGAGTTCTTCTACTTCCAATCCGGTTGTGACACTACTCCGTTGGACAACGCCGGCTACTTCGACCTCGTACCACCGGACGCCGGCTCTAAGATAAGGCGTGAGACGGTTCTTACTCTGGAAGAGATGGGAATCGGGGTTGAGGCGGCGCATCATGAGGTGGCGCATGGGCAACAGGAGATCGATCTCCGCTTTCGCGATGCCCTGACAATTGCGGATAGCCTTATGACATGCCGCTTCGTCGTAAAGGAAGTGGCGCGCAAGCATGGCGTGTATGCGACATTCATGCCGAAGCCTCTCTCCGACCAGAACGGGTCTGGGATGCATCTCCATCAATCCCTGTTTCATCAAGACGGGAGCAACGCATTCTTCGACCGGGGGGATCCGTGGTATCTATCTGCGATCGCCAAGGGATATATCGCCGGAATCATGCGGCACGCGAAAGAAGTTACGGGCGTCTGCGCGCAGTGGGTCAACTCCTACAAGCGCCTCGTCCCCGGCTACGAGGCCCCGGTCTACATCACCTGGGCCCATCGGAACCGGAGCAACATGATCCGCGTCCCCATGTACAAGCCGGGGAAGGAGACCGCTACCCGCATCGAGTTTCGCGCTCCCGATTCCGCATGCAATCCCTACCTGGCGTTTGCCGTCTTGATCACGGCCGGACTCGCCGGGATCGAGAACGACTATCCGATCCCGGAACCGATCGACGGCGACGTGTACTCGATGAGCAGCGAAGAGCGCGAGGAACTGGGAATCGAATCCCTCCCCGGGAGCTTGAACGAGGCGATCGCCGTTATGGAAGGAAGTGACCTCGTAAAACAGGCGCTGGGCGATCACATCTTCCGCAAGTTCATTCAGAACAAGAAGATCGAGTGGGATGCCTACCGTTCACAGGTTCACCAGTACGAATTGGAACGCTACCTCTCCGCGCTGTAGAACACCTGCTCGTCGGAAACGCCGATCGGATACTGGTTATCAGGAGTGCGCTATTGACGTAACGGCATGATATTTGTATGCTGGTAATCGCTATGGCGAAAGGAACCGAGAATAGACCGTTTGAAGTACCCGCTCTCCTCCTTTCGTTTGTGACTACTACGACGTTCATCTCCGTCTTGCTCTAGACCTCGAGGTCTAGACGAGGCGGAGAAGCAGACTGCAGGCATTTTGCCTGTGGTCTTTTCTTTTTGCCTTTGGGGGTATGAATGGAAAAGAGAGAATCGCGCAGGACGGACGAAATAGACATCATCCTGCTTGGTGTAGGCCAGGTCGGCCGTGCGCTGCTACGCATGCTGGCGAGCGACCGATTGACGCTAACGGGAAAAAGATTGCGTGTCGTTGCGGTCGCCGACAGCCGTGGGGCGTTGATCGATCAGCGTGGCTTGACCGAACAGATGGCAAGTGAGGTACTGAAGGCAAAGCACGCACGCGGCTCGATAGCTCAGCTGGCCGGCGCGACAGCGGCGCGCGAACTGGAGCACGTCTTCAGGCCGAGAAGCATCCTCGTAGATGCAACCGCGGGTGACACCGCGAACATGCTCCATCTTGCCCGCGCACGCGGCTGCGGGATTGTACTTGCCAACAAGCGTCCGCTTGCCGGGCCATGGCCGCAGGCAGAGCGGATGTTTGCCGATCCACTCGTTCGCTATGAGGCCACGGTCGGTGCCGGCCTTCCCGTGATTTCTACCATGCGTAGCCTCATCGATTGTGGGGATCGCATCGAATCGATCACGGGCGTGTTGAGCGGCAGTATCGGCTACCTATGCTCGCAGTGGGAACAGGGGGTGTCGTACTCCGAGGCGCTCGGGCAGGCGCGCGCACTTGGCTACACCGAACCCGATCCGCGAGATGATCTGTCGGGGCGCGACGTCGCTCGCAAGGCGCTCATCCTTGCCCGCACCTCCGGCTGGCCGTTGGAAATGTCTGACATCGATGTCGAACCGATCTACCCGGAGGAGCTGGCGCATCTATCCGTGGATGAATTCCTGGGCAAGGCCGACACTCTCGATACTCGGTTCAACCACCGGGTGAAGGAAGCGCAAGTGCGTGGGCAGGCGCTCCGGTATGTGGCGCACGTCGACATGGAGGGGGGCAAGGCGGCGCTTCGCGAGACGAAAAGAGAAAGCTCGATCGGTATTCTTGACGGTCCTGGAAACGCCGTCATCGTCGAAACCCGCCTCTACAGAGACACGCCGCTCGTCATCTCCGGGCCGGGCGCCGGACCGGCGGTTACTGCGGCCGGCGTGCTCGCGGACATCTTGCACCTGGCGTTGTTGCTCATGAACGGTCGGGAGGAGCGATGACCACGTTGATCATGAAGTTCGGTGGGACCTCGGTGGGAAGCCCGGCGGCGTTCAGGCAAGCGGCCGACATTGTCTCCGGGCAGGCTCGCAAGGGGAAAGGCGTGGTAGTCGTCGTGTCGGCGATGAGCGGCGTGACTGACTCACTCACGCACGCTGTGCTGACTGCGGCCGCCGGCGATGGCGACAGGTATCTCGACACATGCATTGAACTGCGCAGACGGCATGTGGAAGTGGTCGAGGAGCTGATACGCGAACAGCAATTGCGTGCCGCGCTCACAACGGCAATCGACGATGAGATAGACGAGTTCCGCGAATTGTGCGCCAGCGTTCGTGTGCTCGGCGAGGCCACTTCGCGGGTGATGGACGTAGCCGTAGCGCGCGGCGAGCGACTGAGCGCGCGCGTTCTTGCCTCACTGCTCAGGCAAGAACAGATCCGGAGCGAGGCAGTCGACGCGCGTGAAGTGATTTTCACCGACGCAACATTCCAGAACGCGAACCCAATTGCGGAGGTAACGCGAGAGCGGATCGGTTCACGCCTCACTCCCTTGCTGGCGGCAGACGCAGTCCCGGTTGTCACCGGATTCATCGGTGCAACCGCGGACGGAGAGACTACCACGCTCGGGCGGGGAGGCAGCGATTATACCGCCGCCATTCTCGGCGATGGACTGGATGCCGATGCGGTGTGGATATTCACCGACGTCGACGGGGTGATGACCGCCGATCCGTCCACAGTACCGGGCGCACGCGTGATCCCGGTCATTTCATACGCCGAGGTGGGAGAGCTTGCCTATTTCGGAGCCAAGGTCCTTCATCCACGCACCATCCGACCGGTGATCGAACGCGAGATCCCTCTTTGGGTAAAGAACACGTTCGCCCCTCACCTCCCCGGCACACGCATCGTCAGACAATCCGAGAACACACATGGCACGGTCAAGGCGGTGACCGTAATCAAGGATCTGAGCATGGTTACGGTCGCCGGTCGAGGAATGATCGGTGTTCCCGGCATTGCGGGTCGAACATTCGATGCCGTCGCCCGCGAGAAGACGAGCGTGCTAATGATTTCACAGGCGTCATCGGAACAATCGATCTGCTTTGTCATCCCAACGCAGCGCGCGGACGCGGTTGTACGCACTTTGGAAGAGGAAATGGCGCGCGAGATAGTCCGGCGTGACATCGATCGCATCTGGGCGATGAACGACATCGTGATCGTGACCGCGGTTGGTGCTGGAATGCGTGGTACGCCCGGGATTTCGGCCCGCCTGTTCGGGGCGCTCGGACGCGCGGAGATAAATGTCATTGCGATCGCGCAGGGCTCATCAGAGTGCAGCACGTCCCTTGTAATAGACGCCGTCGATGCTACCGCGGCCGTGCGCTGCATACACAAGGAGGTCATCCTATAAATGAACAAAAAGATTCCTGTTTGTATCCTCGGGGCGACCGGCGCGGTCGGACAGCGATTCGTCCAACTTCTGGCCGGTCATCCGTGGTTCGAGATCGCGGCGCTTGCCGCCTCGGATCGAAGCGCCGGCCGCCGGTATGGAGACGCATGTCGCTGGATCGTTCCCGGAGATCCACCTGACTCCATGATGGATATGGTCGTTTCGCCGCTGGAACCCACGATCTACGGAAAGCTCGCGTTTTCCGCTCTCCCCGCCGACGTAGCGCGTCAGATCGAGCCGCAATTTGCGGCGGCCGGGTATGCCGTTTGTTCGAACGCATCGGCTTTTCGCTACGAGCCGGATATTCCCTTGCTCATACCGGAAGTGAACAGCGATCATCTTTCGCTTATCGAGAACCAACGACGCGGAAGGCGTTGGCCCGGCTTCATCGTGACCAATCCCAACTGTTCCACTACCGGTATCAGCATGGCACTCAAGCCGCTCCACGATGCATTCGGGATCGCGCGCGCTTTCGTATCAACGATGCAGGCGGCGTCCGGCGCAGGCTATCCCGGGGTCGCATCCCTCGACATTCTCGATAACGTCCTACCGTTCATCGCGGGAGAAGAAGAGAAGATCGAACGAGAGCCCCGTCTCTTGTTGGGAAGCATTGTGGACGGTCGACGTATCGAGGCCGCGATTGCGGTGAGCGCTCACGCCAACAGGGTTCCGGTGATCGACGGCCACACGATCTGCGTGTCCGCCGCATTTGAGAAGACGCCGTCTATCTCCCAGGCGGTCGAGGTGTTGCGATTATTCCGGGGCCCTGCGCATGTGCGCGCCCTTCCCAGCGCCCCGGCACAACCGGTAATCGTTCGCGAGAAGGAGGATCGCCCACAGCCGCGCCGCGACCGCGACGAAGCACGCGGGATGGCGGTGAGCGTAGGTCGAATCAGGTCCTGTCCCGTCCTTGATCTGCGGTTTGTCCTCGTTGTACACAACACCATACGCGGAGCGGCCGGTAGCGCGATCCTAAACGGCGAGCTGCTGAAGAGCGAAGGACTAATCGGATGAGGGTACATGGCCGCGCATGCATACGGGACTTTTTGGGTAACTCCATCGTATATCGCCGCCTGGATCCACTCGATCTCCGACTGCCGCGGCTCGCGGCGGTGAGCGATCGACTGGGACTGCCGCCCGGTGTGATCCCGCGCAAGAGTACGCCGGAATATGCGAACGTAATCGCCCTTATCCTAGGGCATGCGCGCAAACTGGAAGCCGCCGGCGGCGAAATCGAACGGCTAGTGTACGTCGGCGACACTCGCATTAGTGACGAAAGCGCCTTTCTCAATATCTGCCGCGTCACCGGATGGCGAGGGGCGGCTTTCATCGCCTCAGAAAATGAAGAGCCGCCACAACAAGAAGTCGTCGATCATAAAGATGGAATGGTATTCCTGAGCAATCGCTGGGCGACGATCGCCGATTTCGATCGGTTCTGCCGCAAGGAAGGGATCGGGATCGACTATAGTACGGCGGTCGTCATCGACCTTGACAAGACCGCGCTCGGCGCGCGTGGACGCAACGACCGCGTAATAGATTCCGTGCGGCAGGAAGCGATGCGCTCCACCATCCTGGATCTGCTGGGCGACCGTCTCGATGAGCGCTCTCTTGCCGAGACCTACGAGGAATTCAATCGCTCCCGCTTTCATCCGTTCACGTGCGACAACCAGGACTACCTTGCCTACGCGTGTCTTATCGTTGAGAGTGGGCTCCTTGCGCGCGACAGACTCGTGGCAATGATCGAGGCCGGCAAAATCGGTGATTTTGGAGATCTGCTCTTATTTGTGGATCAACGTGAGGCGTCTCTTCCCGACAAGCTACGGCGAATTCATCGTCAGGTGCGTGCGGCCGTTGTGCGGGGAGACCCCACTCCGTTTGTTGAATTTCGCCGCACCGAATACAAGCTCACGGCCGATCGGATGGGCTGTCTCGATGATGATGCCCCGATCGATAGGCTTCTTGGCGAAGAGATTGTTATCACTCATGAGGTGTTGGAGAGCGCGCTCCGTTGGCGGGATGAAGGGGCGCTGTTGTTCGGTCTGTCCGACAAACCCGATGAGGCCTCCATCCCGACAGCGGATCTCTCTTCGCAGGGATATAGGCCGATTCACGATACTACGACGCATGTCATCGGAGGTTGACCATGTCTGCTTTAACCTGGCTTGAATGCATACGCTGCGGTCGCCGCTACGAGATTGACGACATTGTCTATCGCTGCGCTGACTGCGGCGGTCTGCTCGATGTGGAACACGATCTGGAATTGCTCAAATCGAGCCCCGCTGAGGAGTGGAAGTCGCTGTTCGATGGGCGCTCATGTTGGAGTGAATGGCCGTATGCAAGCGGTGTGTGGTCGAAGAAGGAGTGGGTTGCTCCCGCGATCGCTCTGGAGAATGTCGTGTCACTGGGAGAAGGGCATACGCCGCTGTTGCACGTACCCAATCTCGCCGGCCTGAGAGATGTGTGGATCAAGCAGTGCGGGACAAGTCACACCGGCTCGTTCAAAGATCTGGGGATGACCGTACTTGTGTCGCATGTTCGACATATGCTGACCCGGGGGAAGGAGATACGGGCCGTGGCCTGCGCGTCGAGCGGCGACACCTCGGCGGCGCTGGCCGCGTATGCCGCCGCGGCCGGGATACCGGCGATCATCTTCCTTCCGCGGGGCAAGGTCTCCGTTGCGCAACTCGCGCAGCCGATCGCAAGCGGTGCCCTCGTGCTCAGCCTGGATACCGACTTCGACGGCTGTATGCGCATTGTGCAGGAGATCACGGACGACAAGACGATCTATCTTGCCAACTCGATGAACGCAATGCGTATAGAAGGGCAGAAGACGGTGGCAATCGAAATCGTGCAGCAGCTGCGCTGGGCTGTGCCGGATTGGATCATCGTTCCTGCCGGCAATCTGGGCAATATCAGCGCCATAGGTCGCGGCTTGTTGATGATGCGCAGCCTCGGACTTATCGATCGTCTCCCTCGCCTCGTGGCCGCCCAGGCGGAGAACGCCAACCCCCTCTATCTGAGCTATCTGAACGACTTTCTCTACTACCGTCCGGTTGCCGCGCGTAGGACGCTCGCCACTGCGATCCAGATTGGCTCGCCGGTGAGTTTCGAACGGGCGGTGAAGACGCTGCGCGCATTTGACGGAGTTGTCGAGCAGGCAAGCGAGGACGAACTGGCGAACTCCGCCGCGCGTGCCGATCGGAGCGGCCTCTACGTCGATCCCCAAACCGGAGTTGCCCTTGCTGTATTGGAAAAGCTTGTCTCTCGCCGGGTGATCGCGTCCGATCATCGTGTGGTCGTCGTCTCTACCGCGCACGGGCTGAAGTTCACCGATTTCAAGGCAGGTTATCATGAACAGCGATTGCCGGACGTTGATGCGCGACACGTAAACCCGCCGATCGATCTCCCCGCCGATATCGATTCGGTCAAGAGAGAGATTGCGCGCCGGCTGTCGTGACATCGCCACACCGCGGAAGACAAAATTCACGATGCCGTACGCCACTGCATCGGCGATCGAGATCCGGGGCGCGCCCCTTCTCTAGGGCGCGTTCTCTGCGATTGCCATCTCATAGACGAATACATCCGGCACGAAGCCGTTCCACGCTTCGAAACCGATATGCTTGAAAACGGACAGACACGGGGCTTCGCGGCTGGAGTTCTTGGGAACCATTACTTCGACGACGCGTGCTTCGCGCGCTAAATGCAAGACATGGTAAGTCAACTCCTCCACCGCGCCGGCGGCGCCGTCGAGAAAATTGAGCTGCAATCTCCCATCGAGCTGTGGCAGCCGGGCGACGCTGGCAAGAGCAGCGAGCCGTCCGGATTCCCTGATCCCGATCAGATCCCTTTCCCGCCCGAGTGAGGCCTGCGGGTCGCGACGGAAAGGGTAGAACTTCCACCCGTGCGGCAGGAATCCATTGGATACCGCGAGAAACTCCGACTTCCGGATGAACTCGATTGCCTCATCGCGCGATACTATCGCCGCACGCTCCGACGGCCGCCCCTCGGTACGTACAGCAGCGTCCGATTCGGCCTCGAAGTAGATGAACGACGCGGTTCGCGTGAATCCCGACGACTCGATGATGTGGATTGACGCCTCGTTGTCGATATAAGTCGATAGGCCGATGCGGTCCGCCCCTCGTGCCGCCTGCGTTACCAGATAGTCGTTGATTGCCCGCGCCGCTCCCTTGTTGCGCCGGGCGGGATCGGTCCGTATCCCTTCCATCCATGCGTAACCCGGAAGAAGATAACTCAGATGAGCAAACCCGACGATCTCTCCCTCGATCAGCGCTACGGCGACTTCGCCACGCGCATCGGCGAGCCAATCGTCAAACACGGTACCGACATAATCGTCTCCGTCCCAGATCTGGGAAGAGATTTCCAGTATCCGATCCTTGTCCGCCGCAGTGGCACGACGAAGTACGATACTCGCTCGATGATCGATCATCTTCTTCGCCTGCCTAGCCAGTGCTTTGCGGAGGCGTGAGATGAAATCCGCGCTTCTCAAACTGCTCCATGAGCGCGGCTGACTCCGGCAACCATTGTCCCCACTTGCGGCACATGTGTTCCGTCCATCCGTAGTCGGCAAACGTGAATGTCTCCTCGCGCCCATGCTCGAGCGGGATCTTGTGGTTCATGCGTTGGTAGTACTCTTGGGCGATGTAGCCATCGTCCATTGCCGCCATTGCGTCGCTCACATCTTCATCGCTCAAAGACGGATACTCATCCTCGAACAATGTGAATGAGACCGGATAGCGAGGACGGACCGGCGGATCTTCATCTGGATATCCCATGGCAAGCTGCACCAGCGGGAAGACGCGTTCGGGAAGCTTGTACTCGCGTGCGATCCTGTCGGCCTGATACGCGGTGCCGCCGAGAAAGCAGCTGCCGAGCCCGAGCGATTCCGCTGCTACTACCATGTTTTCGGCCATGTAGGCGGCGTCCTGTACGGCAAAGAGCAGACTGAACATGTCATTCATCATCCAGCGCCAATCGCGCTTCTCCATGATCCGTTCCATGCGGTGCAGATCGGCACACACTGTGAACAGAAGCGGCGCCGAGAATGGATTCTTCTCGCGCTTGCGCGATAACAGAACACTTCCGAACTGCCCGGCAAACGGCGCCTGCTGCCCGGCGCGCGCAATCGTCTCCACCACTTCATTCGACGGCGCCTCGGCCTTGTACCGGCGGATGGAACGTCGGCCGCGCAACACTTCCAATACGGGATTATCGATCATCAGCCGCCTCCTTTGGCTCCCCGAAGAGTTCACGGCTATTTCTTTCCCTGCGCCTCCCGGCGGGCGGTCACGATGTCCTCCGCGAGTGAGTACGGCACGGTCTCGTAGTGCTCGAAGTGCATGGTGAAACTACCGCGCCCGCTCGTCACGTTCCGCAGTTCCGAGGCGTAGCCGAACATCTCGGAGAGTGGCACATTCGCCACAACGACGGCGGCGTTCGCCTTTGTGCTCATTGAGAGAATCTTGCCGCGCTTGCTCGCGAGGCTCCCCGTCACCGCGCCGGTATACGTCTCGGGTGCCGTGACCTCGACGCTCATCAACGGCTCAAGCAGTGAAAGCCCGGCTTTCTTGCACGCTTCGCGGAACCCCATCGCACCGCAAGTGCGGAACGCCGTCTCGGACGAGTCGACTTCGTGCATGGAACCGTCGTAGACAACGACTTTCAGGTCGACCATCGGAAACCCGGCGTAGGGACCTTCCGACATGGCGTCTAGAATTCCGCGTTCGATTGCGCGGAGATACTCGCGCGTAATCTTGCCGCCAGTGATCTCGTCCTCGAATTGGAATCCCTCTCCCGGCTCGTTCGGCTCGACCCGGAACACCATGTGCGCAAACTGGCCGCGACCGCCGGTCTGCTTGACGTGCCTGTATTCGTGATCGACGGCACTGAGGATCGTCTCCCGATATGCCACCTGCGGACGACCGGAATTCACTTCCACACTGAACTCACGCTGAAGGCGATCGAGGATGATCTCCAGGTGCAGTTCGCCCATGCCCGATATGACCACTTCGCTCGTTTCATCGTTGGAGCGAACGGTAAACGTGGGGTCTTCCTCAGCAAGGCGGGCCAGTGCCTTTGCCAGTTTGTCCCTATCCTCGCTTGTCTTTGGTTCTACCGCCACTCCGATCACCGGCGACGGGAACTCGATCGTCTCCAGCATGATCGGATGTTCCACGCTGCAAATCGTGTCGCCGGTGCGTGTGTCGGCCAGCCCCACAACAGCTGCGACATCGCCGGTGCGAAGATCCTCAACCGCTTGCCGACGATTGGCATGCATCTCGAAGAGCCGCCCCACACGTTGTTTCTTATCGCGAGTAGAGTTCTGCACCGTCTCTCCTACGCGGAGAATCCCTGAATAGACGCGCACGTAGGTGAGCTTGCCCATGTGCTTGTCCGTCTGCACCTTGAACGCCAGTGCTGCGAGCGGCGCGTCGTCGCTCGGGTTGCGCAGAATCTGCTCGTTCTCCTTGCGGCATGTGCCGATGGTTGGCGGTAGATCGCTCGGAGACGGGAGATAGTCGACAATCGCGTCGAGCAGTCGTTGCACACCTTTGTTCTTGAATGCGGCGCCGCATAGAACAGGTATGAATCTCCCTTCGATTGTCGCCTGCCTGATGGCGCGCACGATGTCGGCCCGATCCGGCGCCTCTTCCTCGAGGAACTTCGCCATCAACGCATCGTCCTGCTCGCTGATTCTCTCAATCATCAACTCCCGTGCGGCGCGTGCCTGTGAAAGCATCTCCGATGGGATCGCCTCTTCTCTGATGATCGCGCCCTTGGACGATTCATCGTAGTAGATGGCCTTCATGTCCACGAGGTCGATAATTCCTTTGAATTCCGCTTCGGCGCCAATTGGAATTACTATGGGAACGGCGTTGGCTCCCAGCTCGTGGCGAATCTCATCAACCACGCCCGCGAAATCGGCGCCGGTACGGTCCATCTTGTTGACAAACGCAATCCGCGGCACGTTGTACTTCTCCGCCTGCCGCCACACGGTTTCAGACTGCGGCTGCACACCACCGACCGCGCAAAACAGAGCCACCGCGCCATCGAGCACGCGCAAGCTTCGTTCCACCTCAGCGGTGAAATCGACGTGCCCGGGAGTATCGATGATGTTGATTCGATGACCTTTCCAGTACGCGGTTGTCGCGGCCGACGTGATCGTAATCCCGCGTTCCTGCTCCTGGACCATCCAATCCATGGTTGCTTCGCCGTCGTGTACCTCGCCGAGCTTGTGGCTCTTACCGGTAAAGAACAGGATTCTCTCAGTTACCGTCGTCTTGCCGGCGTCGATATGCGCCATTACGCCTATGTTTCTTACCTTCTCAATCCCCAATATCTCCGTCATGCGTCCTCCGTAATACCCTGATTATCCATCCGAATTGAGTCAGACAAAAGCAGCCGGAGGGTGCCGAGGGCACCCGATCCCTGGACTCGCTGGCAACCTATTGGAAGGAAAGTCACGCGAACCGCTGATAACTGCCTGGTACGTAAAGAGATAGTTTACCTTATCCAGAGCGCGGCGCAACCAGAAAAGGGGAGTGTCCCCTTTTTGACTCGCGGTCGGTCAGTCCGGCTTTCGCCTGGGAGAATCGTGGGATCTGTTTAGCATTCGTTGACAGAACACGTAAATCAATAGTAGGATATCATAGCAAATCGGTCCGGCGATGAGGAGGTCGGTACAAATGCGAAAGTCACTTGTCGTTGCGGTAGTAGTATGTATGGCGGTCTTGTCCGGTTGCGGGTTCTTCCAACCACCCAAGGATACGACCCTCTATGACGAAAAGTTCTCTGATCCCAGTACAACCGCCTGGTCGCTCGGCGAGAGCGACACGAGAAATAAGTGGATAGAGGGCGGCCAGTACCACATCCTTGTCAAGAAGAAGACCACAACGTGGAGCTGGAATAGCACCGAGGGGCCGTTCGATAACTTTCAGGTCGATCTTGATGTAACGCACATTCAAGGGCCGAATGACCAATCCGCGGCCGGTCTCGTCTTTCGGCTTGTGGACGGCGACAATGCGTACTTCTTCCGCATCAGCCCGGCAGGGACATACTACGTAGGGAAATGGATAGCCGGCGCCTGGACCGCCATCAAGAGTTGGACGGCTTCGTCGGCGATCAATACTGGCGCGGCGACGAATCATCTTACGGTCATCGCAAATGGGACCTCACTGACGTTCAGGATAAACGATCAGGAAGTGACCGTTGAGACAGATACGAGTTATGCGGGCGGCCGTGTTGGCGTGCTTGCCACCGCGCTTTCAGAGGACGACGACGTTCATGTCTCGTTCGATAACCTCATCGTCCATTCTCTGGAATAGGCAAGCACGAAAGCGAGGCGGAGCTACTAGATGTAGACTGACAGGCCGAGCAGCAAGTGGATTGTCGCCATGACGATAGCGGCGATCGCCAGGCGGCGATGCACCCTGACCGGCACTCGGCGCATCCACGGAATCCATCGTTTCAAGCTCACGAGGAGAGCTGCAGCGAACAGGAGGGCATATGTGGCGAATCCGACGAGCACCACGAGCGGGAATGGACCCAAGTAGTAGTCGTATGCCAGCGAACGCAACAGGTCCATTCGGCTTTCCTTATCCGTCGAGCTCGATCTCCGTTTGTGCCCGTCGTGAATGACGGCTCGTCAATCTATCGGATGTCCGGTGGTAGGCGAGAATAATCGACAGCAGTTGTCCTGGTTCCAGATCCGCATCGTTACCGCTGCCGAACAGCGGTATGGCAAACTCGACCGTCGTTGTGCCCTTTTCTTCCACTCCGGCCGCGTCGATGATTGTCGAGACGGCGTCTTCCCGGTGCGAGGTTTGGCCTGACCCGTAGTGGTCCTCGATAACAAGCCCGTCAGCGGCGACCGCTGCGATAATGATGTTCGCCCCCAGCATCCGCTGCTGCGGTTCGAATCCAATCGCGACCCAGCCGGTCCCGGGGCTTGCGAGTCCAACGTAGAGCGTGGTTGAGTCATTCTGCCAATACAGAACGATGCCGGTTTCCGATTCGGTGAGGCTGTGAAGGTACTCCGCTTCCTCGATCCGCCCATCGATCAGTGGAGGCCAGGCTATATCGGTGAACTCAAGCGTGTGGGTGAACGGGAGTGTCTGACTTTCTTCTACGTCCGCGAGCCGTAGCCGCCAGGCATGATCGACCGGAGGTGCGTCGTAGCGCCCGTTGCCGTTTACGTCGGCAAAGAAATCGATCGAGTAAGTGCCGCCAATGGGAACAGCGATCTCCAGATCGAATTCGGCGGCCGGTATCTGCGGAACGGCCATGCGGTCGATCTCCATTCCGCTCGTTTCATCAATAATACGCACTGCGAACGTCTGACCGACATGCATTTCCATGTCACGGAACAGAAGCGTGATCGTGGCGCTTTCCTCGGCTGCCACCGAAATGATGACTCCGGCCAGTGTGAGAAGCAGCACAACTACTACCGCACATCGTCGCATAGCAAGCCTCCCATCCTTCGGATGCCGGCACGAGAGCCATTCCAGCATAGGGAAAGAGCATGGGCTAAGTCAATCAGCGCGGCACACCAGTGCCGGCCGGCGGTTCAGTATGCCGGTCGGCCATTCAATCCCGCTCACATAGTCCGCCCCGAATGACGCTTGCTCGAAGGCATGTGTTGTTCCACACGGACGGGAACGAGTAACCCCATACACGGCCGGTTATTGCCCCGACAATTGCCGTCTTGCAGCGACGTCAGCTAGAATGTGGCGTCTGCGTGGTTCCTGATGGGGAACCAATACCGGATGGATCGCTTGAGGAGGAGATTACATGAGCCAGGAAAGGCGGTCGCTTGCGGCGCTCATGCTCACCGACATATGTGGCTACACACAGCTTGTCGAGCGAAACGAAGGATTGGCTATGCTGCTCCTGGAGGAACACTGTGGGCTCCTGCGGCCGATCTTCACGAGTCACAACGGCCGCGAGATCAAGCTGATGGGCGATGCGTTCCTTGTCGAGTTTCCCAGCGCGGTGCAAGCAACGAGGTGCGCGGTTGAGGTTCAGAAGACGTTGGTCGAACGAAACGCCTCGTCCTCTCCCGATATACGCATCGAAGCTCGCATCGGCCTTCACATCGGCGACGTCGTTCATCGTGACGATGACGTATTCGGCGACGGCGTGAATGTCGTGTCTCGCATCGAGCCGCTCGCTGAGCCGGGCGGCGTCTGTGTGTCGCGGCAGATCTACGATCAAGTGTGGAACAAGATCGAGCTTTCACTGGAAAGCCTGGGCGAGAAACGGCTCCGCAATGTGGAGGTTCCAATTGAGCTCTTTCGCGTTGTCCTTCCGTGGAAAGGAGGATCTCAACGGGCGACCGCCCCGCCCGCGTTTCGCACCCAGATTGACCTCCTTCATTCCCTCGGCTTCGAGAAGCTTCTCAAGCACCCGCGCTACGGGCTGGTGGTAGAACGTCTGCTGCGAAATCTCGTTCGATTTCATGATCGTCATGAGAAGCTCGATCCCTCTGCCGTGCAACTGATTCGCGCGTGGCTGGAGAGTACAGCGGGACTTCTTGAGGGAGTCGATGCGAATCAGTTCGACATCCATCTCGAGGATGTGCGGATCCATGCCGGGCGATTCCTGCAGCTCGTTGAGGAGGGCGACAAGGTTTACAGCACCAACTACATGTATACGCCACTGTGGTGGGGTACGCGTATTGGCGAGGACTACGCCCGTCTGAAGATCAACGCTTCGCGACGCGGCGCGGACATCGTTCAAGTGTTTGTCGAGAGCGATGCTGATTCTCTGCAGGGGGATCGTCCGCTCATGGAGAAGCTTGTGGGCCCACACGGCGACAAAGGAACCCTGAGGACATACGTTATTGCCGAGCGTGAACTCGTGCGTGACCAGTGCCTTGACCTGTTTCTTATCTCGGACAAGGTCGCTTTCAAGCTCGATCTGGAGGCGCGCACGTGGATTAAGGGATTTGAGCTATTCTTCTCGCCTTCGGAAGGAATGAATCGCCTTGAGCGCTACTACGATGATCTCATGCAACAGGCGGCCCTGATCGAATACGATCCGCACGGGCTCTACGGCGGCGTAGACGACTTTGACGAACTGTCAAATCGCCTGTTCGGCGATGATTCTCACGAGGAGGCTCGTACCCTGCAGTGAATGGATAGCATAGCGAGCATCGGATCAGCCGGAAACCTATTCGGCTGCTCCCTATCGCGTAGTATCCAGTGAAACAGACGGATTCCATGCGTCGCTCCGGCGGCGCTCTCTCTCGTGATGGCCACCACAACAGTTCAGTGAGTACAGCACTTCTTGGCGTATCCTCCACTTTCGCGGGAGAGGGCAAAGGTGTATAACTGGGGACAGGAAAGGAGCTAGCAATGGGAAAATTGATGATGCGTGTACCGTTGGATGTCCCTCCTGCAATGCGGGCGAGCTATCGCGAAAACTACTCTCAACTCACTCACGGCACCGGGCGGCTGATGCTCATGGCTGGGGATCAGAAGGTCGAACACTTAAACGGCGATTTCTATGGTCCCGATATAGCGTCTGATGACGCTGACCCAGAGCATTTCTTCCGCATTGCCAGTCAAGCTCGTATCGGAGCCTTCGCGACTCAGCTCGGGCTGGTCGCCCGCTACGGCATGGATTATGCACAGATTCCCTACTTGGTGAAGCTGAACAGCAAGACAAACTTAGTTGAGACCGAACAACGAGATCCGGCGAGTCGGCAGTGGCAGACAATGGAACAACTGGCCCGCTTTCGCGAATCATCCGGCCTGAAGATCCTGGCGGTGGGCTATACGATATATCCCGGCAGCGATTATGAGGCCGAGATGTTGACCGAGGCAGCCCGCCTCATCTTCGAAGCGCACCATCAAGGGTTAGTAACTGTGATTTGGGCTTATCCGCGCGGCCGGGCGGTAGCCGAAGAACGCGATCCCGATCTGATTGCCGGCGTAGCCGGAGTGGCTGCTTGTTTGGGGGCGGACTTCGTCAAGGTCAATTACCCGGAAGCTAAAGATAACACCGCCGAGGCATCGGCACGGGCATTGAAAGAAGCAGTGCTCGCAGCCGGACGCACCGGTCTGATCTGCGCCGGTGGAAAAGAGACAAGTGCGGAGGAGTTTCTCACTCGCCAGCATCAACACATCCATATCGGCGGCGCTGCGGGCAATGCCACCGGGCGCAACATCCATCAGCGGCCGTTGGCAGAGGCGGTGCGGTTTTGCAATGCCATCTCAGCCATTACCCTGGACGAGGCTGACGTGGGCGAGGCGATGGACATATACCGAGGAACTTCCGCCAAGAATCAGGAGAAATGAAAGTGGAAACAAAACTTGTGTTGTTACGGCACGGAGAGAGCGAATGGAACTTGGCAGGTCGATTCACCGGTTGGACTGACGTTGACCTCTCGCAACGGGGATGGGAGGAAGCTAGACAGGCCGGCGAGATTTTGCGGGCGGAAGGGTACACGTTCGACACAGCGTACACATCGGTTCTCAAGCGCTCCATCCGTACCCTGTGGCTTGTGCTGGAAGAACTTGACTTGATGTGGCTTCCTGTCTACCGCTCTTGGCGGCTGAACGAGCGTCACTACGGCGCACTGCAGGGGCTGAACAAGAAGGAGACGGCAGAGGAGTTCGGCCAGGAGCAGGTGCACCAATGGCGGCGCAGCTACGACGTGCGTCCCCCGGCGCTCTCGCTCGACGATGAGCGGCATCCCCGCTTCGACCCGCGGTACGCGTGTTTGACGCCGGAGGAACTGCCGAGCACCGAATGCTTGAAGGATACCCTGGAGCGAGTGCTTCCCTATTGGCATCAGGTGATCGCACCCGCACTCAGGCGCGGCGAGCGGCTGCTGATCGTCGCCCATGGCAATAGCCTGCGGGCAATTGTCAAGTACCTCGATCATGTTTCCGATGAAGAGATCCCCGGGCTTAACATCCCCACCGGCTTCCCTTTGGTCTACGAGCTGAATGGCGCGCTTGGCGCCGAGCGTCACTACTACCTGGGGGACGCGCAAGAGATAGAGAAGGCCATTACCTCCGTTTCCACGCAGGCATCCATCAAAACAGAAAGCGGCCGGCAGGGCTGATGGCCGTTGGTCGTGGTGGAGCGGGCATTGGGAAGCCACTACCGCTGGGAACTCACTTTCACGCGGGAGGCGTAAATTTCTCCATCTTCAGCCGTAACGCCACAGGTGTGCGGCTGGAGCTCTACGCGCATGCTGATGATGGCATACCCACTCGCACATTCGCTCTCGATCCGGCTCTCCATCGCACCGGTGACGTATGGCATGTATGGATCGAAGGCCTGCGCCCCGGTCAACTCTACGCCTATCGAGTAGAAGGCCCATATCGTCCGCGGGATGGACACCGGTTCAATCCTCACAAGCTCCTGCTGGATCCGTGCGCCACAGCCATCACCTGGCGAGAGGAGTGGGCGTTTGCCCCAGCGTTGGGATACGATCGTGATTCGCCCGAACAGGACCTTTCATTCTCGATCCTGGACGATGCGGAGGCCATGCCGAAGTGCATCTTGTCCGACGATGACTTTGACTGGCAAGGAGATCGGCCGCTGAATCGTCCCTGGACGGATACCGTCATCTACGAGGCGCATGTGCGCGGACACACGATTCATCAGAGTGCAGGCGTTGCCCATCCCGGAACTTACATTGGATTGGTTGAAAAGATCCCTTACCTCGCGGACCTTGGCATCACGGCCGTTGAGCTGATGCCGGTTTTCGAGTTCAACGAGAATGAGCTCGACCGGATCGATCCACACTCCGGCGAACGGCTCAAGAACTACTGGGGATACAACCCGGTGGCGTTCTTTGCGCCCAAGGCCTCGTATGCGGATGCAGGTGGCAAAGGCGAGCAGGTGCGGGAGTTCAAGGAGATGGTCAAGGCGTTCCATCTTGCCGGAATTGAGGTCTTCCTGGACGTAGTGTTCAACCACACAGCCGAGGGGAGCGAGCTTGGCCCCACACTAAGTTTCCGCGGTCTCGATAACACGATCTTCTATGCCCTCAACACCGATCAGCGAGGATATCGGGACGACACGGGCACCGGCAATACGATCAACGCCAATCATCCGGTGGTACGGAACCTGATACTTGAGGCTCTGCGGTACTGGGTAATCGAGATGCACATCGACGGCTTCCGTTTCGATTTGGCGAGCGTTCTTGGACGTGATGAAGAGGGCAACCTCCTCCCCGACGCTCCGCTTCTGGCGCGCATCGCCGAAGATCCGATTCTGCGGAAGACCAAGCTGATCGCCGAAGCATGGGACGCCGCTGGAGCGTACCAAGTGGGTAGTTTCTCGAAGCGGCGTTGGGCGGAGTGGAACGGCCGCTATCGCGATGACGTGCGGCGTTTCTGGCGCGGTGATGCAGGAATGCGTGGCCCTTTCGCCAGTCGCTTGTGCGGAAGCGAGGATGTGTATGAGGGATCGGGAAAGGGACCTGAGAGCAGCATCAACTTCGTCACTTGTCATGACGGCTTCACCCTGAACGACCTCGTGAGCTACGAGCGCAAACACAACGAGGAGAACGGCGACGAAAACCGAGATGGAACGAACGAGAACTACAGTGCCTCTTATGGCGTTGAAGGAGAAACCGATGATCCGGAGATCGAAACAATAAGGATACGTCAGATAAAGAACTTCCTCGTGACGCTTCTCGTATCACGTGGGGTGCCGATGCTCCTTGGGGGAGACGAGTTTCGCCGTACCCAGAATGGGAACAACAATGCTTACTGCCAGGACAACGAGACAAGCTGGTACGACTGGACATTCCTTGAGAAGCACCGCGGGATTCACCGATTCGTTCGGGGGTTGATCGCCTTTCGCCGCACACACTCGGTGCTGAGAGCGGAAGCATTCTACGCGGCTGATGAGATTAGATTCTTCGGTCCGACGGGACGAACGCCGGATTGGTCGGACCCCCAGAGGCGATGCCTGGGGTGTCTAGTGGACGCGGGCGAAGCGATGGGTCTCTGCATGTTGTTCAACGCCTCGACGGAAGCGGCATTGGTTGCTCTTCCCCCACCACCGAAAGGAACGCGATGGGCTCTGGCGATAGACACGTCACAACCATCGCCACAGGATCTGTTTGCCGCTGGAGAGGAGCCTTCTCTGGAGGATCAGTCATCCTATTCGGTGGGGGAGCGTTCCACCGTTGTTCTTGTCTTGTCGAGCAGCGACTGAAGTCCCTGGAATCTCAAGAAGGAGAGAACATGACGGGAATATTCAAGGCCTACGATATACGCGGAATCTATCCGACTGAAATCGACGAAGAGATAGCCCGCAAGATCGGATTCGCATTTGCGCAATATCTAGACAAGACAAAGATCGTGGTCGGCCACGACATGCGTGACTCCTCCCCGTTGCTAGCGAGGGCCTTTATCGAGGGAGCTCTGTCCTTCGGAACCGAAGTGCAGGACATAGGGCTTGCCACTACTCCCATGTTGTACTACGCGATCGCCGATGGCGGCTTTGATGGCGGGGCGATGATCACCGCATCACACCTTCCAGCACAATATAATGGCGTCAAGCTCTGTCGGGAGAAGGCGATTCCCCTGAGTGGGGATGATGGGCTTCCCGAGGTGGAGGCCATTGCGATGGCGATTGAGACGGTTCCGATGAAGAAGGGAAATCCCAGCCGGGCTGATTGGCTGGGCCGTTACGTGGACAGAGTAGCCGGCCTGCTCGAGAACCCGTCACCGCTCACGATTGTGGTGGATGCGGGAAACGGAATGGGCGGACTCGATACGCCCCGCCTCCTGGAACGACTCCCTCAGTGTAAATTTATTCCAATGTATATGGAGCCAGACGGCGATTTCCCTCATCACGTGCCCAATCCAATTTTGCCTGAAACGACTGTCGAATTGCAGAGGCGGGTGCTGTCGGAGAAGGCGGATCTTGGTGTCGCCTTCGACGGTGACGGGGATCGCTGCGGCTTCATCGATGAGCACGGTCGCCGGATTCCCTCCGACCTCGTCATTGCAGCGTTGGCCGAGTTCTTCCTTCGCAAGTCGCCCGGGGCAACCGTTCTTTACGATTTGCGGGCCAGCCGCGCCGTGCCGGAGCGGATTCGCGAACTCGGCGGCAATCCGGCAAAAACGCGTGTAGGGCACTCATTTGTCAAACAACGAATGCGGGAAATCAACGCCGTCTTCGCCGGCGAACTCTCCGGCCACTACTACTATCGGGAGATGGGATTCATCGACAACGGGATTGTCTCATTGGTGACAATGCTCAATCTCATCGGACTGCGAAATGAGCCTGTCAGCGAACTCATCCGGCCACTGCAAAAGTACGCCCAAACAGGCGAAGTGACATTCCAAGTGCGGGATGGGGACGAGCTGTTCCGCGAATTGGAGTACGCCTACAGCGACGCCACAAAAGAACACCTCGACGGGTTGACGATCGAGTACCCCGACTGGTGGTTCAACCTCAGGCAGTCCCACACCGAGCCGGCGGTCAGGCTCGTAATGGAAGCAAACAACCACGACACCCTGGAACGGGAACAGGCGAGGCTGAATAGGATCATTGACAAATACATGTGCGAAGGAGCCGAACATGGACCAAGTTAACCGATTTCCTAAACTTCCGGAGCGCATTAAGGGTCTTGGAGAGTTAGCGTACAACCTGTGGTGGAGTTGGCATCCATCGGCTCGAGAGATGTTCCGGGTGCTTGACCTCCAGGCATGGCGCGATAGCGAGCACAACCCACTAAGGATGCTGGGATCGCTTTCGCCGGAAGCAATTGCCCTCGTGGCGGAGGATCGCGAATTCCTGGCGCGCTACGACGGCGTGATGAGCGAGTTTGAGGCGGAAGTCGGCTCGGGCGACGGGTGGTTCGCCTCTCACTGGGGACATCCGCCCGCACCGTTGGCCTACTTCTCCGCTGAATACGGACTCCACAGTTCTCTGCGGCTCTACGCCGGGGGGCTGGGAATACTTGCCGGGGATCATCTCAAGGAGTGTAGCGACCTTGCCGCACCGGTGGTGGGGGTAGGTCTGATCTATTCGCGCGGGTACGTCGGCCAGCGCATCCGGGAGAACGGGTGGCAGGACGACGTCGAAAGTCCGCTCGATCGAACGTACGACCCAGTGGAGCCGGTCTGCGACGATGATGGTGAACGGATAACGATCCGTGTTCCGCTCTTTGACCCTCCGCTGCATGTCGGGGTGTGGAAGGTTCGCGTGGGCCGGGGCACGCTCTATCTGCTTGACCCGGATCTGGCGAGCAATCAACCCTGGGATCGGCAGATCGCTCACCGCCTGTATGTGAGCGATCTCGAGCAGCGGCTGCGGCAGGAAATCGTACTTGGCATCGGCGGGATGGAGGTACTGAGGACGCTTGGTTTTCGCCCGGCTGCGCTGCACCTGAACGAAGGACATCCCGCGTTTTCCGTTCTGGAGCGCATCCGTGAGCTGAAGGAAGAGGGGGCCGGCTTCGAGGAGGCCCTTGCCCAGGTTCGGGAGAAGACGATCTTCACCACACATACCCCGGTTCCAGCGGGAACGGACGTCTTCCCCTTCCCGCTGATGCAGCGGTACTTCAACCATTATGCCGAAGAGCTGGGCACAAACTGTGACCGGCTCCTCGAACTGGGGATCAACCCGGACAATCCGCAGGCGGGGTTCAACATGACGGTATTCGCGCTGCGGACGGCTCGATACGCGAACGCCGTCAGCAAGCGGCATGGTGAAGTGGCACGCAAGATGTGGGCGGGGCTGTGGCCGGATGCGAAAGAGGGAGAACATCCGATTGTGGCGATTACCAACGGTGTGCACCTGCGTACTTGGATCGAACCTCGCCGAATTCAGGACCTGCTGTCGCGTTACCTTGGACCAAGCTGGATTGAACATCAGGACCAGCAGGGGATTTGGGAAAGAGTAGAGGCGATCCCGGACAAGGAACTTTGGCAAGCGCACGAGAATCGTAAGGCATCGCTCATCAACCTGATCAACGAGCGCGCCAGGGATCGTTGGTTGGGCGACAAAGTAGCTGCCGTCAACGTGGTCGCCCTCGGCGCATTGCTCGATCCCCGTGTTTTAACGATTGGATTCGCACGGAGGTTCACCGGCTACAAGCGGCCGGATCTTGTTCTCCATGACCTAGAGCGACTGAAGCGACTGCTCACGGAGCCTTGGCGGCCAATGCAACTCATCTTCGCGGGCAAGGCTCATCCGGCTGATCAGGACGGGAAACGGCTCATCCAGAAAGTCGTACAGCTGGCCCAAAACCCCGAGTTTGCAGGAAGGATTGCGTTTGTGGAGAACTACGACCACCACTTGGCTCACTACATGGTGGCGGGTGTGGACATTTGGCTCAACAACCCCATCCCTCCTTTGGAGGCCAGTGGAACGAGTGGCATGAAGGCCTCAATCAACGGTGTTCCTCAGCTGTCCATCTTGGACGGCTGGTGGGCTGAGGGGTACAACGGTGGTAACGGCTGGAGCTTCGGAGAGAGCGAGGAAGGGGATCATACACCTGCCGACGCGGAATCTCTTTACCGTGCGCTGGAAGAGAAGATCATCCCGCTCTACTATGAACGATCCGATGACGGAGTTCCACACGGGTTCGTGCAGGTGATGAAGGGAGCGATTAAAAGCGTGGCTCCGGTGTTCAGCACGCGGCGGATGGTGAAAGAGTATATCGAGCAATTCTACGTTCCAGCGCTCGGGCTCCTGCAGGAAAATGAAAAGGATCCGATGGGCAAGGCCTAGTCTGCAACCGGCTTCGCGACTCTGTGCTCAGAAATCCTGTTCCTTGGGGATGACGACGATCCCGCCGGGCGTGACTATGAACCGGGCCTTGTCCGCCTCGCGATCGTATCCGATCTCCGTACCGGCAGGGATCTTAACACCCTTGTCTACGATCGCGCGCCTAATCCTCGCTCCATCCCCGACCTCCACTCTGTCCAGAAGTATGGACTCCTCCACGTGCGTCATTGAGTGCAACCGCACCGCGGGGGAAAGGATCGACCGCACCGCCTTTCCCCCCGAAACTATGCTCCCCGGGGATAGGAGCGAGTTCAGGGCGGTGCCGGCGCGTTGAGGCTCGTCGTGTACGGTCTTCGCCGGCGGCCACGGTTCATAATAGGTATGGATCGGCCAGTCCCGGTCGTAGAGGTCGAAGTTGGGGATAACTGCCACCAGATCCATGTGTGCTTCCCAATAGGCGTCGAGTGTCCCTACATCACGCCAATATGGGACAGCATTGCGATTGGCGCGCTCGAACGGAAAGGCGAATATTCCAGGCTCTCCCGCCATCTGCGGGATGATATCTTTGCCGAAATCATGATTGGAAGCGGAGTTGACAGCATCTTCGCGCAGTCGTTCGCGCAAGATCTCGGTGTTGAAGACGTAGATTCCCATCGAAGCGTAGCTCATCGTGGGATTATCAGGGAGGGAAGCCGGCACCGCCGGTTTCTCTACGAATGACGTGATCCGGCTGTCTTCATCCACCGAGAGAACTCCCAGGCTCCCCTGGGCTTCTTCTCGCGGAACCGAGAGCGCCGCGACGGTAAGATCGGCACCCTTCTCCCTATGAAAGGCGAGCATTGCCCGGTAGTCCATCTTGTAAATGTGATCTCCCGCGAGGATAAGGATCTCGTGGGGCTCTCCTCGTTCAAGGGCGAACCTTTCAGCCGAATACCAGTTCTGATACACGGCATCCGCCGTGCCGCGATACCAATCGGGACCGATGCGCCTTTGCGGAGGAACCGTAAGGATGAATTCACCCACCGCGGATGGGAAGAGGCTCCATCCCCGCAGGATGTGGCGCTCCAGGGAGAGAGACTTGTATTGAGTGAGAACATAGATTCGGCGAAGGCCGGAGTGCAGGCAGTTGCTGAGGGTGAAGTCGATGATGCGATAGATGCCTCCGAATGGGACAGCCGGCTTGGCCCTGTCCCGGGTGAGGGGAAAGAGCCGCTCTCCTTGTCCTCCGGCCATGATGAAGGTCAATACATTTTGCATTGTGGCAATACTCCTGTGAAAACGCGTCGGTCAAATTTACAGCTATCTCCTCTCGTCTCTTGCCGCTGTGCTGTATGGCTCATGATGACGAATGCGGTGCACCCGGGCATACGCACCCCTCCTTCTTCTATGTCTCGCAACGCAGTTCTAGTTCGGCCCGAAGTGTGCTACTGGTCTCAAGATTCAGGTTCCACAGGAAGAGAACGGCCGAAGCCTGATACAACAGTTCGAATCCGGTCTCGGAATTGTTGACGGTTTGGATGGGATGACGCCACAGGTGCGCGGGCGGCAGCGCCTTGATCTCCAACGCCCAACCCAGCCAGTCGTTCACCAGCCTCAGATGCTCCACATCGTGCTCCTCGCCGGAGCTTGCGAACCTGCGATCCGAGATTTCCCTGCCCGGTATCTGAAAATAGTGATCGGGAGCATCTCCGGCCGCCATGCCAAAATTGAACTCGACACCAAAACAAGCCCGCAAAGGCTCACCGGAGAGATGCTTCACCAGATACCGGACAGGGATTGCCTCACTTCCCGGGGTGAGGGAAATCTCCTTGACCAGCTGCAGCTCGCATTTTGGCAGGCGCACGCTGCGGGAGAGGCGAACGAGACGTGTTCTCTCGTTGGTAGAGATCTCGCAGGAGTAGGAGCTACCTACCAGGTCGATCAGATCCATCTCCCGGCCGGCGGCGATGTCCGCGAGAGTGGCGTGTATGGGGAATAGATGGTCGATCAGTCCTCCGCGGCGGTAGCGATCGTAGATGAGATGGCGATCGAGGCCGGTCTCCTTGGCCACCAAGCGCTCGTGGATGCTTATTACCTCTTGCGTGGCCGGTCTTGCGTCCTTGACCTTCTCATGGTATACCTCCGGCCGGCGAGCGATGGTATTGAGGAAATTGAACGAGATTGATTTGTCCGATAGTTCGTAGAGCATCCCGCCGTGACGAGGAGAGAGCACGAGTGTCCACCGTTCATTCTCCAAAATCACCTCGACGTGCCCATCGGCATCGATGTCCGTTTGCGAGACATTGCTCCACTGCTGGCCATGGTGGCCTATCTGCTCCGCCTGCGTCTCCGCTTTCAGGATGTTCTGCCACACGGCGTCACGCAGATGCGGGAGATAAATGCCTCCAAACAGGCCGTGCCAGTAGGCATCATTGCTCTGCGCCTGCAATAGATGGTGTCTCGCTTCCTGTTGCCCGTTCGCATCACTCGGGAGCGCGCTTATTGTACGGCTCGCCCGCAACATGCGCTTGTGCATGTAGTCAGCCTCCGGGTATTTTGAGAAGAAGTTGCGCCAGTAGCCGCCGGAGAGAAGGGGGTGAAACTCGGGCAGCTTCTCTCCCAGGAGCTGCTTCAGTCTATCCAAGCGGCGGATGCCGTCCACTGGCAAGGCCCACTCACCCAGCTCGAAATACGAAGTAGTGGGCAGGTATACGCGGCCAAGCGGTTCGCGCTTATCGAAGCTTTCACTCAATGTCACCGTGTGTAACCAGGACGCGTTTTCGGAGAGCACGCGGAAGAAGTTCTCCAGCCAACCATCGCGATAGACCCAGTTCTTGGTTCCCGGCCAAACCCCAAACTTCTCCCCGTCATCTACCAGTACCAAGAGCGGATCGGCGTGCTGGGCGGCTGTCTGTTGGAAATACTCCAATATCTCCTTGACCGGATGGAACGGAATGAGGTAACGCAACCTGCCGTCGATGGGGAAAACGCCGAGCGGTCTCCCTTCATCTTCGGTGAGAGAGTAGCCCAGAAGAGCTTCCCCGGTAAGTCCGACGCGATGGAAATGCGTGTCATCGATGGGAATGTAACGCACGTCACTTTCAACCAGAAGGGACGGAAGCGATGGTTCCCAAACCCTTTCTGCAAGCCATATTCCTTGCGGGTCCTGGACAAATCGTTGCTTCAGATACCTGCGCATGCGGGCCAACTGCTCGCGGGCATCCTCTCTTGGGATCACGGCCAGAATCGGCTCATAGAACCCTCCTCCGAGGATTTCTAGCCTGCCTTCCTGTACCAATGTGGAGATGCGTTCCAAGTAGTCCGGGTGATTCTTCTCGAAGAACACAAGGAGGGGGCCCGTGAAATGAAGCACTGCTTTCAACCCTGCGAAGCGTTCGAACGCTTCGAGAAAGGGAAGATATGCGTCTTGATATGCAGCCTCCATTATCTCGGGGAAGTTGCCGACGGGTTGATGGCAATGCAGCCCGAGCACGAAATCTATGTGTTTCACTGGCTGCCTCCCTTGCGCCCTTGGCTTGCGATCCGCCACCGCCCCGAAGATGGCTCGTCCCGGTGTCCTTGTAACCGGACGGCTCTCCAACAGCTTATCTCGATCTGATACAGGCTACAAAAACGGGCGTAAAGCTCTTGCCGATATCTCGCCTCTTCATTACCATATCCAACACGAGCGTTCTCCACACTGGAGGAGGTATCAGATGCAAGAGGAAGAGGTAGGATTGACCGCAGGGAAGATCTGGGAGTATCTCCAGGAGGCCGGCCCGGTCTCCATATCGCGCGTAGTGCGGGAAGTGAAAGGAGGAAGGCAGCTTGTCCTGATGAGCCTTGGCTGGCTTGCTCGGGAAGGGAAGCTCGTCTTTCAAGAGGATGGGCGGCGACGTCTCGTGGGACTGAAGAGATGAGGCTTTCGCGGCGATGAGGCGTGAGCGAAGGGAGAAAGTATCAACCGTCCGGTGATGATACACTGCCTGCACGAGGCAGTGCCTCGGAGACGGATTTGCCGCCTCCGGTGGGGCCCAAGCAAGGACAAGACATGATGCCGTCTGTGTCCTACGATTCGACGCTTCTCACTGATGAAGATCTGTATCTGTTCAATGAGGGGAGCCACTTCCGGCTGTACGAGAAGCTTGGCGCTCACTCTCTCACAACTGCGAGAGGAGACGGCACATACTTTGCCGTGTGGGCACCCAACGCCGAGTGGGTGTTTGTAACGGGGGACTTCAACAGGTGGGATAAGGCGAGCCATCCTCTGCGTTCCCGCGGCCAATCCGGAATATGGGAAGGGTTTGTCCCCGGGGTGGTGACTGGCGACCTATACAAGTATCACATCGTCTCTCGGTACGACGGCTACAGCGCAAACAAATCCGATCCGCTCGGGATCTACCATGAGGTGCCGCCACGCACTGCATCCATTGTCTGGAACCTCGACTACACCTGGCATGACGCCGATTGGTGTGCCAAACGTCCACAGCGTAACGCATTGGACGCTCCTTGGAACATCTATGAGATCCATCTGGGATCTTGGATGCGGGTTCCCGAAGAGGAAAACCGAGCGCTCACTTACAGGGAGCTTGCTCCCAGATTGGCGGAATACGCGCAAAGGATGGGCTTTACCCATGTGGAGCTGCTACCGGTAATGGAACACCCCTTCTACGGGTCATGGGGATATCAGTGCACCGGCTACTTCGCGCCCACCAGTCGCTATGGGAGCCCGCAAGACCTAATGTACCTCATTGACTTCCTGCACCAGCATGGCGTTGGCGTAATCCTGGACTGGGTGCCGTCTCACTTTCCCACCGATGAGCACGGGCCCGGATTTTTCGATGGGACGCACCTTTACGAACACGCGGACCCCAGAAAGGGGCTGCATCCTGATTGGGACAGCTTCATCTTCAACTACGGTCGCAGCGAGGTACGTAGCTTCCTCATCTCGAGCGCCATGTTCTGGTTGGATAAATATCATGCGGATGGGCTGCGCGTCGACGCCGTTGCCTCGATACTCTATCTGGACTACGGTCGAAAGGAGGGCGAATGGATCCCAAACTCCCGCGGCGGAAGGGAGAACCTGGATGCTCTCGTCTTCCTGCGGCGGCTGAATGAAGAGGTCTACCAGCGATATCCCGGCACACAGGTGATTGCCGAGGAGTCCACCGCCTGGCCGATGGTCTCGCGCCCAACGGATGTCGGGGGACTCGGCTTTGGCATGAAGTGGGATATGGGATGGATGCACGACATGCTGGGCTACATGTCCAAAGACTCCCTATACAGAAGGTATTATCAGAACAGCCTCACTTTCCGCATGCTCTACGCCTACAATGAAAACTTCGTTCTCCCCCTTTCTCACGATGAAGTGGTGCATGGAAAGAGCTCCCTACTTGGTAGGATGCCTGGGGATGGTGAACAGAGGTTCGCCAATCTGCGCGCCCTCTATGGCTATATGTATGCTCAGCCGGGAAAGAAGCTTCTGTTTATGGGAGGGGAATTCGGTCAGTGGCGCGAGTGGAATCATGACGAAAGCCTGGACTGGGATCTCTGCCGGTTTCCTCTTCACAAAGGGATGCAGGTTCTGATCGCGGATCTTGGCCGCCTCTACACAGATGAGCCCGCCCTGCATCAGCTCGACTTTGATCCCGCGGGGTTCGAATGGGTTGACTTTCAGGATGCGGCGGCAAGCGTAATCAGCTTCATTCGCAAAGGAAGGACGACCGACGATATCGTCCTTGTCGTAAGCAATTTTACGCCGGTTCCTCGATATGACTATTCAGTGGGTGTTCCGCGTGGTGGGACTTGGCATGAGATACTGAACAGCGATGCTTGCGAGTATGGCGGAAGCGGCCTCGGCAACGCCGGCGGGGCGGAAGCCGTGCGTGGCTCTACGCAAGCGCGACCCTACTTCGTAAGACTAACTCTACCGCCTCTTTCTGTTCTCTACTTTAAAAACTATGACTAACTACTATATCTGTATTCACGGACACTTTTATCAACCGATGCGGGCTGACCCATGGCTTGAGGTGGTGGCGCCGCAGGCATCTGCCTACCCGTTTCATGATTGGAATGCGCGCATCGCCGAAGAATGCTACGCCCCAAACGCCGCTTCCCGCATCTTGGATGGAGACGGTCGCGTTCAGGAGACCGTCAACAACTATGCGAGAATCAGCTTCAACTTCGGACCTACGCTGCTTGGCTGGCTCAAGAAGGAACGACCTGACGTCTATCGCGCCATCCTTGCGGCCGATCGAGAGAGCCGGGAGCGACTATCCGGCCACGGATCAGCCATGGCGCAGGCATACAGCCACGTCATCCTCCCCTTGGCGAACCAGCGGGACAAACGTACGCAGATATGCTGGGGAATCAAGGACTTCGCCTATCACTTCAGGAGATATCCCGAAGGCATGTGGCTTCCGGAAGCTGCCGTTGACTTGGAAACCCTGGATATGTTGGCGGAAGAAGGACTCAAGTTCACCTTGCTCTCTCCTCACCAAGCCAAACGAGTGTGTCATCCTGATACGAGGGAATGGCAAGCTGTAACTGGTGGACGGATTGACTCTACGCAGCCGTATCTGTTGCGGCTTCCTTCCGGCCGTACCATCTCCCTATTCTTCTACGATGCGCCTCTCGCACAGGATGTGGCGTTCAACGGGTTACTGTCAAACGGCGACGTCTTTGCCTCCCGACTCCTGGGGGCTTTTGCTCCCCAGAGCTCGGGCCCGCAGCTTGTGCATGTCATTACCGACGGAGAGACGTACGGACATCACCACCGCCACGGGGACATGGCCTTAGCCTATGCCATTCGGCGGATTGAGGCCGAGGGGCGTGTCCGTTTCACTAACTACGGTGCGTTTCTGGAGGAACATCCGCCGACGCATGAGGTGGAGATCATAGAACGTAGCTCATGGAGCTGCGCTCATGGCATCGAGCGCTGGCGGAGCAACTGTGGATGCAATAGCAGCGGGCGTCCTGAATGGAATCAGGAGTGGCGCGCCCCCTTAAGGGAAGCATTGGACTGGATTCGGGACATGCTTGCTCCTCAGTATGAAGAAGCGGCGCGGCCGCTGCTGCGCGATCCCTGGGTTGCCCGGGATGCGTACATCGAAGTTGTCCTCGATCGTTCTCCCGCTGCGTGGAGAAAATTCCTGGCCGAACAGGGCGTGCGTGAGTTGAGCGAGGACGAGAAGAACACGGTGATTGGACTCCTTGAGCTTCAGCGGCACGCCATGCTCATGTATGCAAGCGACGGCTGGTTCTTCGACGAAATCTCCAGACCCGAAACCGTACAGATTCTTCGACACGCCGCGCGGGTGCTCGAACTGTCACAAGACCTCTTTGGGGACGATCTGGAGGAGTGCTTCCTCGAACGCTTGGAGTGCGCCAGGAGCAATCTGCCCGACAAGTGCGACGGCCGTTTTATCTACGAGCAGATGGTTCGTCGCAACCGAGCGTCCTGATTCAGTTCGGGTACTGCCCGCCCTTGATGTGAGGTCCGAGGTCCCCGACGATGTCACGCAGAGCGGCTCTTCTACCCAGTAGTGGTATGCCAGAAGTCGCACCGGCTGGGCTGATGGTCGAAGATCTTCAGCTTGCCCCAGGTAAAAGTGAACTGGAATGTGTATCGCTGGTAGCCGTCCGCGAAAAATACGGCGGAGACGCTTGATTCGAGGGTTGACCCGACTCCAAACGTGACCACCGCGCGCGCAGCCGCCCAATCGAACAGCGACACGCCCTCCTGCCCGGTGTCGAAGAATACGTAAGCTCCACCAGACATTCCACCGCCACAGCACGCGTC
>CAZKAB010000017.1:0-9469 GCA_964550615.1 uncultured Thermotogae bacterium
TTCGATGGAGTTTGCCTGCTGCAAACTCCGGCATTCTTGTCTTTTGTTAACTCTCAGACCTCAATGAACCCTACGAACTCCATGGATCAGCTTTCTGGGAGGAGCGACGGGACTCGAACCCGCGACCTCTGGGACCACAACCCAGCGCGCTAACCGACTGCGCCACACTCCCCATGTTCCAAAGCCATCTACGCCCGGGAGGATTCGAACCTCCGGCCGACGGCTTAGAAGGCCGTTGCTCTGTCCACTGAGCTACGGGCGCATCTGTACGAAAGCGGAAGACGGGAATCGAACCCGCATTACTGGCTTGGAAGGCCAGTGCTCTACCTTTGAGCTACTCCCGCGTCTAATCGGAGAGGCCGGATTCGAACCGGCGGCCTCAGCGTCCCGAACGCTGCGCGCTGACCAAGCTGCGCCACTCTCCGATGGCCCCGGTCTAGTTACCCAGGGTCACGAAATATGTCCTCCCGTCACGAATGACGGTCAACAACAACACTGCATTGTCATCCATTCCCTGCACCATCGTGTTCCAGTCGCTCACCGACTGCACTTGCTGACGGTTTATCTCACGGATGACATCGTTTGTCTGTAGTCCGGCCCAGTCCGCTCTGCTTCCTGAGGCAACGTCCATTATGACAACTCCCTGCGTTGATTGCAATCCCAGGCTCTGAGCAGCGGAAGCGGATATCGCTCCCACCGTTAGTCCGAACTTCTGCACGGCCTGTGACTGGTCGCTCGTCGTGGGAGAGTTGGTGCCGTAGAGCTGATCCTCACTTGGCCTCTCAACGAGGGTGGCCTGAATATCCATCGTCTTTTTGTCACGGACAATCTGGAGATCGACAACTGCTCCTACCGGCTTGGCAGATATGATCTTTACCAGTTTGTCGGCCGATCCGACTGCTTCTCCGTCGATCGAGGTGATGACGTCACCCGACTGGATCCCAGCTTGCGCAGCGGGAGAGCCGGCGATGATGTCCGATACGAGCACACCTTCGCCCGCCTTGACGCCGAATTGGTCTTCCATCGCAGCAGTGATGTCTTGGATGTACACGCCGAGATAGCCGCGGCTTACCTTGCCGGTGGTCACGAGCTGATCGAGTACGTCTTTCACCTGGTTGATCGATATTGCGAAGTTGATTCCCTCGACCGTCACTCCGTTCGATGATTCGCGGGCGATAAGCGTGTTGATTCCTATCACCTTTCCGTTCGCGTTTACGAGCGGACCGCCGCTGTTGCCGGGGTTAATTGCAGCATCTGTCTGGATGAGGTTGTCGTAGTAACCGCTTCCGCTCGGCTTGGGGAGGTCGCGTCCGAGGGCGCTGATGATCCCCATGGTGACGGAGTACGACATTCCTACAGGGTTCCCGATCGCGATCGCCCAATCGCCTATCTCCAGTGTGGATGAGTCGCCGAGTTCGGCGGTAGGCAGTTTGCTGGTATCGCCTTCCAGCTTAAGCACGGCGATATCGAGCTGCGCATCGCTTCCCACCACATCGGCGGTCCAGGTTTCTCCATCCGGGCTGGTTACGCGGATATCCGTTGCGCTGTCGATCACGTGTTCATTGGTGAGAACAAGCTTCTGCCCGGCATAGTCGATGACTACGCCCGAACCGATTGCCCTCTCTGTTTGCTGCTGCTGTTGAGGGGTCTGTGGCTCCCCAAAGAAGCGCTGGAAGAACGGATCGTTGAAGATGTCATTCATCGGATTGGATACGCTCACCGTCGCGGTGACGTCAACACGAACCACTGCGGGGCTCACCTGCGCGATTGCTTGCTTAACCGCCGATTGTCCCGAATCGGAAATCGCTTGATTGACCGATTGATCTTGCGCCAACGCGGGCGCGCCGCCCACTCCCAGCGTCTCGTTTGTGTTATCGAGGCGCGTTACGGTGATCCCCGCTGCAACGATCAGTACAAGCAGGGCTCCAATGGCAAGAATTCTCTTTTTTCTCATGACTCAAGCCTCCTTAGGCATTGTGAATGCTTATCTGGGAAACGGTATGATTCTAGAGAGGGAGTGTGAAGATTCGATGGAGAACAGAAGGACTGAAAGTGAAACCTCTAGGCGATCTGTGCGCGCAATCGCCCTCTTATCTGGAGGCCTTGATAGCACCCTCGCGGCGGCGATTGTCAAGCATGCGGGGATCGAAGTCGTCGGCCTCACCGTGAAGTACTTCGTCAATGCCGACGAGAGACGCGCCGCGAAGATTGCCCAGACGGCGCGAGCGCTCAGGATTGAACTGCGCACGCTCGATCTGTCCGTAGAACACCTGCGGGTGATCAAGCACCCGCGCCACGGTTATGGATGTGCGGTGAACCCGTGCATCGATTGCCGAATCTTCATGCTCCAACATGCAGAGCGCATCATGGAGGAGGAAGGGGCGCAATTCGTGGTCACCGGCGAGGTGCTCGGTCAGCGGCCGATGTCGCAGCATCGCGGCGCGATGGACATCGTCGCTCAAGAAAGCGGTCTCGATGACCGGCTGTTGCGACCGCTGTCCGCCAATCTCCTCCCGGACTCCCTCCCAGTTAAGGAGGGATGGATCAAGCGCGAAGCCCTGTTCGCCATATCCGGTCGCAGCCGTCAGGAACAGGTCGCCATAGCCGCTCAGTTGGGGATTACTGACTACCCTCAGCCGGCGGGTGGGTGCATCCTCACCGACAAGGCATACGGCGCTCGCCTGCGGGATGCGTTTTCCCATGTAGGGAAAGATGCGATGGGGATAGATGAGTTCGTTATCCTCCGCTTTGGCAGGCAATTCCGCCTGTCAGAGCGCGCCAAGCTGTTTGTGGGCCGGAATGAACGCGAGAACGAGATGCTCGGAACACTCGCCGGCGGGCGCTACACGCTTGATCCGACCGAAGTGATGGGGCCGCTGGCGTTGATTGAGGGGGAGCCGAGCGAGGATGAAATCCAGCTCGCTGCGGCGATTGTCGCCCGTTACTGTGACCACGTCGTCGGCACGCCGGTTTCTCTCCAACTTAGCCACGGAGAGGAAGCGCGCGTGATCGAAGCGATGCCGCTTGCATCGGACGATCCCCGTCTTGTCTCGTTGCGGATTGGAGGCTGATTTCAGGCGATAAGCGCCAGCGCCTCTTGTCGTGACGCTTGATTGGTGCGGAATATCCCGCGGATTGCTGAAGTGACGAGTTTCGTACCCGGCTTTTTCACTCCCCTCAGTGTCATGCACAGGTGCGTTGCCCCAATGCGCACCAGCACGCCGTACGGGTCGAGCCGCTCCATGAGGGCGTCCGCCAACTGTGATGTGAGCCTCTCCTGCAGCTGCGGGCGGGCGGCGGCGATATCCAGTGCTCGTGCGAGTTTGCTTGCGCCGACGATTCTATTTCCTTTTGGAATGTAGACAATGTCGGCTTCGCCGATGAACGGGAGAAAGTGGTGCTCGCAGATCGAGAAGAAGGGAATGTCTTTGCTGACAACCATCTGATCGTACGGCTCTTGGAATAGGACCTCGAGGGCATCCGAGGGGCTCTCGCTCGCGTGAGCGAAGAATTCGGCGTACATCTCGGCGACGCGTGTGGGCGTGTTCTCAATGACTTCGCCGTTTGCGTGCTCGCGGCCAATCCCTTCCAAGATCATCCTCATCCCCTGTTCAATCAGCTTCTTGTCCATCGCGCCTCCTTGGCTCGGATGGTAGGATACGTCACCGCCTGCCGCAACCGGCTCAGTTTGGAACAGACCGGTGCGGAGCGGCCTTCGTGCAATTGTCTAGAGATGCCTAATCCATCGACATGTGCGGACGATGGCGAGAACGCCGAAGTAGGCGGCGGCACCCAGCACCAACCCCAGCCCAAGGCCGTTTGCCGTGCGCAGAACCGACAAGAGAAACGGCGTATGAGCATGCGCGAAGGTGTTCAGGATCGAGGTCTGCCCTACAAGGCCGAAGAACAGAATGAACGGTCGAAAGAGCGAGAGCGAAAGAATGCCAGTGCTTGCTCCGGACAGGAACAGAAGCGGATGCCCGAGCAGAAATTCCTTGAACCGAGGGCGGGCGATCAACAGCGTCTCCAAAATGGCGCGCGTCTTCAGTTCCGTTCCGGACACCAACTCGTCTGCGTTTCCGCTTCGGATAACGACGAGTAGGACAACCGCGGCTCCGGCGATCATGAGTGCTCCCACAATCATGGCGCGGGCGTCGCGAATCGGGTGTCGCAGAATCTCTTTGTACTCATCCCATCCCGTCTGTCTGTACGCGATGAGGACGCCGAGGAGCGCGGGGAGCACAAGCGAGATCTTCACCCCGCGGAAAGTGGCGACGGCAAGCATGAATACGGGCTGCGACAAGAGCGCCGATAACAACAATCCCGCGAATATAGTGAATATGCCAAACAACAAGAGAAGCTGCACCCCAGCGCGAAAGCCGCCCACGTGCGGGCGGTAGAATAAGAGGACGCCGTACACCGGTGCCACGATTGCGGCCAGAAGTGCATCGATCTGGCAAAGGAGAGTCGTTCCCAATCCAAAGAAGAGGAGGACGCCGGCGCCGGCGACCATGAGCGCGGCGACCGGAAATGCGGGAAACAGGCGGAGCAGAACAACGAGAATGAGTGCACAGACGCCGAGATGGACAAACAGCAGCAGCACCTGCTTCGGTGACGACGGTGATGATGGGAGGCCTCCTCCGCCATATCCAGCGGCCCCAAGACGTGCGACGGTCGCGCCGAAGTAGTCGGCCGTCTGCGCGGATGTGCCGCCAGGTAAGGGAGTGAGAATGAGGGCACGGATTCCGCGCTCGTGTACAGCCCTTTCCCACCGCGCGACAAGTGTGGCGGTTGGCGTGCCGCGCATGTCGATGTCCGGGATCTCGTGTCCGCGAACGATGCGGCGGTAGCCGCTCGCCCACAATGTTTGCGTGAAAGCGGGAGGCGCGAATTCGCGAGCTACAAACGGAATATCCTGTTGCTGGAGCCGCGAAATGAGTGGGTCGTCGAAAGCAATGTCTCCCTCCACCCACCAGGCGGAGGCCTCCACCCACCAGGCGGAGGCCGCGCCGGACCAAGCTGAAAGCGTTTCCTGATTCGCGACTGACGCCGAGGAATCGACGATGATTACGGGCACAAGCCTGGCGGAAATGAGTTCATCGAGAGAGGGGGCCTTGCCGGTGTAAATTGCGGATGCGCGCACAGCCGCCGCGTCGATTCCGATACCGCGTAGGCTGCCGAGAGCGACTCCGCCAAGATCATCGGCGCGTACAATCGTCATACATTGCCGGTTTGTCTGTTCCCAAGTGGCGCGTGAGATGACGATGACCGCCGCCACGACGAGCGCAATGAAGAGAACGACATAGCCTGCTATCGTGAGCGTCCGCGTCATGGTTTTTCTACGGTATCAGCTGGAAACCGGTTTGGCAATCGGATCTAGATGTAGACGCGCTCGCCCGCTTGCTGCAGCGCAGGAACGACAAACTCGCACACACCGATGCCGGCGGCGTCGGCGAGCAGGTCGGCGCGCATATTCGGGCCGAAGACCTCAGCACGGCAGCCGACAGCGCAATCGATGCCGGTGACGTCGATCATCGTGTGGTCGAGACCGATTGTGCCCACGATCGGCGCGATCCGTCCGCCGATCCATACCGAGCCTCGTTTGGCGATGTGCGGATTGATCCCCGTACCGTAGCCGATCGGAAGGACGGCGATCGCGCGTTCCTGCGCTGCGCGATACGTGCATCCATAGCCGACCGTATCTCCCGGTTGAAGATCGTTGATCGCGATCACCGGCGTTGTCAGGGTTGCTGCCGGAACAATCGCGCCGGTCCACGCGCTTTCTACTTCTGGGTATCCGTAGATGAGCGTTCCGACACGCACGCCGTTCAGGTATCCCGCGAAGACGTCATCTTCACGATCGATGAACGCGGCGGAGTTCGCGATATGCCGGACGGGCGGGAGGAGATGGCGGTCGGCGAGTATGTCGAGGAGGCACTGAAACGAAGCGAGTTGTTCCTCGCAGAACGAACGCTCTGCCTTGCTCGTAGCAAGTGCCGTCGCGAAGTGCGTATAGATGCCGTCAACGCGCACTGCCGCGAGTGCCTGCAATTGACTGATCAAGGTGACGGCGGACTGCGGCGATACGCCGAATCGGTGCATGCCGGTGTCAACGACCACGTGCGCATGCGCAACAGTATTCAAGGCGCGCGCATTCCGATCAAGCAACCGTGCCGTGCCTAGTTCGTACACGGGAAGCGTTAGGGCGAGAGAGACGGCATCATGCGCCTCTGTAGGCAGGATGGGAGAAAGGAGCAGAATCGGCGTCGTCACCCCTGCGGCCCTGATCTTTGCGGCTTCTTCGACGGTGGTCGCTCCCAGCATATCGACGTTCTCCGCCTGTGCGGTCTGCGCGACCCGTTCAACTCCGTGTCCGTACGCATCAGCCTTTACAACGAGTACCAGATGAGCATCCTTTGGCAAGCGTGCCCGTACACACGCGATGTTGCGTGCAAGGGAGGCAAGATTGATCGTCGCTTGTGTGTGCAGCATCTGTCCCTCGGTACAAGGTATGCGGTTTCAGGCAGTATAGTCATCACGGGGCGATCCCTCAATGCCGATCGTCGTTTGCGAACCGATTCCGCCTTATCTACACTCACGTTCGGAAGCAAACATCAACAGTACGAATACTACGGTCTGCTTATCGAGGAGGGATCGATGGTGAGACGTGAGGGTTGCCGAGTCATTGCACAGATGTCGTACGAACCGGCGCAGTTGCAGCGTGGCTACGCGGGCAGGACCCTGTATGTGAACATCGGCACGGGCCGGATCGAGGAGCGACCTGTGACAGAGATGATGAAAGAGAAATTCATCGGCGGCCGCGGATTCGGCTTGTGGCGGCTGTGGAACGCGGTCGATGCCAACACCAAGTGGGACGACCCAGAGAATGAGATCGTTATCGGCTCCGGACCGATCGGCGGGATTACCACCTATGCGGGCGCGGGGAAGTCGATTGTGGTCAGCCTTTCTCCCACTACGGGGAGCGTGATCGACTCGAACGTCGGCGGTTACTTCGGGCCGTACCTCAAGTTCTCCGGCTGGGATTCACTCGAGATTCAAGGTAAGAGTGACGAAGACGTGATCGTATTCATCGACGGAGACGAAGGGACGGTGGAGATACTCTCCTGCCCGGAAGAGGACGTCAACACGCACGTCATCGCGGAGCGGATGCTGCGGCGATTCGCCGCATCCGACGCGCCGCGCGATCTCCTTTCCGTGTCCACCGTTTCCGCCGGCGTGGGAGCGGAGAACACGCGTATCGGCTGCCTCAACTTCAGTTTCTTCGATATGAAGCGAAAGGTGCCGCGTGTGAAACAGGCAGGCCGCGGCGGGATAGGCACGGTTTTCCGCGACAAAGGAATTGCTGCGCTTGTGGTCAAGCACAGCGGCGTGTCGGCCGACGCCAACGGTCCGGCCGACATGGAACGACTGAAACGGGCCGGCGAGCGGATCACCAAGGAGATCATCAACCTCGATCCCTCACAATGCGACATGCGCCGCGTGGGTACGGCACACCTGGTGGAGATCATGGACGAGTACGATTTGCTGCCCACATGCAACTATCGATTCGGTTCCCACTCCGATGCAGGGAAGATCGCGTCTCAGGTATGGCGGGAACGGTTCACGCAAGGGGTGCCGGACGGGTGCTGGATCGGCTGTACGATGTCCTGTTCGCACGCCGTTGACGGGTTCTTGTTGAAGACTGGACCGTACAAGGGTGACCGTGTCACCGTGGACGGACCGGAATACGAAACGGCGGCCGGGTCTGCAAATATGGGGATCTTCGACCCCGATTTCGTGTTGGAGATGAACTTCTACTGCGACACATACGGGATCGACACAATCTCGTTCACCACCGCGAGCGCGTTTGTGATGGAATGCTACGAGGCCGGAATACTCGATAAAGCCAGGACCGGCGGTCTTGAGCTTCACTTCGGAAGCGTCGACGACTCGCTTACGCTCTTGCATCAGATGGGACGCGGCGAGGGATTCGGCGCTGTCGTCGGCCAAGGCATCCGGCGCATGAAGGAGATCTTCGCCCGCGAATACGGAGCCGACCCCGAGTTCCTTGATTCGATCGGCATGGAGTGCAAAGGGATGGAGTACTCCGAGTACGTGACCAAAGAATCGCTCGCCATGCAGGGCGGCTACGGCCTTGCCCTCAAGGGCGCGCAACACGACGAAGCGTGGCTCATCTTCATGGACATGGTCAACAACCAGATTCCCACATTCGAAGAGAAGGCGGAAGCGCTCCACTACTTCCCCATGTGGCGTACATGGTTCGGGCTGATGGGTCTGTGCAAGCTTCCGTGGAACGACATCGAACCGGCGGACAACGCGACCCGCTACTCCGGGATCGATGCCGCCAAGGTTCCCGATCACGTGCAAAACTACTGTGACCTTTTTACCGGAGTGACCGGAATCGAGGTTACCCCCGCCGACCTGATCGTTCAGTCGGAGCGCGTCTACAACTTCCAGCGCGTGTTCAATCTGCGCATGGGGTACGGCACACGTGAGCATGACCAGATTCCGTATCGTTCCGCCGGACCGGTTACCGAAGAGGAGTACGAATCCCGCGCTGAGCGCTATGACCGGCAGCTTGTGGAGCAGGTCGGCGTCAAGCCCGATTCGATGGCCACTGAGGAGAAGGTAAAGGTAATGCGCGCCTTCCGTGAGGAGCAATACGGCAAACTGTGCGACGCGGCCTACAAGCGACGCGGCTGGACGATCGACGGTGTTCCCACAATCGCGACCCTGAAGCGTCTCGGGATTGACTTTGCCGATGTGATAAAGGTCGTCGAACCACACCAGTAGAAACATAACACTCCGGGCCTCGACAAGCGGGGCCCGGAGCCTGTGATCCCCCAGCACCGAGCTTTGCCCTGCGGCATCGACCTGCAAGCTCTATTCTCTCGCCCGCTCGTTAAGCTCGCTCAAGACGCCAAGGGGTCTTCAGTCGACGGTCGTCAGTCCACAGTCAGGAAAGACGCGGTCAGCTTTCAGCGATCAGCTCGAAGACAAAAGAACAAAGCATCCTCTCAACGGTCGGGGGTCAGGAAGCGAGAGTCAGTTCGAGGCCGCAAGACCAAGAAACCGTGACGGCGGGAAGTAGCCCAAAAAGGGGACAGTCCCCTCAAGGCGCAGGGATCGCCAAGAAATGCGTTGTGTTTCTTCTCCCATGTTAACGCTGTTCCCTGCCTCCTGGCTGCCGGAGACCAGCAGACAGGCGTCTGCAAGAGCAAGCCTGTTAGTTTCTTCTCGTTACCCTTCACTCATTACCCATCACTGTTTTTCTGCCTCCACGAGGCCGCTGTTAGTTTCCGCCGCCGATCTCGCAGTGTCGAACAGTCTGTAACCGATTTCCCTTGCTGCAGTAGGATGGATTCTTACGGTCAATGCCACGCCCATGCTTGTTCTTGCCGTTGCCGGTGTGAGCGGATACATGATCAAGGGGATGAAGGCGCCCTAG
>CAZKAB010000017.1:9569-26649 GCA_964550615.1 uncultured Thermotogae bacterium
CTGCAACGCGGTGTTTTTGCAGTAGAGAGCGGGGTTGAGTATAATATCGTCGGGTGGTGACATGGTCTACGAAGCCGATCAAATCAAGGTACTTGAGGATCTAGAGGCGGTACGTCTCCGCCCGGGAATGTACATCGGGAGCAGCGGGCAGACCGGCTTGATGCACCTGATTGAAGAGATCATCGACAACTCGATCGATGAAGCGCTCGGCGGTTACTGCAGCGAAATTCGCGTCACGGTGCATTCCGACAACCGAGTTACGGTGTGGGACAACGGTCGGGGAATGCCGGTTGGTATTCACAAAGAAGCGGGGATCAACGCCGTCGAATTGGTGATGACAACCCTCCACGCCGGCGGTAAGTTCGACAATAAGAGCTATCACGTCAGCGGCGGTCTGCATGGCGTCGGCATCTCGGTCGTAAACGCGCTCGCCGAGCATACGCGTGTAGAAGTCAGGCGAAACGGCAAGATCTACTGTCAAGAGTTCGCCCGCGGGGCAAAGCTGACCGAGCTCGAGGTGATTGGCGAGACCAAGGAGACCGGCACGACGGTAACCTTCCTTCCTGACAGCGAGATCTTCGGCGACATTCACTACAACTTTTCCAAGCTCTCACATCGTCTGCGCGAGCTGTCATACCTGAACGGCGGTCTTCTCATCATCTTGGAGAACGAAGAGGCGGGGGTGTCCCGCCGCTACCAGGCGAAGGGCGGGATTGTCTCATTTGTCAAAGAACTTGCATCGGGAAAGGATCCCCTCCACCCAAAACCGATCTACATAAGCGGCGAGGAATCGGGCACGGCGATAGAGATTGCGATGCAGTTCACCACCGGCTACGACGAGTCGATCTTCGCGTTCGCCAACAACATAAACACCATCGACGGAGGTACGCATCTCACCGGTTTCAAGGGGGCGCTGACCAAGTTCCTAAACGACTATGGTCGTGAGAAGAAGATCATCCGCAACAACGACCCCAATTTGCGTGGTGACGACGTTCGCGAAGGGCTGGTAGCGATAATCAGCGTAAAGATCCCCAACCCCGAGTTTGAAGGCCAGACCAAGACCAAGCTGGGAAATGCGGAAGTGGCGAGTCTTGTGACCACGATCGTCCAGGAAGAGCTTGCCGTCTACTTCAAGAAGGATGCGAAGGCGGCCAGGGCAATCATTGAGAACTCGATCAACGCCGGTCGGGCGCGCATGGCCGCGGCCAAGGCACGCAAGATGGTCCGACGTAAAGGGGCGCTGCTGGCCACGGCCCTTCCCGGTAAGCTCGCCGACTGCTCAAGTTCCGATCCAGCGAAGAGCGAGTTGTACATCGTCGAGGGAGATTCGGCCGGAGGGAGTGCCAAACAAGGTCGAGACCGGTCGTTTCAGGCGATCCTCCCTCTGCGGGGGAAAGTGCTAAACGTTGAGAAGGCCCGACTTACGAAGCTGTTGGACAACGCTGAGATAAAGGCGATGATTACCGCAGTTGGTACGGGGATTCGCGACGAGTTCTCGTTGGAGCGGCTGCGCTACCACAAACTTATCATCATGGCCGACGCAGACGTCGACGGCGCTCACATTTGCACCCTGATCATGACTTTCTTCTTCCGCTATCTAAGGGCGTTGATCGAAAACGGCTACCTATACATCGCAAAGCCTCCACTTTATCAAGTCAAGGCGGGAAGTAAGTCGGTCTACCTGTACACGGACGAGGAACTGGACAACTATCGCGCTGGGTCCGACGGCCGTTTCTCCGTCAAGCGATTCAAAGGGTTGGGTGAAATGAATCCGCGCGAGTTGTGGGAAACGACGATGAATCCGGAGAACCGCATCTTGAAGAAGGTCGAAATCCGGGATGCGTTGGAAGCGGACGAGGTCTTTTCCACACTGATGGGGACCGATGTCGGCCTTCGCCGTGACTTCATCTGGGAGAACAGCGACAAGATCACGGCTCTCGATATCTAGTTTTGTCCCCTCCGACACGCCGGATAGCGTGCGGAGCAGGAGGGAGAAGATGACTAGAACAATCTTGCTTTTCATGATACTCGCGGTGGTTGTGCTCTTTGCTTCTGCCATGGGCGCTGGGATGGCTTCGATCGGGGCGATTGCCGGGATCGATCCTACCGGCGTGATGATGGTGGGCGCGATCGCCGATGTTCCGATGAACAGCTTTCTCGATATGCGCATGCAGCTCTCCTTTTCCGTTAATTCTGATATCAACGGGCTTCTGCTTGTAGGAGGGGCGTTGGTTGCGCGGTATCCGATCTCCATGTTCACCCCGTTCTTCGGTGTGGGAGGTGGGGTGGCTGTTACTCCGCGAGGGTTCTCCTTGGGGATGACGCTCGATGGCATTGTCGGTGCGCACATCGCGCTCGTTGGCCCGGTCGGCGCATTTGTTGATCTCCATTACATCGCGCGGTTCACGGCGACGACGATCACGGCCGGACCGCTCTACGAGGCCGGTATCAGCATTTCGCTGTAAATGATCATTGCACTCGCGATCTGCCTGGGAGTGGTTACCGCTCTGTGGGTGGGGTGGAATCTCACTCTCGACGCCCTGTGGCAGCCGACGGATCGAGTGACCGTACGCCGAATTCTGTTCCTGGCGGACGTCAAACCGGGAGAACACGTGGTCGATCTCGGTTGCGGGGACGGCCGCATAGTGATTGCTGCAGCGCGTGTTTTCCAGGCGCGGGCGACAGGAATCGAGATCGATCCATGCCGCGTCCTGTGGGCGCGTGGCTGGGCGCTCATTGCCGGTGTGCGCAAGCTGGTGCGCATTGTGTGGGGAGACATGTATCAATCGCGAGTCACGCTGAGCGACGCTGATGTCGTTGTTCTGTTCCTCTCTCCCGATGCCAACTTCAAGCTTCGGGACAAGCTGCAGCAAGAGCTTCTTCCCGGTGCGCGCATCGTATCGTACTACCACCCGATGTGGGGCTGGGAGCCGGAAGAGATCGGCGTTGCAAGGACCGGACATCCGATCTTTCTCTATCGTATCTCGGAGAAACGATGACACGAGATCTGCTGGAGCTGCTTGCCGCGATAGGCGTTCCCCCGCGGACGGACTGGGAGAAGGCTGAGATTACTGGTGTATGCGATGATTCGCGCATGGCGCAGCCCGGGAGCCTGTTTGTGGCGATCCCCGGATTTGTCGCGGACGGACATCGCTACATAAGAGATGCCGTCTTCCGCGGCGCCGTCGCCGTGGTCGGGGAGAAAGAGTTCGACTCGCCGGTGCCGTATGTGCGGGTGCCCGATGCGAGAGCGGCGCTCGCTTGGTTATCGGCCGAGTATTTCTTCCACCCCACGCGCGATCTGCTCACAGTCGGAGTGACAGGAACGAATGGCAAGACGACGATCTGCCATTTGATCGCACATCTATTGGGAGAGGCTGATAGTGAAGTTGTGGGCACTGTGACTAACGAAGATCGAGGCTTGCACGCAGTCACTACACCGGAAAGCCACATCATTCAGCAAATCGCGAACAACGCACGCGAAAGCGGCAAGAGGTGTCTTGTGGTGGAAACATCATCGGCGGGCCTGGCGCTTCACCGCGTAGATGGCGTTGATTTTGACGCTGCCGTGTTCACGAACCTCACCCATGATCATTTCGAGTTTCACGCAACCTGGGAAGCCTACCTGGAGGCAAAGCTCATCCTGTTCAAGGGACTGAAAGAATCCGCGGCGGCTGTAATCAATCGGGACGATCCCGTGGCCGATCGAGTGATTGCAGAAACAACTGGGAGGCCGTTTACCTATGGTATTGCTGGGCCGGCGGATTTTCGCGCGACGAAGATCGAGTATGCGCTCAAAGAGACGCGCTTTGTCATCGAGCATGACAACGAGCATGCGCATGCAGCGATATCGCTCCCCGGCGAGCACAATGTGTACAATGCGCTCGCAGCGGCCGCGGTGGCAACAAGCGCCGGGATGTCGCTTACGCAGATCGCGGCAAGCCTGGCAACGGCGAGCAGCGTCGATGGTCGCTATCAGTTCCACACCGCGAAGAACGGCGCCACCGTCATCGTTGACTTTGCGCACAGCCCCGACTCGCTCCAACGGATGCTCGTTTCGTTGCGTCCCTACTATCAAAGGATTATCTGTGTTTTCGGGTGCGGGGGTGAGAGCGATCGCGACAAGCGGCCGATTATGGGGAGGATCAGCGGCGAGCTCGCCGACGTCACGATTTTGACAAGCGACAATCCCAAGACTGAGAACCCGGAAGAGATTATCGACGCCATCGCCCAAGGTTTGATTCCTACCGGGGGGAGATACGAGCGGATCGTTGATCGCCGATCGTCGATCGATCGAGCTGTTGAGCTCTCTCGTCCAGGCGACGTCGTTCTGCTTGCCGGAAAGGGACACGAACCGTACCAAATCGTCGGTCACGAGTATATACCCTACAACGACGCACGGTATCTTGTGTCCGCCGGACTCGTGAAACGATGATATCCGTAGGCTTCCCTCGATCGATTGTGCGTTGGATTTGCTCAGGGCGCGCGTGAATAGGATGAAGGGTCGCCGCAGTCGATGGCGTATTGCGCTGTATGTCGGGATTCCCGTTCTTGCAGTTGCCGGAGCATTGCTCGTTCTTCTACTTGTTATCTCTCAGACCGCTCCTGATGAAGAGGCACCGGTGGAGACAAGAGCGATACCGGAGGACTGGTTGATCCCCGAGTCTGCTACGCAATCGGAATCGGTTGCAGCCGCCGAAGTGGGAGGTGAGCCTCGATTATCCGAGAAACGTCCGCCACTCACCGAAAGGACCATGTCTGGGGCGTTGTCAATCTCTGGAAATGGCAGTCAGTTTGGCGAGGAGAGCTACGAAATCCAGATATCAAGCGAAGATGGGGTTCACCTGACATCTCGCGGAACATTCTCATTCAAGGTATTGTTTGCCACGGTCAAGGCCGACTTCTCGCAGAATCTCTCGCTCGACCGCGACCTTCGCCCTGATAGCTACACGCTTGAGATCAACGGGCCGCTCGGGATTGGAAGCCGCAGGGTAGAGGGAGCGGTTGTCAACAATGTGGCGCGCGTCACCTCGGGGGACAAGGAAGAGGAGACACAACTCGGAACTGACACGCCGCTTATCTTGGGTACATTTAGTACATATGCCGTTATCCCGTTTCTCTTCAGGTCGTTTGGGGAGAAAGAGGCGGTGGATTTCCAGGTTATCTCGCTTTTGTGGGGTAATGGTGAGGGAGATGGCGCTCGGAAGAGCAATGGGGAGACTGTTCTACGCGTGGAGAGAACGGGAAATGTGTCGATCAAGACCGGTGCAAGGGAGATCATCGTGGACCGGTACGTCCTTACAAGCGGTATCGGTGACAGCACGATACTTGCCAAGGACGACGAGTTCCTGGCACTCATTGCCACAAGCGATCAGGGGTCATTGATAGCATATAGATCCGACTATTTCCCTCAAGGGATCGATCTGCCTTAGCCCCGGGAGGTGCCCTCGGTTTTGAGATGTCAATGAGTGCATCTATGAGTTGCACTCGATATGGGGCGACAGGCGATTCTCGACGCTCCCGATTCCTAGCTCGAAGGCAGCTTAGGAAGTACTATGGATGCAAGGAGGAGGCAAGATGGAGAAGATGATCGCCTATTGCGGATTGGTTTGCACGGAGTGTCCGGCGTACATCGCCACTAAGGCGAACGACCGGAAACGATTGGAAGAGCTGGCGGTGGAGTGGAGTAAGGAATTCAAAACCGAGCTCACGGCCGACGGATGCATGTGCGACGGGTGCCTCACGACTACTGGACATAAGATCGGCTACTGCGCGCAATGCAAGGTCCGCGCCTGCGCGATCGACAAACACCTGTCTAACTGCGCCCATTGTGGCGATTATGCGTGCGACACGCTGACGGAGTTCTTCGGCGTCGCGACAGAAGCGAAGAAGACGCTGGAACAGATTCGACAGACTTTGTAGGTGTCCGCGATCGGGGCGGAAATGGATGATGGACGGGCAATCGTCGGTGCCTGCGGCCTCTACTGCGGTTTATGTCCCCGCTATCAGTCATCGGCGGCGGGCCGGTGCTCCGGCTGCCAGGCAGGGAGAATGGGCGCGTACTGTGCCGTATACCGTTGCGTTACAGGCCGCGGCTATCTCACATGCGCCGAATGTTTGGAGTATCCTTGTCCGCGTCTTACAAAGGCACTCAAGCTCGAACAAGGTCTCGACAGTTTCGTCAGCCATCGCCCCGCAGTCGATAATCTTGAACACATAAGGAAGTTCAAGCTGGAATCCTTCTTGGGCGATCAGCACGAACGGCGATTGCTAGCCGAGCGGCTGATTGCAGATTATAACGCCGGTCGCTCGATGACCTTATACTGCACTGCATGCGCCCTTCTCCCGGTGCGAGTAGTCGGACAAGCGATAGACGCGATCGAACGCGATGTAGAGGCCGGAAAGATCGCGCGAGGCGATCGCAAGGCATTGGCAAAACGAATGCGATCAATCCTCACTGATCTGGCCGAGTCGCTTCGTGTCGACCTCTCTCTGCGTCACAAGAAGCGCTAAACGCGAACACATTACGCTCGCGGCAGTGGGCATCTTCGTGTTAGGAGACGCGCCCGGCATTGACATCAACCCGTTTACCCTCTATGTTCTACGTCGGCATTTGGCGGCGGTGTCGCAGTCGCCAAACCAATAATGATCCAGCGCGTCCCGCCATCCGGTTTGGGCGCAACGCGAGAATTCGCACAAACATGACGAAAGGAGAGTCTGTATGGGCAATGTAGATGAACTCGAGGCCTTACTAAGGCCGCCGGCATTGGACATGCCTCCTTACCCGCCGAAGGCGATCACCTTGGCCAGTGGGGAGAAGATGGTGGTGCGTCAGATCGATCGGGATGAGGTTCCCATCCTTCTGGAGGCAATTTATCCCCTTCTTTGGGTCGAGCGCGACTACTACGACATCGTGTCGGCGCGGCTGTTCGGGGAGCTCCTCGCCTACAAGCGCTATCGAGTGAAGAACGAGTACGTATTGGTCGGGCTGATCGACGGCGTGCTTGCAGGGATGGTCAACGGGCATCTGGTCGACGAAAAGGTGGGAATGAGCTATCACACGATGACTATCAGGCGCGGGCTACGCGTAGGATCGCACCTCTTCGCCGCCAAGATGGAGTATCACATGGAGTTCCTCAATCAAGAGGAAGTACTGATCGTCGCAGAGAGTCCGATCGGGTTCCGTCGCTGGATGATCGAGTATCCCCTCCAGAAGAAGTACGAAGTACCACACGAGCTCGGTGGCGGCCCGTCATGGGTTCTTACGAGGGACACCTATTTCGCGGCAAAGCCGCGGCTTGTCTCCGGAAGCCGCCCTGTGTCGTCCGAGCTGCTGGCGAGCGCAGAGACGATCGTGCTCCCTGCTGAGGAGACGGTCAAGAAACAGGTGCTTGGCGGGAAGGGAGGCGAGAAATGAGGCCCGTATCCATTATCGGGGCGGGAATGACGAAATTCGGCCGGTCCGAATGGCCCCTATCGAAACTGATGAGCGTGGCATCGCTTGCCGCTCTGCACCATGCCGATCTGGGAGATGTCAAAGTGGATGGCGTCGTCGTCGCCAACATGGGAGCTGCGCGGCTTAACCGCCAGACGGCGATTGCCAGTGCGCTCGTTGACAGCCTCAACATCTTCCCGGCGACGGCCGAATCGGTCGAGAATGGGCCGGCATCCGGAGCATCCGCGTTCAAGGTCGGCTATCAGGCGATCGCATCCGGAATGGCCGATGTCGTACTCGTCACCGGCGTAGAGATGATGCGAGCGGTGAACAACCTGGAAGCGACGGACTTCGTCGCCAGCCTCTCTCATCCCGAAGCCGAGTACATATATGGTGTGACCCTTCCCAGCTTGGCAGGGATGTTCGCGCGGTTGTACATGGAGCGCTACGGTGTGACTCGCGAGCACCTGGCGAGAGTTGCAATCAAGAATCATGACAACGCGATGAAGAATCCGTATGCCCATATTCACCAGACTGTTACGATGGAGGGAATCCTTACCGCGCCGGAGGCGGTGGTGAACAACCCGCCGATCGCCGAGCCGCTGCATATGTTCGACTGCTGTCCGGTCAGTGACGGAGCGGCGTCGCTGGTTCTCGCCTCGCAGGAGGTTGCGGAGAAGCTCGGTCGACCGATCGTCCGTATTGCCGGGATAGGCCAAGCGACCGACACCCACGCCGTGCAGAACCGGCCGGATCCGACCGAACTGACTGCGGTTCGCCTCGCCGCGCAGAAGGCGTTCTCCATGGCCGGAATCACACCCAAGGATATCGACGTTGCCGAACTGCACGACGCGTTCACCATCCTCGAGATCGCCGAAAGCGAAGAAGCCGGTTTCTTCAAGAAGGGTGAAGGGCACAAGGCGCTGGAGAAGGGAATTACTTCTCTTGGAGGGAAGCTCCCGATCAATCCCTCAGGTGGACTGAAGGCAAAGGGACATCCGGTCGGCGCGACCGGAGTGGCTCAACTTGTCGAGCTTACATGGCAACTTCGTGGAGAGGCGGGAGAACGCCAGGTGCAGAAGGCGAAGAATGCCTTTGCTTGCAACTTCGGCGGCTTCGGAAACAACGTTGTAGCCACAGTGCTCACGCGGGAGGTCTAGCGATGGGTAACGATACAAAGGTATATGGCATCCGGTGCAAGGCCTGCGGGCATGAGACGTATCCAGCACATGCATGCTGCCCGAAGTGCGCATCGGAAGCACTCGAGCCGCTTGAAATTGCGGGAAACGGAAAGGTGTTGACGTACACCGATCTCTATGCTCTTCCCCTCGACTACGAACAGCGCTATCTGCGCCTTGCGATCGTCGAATTGGATAACGGATTGCGCGCCACCGGCCAGCTGCTCGATGAGAACCCGAAGATCGGGAAAAAGATCAAGACAGTGATCGGCATCGTTCGTCAGAGCGGTGACCGCAAGATTCACGGGCTGCAGTTCATCCCGGTCTGATTCCACCGGCGGGGGGCGTGCTCCGGTGGACAACGCACCGCACCTCCCCTGCCTGGTATTCATCCTCTCCTACTGCTTTCTCGAGAGCAACAACCGTCAGCGTTCAGTAGCTACCGACTACCGATGTCTGACTGCCCCTGTCGTTGTTCTCTCACGCTCTCAACTGGGATCTGAACGCTGACTGCTGAGGGCTATCTGTTCCCCCCAATCCTTACTCTTGCACCAACCACGAAGAGCGCGAAGGACACGAAGACCGGAATGTGGTGACTGGCCGAATTGAGCGATCGTCTGGATGGTTGGATAGTGCAGTGACTGAAGTTGGGTCTGTCGGAAACACCCAATACGCAATCCATTGCTCGCGGACTTGGCGGGATGGCACTTTCGACGTTACCAAGCGCAAGATCGGCATCAAGAGTTTCATTGACTGCCCGCCTTGTGCTCTTCGTGGTGAAGCGGATGCGCGCCTCCGTGAAGACATTGGCATTCACGCTTCTGCGCGGTCCTGCAGGGAACGTCCATCAGCAGGCACCGCATAGAAACGTTTGTCAGCACGTACTGAAGACCGGAATTGACCGCCGTTGCGACAACATGCCGCGCCGTTCTCACTTCAGCTTGACAACGAGCATGAATCGAGTAGTATATCGTACTCGATATATCGTACTCGATATATCAACATGCGCAAAGAGAGGTGGATGATGCATCGCGGGTTTCTAAGACTCTACATGCTAAAACTGATCGCGAAAAGTGAAAATCCGATCTCTGGTTACGATTTGATGAAACAGATCGAGGACGAAACGGGATTCTGGCGGCCTTCCCCCGGATCGACGTATCCGATTCTGGCGGCGCTCGAAGAGGCGAAGTTCATCGAGCACACGCAAGAAGGAGATAGGAAACTGTATACGGCTACCGCTGCTGGGAAAGACGCGCTTGCTCGTGCTCGCGATGCGCGAGCGGAGGCGATGCAGGGTGTCCACCGATCACTGCACATCGTCGGCGAGCTGTTCGGAGCCCAGACGCCGGAAGAGCTCGCCTTGCTCACCGAACACGCGGGACACAAGTCGCGTATCGCGCCTGAGCTGCGGCGCTCTCTCAAGAAACTCCGTGTGCTGCTACATGCGCTTCTAATGCAAGATCTATCGGCGGAGCAATCGTCACAAGTGAAAGCGGCCATCGACCGCGCCATCAAGGAGTTGAGGCAATATGTCAAGAGCGATTGAGGTCAGCGATCTCACCAAGGTCTATCGCAACGGCGTGCGTGCCGTCGATAAGATCTCGTTCTCCGTAGAGAAGGGTGAGATATTCGGCTTCCTCGGCCCCAACGGAGCGGGAAAGTCGACGACGATCAAGATTCTGATAGGCCTGGTGAACGCCACCGAGGGCCGGCTCTCGATCAACAACATCGATATCACCAAGCACCCGCTCGAGATCAAACGGGCCACCGGTTACGCCGCACAGGAAACGGCGATTGACGACCGGCTCACCGGCTGGGAGAACATCACCCTGCAAGGGAGGTTCTATCATCTGTCACGCCGCGAAACGCAAGCTCGCAGCGAAGAGATACTGAAGATGTTTGATCTATACGAGCGGCGGAACGACCTCACCGAGACCTATTCGGGCGGGATGCTGAAGCGCCTCGACATTGCAGAGGCGTTGATTCATCGTCCGCAGATCTTGTTCCTCGATGAGCCGACTCTCGGCCTGGACGTGCAGACGCGCAAGGTGATCTGGGCGTACATTGAGCGCCTTCGCGAGGAACACGGGATGACGATATTCGTCACCACCCACTACATGGATGAGGCCGATACGCTCTGCGATCGCGTGTCTATCATCGATCACGGTTCCATCAAGGCGATCGATGGTCCCGAGGCGCTAAAGGCCCGCCTTGGCGGCGATATCATCACCATCCGGTTTGCCGATGTAAGTGCAAGCGGCGTCGAAGGGTTGTTGACCAAGATCCGCGCGATGGCGCAGGTACGCGACATCGCGGCGAACGGCGACGGGACGCACCGCATTATGGTTAACGAAGACGGCGAGAAAGTCGTTCCGCGTGTGTTCACGCTGTGCGAGGAAGCTCGGATAGCCATTGACACGGTCAGCCTGAAGAAACCGTCGCTCGACGACGTCTACCTTCATTACACCGGGCATGCGATGCGTGACGCAGAGGAGAGCAAAGAGGGCCACTTCCGAGCGAGGATGATGCGGGGCAGAGCGAGGAGAAAGTGAAATGACGCTGATTATGGATACGTGGTTTGTCGCGAAGCGCGAGCTGATCAAGTTCTGGCGCACCAAGATAAGGGTGGTGGTGACGCTGATCCAGCCGATTATCTGGCTCGGATTGATGGGGAATATGATGGGCAGGGTGTTTGACAACCCCTACGTGGCTCAGGCAATGGGCGTTACTAACTACATGTCATTCATGACGCCGGGCATCATTCTAATGACCGTGTTGTTCGGTGGCGTATTCGGCGGGGTGTCCATCGTATGGGATCGCCGCGTCGGCTACCTGGAGAAACTCCTCGCAGCGCCGATTCATCGAGGAGCGATCCCGTTCGGGAAGATTCTCGCCGTGATGGTTCAAAGCGGGATACAGGTGTTGGCGATCGTCGTGATTGCGCTCTGTTTCGGCGTGCGGTTTGAAACCGGGGTTCTCGGAGTGCTGGCGATCATGGGTATTGCCATGTGCTTCAGCGCGATCTTGAGTTCGATATCGCTCTCTCTGGCCGCATCGATCAAGACGATGGAAACGTTGATGGCAATCATCAACTTCCTCACCATGCCGCTCATGTTCACAAGCACCGCCCTCTTCCCCCGCGAGGCGATGCCTGGATGGCTGGCGACGATAGCGAAGATAAACCCAATCACTTATGCTGTCGGGCCGATCCGCGAGTTGACGCTGCACGGATGGGAATGGAGCAAGATCCTGCCTGGCTTTGCAGTCGTCGTCGGGCTGGCGCTTGTGTTCCTGTTCATCAGTCAGACGATATTCCAGCGAGCAACTACAGACTGATCCTTTTGTCTGAGATGTGGTTCTGCTAGGAAATATATAAGTGACGATAACTCTTCATCGCAGAAGTGGGAAGGATCAGCCTCCATCTTTCCCGCTTCTTCATTTATTGCGGTTGTCGAGACCGTATATAATGGGGACGGAGGCGAGAATGAGACATTCACTTGCTGTAGTCGGCATCGTCACTATGCTCCTTCTTCTGCAATGCACGGCGGCCCTTGCCACCGATTGGCAAGAGGACCGGGGTGGTGTGCAGTTCAGGATCGATTCCGCGACCGGCGACACCCAGGTCGGTTTCTACTTGTTCATGAAATACGATGCCGCTCCAAGTTGTATCGAACTCAACATCGATTGGAGCGTATATCGCCTGTCGGATCCTGGGAAGATACTTGCTGCCGATCACCACACTGTAAGTCGGCATTGCGGGGGAAGGATCGCATCCGTCAGCACGCTGTCCCCGTTTGTCACCCCCGTCCCAGGCGTGGGTTGTGCCGCGCGGATCGTCTTGCAAGACATGGCAAACGGGATTTCCTACGAGCGAGAGATTACCTATGTCGCTCCGGTTACCCTGCCGACCGGGATCGGTGTTAATGTGACTACCGCGACTGACAAGACTGAGGATATCGATCTCTCGGGACTGAGCGACGATCAGCTGGAGAGCCTTTCCGCCTATTATGAGACCATATCGGCAGGCTATGTTCAGACTGCATCAGGTATCGGACTATCCGATTTCTTCGCCGAGTATCCGGTTGACGGATCACAATGGGTGTTTGTTGTCATCGAGCCCAATCTGCAGGTAACGCAGGCAGGTCCGGGTATCTCCATTCGCGCTTCGTACAATCGCCTGTTCTTTCTCTACGCGATAGACACCGCAGCCGCAGCCACGGCAGCGCAGGAGCAGTTGAAGGGATCGGCGGACAGTTCCGTGGGAAGTGCCTGGGCGAAGAACGGGACCGCGGGCGAAGACGCGCCGGCGCTTATATTCGTGGACGATGAGGCTTGGAGAATACTCAAGGCAGCCGCAGAGGAATGGGAGAGCCGCAAAGGGTAATGTTGTGTCGCCTGAACTTGCGAGGAAGCGCGCATGCGCAGCAGCCGGTTTTGAAGTCGATAGAAAGGTGGCGGTCTTCTGCGTGAGGGGATTGTCCGGATGCACAGGGAGGAAGATATGTGTGGCATAATTGGCTATGTCGGCACTGAAGCGGCCGTTCCTCTTTTGCTGGCCGGTCTGCAGCGACTCGAATACCGAGGCTATGACTCAGCCGGAATCGCCGTCCTTGAGAACGGAAAGATGGCGGTGTTTCGCCGGGCAGGCAAAGTCGAAGAGCTGGCGCGGGAGATCGGGCGCGAAACAATAGACGCCTGTGTTGGAATTGGGCATACGCGGTGGGCGACGCACGGCGCGCCAACGGAAGAGAATGCTCATCCGCACCTAGACTGTAACGGGAAAATCGCGGTGGTACACAACGGCATAATCGAGAACTTCCGCGCACTCAAAGAGCGACTTGCCGCCGCGGGCCATGTGTTTCGTTCCCAGACTGACACCGAAACTCTCGCTCATCTGATTGAAGAACACAATCGAGGCGACATTCTGGCCGCGGTGCGTTTGGCGGTGAGCGAGGCGGAAGGAGCGTACGCGCTCGCTGTCCTCTCAGAAGACGACCCGGAGAGAATTATCGTTGCGCGTAAAGGGAGTCCTCTCGTATTGGGAAAAGGAAAGACTGGGAGCTTCGTTTGCTCCGATATTCCCGCCATTCTCGGTAACGCCTCGGATGTTCTCTTCCTTGCCGAAGGCGAAGTCGCCGAAGTCCGTTCAACCGGTTTCCGTGTCTTCTCGCGCGATGGTGAAGAGCGCGAGCCGAAGATACGGCCGGTAACGATCGATCCTTTCTCCATTCAGAAGGGCGGGTACAAACACTTCATGGCAAAGGAAATCCATGAGCAGCCGCGGGCGGTGGGAGAAACGATACGCGAGCGGATTCATCCAGATGGGGTAGGGTTTCCCGAACTTGGGTTCCTCGGCGATCAGTCAACGGAAGCCGGCTTTGCGCGAGTATATCTGGTCGCATGCGGTACGGCCTATCACGCTGCAATGACGGCTGAGTATCAGTGGGAGACGCTTCTGGGGCTCCCTGTGCAGGCGGTGATCGCCTCCGAATTCCGCCATCGCGACATTCCCGTCGATCCACGCACCCTGGTGATTGCGGTCTCACAATCGGGCGAGACGATTGATACGCTTGTAGCAACTCGACGGGCAAAAGCCGGCGGAGCCAAGGTTGTTGCGCTCGTCAACACGGTGAACTCTGCGCTCGAACGCGAATCGGACGCGGCCGTGTACACCCGTGCCGGGATTGAGGTGGGAGTCGCCGCCACCAAAACGTTCACTGCTCAGCTTGCCGCTCTGTCGCTCCTTGGCCTTTGCCTTGCTCGTGCTTGGGGGAAAATCTTGCCGCAGGATATGGCTGAACGCATTGCGCCGTTCGAGCTTCTGCCGGCGCGAATCGCGACCGTACTCGGCCTGGAAAAACAGGTCGTCCAACTTGCCGAGAAATTCTATACCGCAAGCGACTTCCTCTTTCTTGCCCGCGGTTCATTGTATCCGATCGCGCTCGAGGGAGCGCTCAAACTGAAGGAGATCTCATATATCCATGCCGAGGGATATCCCGCCGGGGAAATGAAACACGGGCCGATTGCTCTAATCGATGAACGGATGCCTGTCGTCGTACTCGCAACAAAGCGCTCTGCGTACAACAAGACGCTCTCCAACATCGAAGAGGTGCGGGCGCGAAACGGGATCGTAATCGCGATCACCGATCACCCGGATGACGAGGCAATTCTGCGGTTATCGAATCACATCATCCCGATTCCGGACTCAGAAGAGATAGTGATCCCAGTCTTGTATACGATTCCGTTGCAGCTCCTCGCATACCATGTTGCGGTCCTGCGCGGCACCGACGTCGACCAGCCGCGAAATCTCGCGAAGACGGTGACTGTAGAATAGCAAATGCAGGTTCGCTGCAAGGGGATCCAGAAGATCTGATATAGGCCAACATATAAATATCATAAGTTACTCGAAGCTAATAGCAAGACACTGCGCGCAATGGCGCTGATTCTAGTAACTGGGCATGAAATGCCGATATAAATGAGCATTCCTTCTTTCCCCTTCTAAATGGTGACAAACTTCCCTTATGGCCGCAATCTAGCATAGGTTGGGATTATTCCGTATCGGTTATGCGGAGTGATACTGGCAAACGCCCAGATTATCGGTGCTTGCCTCATATCGCTAAATGGCGGCGATTCTCCATTCTTCCATTGACTTGTTCGTCGACCTCGTTGTAAAGTGGCCAAAGGTGGAGTTGGGTATGATTCCAGAAACACTATACGAATAGAGGCTTACGAAGTGGGAGGGATTCCCTCTTTCTTTGTTTCTAATGATGAGGAAGGCGGCAGTGGAACAACAAGTAACCTTCCAGCGCGACGAAGTAATCGAAAAGAGCCTGCTCTTGAGTCTGGCTATTCTCGCGGAGGCGAACGGCAGATCGGTTGTTGAGGAACTGAATATCGCCGTTTCTTCCTATGTGAGAGACAAACTCCCACAAGAACTTGGTAAAGGTATTCTTCCGCTCTTTCCCAGGTTTGCGGATACGGTCATGAGGGAATCGGCCGCGTCGTTCAGCGAACACGCCTGAGCTCATTCCGATCGATTCAGAACAGAGACCGTGCGTACCGGTGAGCAGTCTCCAGACCACGGAGAACGTCGGTTCCGGAACGGTGCCCGAGTTGCGCAACGCGGGCAATTCTATCTCTTATCTCGTCTTCTTCGGTCGTTTCGTCTGTGAGTCCCGACAGAAGTTCCAGTATCGGTTCGGCGAACGTGCGATCACAGGCGGCGAAGAGCATCTGCGCCGATGGCAGCGCGGTCCTGGAAGCCGCGCGATTGCGAATATCGGTGCGGAGCCCATCAAGATAGCTCAATAGGCGCGAGTCTCCTCCCTCAAACACTGACAGGCCGGCGATGAACCCCACAAGAATATCGTCACCGGAAGGCGTAGCGCCGGATCCCAGCCCGACAAGCTCGAGTAGCGCGCTCGGTTCGTGCTCGTCCTCCCATCCGGTCAGGATCTTGTCGATGGATCGATGGAAAGCATCATGCGGGAATTCTCTTCCCGAGCCGAGACCGGTTGGGATACGCCGAAGGAAGCTGGTAGCGCCCCCCACATCGATTGCCGGAAGACGGAGCTCATTGATGGTGGCATCTGATAACAGGATTGCGCTGTTGCCGACCGCAATCCGCCCATTGTCGACAGAAACGCGATCCCCCCTCGCACAATCCGGCGGCCGGTGCACCTCGATTCCCCAAGGGTGGAACGGAACGTCGGGGTTTTGCACGACAACGACCGCTTCCTCGGGGGACAAAAGCAGGTTGATCCCGTTGGTTAATCGGCCACCTACCGGGTAGTCATCGCTGAGCCGCTCTTTGCGCACGCCTTCCACATCCCCGGGAAAGTATCCGCAGCGAAGCACGATCACCATCGTACAGAGGTCGTTTCGGAGTGTCATCCGCCTTGTGAAGCGTCATGGATTTGTCGAGATTGAGAGCGCCTATCGGCCTGGGTTGCAGCTTGCCGACTGAACCGTCCTGATCAGCACCCAAATGCGCTCAAACTACTGCTCTACATCCGGCTTCCTTCGCATGAGTTTCTTCATGGCACGCCGTCGCTTCTCAGCAAGGTTTCTCCTTTTAGCGCCGCGGGAAACATCTGTCGGGATGCGGGGTCGAGTAGGTTGAGAGAGGGATTCCAGTTTCTCTCTCAACTGGCGTAGCGCGATCTGTTTGTTGCGATACTGGCTGCGTTCGCTCTGGCAGACAACGACGATCCCTGTAGGGCGATGGCGGAGCCTCACCGCGGTCTCTCGCCGGTTTACATTCTGTCCCCCGGGACCACTGGAACGGAACGTCTCCACCGCGCATTCGGCGACGAGATCCTTATCGGAGCCTGCGATCATGGAACCTTCCAGGCTGACCGCCCGTCGATGGTAGATGAGCATCTGACATACAAGAAGCATAGCATATGATCGTTCTACGAACAGGTAGCTGTTCGCCTTATGGAGCCTCGTCTTGGAGTAGTCCCAA
>CAZKAB010000017.1:26749-39069 GCA_964550615.1 uncultured Thermotogae bacterium
GGAGTAGTCCCAACGAGAGAAGCTGCTTGCGCATGATGAATATCGTATCAGGATTGGCCCAACTATGATCTCTCATTTCGTCGATTGCGGAAAGAACTCGCAACGCAGCTTCCTCTGGAGACACGTGGCCTAGTTCAACGAGCTCGTTCACAAGTTTGTAGCTCTCCGCACCGGGATCGAAGTATTGTTCGGTCCTCACGGGCCAGCCCAACTCGGGGCTGAACCAAAGCACACGTTCCCGGTCAAACACGCTATTGCGACTCTCACTGTGGTCGGTGATTGCCAACTCATTGCAGCAGGCGAATCTTCCCGCTGGCACAGCCATGTCTACGCATTCATCTTGCATCACAGTCAGCTGCTTACTGCTGACGTCCCCAAAGAACAAATCTGAGAGCTGTCGATTCTCCTCCACTTGCGTTCCCGGCGGCAAGTATCCGAAGCTTGCAGCGTCCTGGAACCGACAGTTGTACCCCTTGCTAGTAAGCGTGTTATGATCACGCAGCAGTGTTCCCAAAGTGACAGCTATCTGGCCGTCTACTCGAAATATCTGGCCGAGCACATCAAACTCGTACTGATCCAGCACTCTTGTGCTCTGAAGGACATAGATTGTAGTAGTGGTAGTAAACGAAGGAGACTGCTCCATAGATCCTTGCCACACCCAATAATCGCCGGCCTCCCATCCGCTTGCCCACAGGCCAAAACCTGGCAATACTGATAGAATGGCCAACAGCAGGACTGTTCGTGCTAGTGGTTGCTTCATCCTGATCGCCTCAAAACTCATCATACTAACAGAACACAACTCCTGCAAATCAACAGAGCTAATACACGCAATGGTATGTTATCATGTATCTGAGATGTGCAGTCCCAAGAGTATGCAATGACCAGAGTGATGTCCGAGCCGGAACACGCTTCTGACTCTCTCTAGAAGTGAGTCTTCCGAAGTGGTTGGAGAGATTAGTGCGGTGGCTAGTTCGATGATCGGCTCACCAAACGAGCCCTCGCAGGCGGCGAGGAGCATCTGGGCGGAGGGAAGAGGGGTGCGTTCACGAACGCTATCTCTCATTCGGGTGCGAAGATGAGACAAGACTTCTTCAAACTTCTGATCTACGCCTTCGAAAACGGACATTCCGGCCAGGATACCGACGAGGACGTCATCCCCGGACGGGGTGGCTCCGGCACCGAGGCCAATCAGATTATGGAGAACCGTGGGATCGTTCGATTTATGCCAACGCCCCAAGATCGCGTCGATCTCCGGCTGGAACGGGTCGGGTGAATGAGTCTTCCGCGCTTCCTCCACGAAACTGGTGAGGATCGGGAGGTTGCGTAGGGCGATCGCGGCCTCATGAGCGGAAAATCTAGGGAGCGATAAGTCCTCAACTTGGACGGTGGAGAGCACGATGTGCACGTTTCCGATCGAAATCTCACCTTTCTCTGACCGCGTCGGCGTTCCTTCGGGAAGGTGAAGCGGCTCACCGAGGATTTCGATTGCCCAGGGATGGAGCGGAACACTCGCTGCCTGAACAGGGATGAACGCCTTCCCGTTCTCGAACAGCAGGTTGATTCCACCGGAGAAGGAAGAGACGACCCGCCCGCTACGTGGTCGGGTCGTCAAGTAGCGATATGCGTGTTCTCCGATCCTTGTTGCTTCGATGAACCGGGATCTGTCAGTCATCACTTGTCTTGCACTGTTCTCTTGTGCTTTTCGTATCCTGACGGCTTTCTTGGCTTTCTTGGCGTTCTTTGCGCCTTTGCGAGAGGATGCTCTTGCTCACCACTCGGCTCCCATCATTGTCTGACGTTCCCGCAACAGGCTTCGGTATAGCAGCTACCCACTCGATACAACGAGAACCCAACAAGCGGAACGTCGCAGCCTCGTCCGAAATGCGAACAAGGCTGCGACGCTACATGCAGATTCATGTGCGGCCGATCGCATGCAGCTGCGGGTTCTTTGCCCCGGCGATGTCGCCGAATCGTGTGAGTGCGCACCCCTTCTTCTCCTCCATCAAGCGAGCGTAGCGATCATCATCCACCATCGCGACGATGCGGGAGATGGAGCTCTCACCGTCGACGAAACGCCACGGGAAGCAGCCGATCGTGCATCGTTGGTTGAGCAGGAGATCGATGTCCCCCCCGAGACACTCGGCGTGGATGATCCCCTTGTCGAACAGCTCAAGATGCATCAACTGGTACTTGGAGTCGTCGAACTGCTCGGCAAGCGGAATCCCGTATTTCTCTCGGAAGTGAGCGTCGGCCTCCTTGGCTTGCCGCGGCATCCAATCCCGGATGATCGTGTTCATCGGATGATCGGCGCTTCCACAATCGACTCCGATCCATCGGATTTGCTTCTTTACGCACCACTCTGCGAACTCACGATCCGGGCCTGGATGTTTGACCATGTAGCGAACCTCATCGGCTGTCGGTTGGTCCCAGCCGTAGTGGTGAAAGCCGGTGTGGATGATGAGAATGTCGCCCTGCTTCACGTCAACCCTTTCTTCGATCATCTTCGAGGTATAGATGTCGTAGTCCCCTGCAGCATCTGATAGATCGACGATCACACCCTCGTGCATGAGAAAGTCGAAGTCGAGCGAAGCGATGTCCTTGCCCGATGCAAAGAAATGTATCTCTCCGTCCAGATGCGTGCCAACGTGATTGGAATGGGTCACCAACTGCCCGTTCGCCCCGTTGGGTGCAAGGCGTTTGAAGTACTTCACCTGCAGCGGTTCGTAGGTCGGCCACGGCGGGGTGGCGATCGAAAGCGGTATTGTGAGATCGATAATCTTCATTGTTCCTCCTTTTTGTCATTCAACGTTGGAGCCTGCCTGTCCATCGGACAGGATGCCGAAGCCACAAGGACTATCGTAGCGTCACACCTTGTGTGCGACATTATACCTTCGTGAGTGCGATCTTCTCGGCGAGTGCCCGTGCCGCGTCGCGGAAACAGGCGACCGGTGGGGTCACAAGGCCGGCGCCGACCATTCCGATTCCCGGCTCCTTATGTGCGATCCCGGTGTTGATCGCCGGCACGATACCGGTTTCAACTACCTTCAGGACGTCGATGCCCGTGGGGGTTCCGCGGAAGCCGAGGGCCGGGATCTGGTAGGCGTCGTTCTCCGCCAGCGTGATTTGATACATCGAGCGCGTGAACTCGATTGCCCGCTGCGGAGTTCCTCCGACAAACTGAACGATCGCCGGCGCTGCCGCCATGGCAAAGCCGCCATATCCGGTGGTTTCCGTGATCGACGAATCGCCGATATCTGGAGCCGCGTCCTCGGCCGAGAAGCCTGGTAGGTAGAGGCCGTCAACGATTGGAGCGGGCGCGGTGAACCATCGATCTCCCGTCCCTGACAAGCGAATGCCAAAGTCGGTCCCGTTGCGCGCCATCACTGTGACGAGCGAACTTCCCTCAATGTTCGCCGCCGCGTCGAGCGATGCCTTTCCCGCGGGCATGGTGAGGTTGAGGAAGAAGTGGTCATTTCCGTTGAGAAACTCAAATACCTCCTGCAGCCTTTTCCGGTTGGGCTCGGAACCGACGAGGAACGGCGCTAGTTCGCGAATGAAGAGAGAAGTCCCCGCGCGGTTGCGGTTGTGTCCCTCATCTCCCATCTGCAGCGCCTGCGCGATCATGCTCTTCATGTCTATGGCGCCGTGGGCTTGAATTGCATCGGCAAGTACGGGGGCGAGCACCGCACGCATCCAATTGAGGCGGTCGATCACCTCTTGCGAGTAGGCGCCGTAGCGAAGCACTTTGCCCAACCCTTCGTTCAACGTGCAATACGCACGGTTTCCGAATGTCGTATTCTCCATGATCCATACGGGCATCGATGCGGTCATCACCCCGGCCATCGGCCCGACGGCGGCGTGATGGTGGCACGGATCGAACGCGATCTCGCCGGAAGAGGCAAGTCTCTCCGCCTCTTGCGGGTTGTCCGCGAGCCCCTCGTAGATGAGGCCGCCGATTACGGCGCCGCGCATCGGTCCGCACATCCGCTCCCACGAAACGGGAGGGCCGGCGTGCAGTAGCGTCTTCTTCGTCATTCCTGGGACAACATCGGCCGCGACTCCGATTCCTGTTACCATCGGGCGCGCGCGGAGTAGGCGCGATACCGCCTCACGGTTGGCGTCCTCAATTTCCTTGAGCCAGCCTTTGCCATCGGCATTTCGCAGCCCATCCAGGAGCCCGATCAGCTCGACGTCGCCTCCCGCAGGAGGGCGCCAGTCCACGAGCACCGTCGGCACACCTGATGCCTGTAGCGTGCGGCCGAAGTCCTCGAGGCCGATGTTGATCGCTTGGAGTCTTCCCGCGAAGAGCTCGGCGATGCTTTTCTCGTTCATCTTCATCTTCCTCCTTGCTTGAGCTTCGCAAGGATCGCTAGGGCAAGCCTCGCCGCACCCTCGTTGTCGTCTGTAACGCGTACTCCTGCTTCTTCGAGCGCCTTGCGTTGCCGGACATAGCCCTGTGGGTCGTCGTTCGTGCCGGTGATCGAACTCACCACCGACAGGAACCCGCCGCGTTCGGCGAACGCGCGTTTGGCCGCGGCAACACTCTTCGCAAGGCCGGCGGCCGGATCGGCGTGCGCGCCGTGCCCGAGGACAAGATCGAGAACGATTACCGCAATGCTATCATCAGCCTCAAGTTCTCGGATGCGATCGTCGCGCAGCGATGGCTCGATCATTGGGTGCGGCCTTCCTTGGGTGAAGATATCATCGCCAAGGTCCCACAGCAGGTGTCCGTCGCTCCATGTCTCTTGTTTGAGTTTCAATTCCGGCGTGAGGGCGACATTCGACCGGACGCGCTCGCCTCCCTTGGTCAACAGATGCCACGCTTCTTGGCAGAGCGTGCCGCCGCAGAACATGCCGACGAGGCGCTTCTGCGTCGCCGCCATCCCGGCGACCTCGGCCGTTGCGATCCGGTCGATCTCTGTCGCATCAGCAGCATCGGTGACGGCATGTCCGATTTGGCCGCAGGCGAGGCGCGCCGCCTCAGCGAGCGAACCGGCGAACGACACGTTTCCGCGCTTCGGGCGCGCATCCGTTCCGATGAATTGGACCACGACAGGTTTCTCAACGCTTTCCAACCGGGCAAGCACCGTTTGCGCCACAGTCTCCGCCGGCGCCTTGGAGACGACGACGATCACCTCGGTCTGCGGATCCTGTGCGAGGGCGTCGATACCGAACAGGGTCATCATGCCGCCCACGTCCTGAGAAAGATCTCGTCCACCAGTTCCGATCGCCTGCGACACCCCGGCCCCGTAACGGTCGATCAGCGAGCTGATCTCTTGAATCCCGGTGCCGGAAGCGCCAACGATTCCTATCGCTCCCCGGCGTACGACGTTGGCAAAGCACAGAGGCGCGCCGTTGATGATCGCCGTGCCGCAATCCGGCCCCATCATCAAGAGGCCGCGCTCGATCGCCTCTTCTTTCAGCGCGATCTCCTGAGAGAGCGGGACGTTATCCGAGAAGAGCATTACGTGTAGGCCGCGGCGCAGCGCGGCGCGCGCCTCCCTCGCCGCGTAGTCTCCGGGGAGCGATATTACGGCAAGGTTCGCCCCTGGGAGTGCGTCGATGGCGCCGCCAAGCGTCAGTGGGCGCGCATCGGCGGTTGTCGTTGCATCTTTCTTCCTTGTCAGCATCTCTTCGACGCGTTCCTGTGCGGCCGCGACTGCGGATTCGTCTTCGGCGTCGATTGCAACAACAAGGTCGTTCGGTCCGGCGGTGGAAAGCTCAGGAGAGGCGAATCCAATCCGGATTAGGTTCTCCACGTTATGCGGTGTAGCGAGCGCGGCGGTTGCGGAGCTAACGCCCGGGAGCGATTCAACTTCCTTGCTGATCAGCATGAGGAAGACCGAATCGAAGTAGCGCTCGCGTTCGATCTTGAGTCTCTTCATCAATCTGTCCTTTCTGTGTGAATTGCGGTGTAAACCCGCTCCGCCGTAAGCGGCAGGGTGTGGAAGTCGACGCCGATGGCGTCGACCAGGGCATTGGCGATTGCGGACGGGACCGAGATCATCGGATGCTCGGCCATCCCACGTGCGCCGTAAGGGCCGTTCGGCTGTGGCGTCTCGACGAAGATCTGCCTTGTGTGAATAGGGATGTCTTTGGCCGTTGGAATCTTGTGATCGGTGAAAGAGCCGTTCTGCAGGTGGCCGTCGCGGTTGAAGATCAGACCCTCGAACAGCGCAGACCCGATGCCCTGTACCACTCCGCCGATCACCTGTTCGCGTGCCAGCTTCGGGTTCAGCACCTTGCCCGCGTCAAGAGCGGTGGCGATATTCACGATCTCGATCTCGCCGGTCTCTGTGTCCACTTCAACTTCTACGCCATGTGCGCCATACGTCCAGAACTGTGCTGGCAGCCCCTGTCCGGTCTCCGGATCGAGGTTGGTCAGTCCCTGCGCGATATAGCGGCCATGGCCGACAATCGGACCGCCGATTGAATTACCGTTTCCGAACGTGTATCCAAGCGCCAACCGATCGTAAGGCAGCCGACGATTTGGGTCACTTTCTACGTACGCTTCGCCGTTCTCGCACGCGATCTGCTCAGGCGCGGCGCGCAGCGCAATCGCCGCCGTCTCGCGTACTTGGCGGAGACAATCCTGCGCCGCCGCGATCGTAGCATTTCCGCCCATGAACGCAAACCGGCTGGCGACCGTCTGCCAGTCGTACGGAGAGAACGCGGTGTCGCATTCCCATGTTATGTGCACCTTGTCGATTTCAATGCGAAGCTCGTCGGCTGCGATCTGGCGCAGGGTCGTGTACGTTCCCTGGCCCATATCTACGCCGGAGATGAGAATGTCGGCCGAGCCGTCACCGTTCAGCTTGATGATCGCCGAACATGATGTGTAGGAGGGCATTGCCGGCGCCTTATGCAATACCGCAATTCCCTTGCCGCGCGCCTTGCCCTTCTCCGCCGGCGCACTCGGGGTTCCCCAATCGATTGCTTCCGCGACTGCCTGCAGGCACAAATCCGGGCGACCGTGTCCGGCTGTGATCGTCTCGCCGGTAATCGTCTTGTCGCCCTCGCGCAGCAGATTGTTCATGCGGAACTCGTACGGATCGATCCCCAGTCGACGTGCGGCGAGTTCGATTGCCCTCTCCACGCCCCACAGCACCTCCAGGTGGCCGAAGCCGCGGTAAGCGGTGCCGAACACTTTGTTCGTATATACGACGAAAGAATCGATGAAGCAGTTTGGCACGCAGTAAGGTCCGGCGCCGGCGTAAGCGGCTGCACGGCCGATGTTCACTCCGTAGTCGGCATATGCGCCGGCGTCCCACACATACGTCGCTTTGAACGCCTTAATCTTGCCGTCTTTCGTGACACCGAGAGTGATCTCGGTATGCAGTCCTTGGCGCGATGGGAGCGTGCCGAATTCCTCCTCGCGCGTGGCCACAATCTTCACCGGTCGGCCGCCGGACGCACGCGATAGGCAACAAGCGAGGGGTTCGAGATGAATCCCCGCCTTGCCGCCGAATCCTCCGCCGATATACGGGACGTGCACGCGGATATTCGACTGAGGCAGGCCAAGGCTGTGGCTCAACAGGTCGCGCACGGTGTAAGGCGATTGAGCCGATGTGTGCACCTCCATCCGGTCGCCGGGAAGCGCCTGCGCGATCACGGCATGCGTCTCCATCGGCACGTGTGGCGCCGGGGGGTTGTAGAAGTGTTCGTTCACCACCAGATCGGATTCGGCGAGCGCGTCATCTACGTTCCCCTTACGAATCTTCTGATGGTGGGCGATGTTTGTGTGCGGCTTTGGGGCGAAGACTCCCTTCATGTATGAATAGGTATGCAAATCCTCATGCACGAGCGGCGCATCCGGCTTGATCGCATTGCGCGGATCGAGAACCGGAGAAACGGGCTCGTATTCGACCCGTATCAACTCACATGCCGCGCGCGCCGTCTCCAGCGTATCCGCGGCGACCGCGGCGACCGGCTCTCCCTGATAGCGCACCTGGCCGCGGGCAAGGATCAGCTTGTCCTGTACATACAGGCCGAGGCGATAGGGGAGATCTTCCCCGACGAGAACGGCGCGTACGCCCGGAAGATTCCGCGCCGTCTCAGTGTCGATGCGCTTGATGCGGGCGGCCGCGTGCGGCGACTTCAACGTGGCGGCGTGGATCATGCCCGCAAGATGCATGTCGTGCACGTACATCGCTCTTCCCGTTACCTTGGGAAGAGCATCCTCGCGCGCGACCGGCTGTCCGACGTACTTGTGCTTGCCATCGCTCATTGTCTCGTCACCGCCTCTCTCTTCGCCGCCATGCGCACAGCGTTGATGATCGCCTCGTAACCGGTGCAGCGGCAGAGGTTGCCCGCCACGGCCTCTTTGATCTCTTCATCGCTCGGATTGGGATTGCGCGCAAGAAGAGCGCGGGCGGACATGATCATTCCCGGTGTGCAGAAGCCGCACTGAATCGCCCCGGCGTCGATGAACGACTGTTGCAGTACGGAGAGGGATGCGGCGCTCGCCTCCCCCTCCACTGTTCGAACCTCTTTCCCGTCCGTTTCTGCTGCAAGAATGAGGCAGGCGTTGACCGGGCGGTCGCCGAGAATGACCGTGCATGCCCCGCATTCCCCGGCGCCACAACCTTCCTTCGTTCCGGTGAGATAGAGCCGGTCGCGCAGCAGTTCCAGCAGTGTCATTCCCGCGGGGACAGACAACGTTTCAAGCTCTCCGTTTACGGTGACCGCTATGTCGTGAAGCTTCGCCACGATCACTCGCCTCCTTCTCTTTCCACTAACATTGTCAGGAGCCGTCTCAGGAATACAGGAATGAGGCCGCGCCGATACGCCGCCGATCCGCGTAAGTCGTCGATCGGCCTGATCGCGTCCTGCGCTATCTTATCGATCCGCGCCACCAGTTCGTCGATCGGCGCACTGCAATCGATCGGCGAATCGATCGAAAGGAGAATCGGTGTTACGGCACAGCTTCCGATTGCGACACGTAACGCCCCGCTTTCCTGATCGAGGCTTCCCGCCATGTTGATCACCGCAAGGTCGTGTCCGCGCACCCGCTGTTTCTTGATAAACGCGCTCCTCATATGCTTCGCGTGCGAGGGAAGCATAATGGACGTGATCATCTCATCAGCGGCGAGCGAATTCTTCTTAACACCGAGGAACAACTCGGAGATCGGGATATCTCGCCCTCCTGCCTTCCCCTGCACGGCGACGTGCGCGTCGAGCACGAGGAGGGCGGGCGCGGTGTCAGCGGCCGGAGAGGCGTTGGCGACATTCCCAGCGAGCGTAGCGCGATTTCTTACCTGATAAGACCCCACGCTCAGCGCGGCCTGCGCGAGGGCGGTACATCTCTCGGCGATCGCCGCGTTCTCACCGATTACATTTAGCGGAACGCATGCGCCGATCGTGGCATCGGGCGCGTCGACGGTAAGCTTACCCAGCGGTTCGATGCCTTTGATATCGACGAGCAGATCGGGAGACACGCCGTTGTTTCTGATGTTAACAAGAAGGTCGGTCCCACCGGCGAAAACCCTCGCTCTTCCCTCGTGTTCGGCGAGAAGATCGCATCCCTCCTTTACTGAACCAACGCGCACATAGTCAAATACGCCGATCATTTCTTCTCCTTTCGTAGCGGGGTGCAAACACAATCGACCCAACACTGCCCGAAAAAAGCGGATGCCACTCGTGGCTGACAAGAGCGGCGGGCTGCATCGAACTGATCGATAACCATCATAGTGAGAGGGGTTTGGATCGTCAAGACGCGATACGCCTCATGAAGATGGCGGAATCTCCTGCCGGACGTACGTAGGGCCGCGACCCTCTACCACTTGGAGTCGCACTCAAAACCGAGCGCCGCTAGCAGTTCATCGATCCCGCTCCCATGTTTGGCATCGGCGAACACGATCCTACCGTGCGGATTGATGCGGGCATAATCGGCGGACATGGTCTCGGTCTTCACACCGGTAGCGGCGGCGAGATCGATCTTGTTCACCACTACCAAGTCCGTTTGCGTGAAGATGCGTGGATACTTACGCATTGCACCTCCACCTGACGTAGCGGCGATAACGACTATCTCGTCTCCCGTCCCGAGTGGATAGTCAACCGGCGAGATGATTCCGGGGACGTTCTCCACGAACAACACGTTAATGCCGGCAAGGTCGAGGGCGAGCAGGGCGCGGTTCAGGCCCGTTGCGTCGATATGGCCGTCCTCTCCGGTTGTGAGGTTGATCGATCGGGCACCGGTCTCCAGAAAGCGTTGATGATCCTCATCCCCGACCGCTGCCGCCGCAATCGCGGCCACTTTGACACCGCACGGGATGAAGCGTTCGATCAGCCGCACAATGAGGCTTGTCTTTCCGACGCCCACAGGCCCCATCACGTTTATTGCACGTACTTGCCGCGTTTTGAGCAGGCGATAGTTCTCATCCGCGAGTTTGAGCTGTCGCGCCAAAACGTCATCAGTGTTGTACTGTGTGATCTCCATTACTCCCCCTCTCCCCAGGAATCGATAATAAGCCCGGCCATGACGCGCTGCAAACGCGAGAACGTTTGGCGAGGACGCGCTATCGGGAGTATTCTTGCTGGTATGAAACCTGACATCCGTACCGTCCGCGTCGCACTTGGAAGCGAACCGGCGGACCTTCTTATTCAGAACGCTCGCGTTCTCGACGTCTTCTCCGGAAGCTTCTTCGATGGCGACGTAGCTGTTGCCGATGGGATCATCACCGGATTCGCCGCCGTTGACGCTGCGGAGAAGGTCGACGTTCGCGGTGCCTGGATCATCCCCGGGCTGATCGACGCACACGTGCATATCGAAAGCTCGCAGCTGTCGCCGGTTGAGTTTGCCCGTGCCGTCCTGCCCCACGGCACGACGGCGGTGATCGCCGATCCACACGAAATCGCGAATGTCTTCGGCGTTGCCGGGATTGAGTACATGCTTGAATCCGCCCGCGATCTTCCGTTGCGGGTGTTCATGATGGCCCCTTCTTGTGTTCCGGCGACGCATCTTGAGACATCGGGAGCGGAGATCGCCGCGCCCGCGATCGCGCGGATCCTTGCCCTTCCAGGGGTAATTGGACTGGGCGAGGTGATGAATTTCCCCGGAGTGGTCAACGCTGACACGGGGATGATGGATAAGCTTTCCGCCGCCGCGGGCCGCCCGATCGACGGACATGCGCCCGGACTCTCCGGCCCGGCGTTGTGGGCCTACGCGCTCTCCGGCCCGGCGAGCGATCATGAGTGCACCGACCTCGACGAAGCGCGGGAGAAACTGAGGGCCGGGATGCACATCCTCATTCGGGAGGGGACCACGGCGCGCAATCTCGCCGCGCTTCTCCCTCTTCTCTCTCCGACCACGGCGCCGTTCGTCCACTTCTGCACCGACGACTGCCATCCAGAGACGCTTGAGGTGGACGGTCATATAGATGGTATCGTCGCCAAAGCGATCGCTGCCGGAGTGCCGCCCGAGCTTGCGGTGTCTGCCGCCACGATTCACGCCGCCCGCGCCTACGGGCTCGACCGGATGGGGGCAATCGCTCCCGGCTACAGAGCGGACATTGTCGTCCTCTCAAATCTTGAGCAGATGAAGGTGAGCAAGGTCTACGCTGCCGGCCGTCTCGTCGCTGTGGACGGAGTGTGTGTAGCCGAGCTGGCTGCGTCAGAGAAGATCGAAGACGTGAGAGGAAGCATGCACGTGAACGTGGAACAGCTGTCGTTCGACATCCCGGCGGAACCGGGAGATGCACGCGTGATTGATGTAATTCGCGATCAAGTGGTCACCGGTGGGGTGCGCCTTGCGCCCAAGGTCGAAGATGGCCTTGTAGTATCCGATCCGGTCCACGACATCCTCAAGCTTGCCGTGGTTGAACGCCACAGCCGAACCGGGAATGTCGGCCTCGGCCTCGTACGGGGATTCGAGTTACAGCGTGGTGCGCTTGCGTCGAGCGTGGCGCACGACTCGCACAACATAGTAGTTGTTGGGGCGAGCGATTCCGATATGCGCGCGGCGGTTGCCGCGCTGGTGGAGATGGGCGGAGGACAAGTTGTAGTCGATTGCGGACGCGTTGTCGCCTCGTTGCCCCTCCCTATTGCCGGGCTGATGTCCGAGCGGCCGCTGGCCGAGGTCGCCGCTTGCGGGCGAGAGTTGGACACCGCTGCGCGCGGACTTGGGTGTTCGCTTCCCGCGCCGTTCATGATCCTCTCATTCCTCGCGCTGCCCGTCATTCCGGCCCTCAAACTGACCGACCGCGGCCTTGTCGACGTGGACAAATTCGAGATCGTCCCGCTGTTCGTCTAACCTGGAAGTCTTGTAGCGTCGTCCCCCTGTGGGCGACGTTGGCGTCAGGGGCCTGTCCGGCAGGACAGGC
>CAZKAB010000018.1:0-35791 GCA_964550615.1 uncultured Thermotogae bacterium
CTGTCCCCTTTTCCTTCAGGTGAAACAACCGAGCTGGCAAGCGCTGATTCGAATGTCGATTGCATCAGCGGCAGCGGCCACGGCGGACCTTGAGATCCCAAGTTCGTCCGCGATCTGCCATGCCGACTCACACGGAAGATCGCCCTGTACCAGATGGGATCGAATCAGCTGTTTTGCGGAATCCAGGATCTCGCTTGCGGACGGTGCGGGCGAACGCTTGCCCGGTACATGGCCGAAGAGCCCGAGCTGACAGTGTGAGATTTTGACCGATTCCTGCGTTGCTGCTTGTCCGACCGCAAGAGCTGAGAGGTTCAGCCTATCCGCTATCGCAAACGCCTGCGCGCACGGGAGTTTTCCATCGATTAACGCAGCATTCATCGCTTCTCTCAAGTTCTCCATTCGTACCTCCATTTGCATTCTCCATTATTGACGATCTGTCAGGCAATCCAAGGCTTTGGACATACATCGCGAATAGGATATTCTACACACCAGAGTAGTCATGAGGGGTGGTATGGTAATCTGGATCGGCTTTTCTCTCTGTATAGTCTGTCTTCTGTATTTGTCCCACCGGAGTATCTCGCTTGCGATGTCGGCGGCATCGGTGATCCTGGCGTTGTTCACACTCTCACCGCATGCGATGTTGTCGGTGCTTACGCAAACGTTCGGCGATCCCTCGGTTCTCCTTATCGCGTTCGTCGTCGGCGTGATTCCGTTGATCGGCGGCGTACTCGAGACGTCCGGACAGATGGACCGCTTGGTGGCTAACATGCGCATTGGTAAGCGTGCTTTTTTTGCTGCTGCGCCCGCGCTTATTGGAATGCTCCCCATGCCCGGCGGTGCCCTCCTCTCCGCTCCGTTAATCGAGCGCGGAGGAGCAAACGTGTCGCCCGATGTAAAGGTGGCGGGAAACGTCTGGTTTAGACATGCATTCCTCCTCGTGTACCCTCTCGGTTCTTCACTGATCGCGTCGACAAAGATTGCATCGGTCGGCCTTTATCCGGCAATTCTCTTCCTCTTTCCTGCCTTCATTGCAACGTCCCTGATCGGCTACATTACGCTGCTACGCCGCGTCAACGGCAAGATGGAGTATGCGGATAAGTTCTCGCTTGCCGGGCTTCTCGTCCCGTTGGGAATTATCCTTGCCGCACCGGCGATCGACATCTTGCTGAAGACGGTCCTCTCACTTTCATACGCAGAGATTGGCACAGCTGTAGGCGTTGTGGTGAGTCTGATTCTGGCGATGGTGAAAGGGCGTATCGGGGCAAGCGCGCTGAGAGAAGTGAACAGAAGAATGCGCCCGTGGAAGTATGTGGCGCTTATCCTGGCGATGTTCGTGTTTCTGAACACGTTCACGGCTTCCGGTGCACCGGAAACCATCGCGGGGTTGGAATTGCCGCCGGTGGTTCTATGTATCGTGATTGGCTTTGTTCTTGGCGTCATCACAGGTCGCATTCAAGCGCCGATTGCGATCGTTGTACCGATTTTCATGACCACACACGGGGCAATGACTCTTTCCGCCTTTGCCGTCACGTATTTCGCGGTCTACCTCGGCTATGTTATCAGCCCGGTGCATCCGTGCGTCTCTGTCTCATTGGAGTACTTCTCTGTTTCAATGGGAGAATTCTTGCGCCGAATGGCGCTGCCGGTAGCGATCGCCGCCATCGCCGATCTAGTGGTGGCCCTGTTTGTCTTGTGACATACCGGTTGCGACCATCTTTTCGGGAGATGATGCTGGGCATGAGCGGTGCACCGGTTATTGGCACGAACACCACTGCTCGCGCGGATTGCTCAGCCGACGTGGCCTTAGCAGCTACTCTTCTGCGGGTATTCGGTTGGCATTCGCCCCAATTGCCGCCGCAAACCAGACGGCAAAACCTTCACGTTTTCGGTCATAGAACGACCGGAACCGAGGGTCGTTGACATAGCCTTCGCTGAGTAGGACGTGCATTGCATGCGAGCAAGGATAGAAGGCTCGATCGATCGCCAATCTCGCCTCCTCAGCGACGTCCATTGCCTCCGGTGCATGCGGGTCGATGCCCCTATCGAAGACGTCGAGTATGTGCTCCATGATCGCGTCATTCTCGTCTCGAATAGTCTCCCAGTCTTTCCTGTTGTAAGACTTCGTGCGCCTAACAGACTCCCGGTAAGTTGCCTTGCGCCCCCAGCGCTGTCTTACCTCGTCCTCATACTGATACGGATCGAAATCTCCAAACACGACGAACATTTCTTCCGGCGTCATCTGGTTTCCCTCCTCCAGTGACCGCAGAGTACGGTCGATCAGGCAGAGCATTGCTCTAAGCTTTAGCGTTCGCTTCTCGATTTGCTTTCGTTGGCTGATGATCTCTTGGCGTCGATCAAGAGTCGAGCAAGACATCAGCTCGAGGATGTGCCTGAGTCCGAATCCTAGTTCCTTGTAGAACATCACCTGCTGTAATCGTTCAAGGTCGCTCATTGAATACAGCCGGTAGCCGGCCGCCGAGCGTTCCGAAGGCTTGACCAGTCCCAACGAATCGTAATGGTGCAGCGTACGAACACTTACTCCCGCAAGTTGCGCGACTTTCCCGACCGTGTACATCACCGTAATCACCTGTAGTGACGTAAGCATAGAGCATCACGCTACGTTAGGGTCACCCCTTGGGTCCCGCAGACGGATTTCATATGGAATTGAAAGCAACATGGCTTCCGAGGCGCCTTCCCTCTCTAATTGTCGGCGTCCGCGGATCCTTAAGAGACGATCGAACTGGAGGAATGCGCCCCGTACGATGTGGATCATTCTCTTGCATCCGGACCCCTCTCCGCCGCCCATCGTGAAGACTTGACATACCAAACGATGGACAAAGAAAGTGTTCCAACATTATCCAGTCAAGTTAGTCGTTCTTTGTTATCTTGGGCTAGGCGGGGACAAGATCAGCGATGTAGCCTCTGTCCGCTTGACGCAGGCAAGGACTCTGTCCGCAATCCTTGCAGATTTTGTCTTGCCGCGATTGTGCAGTAGAATAAATGCTGAGTGAGTGCTGGATGGTCCAGCACAACTGGAGGAAAAAGGAGGCGCTTGTGAAGAAACTGTTGGCCTTGATGCTAGTCCTGCTTATCGGAGTTTCCGTGGCTGGATTGGCAAGCGGAAAGGTCGGTATCGTGCTTGATGTCGGCGGACGCGGTGATCTCTCGTTCAATGACATGGGCTTCAAGGGAACTGATCAGGCAGCGAAGGACTTCGGCCTGGAAATGACCGAGGTGCAGAGCGCAACGGCAGCCGATTACCTGCCAAACATCCGTAACTTGGCGCGAACGGGAGACTACGAACTGATCATCTGCGTCGGCTTCCTTCTCGGCGACGCGCTCAACCAGGCGGCGCAGGAATTCCCGAATCAGAAGTTCGCAATCATCGATTCGGTAGTAAGCCAACCGAACGTGATGAGCATTGTTTTCCGCGAGAATGAACAGTCTGCCCTCGTCGGCGCACTGGGCGGGATGGTTGCAGCTCAGTACGGATACAAGTACGTTGGCTGTGTACTCGGTATCGAGATTCCTGTTCTTTATCACTTCGAGGCCGGCTATCGTTTCGGCATCGACTGGGGAATCAAGAAGTATGCCGAGCATACCGGAACCACTCCGGATGTGGGGCTCCTCTACACGTACACCGGCACTTTCGACGATATCGCGCAGGGTAAGGCCGCCACAGAAGCCATGCTCGCCCAGGGCGCGGTCGGCGTGTACAACGTAGCCGGCCCTCTTGGTGTTGGTGACCTGGATGCAATCACGGAAGCCCATACCTCCGCCGGCACGATGTTCGGCCCTCCGTACTACTTTGGTGTCGACTCCGACCAGGATTGGATGGGCAGCGGTTTGCATGCCCTTGCCAGCGGCATGAAGCGCGTTGACACCGGTTGCTACGACGCGGTGAAGTCCGTTGTCGACGGCACCTTCGCAGGTGGTGTAGTCAGCCTTGGTCTCAAGGAAGGCGGAGTTGCCATCAGCGGTATCTCGCAGCTAGCCGACTTCATTCAGTTCGGTATCGACGGCGGTGCCGTCAAGGCAGATGATTTCTACAAGATCATCGCCAATTGGGCACAGGACCGCGCTACGGTTCCCGCTTGGATCTGGGATGCTGTTGATGAACTTCAGGCCGGAATTCTCGACGGTTCGATCGTTGTCCCGACTGCGGACACCGGCGACGAAATGGCGGCAGTGCGCGCGCAGTACACCCTGGGTGCGCCGTAGAAGTGTGATTGGTCTGTAAGAGTCACGACGGGAGAGAGGAGAACCTCCTCTCTCCCATTTTCCTATTCTCGTATGACTAGTTCAGGAGCCCCTATGAGAGAAGATACGCACGTGACGGATGACAAGACCGTTCCAGACTACTATCTACGTGCAGAAGGGATTACCAAGGTTTATTCCAACGGGACGGTGGCACTGAAAGAGGCTGACCTGGAAATCCAATGCGGTGAGATTATCGGACTGTTGGGGGAGAACGGAGCGGGAAAGACCACGTTCACCAAGATCCTCTCCGGCCTCCTCCCGCCGACAAAGGGTCGGGTCATTTCGCCGCGCGGACCGGTACGATTTTCGAGCCCGCGCGAGGCGCTGGAGTTCGGTATCGGAATGGTGTACCAGCACTTCGCACTTGTGGGAACGTTTACCGCGGCGGAGAACGTCGCCCTCAGCCATGACCGGCCATTCAATGCGATCAATCTTGCCGCGACGAAGACGAAGTTGGAAGCACTCATGGAGGAGAGCGGCCTCCGCGTTCCGCTGGATGTGCCGGTGGAGAAGCTGGCCGTGGGCGAGCAGCAGCGCGTGGAGATTCTCAAGGTTCTCTCACGCAACGTCGATCTGTTGATCCTTGACGAACCGACTTCGGTGCTGACTCCACTGGAGGTCGACGAGCTGTTCACCCTGCTCAAACGCCTGAAAGAAGAAGGCAAGTCGATAATCCTCATCACCCACAAGCTGAAGGAAGTCGGCTCGATCACCGACCGAGTCGTTGTTCTCCGCCATGGTGAGATGGTGGGAGATGTGAAGACGGTGGACGCGACGACGGAGCGGCTCGCGCAGCTGATGGTTGGGAAGACACTCGACGAGGAAGCGCGCGCGGTCGAGCTGCAAGAGAAAGCACTCCCGCAGCGCGAACGTCGGCCGGCGGCCGAACGATCCGAGACCCCGGTACTGGCGGTAAAGAATCTGTCCGTTCGCGGAAACACGGGTGAGGTTGCGGTAGAGGAATTGTCTTTCGATGTATACGGCGGAGAGATCTTCGGCGTCGCCGGTGTCGAGGGGAACGGGCAGTCGGAATTGGTGGAAGCGCTCACAGGCTTACGTGTCCCGCAGGCGGGGAGCGCAACGATCAATGGCACGAACATCTTGGGGAAAGACCCGCGCGAAATCTATCGACTGGGCGTCGCCCATATTCCGGAGGACCGATGGCGATTGGGATTGGTTCTTCCATTCACGCTTGCTGAGAATGCGATTCTTGGCGTTCACCGCTGGCCGGAGTTTAGGGGACCATTCTCGTTCTTGCGCTGGCCGAAGATCAACAAACATGTGCGCGAGCTGATGGATCGGTTTGACATCCAGGCGACAGGACCGAGTGCACCGGCAAGAAGCCTCTCCGGGGGGAACCAACAGAAACTCATCGTAGGGCGAGAGCTCGCAAAGAATCCGGATATCATCATTGCATCGCAGCCGACACGAGGTCTGGACATCGGAGCCGCACAATACATCCGTGATCTGCTCGTCGAGATGCGCAACAAGGGGCGCGCAATCATGCTTGTCTCCGCGGATCTCGATGAAGTGCTGGCGCTCTCGGATCGGGTGGCGATCATGTACGAAGGCCGCTTCATGACAATCGCCGCTCCGGAAGAGCTCAATCGAGAGAAGATTGGAATGCTGATGGGCGGCGTTGCGGCCGGGGAGGTAGCATGAGTAGGGAATCAGTAGGTAACACATCGCGGCCGCTTGATATCGCCCGGCGCACCCTTACGGGGCTCAATCCGGCGATAGAATCGCTCTTGGCGGCCATAGTTGGGCTTCTCATCGGCGCGATCCTGATGTGGATCTGGGGATACAATCCATGGAAGGCCTATTCCGCGATGTTCAGCGGCGCCTACGGAGATACGTACGGCTGGGCCAGCTCGGCTGCGCGTGGGGTTCCCCTGATGCTCACCGCGCTGACGTTCTCCATTTGTGTGCGCGCCGGCATGTTCAACATCGGCGCTGAGGGGCAGGTATACGTAGGAGCCGCTGCGGCGGTAACCGTGGGTTATTTCACCCTTCCCACCGGGCTCCATCTTATCGCCGGCATTGTCTTTGCCATGCTCGCAGGCGCGGCGTGGAGTTTGGGACCGGCGATACTCAAGCTTACGCGTGGAGTGCACGAAGTTATCTCGACGATCATGTTCAACTGGATCGCGCGCTTCTTGGTGTTCTACCTCGTGGCGTTTGTCCTCGTTGACCCGGTTCGAGCCGAGAAGACGATAAGTATACCGATCAATGCACGATTTCCCGTATTGATGCGGGGGACGGATCTTTCATGGGCGCTCTTCGCCGCAGTCGCGTTCGCCATAATCATCTACTTTGTCCTTTGGCATACGGCGATCGGATATGAGGTACGTGCAGCGGGATTGAATCCCACCGCCGCTCGCTACGGCGGCATCAAGAGCAAGCGAACGATGCTCTTGGCATTCATTCTTGGTGGACTGGGAGCGGGACTCGCCGGCGCCACGGTAGTGATGGGAAACCCGCCTACATATGCGATCATCAGTGGATTGCCGCAGTTGATGAACACGGGATTTGATGGAATGGCTGTGGCTATGGTGGGAAGGAATCATCCGATCGGCATCATCATTGCCTCTCTGTTCTTCGGCGGCCTAACCGCAGGCGGACGGACGATGCAGTTCACTGCCGGCGTGCCGCTGGAGATGGTGCGGGTGGTTGAGGGCGTAATCGTTATTACGATGGCGATTCCTGAATTGATCCGCGTCTTCCGCATGCTGCGGACATCCTGGAATAGGCTTGCGGGTCTCTGGAGGAGGCGATCGGCATGAATTTGAGTTTCTTGACGGATCTATTACGCATTTCGCTTCACGCCATGGTCCCAATCACGCTGACCGCGGTAGGGGAGGTTGTAGGAGAGACAGCGGGCCTATTTAATATCGGACTCGAGGGGATTCTTCTCACCAGTGCGTTTGCCGGCGCACTTGGCGCGGAAATGGGCGGCCCCATGGTAGGACTGCTCGTGGGAATGGTGGTCGGCGCCACCATCAGCTTTGTCTTCTCGGTGATCAACACTTACTGGAAAGGCGACCAGATGATCACCGGCATCGGCATCAACTTGTTCGCGATGGGCTTTGTAGCGTTCGGTCTTATCAAGTTGGGTTCCCCGGGATTCCACTCTGTGCCTGTGGCGTCTCAACTGGCCAAGTTGAGGACGCCGATCGGCTCGCTTAGCCCAATGATCTTTGTGGCCATAGTCGTGCCGTTCATCGTCTATTGGGTTCTCAAACGAACGCGCGTCGGACTGATGCTGAAAGCGGCGGGAGAAAATCCGGAAGCCGCTGACGTAGCGGGAATCAACGTTAATCGCATTCGCCTCTTGGCAACGACATTCGGGGGGGTTCTTGCCGGCTTGGGCGGCGCGTACATGAGCATCGCCTGGTTCGGATCGGTCACAAAGAGCATCTCCGCCGGAAGGGGTTTCATCGCCTTGGCGACGGTCGTGTTCAGTGGGCTCAACCCGCTGTTGGCGCTTCTAGGAGGATTCATCTTTGGATTCTTCCAGAGCCTTGCCACATGGATCAAGACTCTGCCATCGAAGCCGATACCATGGCAGTTCGTCGAGATGCTTCCCTACATCGTTACGCTCCTTGTTGTTGCCGGCGCGATCGGTCGCGTTCGCTTCCCCAAGGCGCTCGGGCAGCCGTACAAGCGGGAGTAGACGGCGGTTGACTTGTCGTCAAGGAAATCCTATGATAAAGATACCAACAAAATATCGGGGGTGTAGTACAGTATGAACAACCGTTTTTCGAAGCGGCTCGTGGCAGCGATGGCTGTAGTGGCCATCCTGGCGTTCAGCGTCGGAGCAGTTTTGGCGGCTGACCTTGGTACCAAGGATCATCCGATCTATATGCTTCTTGTCCCATCTACAGAGGGGGCGACTGTACAAGCGATCGGTGAGCAGATTGCGGAGGATCTCTACAATCGCACCGGCCTGTACATCAAGCCTATTCTCGAGGCAGACTACACAGCAATGATCGAAGCGTTCGCCGCCTCTGAGGGCGACACGTTCGGCATGCCGACGACCGATCAGTATATTCGTATCTACGACCGGACGAACGGAAACGTCACTCCTAGACTCGGCTCGGTTCGCTACGGATACCCGTTCTACTTTGCCAGCATCTATGCCCGCCGCGACTCAGGCATCAAGTCGCTGGCTGATCTGCAGGGCAAGGTCTGGATCTACAATGATACCGGCTCCACGTCGGGGTATGTCTTCCCGAACATGCTGTTCAAGAACAAGGGGATCACGTTCAGCAACGTCGTGGAAAGCGGTGGCCACACCAACTCCATGATTGCGCTCCTCGAGGGCCAGGGCGACTTCTGCACAGGTTACGGTTCTCCTCCCAACCCGCCGGCCGCCTGGACTGGCGACAAATGGCAGTGGGGCGACGACCCTGAGCTGTGGATTTGGGATCGCTGGAACAACGATCTCTTCCGTCCAGAACTTCGCGGAACATGCGTAGACCTGCGTTCTGCCGTAAGCAAACTCTATGATTTCGACACCGTGCTGCGCGAGATTGGCGTCGTTGACACGATCGGCCCGATCCCGAACGACTGCATGGCCTTCGGTCCGAACTTCCCGACCGCCGTCGCCGACAAGATCGTCGCTGCGGTTAAGGATCAGTTCAACGACCCAACCATGGCAGCTGCGTGGGGCGACTCGAACTTCTACGAATGGGGAGCGGTGGCAGACATAACCGACGCATTCTACGACGGCTACCGTGAGATCCTCGGTCTTCCTATCCCCGAGCGATAGAACAAGTTGTGATCCGGCTGTTTGCCGAATAAACTTATGGGAGGGGAAAATCCCCTCCCATTTTCATTAAGGACGATGATATGGCTGACCAACTTGTTATCGAACATCTGTCCAAGGTCTATGAGCGCGGCGAGGTGCTGGCGCTAAACGACATCAGCTTCACCGTCAAAAAAGGGGAGTTTCTTGTTGTAATCGGGCTCTCCGGGTCGGGAAAATCGACGCTCCTCCGGTGCATTAACCGCCTGATCGAGCCGACGGCGGGAAAAGTCTACTTCGACGGAGTAGACGTAACCGCCGCATCGTCGCGCCAACTCCTCCGCATCCGACGCCAGATGGGAATGATCTTTCAGCAGTTCAATCTAGTGAAGCGATCATCAGTACTGACCAACGTCCTTGCCGGACGTCTGGGCTACGTCAATCCCTGGCTTTCGGCCATTCACCGGTTCCCGCAGGCGGATATGGATCTGGCGATGAAGAATCTCGATCGTGTCGCAATTCGCGATCAGGCTTATAAGCGGGCCGATGAGCTCTCCGGCGGGCAGCAACAGCGCGTTGGGATTGCGCGGGCGCTGATGCAGGAGCCGCAACTGCTGATGGCCGACGAGCCGGTCTCAGCACTCGATCCGGCGACATCGCATTCCGTGATGAAATACCTCGAACAGATGAATCAGGAAGACGGTGTCACCGTCATCGCGAGCCTTCACTTCCTGTCGCTGGCGAGGCGGTATGGCACACGCATCCTCGCATTGAAGGACGGCGAGATCGTCTTTGAGGGGCTCCCGGACGAAATCGATGAGGCGCGATTCAAGGAGATCTATGGCGAAGAAGCCGAACACGTTGAAGTCCGGTAAATCGCGCGGGCCATTCGCCAGCTGGAAAACGCGCTTTGGCGCGTTTCTTGTTGACTGGGCGTTGTGGGGATACATAGCGTACGGCACGATGTATCTTCTCAACTACTATTGGTACACCAACATCCATTACTACGGCCGATTGACCGTGCCGACCTGGGGCTGGCCGATCGTGGTGTTGGGCACGATGGAACTTGCCGCCCTTACGCACGCATTCACTCAAAGCATCGGCCTCAGCATGTTCGGCTTGCGGGTACTCACGCCAGAATACCGGTTTCCGTCGGTTTCGGCACGCCTTCGCAGGTATCTGTGGTGGCAGCTGTCGATGATTGCCCTGCCCGTATCGCTGGTAAAACGCGAGTTTCGCGCACAGCTGTTGCACGGGCGCATGAGCGGAACCGGGATCTTCCTGAAGAAAGAAGTGGGCGACGAAATGCCGATTCCTGTCCCGCGGGCATGGTACATGACCAACCGCGGCGTCTTTGCGGTAATGCTCATCGTAGTTACCGTTTGGGTCGGCTGGCTGAGCACAGAGATCAACCTGCATTCGCTCGCCACGCGCGCATCCAAGACCAGTTATCTGTGGAAGGCGTTTACCGCTCCCAATTTCACGCATATGTTCACGCCCGACCCGGAGCTTGTCGTCGGTGCCAATCCCGACCTGCCGGCGTCGATATTCACTGGCCTCATACAATCATTATTCATGGCCCTTCTGGCGACGGGGATCGGTGGAATAATCGCCTTCCCGCTCAGTTTCTTGGGAGCGCGCAACATGATGGGATTCAGTCGCCTTGGCTGGGCCGTCTATTGGGTCATGCGGGGCTTGTTCAATATGGTACGTTCGATTGAGGCGCTCCTGTGGGGGATCATCGCCGCCCTCTGGGTGGGTTTCGGGCCGTTCGCCGGGGTGATGGCGCTTTCGGTTCACACGATAGCCGCACTGGGAAAGCTCTACTCCGAGCAGGTGGAAGGGATCGATCCCGGACCGCTTGAGGCGATCGCTGCGTCCGGCGGGCGACGTTGGCAGGTAATTCTTTACGGGGTCATTCCTCAGATTATCCCCTCCTTCCTTGCCTTCACCCTTTATCGCTGGGACATCAATCTCCGTATGGCTACGGTTATTGCGCTTGTCGGCGGCGGCGGGATTGGTAGGGTTCTTTTCTATTACAAGGGGCAGGTGGGTCGGATCGACAGTGCATGGAACCAGGTGGCGGCGGTTATCGTAATTATCGTTATCGTTGTATGGTTCCTTGATTATGTAAGTGGCCGAGTGAGGGAGAAGATCAACTGATGCAGGATCGTCAATACTACGCCGGCTTCATGACTGAGAGGCCGCGGTTTGATAAACGGCTGAAAGCGGTCCGTCGGCGGGCGTTTGTCTTTCTCACGGATGTCTTTTCTGTCGTGTATTTCTGGACAATGGCCTCCTACTGCTGGAACCTGGTTGTGTTCGGGTCGCGGGAATACGTAACCCTTCCTTGGTGGGTGATGGTCGTCGTGGCTGTCGAGGCGGCTGCTGTATGGGAAAACTTCGGCTTGTCTTTCGGAATGCGACTTCTCGGTCTGAGGCTTGCTCCGCGAGAGAAACGTGTGGGCATAGGGAGCCACTTCCTTCGGTACGTGTTGTGGCACCTCGGTCCGTTGTGGCTCATTGGCTCCGTCTTTAGTGCAAGGCCGGAGCCGTGGCACGAACGAGTAACGCATCTCTATGCAATGGGCACGGCCGAGGCAGAGACGGATGAGGAAGAGGAGAATCAGTCGTGGTACCGTTCCTCATGGAGAGTCGCGCTCGGGCTGACCGCACTAATCACGGTGCTTGCGGCGCTCGGCGTCACCGATGTCAACTTCTATGCCCTATTCACCAACGCTCACAAGACAGGCAGAATATGGTCCAGGCTCCTGCGTCCGGATTTCTCACTTGTCGGGGACGGGATGCGCCTCCTGATCGTGACGATCTATATGGCATTGATGGCGACGATCTTCGGCGTGTTGGCGGCGGTGCCGTTGAGTTTCATCGCGGCCCGCAACCTATCTCAGGGGATTATCGGACGGACGATATACACGGTTGTCCGTGTAGCGATGAGCGTTGCTCGTTCGGTCGATGCCATCATCTGGGCGATCATCTTCCTCGTCTGGGTACGTGTTGGCGCGTTCCCCGGCGTACTGGCGCTGTTCGTGCAGTCTCTCTCCAATCTAACAAAGCTCTATTCCGAGCGGCTGGAATCGATCGATCAGGGGCCGGTGGAGGCGATTCGCGCCGCCGGAGGTAACAGGCTACAGGTGGTAATCTTCGGAATTATCCCTCAGATCGTCAACCCGTATCTCTCGTTCACTCTTTATCAGTGGGACATCAATGTCCGCTTCGCCACCGTGATCGGCATCGTCGGTGGGGGAGGAATCGGTCAGAGCCTTTATCAGTACATGAAGGTATCTGACTACAGAAGCGCCGGGATGATGATGTTACTCATCATGCTGACAGTGTGGGCGATCGACTACATGTCATCTCGGTTGCGTGCTCGCCTGAACTAGCACCGATTGCTGGCAGGTACTGGGCGGTCGAATAGTCGGTGCTTAGCCGAAATAGGACTTGCGCTTGGTGGTTTCGCTTACGAGACGAGTCCTTCCAGATAGTCGCGGATATGTTCCAGGCCGTATGTTGTCTTAAGCGCCTGGTTATCCTCCAGCCACGCATCCTTGATAGTGTCGTCGCGGCGGATCTCAATGTCCTTGATCTTGAAGCTCGCTACCATTCGTTTGGCCTCTTCTTCGATGTGCGTATCCTTCACGCGGAACAAGAATCTAGGGAAATCTGGCATCGCTGCACCTCCGGTGCATAAGTATAACCATTCCTGCTATTTGTGTCACCGATTGTCGCTGCACATGCGCCGGCGTGAACCGGACCAGCGGGCGCCCAGTCAGATCGTGGCTTTGTGCGCAGTCATCTCTCCCGGCCTGGTTAATTCGATGTCGCGGACACTGATTCTGAGAAGGCAGTAGTTGGGGTCGTTGGCTCCATTCCAATAATCGGAGAAGAACTCGATGTTACTAGCCAGTTCATCTTTGAGTGCGTGGTCCGCCACGATTTCTGCGGTACCGGAAAGGCGTATGTAGCCGCTTCCTTTCTCTTCTTCCTTGCAGAGGCATAACTCGACATTGGGATTCCGCTTGATCTGGCTCACCTTGGCACTATTGGCCCCGGTTGCGACCCAATACGATTCGTCATGGTTGATGAGTGTGACCGGGCGCACGCGCGGGCGATCGTGCTCGATCGTTGCAAGATAGATGTAATTGTATCCCTGCAGAGTGTCTCTAACTTCGTTCATGATCTCTTCCCTATCCAATCCAACCTCCTCTTTGAACAGTGCTGCACGGCAGCATGTTTCGGATCGTATCGGTGTTTAGTGAATACCTCAACGGATCAGCTCTCCAGAGACTCGAGCGCGCACGCAGCGGCCATCTTGCCGGACCGGACAGCCCCTTCGATCGTTGCCGGCCAACCGGTGTTGACGTGGTCTCCGGCTATGACGAGTCCGCGTATTGGCGTTCGAGGCGATAAGCGGAGGCGGTCGCTTCCCGGCGCCGGGACAAACGTCGCCCTCGGGCTCTTGACCACCAGCGAAGCGATTGGGTGCACGCCGCGCGCCGCAGGCACGAGTAGTGGCAGGTTTGAAAGGACCAGATCCTTGATCGCATCGGTGGACAGGTTCATCCAGTCTGCTGCCGCGCTCTGCGAGATCACGATGTGGAATGTCTTCTCACCGGCGAAACGAGTAGCTGTGGCGTGGGCGGAATGCGCGGCAGTGACATTGAATACTGCCTGCAGCGGGGAGTTTATTCCCATCACAAATGGATCTTCCATCACGGCCTGATCGTACCAGAGATGCACGTTGACGATCACGGAGTGGAGCAGTTCAGCGACGCGTGCAAAGTAATCCGAAACAGGGCTTGCTTCTGGCGCGATGAGTGGAGCCAGGTCATGAGGTGGAATGGCGGCGATCACCGAGGAACCTATAATCTCCTCCCCTGTTGCGAGTTTCACCCCGGTTACGGTCTCGTTGTCAACTAAGAGACTCTCCGCGCGGGTGCGCGTGCGGACGTCGACGTCGCGGCGGGAGAGATAAGGAACTGAAGCGGCGAAGATCTGCGAAAGCGGGCGCGTGAACAGGCCGATGTCCGCCCCGTGGCGGCGAAAGAACCCACGTTCAAATACCATCCGGGCTGCGCGCGTGCTCACCTGATGTGTATGCGCATTGAGAGTAGCGACGCAAATCGGATCCCACACGGCCGAGATTGCTTCGCCTCTCTGTCCGTGGCGGGCAAGCCACTTGTCGAATGGCACGTCTTCCGGTGTCTTTAGGAGAAGGGGAAGTACGGCTTGAGCGATTCGTAGGCGGGCGCGCAGTGGAAGCGGTCCGTATGAGAGCAGGGTCGGTAGGAGATGGAGTGCGCCCGGGAACGGGGCCGATGTGATCTTGCCGATCCCTCTTTCACCGGAGACCGGTATGGAGAGGTGCGGCTGGAATGATATGGCGTCTGTCTGCGCGATTGTCGAAAAGAAGTCTATTGATTCACGACAACATCGCATGAGGATATGTTGGCCGTAGTCGACCTCCTCCTGCATGCGAGGATAGAAGAAGGATGCGGCGCGTCCGCCGAGACGGGTGCTCTGTTCGAGTACTACAGCGTGCACTCCTTCTGCAGCGAGCGCACAAGCAGCAGCAATTCCCGCTGCACCTCCGCCGATGACGATGACATCTTGCTTCATCTGAGCATCCCGGCCCATGCACGCAGAATGAGCAGGAGCTTCTCTGTTGTCGATAGGGACAGACGTTCGCTCAGAACGTCATAGTCGCGGGCTTCGGCCATGTCGAGAATGCGTGAGTAGATGGTGGCGAGGAGAATCGGACAGCTGCGGGACCGCCGCGGAAGATAATCGGCCACCCTTCTTCCCTGGGATATGTAGTTGCGAGATCGTTCGATCTCGAATGCAATAAGCTCACGCATCTCTTGATTCATAGCCCCAGAGAGTAACGTCTCTTCCTTCACCCCGAACCGCTGCAGGTCCTCCTGAGGGAGATAGACACGATCACGTTCGATGTCTTCTGCCACGTCGCGTACGATATTGGCAAGCTGCATCCCCAGGCCCAGCGTCTCTCCTGCTTTACGGGCATCTCCTGAAAGATGTTTCCCGCCGGCCAGTATGGGCAGTACGGACAACCCCACCGCCGAAGCGACGCGATAGCAGTAGATTGACAGATCGGAGAACGTCTCGTAGCGCGTGATTGAAAGGTCCATCTCCACGCCGTCGACTACATGTGCAAGATCCTGAGGATCGATCGAGTAGCGAGCGATGGCGTCACTCAAGGCTACATCAGGCGGTTGTTGAGGATCCCCGGCAGCGGAGACGGCGAGCCTCTTGCGCAGCCGGTCAAGCTCAACGCACTTCTCCTCGATGTCCGCGTTGCTGTCTGCGATGTCATCTGCTTCGCGGCAAAAGGCGTATACAGCATATATCGCCCTTCTCTCCCTTCGCGGCAGGGTGATGAAGGCGTAGTAGAAGTTCTTTGCTTCCCGGCGCGTGATCTGCTGACAAAGGCGGTAAGATGACTCTAGATCCATCGTCTCCACTTCCGACTCATGAGCGTAGACAGGAAGATAAAGGCTTTCTTCCTGCCGGTTAGCGTTGGGCGTGTGGCCAGCGTGTCATAGTCTAGGCGAGCGATCTCGTCGAGTATCGCAATACCGCCGCGGGAGAAGAGGGCTACATCGACCCGGAGATGACCGCGCAAGTGATCGATCAACGGGAGGCCTTCTCGGAAATACCGGCGTGTCCGCTCGACCTCGAAGTGCATCAGTGCCTTGAAATGATCGTTGCCGGAGGAAGCGGCGAGATCGTTCTCGCTCACTTCGTAATTCGCCATGTCGTCAAGTGGCAGGTATATGCGGCCGATCTCGTAGTCGCGGCGGACGTCTTGCCAGAAGTTGGTCAGCTGCAGAGCGATGCAGGTTGCATCGGAGAGAGCGAATAGCTTGGCGTCGCGATATGAGAAGAGCATGAGGAACAGTCTTCCCACCGGCGTGGCGGAGTTCTCGCAGTAGCGCAGAAGCTCATCTAATGTCTGATAGCGTGTCTTGGCTTGGTCGACCCGGTTTGCAGCAATCAGACGCGCAAGGAGATCTTGCGGAAGATCGAAACGGTCGATCGTATTCCTGAGGGCGACAAGCACCGGATGGCGAGGCGTGCCATTGTAGGCGTAGTCAAGCTCCTGCTCAAGTCTGTCGAGAAGAGCGTTGCGGTTGCCAGGGGCCTCGTCGCCGATATCATCCGCGGTACGGCAGAACGCGTACAGATTACAAACATGCCGGCGCATGCGCCGCGGAACAAGGCGCGATGCGACGGTGAAGTTCTCATAGTGTGAGGACGCCAGGTCCGCGCAGAGCGCTTCCGATTCTCCCAAGGAAGGGGGAGTCCGTGGGAGATCGATCAGCAGAGATACGTGCTTGTCTACCATCCCTGCACTTGTACGAACACCTGCCGCTCGCGCGGGCGATCGAGTTCGATCAGGAATATCCTCTGCCACTGTCCCAATAGCAGCTCACCTTCGCTTACAGGAATCGTTTCGCTCGTGCCGAGGAGGAGATGCTGGCAGTGGGCGTGACCGTTAGGGCATTCGTCTTCGGTCATATTGGCCGTGCGAACGAAGAAGTCGTTGTGCTTGTAGTTCCAGTCCTTTGGCGCAATGCGCGTCAGAAACTGCTTCATGTCCTGCAGGAGTAGCGGCTCATCCTCGTTGATCTCGATTGCAGCTGTAGTGTGGCGGGTGAAGATCAAGACCGATCCTTCGCGGACCGCGGAACGGGCGATGATCTCCCGCACCTCGCTCGTGATGTCGATGAATTCCGGCGCACTGTTCGCCGTATGCTTCAAGGTCTCTCGGTAAATCTGGGGAAGTGCTCCCACTTCCACACCTGCATTTGCCGTACTCATTTGCTGTCGCAAGTTAGTCCCCCTTTTCCTTCTCCAATTGCGATACAACGTCTCCAATGACCTCATCCGGCGTGGAAGCACCTGCCGTCACGCCGCATCGTCTGCAGTCTGTGAACCAATCATTTTCGATTTCATTATCAGATTCAATATGATGAGTGGGCACGCCGGTTGCGCGACATGTCTCGGCGAGCTTGCGTGTGTTGGCCGAGGATCGACTTCCCACTACAAGGATCAGTTCCACATCCTTTGCCAGCTCTCGCGCCGATTGATAGCGGCGACCTGTCTCCGGGCACGTGGTGTTTACTATCCTGATTTCGGGCACTCGTCCGGCGAACTCCCGCGTTGCTCTTTCCGCAAACTCGGCAAACAACTGCGGGTTCTTCGTGGTTTGCGCGATCACCGCAATCCCGTTCTTCACTTCAGGAACCTCGATCTCCGGGGTCTGAGTGGCCGTTCCCTGCCCGGCCGTCCAGGAAAGAATGCCCTTCACCTCTGGATGCTCCGCTTCGCCGTACAGAATGACGAAGAAGCCTTCCTTCACCAGGTGCGCGGCTGTCTGCTGTGCGCGACGAACAATCGGGCATGTGGTGTCGATCAACCGCAGTCCACGGCGGCGTATCTCGGCGTACACCTCTTCTCCTGCACCGTGAGCGGTGATCGCCAACGCTTCACCGGGTGAAACCTCGGCCAGGTCGCGCACCAAACGCGCGCCTTTCTCAGTGAGGGATTGAACGACATGGGTGTTGTGCACAATCGCCCCCAAGGTGCACAGCGGACCGCTCTGCACCAGTTCCGTTTCGATCATCGTCACCGCTCGGCGCACGCCGAAGCAGAAACCGAGGACGTCAGACTTCACGACTTGCATCGTTCACTCCCGTTGGCTTGTTGGGTGAGTAATGCTTTACGGTAGCGGCCCAGCGCCATCAGTGGAAAGACGTCACGGTACAGGTGGTAGTTGATCATGAAGTCCGTCGGGAACCCTGTTCCCGTGAAGTATGGCTCCTCCCACCCGCCGGCAGCGGTCTGAGTTGAGATAAGAAAGCCAATCCCTTTTTCCGTAACAACGGAAGCGGCTTCGCCGGCCGAGATGAGGCCGAGGATTGCCCACGCCGTTTGCGAAGCCGTAGACGGTCCCCTTCCACGCCACGCAGGGTCTTGGTATCCCTCGATTCGCTCTCCCCAGCCCCCGTCTTTGTTCTGATGGCCGATCAGCCATTCAACCGCCCGTCTGACGTGAGGTGCGTTCATATCCGCGCCGACCGCAGCGAGCGCGGGCAAGGCGGCACCGATGCCGTAGGCAAGGTTAACTCCCCATCTGCCGAACCATGCCCCATCTTCCTCTTGCTCATCCATCACGTAGCGAAGGGCGCGTGCCACGCGACGATCATTCTCGTTCCGGCCGATCCGCCCAAGGTATTCGACGATATGGGCGGTAACATCCACCGAAGGAGGGTCGACCATCTCGCCGAAGTCGGCGAACGGTATCTGTCGCAGGAAGATCTTGTTGTTATTGCGGTCAAACGCTCCCCATCCTCCGTTCGAGCTTTGCATGGACAGAAGCCATTCCAGCCCGCGGGCGAGTGCGTTCTGCTTACGTTGTTTGTCGAGAGCGAGCGGCTGCAGGGCCATCATCACCAGTGCGGAATCGTCGGTGTCCGGATATGTGTCGTTTGCAAACTCGAATGCCCATCCACCCGGCCGGCCGCTGCACCGTGCTTGCCAATCGCCGCCCACGAATATCTGTTCGTCCATGAGCCATTCACCTGCGCGAACGAGCGATGGATGATCGTTGGGTAGTTCCGCGTCTTCCAACGCCACCATGGCCAGGGCAGTGTCCCATACCGGCGACAGGCATGATTGCAGGCGGAACGTTTCGTCTTCCTCGATTGCGAAGCCTTTCTTGCCGTAGAATCCGGCAAACCCCTTTTGCACAACGCGATCGTCGATTGTCCGACCAAGCGCCTTGAGAGCGATGAGCGAATACACCCACGGAGGTTGGATCCCGCCCCACGACCCATCATCCTCCTGCCGTTCCACAATCCATTTCTCAGCGCGAGCGATGGCCTGTGAGCGCAACGGCTTTACCGATGACCGGTCGTAAATCCGCAGCAGGCGGTCCACGATGGAGAAGAGCGATGCCCAACGAGTGTGCTTTTGCGGCAAGGACAAATCAGCATTCTCCTTGCCGTTCACAAAGAGCTCGTATATGTGCGCCCAACGCGGGAGAGGGAATACCGGACGCAGTGTCTGGATAATTGCCATGGGAACAATCGTGCCGCGAGCCCAGCAGGCGAAGTCGTATATGCTGACTGGGAACCATTTCGGCAAGAGGACAATCTCGGGTGGGATCATCGGAGTTCCTTTCCAATCCCATTCACCGAGGATCGCCAGCCAAATCTTCGTAAAAATGCGGGCCTTCTCCACCCCGCCGTGCGATAGAATGAACGAGCGGGCGCGCTCCATCTCCGGTGCATCCGGCGAAGTTCCGGCCATCTTCAAAGCCAGATACGCTTCGATCGTGGTTGATAGATCAGGAGGCCCCTCATACCAGATTGCCCATGTCCCATCCGAGCGCTGCATCTGCGTGAGATACTGAGCGATCTTTCGCCATTCCTCCTCATTCCGTGTCCCGAGGATATGGCTCAAGAAGAGGTGCTCTGACGTAATGGTAACGTTCGATTCGAGCTCTCCCCACCAATAGCCATCGGAGTATTGCAGAGACAACAGATGAGAAACTGCGTGCTCAATCGAATGGCAAAGACTCACGTCCGTTGCGGGAACCTTGCTTGTCTGCGCGATCGCCTGCTCAGCCATTTGCCGTTCCTCTCTCCTGCAGGTATGCGTGCACTGCGTCTACGAATGCGGATACCAGTTCCGCCTCCGGAATGGCGCGTCTCACCGGCTCTCCCCCGATGCATATTGTTCCGCTTCCCTCTCCGCCGAATAGGCCGATGTCAGCGTCCTTCGCCTCACCGATTCCGTTCACAATGCATCCCATCAGAGCTATTGTCAGTGGCTCGGTCACATCGGCAAGCGCGCGTTGGATGTTGTCCGCGATCTTGTACAGATCGATGCGCGTTCGTCCGCAAGTGGGGCAGACGCGGTAGGATATTCCACGGTGACGCAGGTTAAGGGCGCTCAGAATCTCGTAGGCAACTCGCACCTCCTCCACCGGATCTCCGGTGAGGGAGACGCGCAATGTGTCTCCCAGACCGGCTGCGAGCAGCGCGCCGATCCCTACCGCCGATTTGATTGTTCCGCCCCACGGGGTTCCTGCTTCGGTGATCCCGATGTGCAGCGGATAGTCGACCTCGCGAGCAATTCGCTTGTATGCGGCAAGCGTCATTGGCACATCCGTACCTTTCAATGATACGATGATGTCGGTGAAGCCGAGTCCTTCGAGCAATCTTATCTCTTTCAGGGCGCTATCCACCATTCCATCTGCATTTGCGTGCCCTCTGTCGTCGAGAAATTCGCGCGCGAGCGAGCCGGAGTTGGCTCCGACACGGATCGGAATCCGCGCCTGTCCAGCTGCGTGCACTACCTGTTCGATCTTGTTCGGATCAGTGATGTTTCCTGGGTTCAGTCTAAGTTTGTCTACGCCAGCGATGATCGCCTGCAGCGCCAGGCGATGATCGAAATGGATGTCGGCGACAAGTGGAATCGAGATTCTGCTCTTTATCTCTGAAAGAGCTTGCGCAGCGGCATCGTCCGGCACCGCAACTCTTACGATCTCGCATCCTGCTTGCACGAGTCTCTCGATTTGAGAGACGGTGGCATTGACGTCGTGTGTGTCGGTGTTGGTCATCGACTGCACGACGACCGGCGCTCCCCCACCGATTCTTACTCCTCCAACGGTCACTGCGCGACGCATCGTTCGCTCCTCGGCGTTAGGGAATCGACGACAGCGGACATCGTCCGCCAGATCGCTCCCCCTGCGATGACCACCAAGCGCAGTGTGCGCAGCGTGGCAAGCGGGTGTGCGAGTACTTGTCCTGCGACCACGCTGTCGTTGCCAAACGGCAAAGGGTCGCGCTGTTCATCGAGGACGATCCGGAGAGGGAGAAAAGGTATGCCGTAACGATCTGCGATGCGGGCCAATGCACCGCTTTCCATGTCCACGGCGATTGCCCCCGTATCTGCGAGAGCATTCTTCTCAGCTTCAGACGCGGCGACGCGGGTCGTCGTGATGACACTCCCCACCATGTACGGTATGCCGGTTGCGTCAAGCGCTCGCTGTGCGCTTTCGACCAGCGAGCAGCTGACGGCGATCTCTTCACCGCGCTGGATGACTCTCTTTCCGATAACGGCTGTCCCTGTGCGGAGATCGGGTGAAAGGCCGCCGCAGAAACCGGTGCCGACAATTGCTTGTGGCGGATCGATCCTGCTTAGAAATCGGTTCAGTGACGATCCTGCCCCATCGCCCATCCGTGTGCGCACGCGGCGTACGTCAGCGCGGTGCGGAATCCAGACACGTTCGGCAACAGAACAGGCTGTTATCACTATCAATTCTTGCGTTCCTCCCGGGCAACGGCGAGCAGGTCCAGCGGGTGCGAGAATGCATGTAGAATACTGGCTCCCTCGAACGATGAATGCATCATGCAGTTAGCGCACCGGCGGTCTTTGCCGGGCCCGTACCTCTCCCACAGGCTGGGGTCGAATAGCTCGTTCAAGTCCGCGGTGTGCTCGTCTGCAAGAATGTAGCATGGGTTACGCCAGCCGCGCACCGTGTAGGTAACTGTGGTCCACGCAGCACAGTCGTATTCCCGCTGCCCACGGAGAAAATCGAGATAGAGCGGGTTGTTGTAAAACGGGAAGCCCTTGCTTGCGTCGAGCACTTGCCGGAACACCTTGATCGATTCTTGTCGCTTGAGGAATAGCTCGCGATCGGAGACGTCGTCGTATGCATATCCGGGGGAGACCATCAATCCCTCAATGCCCATCTTCGTAAGTCGTGTGAACAGTGTATGAAGGTCTTCCACATCGGATCCATGAAATAGCGTCGAATTCGTGTTTACGCGGAAGCCGCGCGAAATCGCCTCACCAATTGCATCTGTCGCTTCATCGTATGCCCCGGGATGGTGCGTCACCATATCGTGGATCCTGCTTGTCCCGTCCAGGTGCACAACGAACGACAGATATGGCGATGGCCGGAATAAGTCGAGCTTCTCTCGCAGGAGCAAACCATTCGTGCACAGGTATACGAAGCGATTTTCGTCAACAATGGCGCGCACAATCTCGCCGATGTCTCGGTGCAGCAAAGGCTCTCCTCCGGATACTGAGACGATGGGGGCACCCGAGGCGTGCACGGCGTCGAGAGACTCTTCCACGCTCAGGCGACGATCGATGTAGTCCTTGTACTCTATAACACGTCCGCAGCCGATGCAGTGCAGATTGCATAGCTCCAACGGTTCAAGCATGGTGACGAACGGGAAATACTTGCGCCGCCGCGCCTTTTGCGCCATCAAATAACGCGCCATCTTCATGTCCAGCTTCAGCGGCCGCCTCATTTTTCCCTCCTTGCTAGATAAGCAATCAGTTCTTGCATCATCTCGTTTCCTTCCTCAGAGAAAGGCAGGCGATCAAGATGATCCGCCGCCTTCTCCAGATGCGCTTGCGCCATCTCTTCCGCCATCTCTCGCACGTCCAATCGCGACATGAGGTCCACAACTTGCGCTACGTCGCCGTTCTTGATCTCGTCTTGAGCGTATGCATGATTAAGGAAGCGTCTTTGTCCATCGTCTCCGCATTGCATGGCGAGTATTGCCGGTAGCGCTTTCTTCTTCCTTCTGATGTCCGATCCCTGCGGCTTGCCGGTCACCTTCCCATCTCCCCATACGCCGAGGATGTCGTCGCGTATCTGGAAGGCTCGGCCCAGCTCGTGTCCCACCTTTGTAAGGAGACCGACTACTTCCGCATCCGCACCTGCGAGGATTCCACCCGCAAGGAATGCGCAGGAAATGAGCGCGCCTGTCTTCTTGTCGATCATGTTAAAATAGGACTCCGTATCCACCCACCGGTGTTCGAAGTCAAGATCGAGTCCCTGTCCCTCGATCATTGCTGTGGCGGCCTCGACGATTGCTCCTGCTGCCGGTGATCCGGAACGCAGCGCCTCGTGCACGGCGGCCGCGTACATCAGATCGCCGGCGTTGATTGCCTGCGCCACTCCCCAGATCCGCCAAACAGCCGGACGACCGCGTCGCATTTCGTCCCTATCCTGAATGTCATCATGTATCAGTGAGAAGTTGTGCACTAATTCAAGGCCGATTGCCGCGGGCAGCCCTTGCATATGATCGATTCCGAGTTGTGAAACGGTGAACAACAGAAGCGATGGACGCAGCATCTTTCCGAGCGCCTCTGTGTCATTGCCGTACCTGTCACACAGGCCCACATGATAGCGCATAGCCAGCCGTAGGTGTGAATTGCCCTTCAAGGTGGCAGCAAGTCCGTGCCCTAGTTCGTTTCTGTATTGCCTCAGAATTCTCGGAACCATCATCTCCGTCCTCCGGGCGGCGAAAGCCGCACCAAACCCATCTCCTCTGCCGCCCGCACCAACTCTACTGCGGAGTGCGCTCCCAGCTTGCGCATCAAGCGAGCGCGATGGTTACGCACGGTGTGCAGACTTCTTACAATTATCGCTGCGATCTCACTGTTCTTCTTCCCTTCAGCGATGAGCTGCAGCACTTCACGTTCCCGCAGAGTTAGGCGTTCATGCACTGCGGCCGGTGCCTCATCAGTATCATCCGGGAAGTAGCGCTTCCCGGAAGCCACTGAAGTGACTGCGTCGATCAAGCTCTCAGGCGCATCATCCTTCAAGACATACCCCCACGCCCCATAATGACGCGCCTGCAAGATGTACCCCTTGTCAGAGAACATCGACAGGATAACCACACGCGTATTCGGCGAGAGTCGGCTGATCCTGCGAGTGGCGTCCAGACCGTTCAACAGAGGCATGGACACGTCGACGAGTGCAATATCCGGCTTCTGTCTCTTGACTTCGTTCAGAAGCGCACGTCCGTCTGCCACTTCCCCAATCACGCAAATGGAGGGAGCGGCGTTCAACAACACCGACAATCCCTGGCGAACCAAGGTATGGTCGTCGGCGAGCACCACCCGAATCATTCTCATCTCAAGAGAGTTTAACGCTCACGTCAGAATGAAGAAATGGGGTAGATGTATCAACAGGGATTCATGTTGCTCCGGCGGGCATGTGCTACGAGCCCGGCCTCGGTGTGAATGTCGAGCTTGTTCATCAAGCGCTGGCGATGGTGTTCCACGGTCTTGACGCGAATTGCGAGTAGAGAAGCGATCTCTGCGTTTGTCCTTCCTCTGCCGACGAGCGAGAGAACCTCGCGTTCTCTGGGAGAGAGAGGGATCTCCTTTTGCAGCACTTCTTCTCCCCTGTGTGCGGCCATGATTGCGGCGATGAGTTCCTCAGACGAGCCCGCTTTGGAAACAAGACCGCAAGCGCCCAACCTAACCGCCTCTTGTGCGTACTCGGGGTCATCATACATGGAGATTACTAGTATTCGCGTCGTGGGAGATGCGTCTCTTATGCGTGGTATGGCTTGCAGGCCACTTATGTCGGGCATCGCAATGTCAAGAAGGATGACGTCGGGGAGAAGGTCTCCTGCAGCTTCAACCGCCTCGATGCCGTTCTCCGCCGTTCCCACCACCTCTATCTGAGAATGACTCGCCAGAAGCTGACCGATTCCCGCCCGAACGAGTGGGTGATCGTCAGCGATCACGACGCGCACGCTCGGCATAAGGCACCTCCACGGTCATTGTCGTCCCTTGTCCAGGCGCAGATGAGATCTCCACGGTCCCCATGACAAGCCCAATCCTTTCTTCAATTCCGCGCAGGCCGAGGCCGTCTGATTTGGTCGGGACAAACCCGACTCCGTCGTCTTCCACTTTGATGATGATCGAATCTTCGTTTCGCTTTAGATCGATTCTGACTGTCTGTGCCTGTGCGTGACGCTGCGCATTTGTCAATGCTTCCTGGATAACGGAGAACAGGAGGCTTTCCATCTGTGAGGTGAGGCGAAAGTCATCTTCCAGCTCCGTTATCACCTTGAACCTTCCCGCCTCTTCCATCATTTGCGCCAATCGTCGTATTGAAGGAGCAAGGCCGAGATCATCCAGCAGCGGCGGCCTAAGCGAGTAGGCGAGCGTGCGCGTCTCCGATATTGCCTGATCGATGATTGCAATCAACTCTGGCAGCTGCGCGTCCGGGCGTCTCTTGTGTAGCGAGGAAAGACTCAGTTTGACCGCGGCAAGGGACTGGTTGAGGTTGTCGTGTAGCTCATGCGCTATACTCATCCTTTCTTCGTTCTGCGCGTTCACCAGCTGCTGTGAAAGCGCGGAAAGCCGGTTTCTCTGCTCGTCGAGTATCCGATTCTTGCGCATGTATATGTTGGTGAACGACCTGACTGTATAGGTAAGTACGCCATAGATCGCGGCTGTGCCTGCAAGGATGGTGGTCAGGTTGTATGAAAGGCTCTTGTGCAGATCCCCAACGACCGGGAAGAGGAACTGGTAAGGGAGAATCCCGGTGTACTCAAGCATGACCACCAGTGCATATAGAAGCACCACGAGCGCAGTGACAATGTACCCCTGTACTTCAGGCAGGAAGAAGTTGGCGTACATCACGGTAAACAGGTAGAAGACGTTACCGATCCACTGACTACCCCCGGTCAGATAGACGAACAGCGTGATTATAAGCGTTTCGACAATGAAGTAGCAGGCATGTATCCAGTGGATCGTATTCTCGTCCGTCTGACGACGTATCAGATACTGAAACGGGAATGTGATCAAGAACCAGGCAAGTGGCGCATAGAACAACGGGTTGAGCCAGCTGATGCCAGACGTCAGGGCGACGATCAGTGCCACCGCCGCGAACGTTCCCAGCGTGATTCGACGAGCAAAGATCGTTTTCAGGATAGTGCGTTTCAGCTCGGAAAACGGCTCTTTCCCCATTCGGCTGATTCCGTTCTATTTGAGACTTGCGGGAAGCACGATCTTACCGAAGTTCTTTTCGTAGCGCTGGATATTCTCACCAATTGCTTGGTAGAGCCGCTTCATGTGCCCGGGGTTCAGTATTACCCGCGATGCGAGGATTGCCTGATCGGACTTGTCTGTCTGCGTCTGAGGGTCGATGAACATGAAATCGACCACGAATTCTTCCTTGCGGTGAGATATCAATGCAAGGTTAGAGTAGTTGCCACGCCGGGTATCGTTGTCGGCCGTGATCTGCATATGTCGGTCTGTCATCCTTCTCACCACCTTGTTGTGTAAGAAGGATGGTAGCCGTCCGCGTTGCAGCGGGCAACCTTACTGCATGAGAAAGCGCGAGAAGAAGCGCTCAATCGTGTCGCGATGATGGCCGGAAAGGAGAATGTGGTGGTTTCCCAGAGGCGAGGTGAGAAGCGGCTCAAGCGAGCCGTCCACGGAGATTGTCGCTTGCGTGCGGCACAGATCCTCACGGGCGAGTGATCCGGTGATCACGCCTTCGCGGACGAACAGCCGATCCAGTCTTTCCCCCCCGAGACGGAAGATCGTGCACGGTCCGGGCGGAATCTGTGCAGCAATTCCCACGCCGAGGCTTGATTCGAAATGACTACGGATCATATAGCTTGTGGAGAGCGACAGCGGACAGGTGCAATGGGCAATGATCAGGTTCCTTTCTTGCGGATCGATCGACGCGATGTTGGCCATGAACGCTGCCTTCGCCGATACGAGGGAACCCACATACATGGAGAACATAGCCTGCAGATCACCTTCACATCCAGCGATTACATTCTCATCATTTAGACGAGACAGCGCATAGCAGCCTGTGTTCTGCAATCGCTCGACCAGGTCGAAGCAGCGGACGGTGCATGCCGATAGCCGATAGCTGTCGACAATGTCACGCAACGCCTGATATATTGCGATGCTCCCGCTTACCTCTTCCTTACTCGCTTCCTTGACTCCCTTCGCGTGTTTCGTGAACTCTGACACATGGCGACGATGCGGCTTGGTTGCACCAACTCGATCGATCAACTCTTCGATCGGTATATCGACGAGCTCGATTCCCAATTGACCCTTGAGAAACGCGCGATCGACATCACTTGCGATCAGCCAGTCCGATGGGTCTCCGATCATTCCTACCCGGCTGAAGCGCAACGCAGCCCACGCTGAATAGATGCGCAATTCGCGCTGCAGTCCTACGGCGATTGTCCGCGGAGTTCCAAACAAGATCTCGCCGGCGCCACCGTCCTGCCTGATACGAGCGAGGATTTCCAGCGACGCAGGGAGTGAGTTGTGTCCGGGGTGTGCGATGAGCAGAGTCGGTGAAGGCATCTGAGATGCGATTTTCAGCGCGTCTCTCTCCACTCCTCCAGTCAGAATGAGGATTGCTGCGATTCCCTCGCCGGAGGGGAATTCCACCTCTTCCAGAGTCAATCCTCCCTCCTTCCTGATATCGGAGAGGATCTTTTCCTTGAGGCGCACCATCTCCCGCTCACCGTGCAGGTGAGATGCCCGCGTGATGATCTCGATCTTGCTCATGGACCGATCCTAATGGATTGCCGGGAAGAGAACAGCGGAAGGGCCTACCTTGGTGCGGGACAGCTATCACCAAGCGAGGTTCTGGTTGGAGGCGGGAAAAGGTGCCGAATAGACGCGATATCTCACATGTCGGCCAATCACAGATCAAACCGCAGGGGAGCGTTTGCTGGCGGCACACTCTAGACTACAATAGGGATATGATTCTCAGAACCGTTGGTGTCGCAACCTTTCTTATTGCATCGCTTTCCTTCTGTGCGGTCTCTTCTCCTGCCTCGCTTGGGTCAACGTTCTCCGGTACCTATACTTCGTTCGCGCCGCTGTACGCTCTCTACAAAACGTACGCAGACTATCTCTTCTCCGGAACGCCGATCGTAATTCCGGACGGGCTTGAACAGGCGTGCACTCTTTTTCAGATGAAGCTGGAGACGTTGCAGATGGCATTGATCGTCCAGACTGATTCCGAACGCGTAGCTCAGGTGACAAGGGTCGCCCACTTGCGTCAGACCATGGCCTCATTCTGCGATACCTATCAGGGCACCATTGCCGAAATCGCTTCCTTGTCGGCTCCCGACATGGGTATCTTGCAAGACGCGGCCGATTCTGGTCTGTTCGCGGCGATTTCCGGCGCTAACAAGGAACTCGAAGCCGTGTTTACATCCACCATTGACGGTTACGCGACGAAGGAGCGGTGGGCGTTCGACGTTGCGTTCTCCATGCGTACGCTTCTCTCACGGGGCGATTTCGCGAAGCTCGACCGGTCACTGTCTCAGATCCTGCTCGGTCCGGACGGCGCCCAATATGGTCCTGGGGTCATCCCGCTGGGGATAGTATCCCAAGTTAATGCAGTCGCGTCTCTTGCGGGTCGCGATCTCGACGAAGCGGAGCAACAGAAGGCCGCTGCGGTTACGCAAGAAATCTATGATTATCTAATGAACTGATCGAGAAAGGGGCGAGGGAAGGTGGGCCTGCTGCCTCGTGCCCACCTTCCCGGGGTAAGAACCGTTGGCTGTTCTACGGCATCTTCGCGCTAGGCAGAACGGCCTGCGGCTGTGGTACTTTTTAGAGTAAGGGATGGACGGAATCGCCGCGCTCTCAGGACGGCGACAACCGGTAAGGAGGTAGCGGTAGAAGGCTCTCGTACTAGGTCTTTTCCCAGACTTCGACACCTGTCGCGCATGTCCATCTCTCGCTCCTTGTCTTTAGCGTGACAAGAGCTTATCGACGAGAGGAACCGCCAGCGATGGCACCGGTAAGCTGGGCGCTGGGCGTTGATGATTACAAGACGTGACATCGGTAAGTTACGCGGGTGCTGTATGTCCGCCTTTATTCAGGAGGTATCCGCGCGATTCGCCAGTAGTCCTGTACGGTATTGATGAGGCGCTCGAAGTCCTTGGAATCGACGGGCTTGGTCATGTAGCTGGAGGCGCCGCTATCGTATGCCTTGATCATGTCTTGCTCATGCTCGGAGATGGTCAAGACGATCACCGGTATCCGCCTCAGCTTCTCGTCCTGTTTGATTCGAGACAGAACGTCGAGTCCATCGATCTTGGGAAGATTGAGGTCGAGGAGTATCAGATCAGGGCGGGTGGCGTCTTCGAACTCGCCGTTCCGGTAAAGAAAATCGAGGGCTTCCTGCCCATCACGTGCAAACGAGAGCTCACACTTCACTTCGCTCTTGCGCATGGCGCGCTTGACGATAGCGACATCATCTGGGTTATCTTCGACGACAAGGACCTTCATCTTTTCTTGGCTAAGCATTTATCTCCACCTCGCTCCTGGCAGTTACCTTGGGGATTGTAAAGTAGAAAGTACTCCCTTTTCCAACCTCCGATTCCACCCAAATCTCCCCTTTGTGCTCCTCGACAATCCGTTTGCAGATTGCGAGCCCGGCGCCAGTACCTTCATAATCCTCTCTTGGATTCAACTTTTCAAATATAGCGAATATGCGCTCTTGATAACGTTCTTCGATCCCGATTCCGTTATCTTTCACGAAGAACGTGTGCATCCCGCTTTTGCGCGAGTTCTGTAACCAACCGACGGTCAAGGTCGGGAGGGCCTTGTCGTTGTACTTGATCGCGTTGGTGATCAGGTTGCTGAACAGTTCGGCGATGCGAATCCTGCTCCCTTGGACGGTGGGCATATCGGGGGAGATCTGCAGGCTGACCCCGTGCAGCCGTACCTCCAAGTCCTCCTTGACCTCTTCTAGTACTTTCTGCACGTTCACCCGCTCAAACGACGCACGGTCCATGTGAATGCTGGATATGTTCAATAGATCATTGATTAACTGGCGCATACGCCCGGATGTCTTCTTTAGGCGCTGCAGATAGTCCACGCCGTCCTCGTCAAGTTTGTCCCCGTAGTCCTCCAGCAGGAACCCACTAAACGCCTCCACCGTGCGCAACGGCTCTTTCAGGTCGTGGGAGACGACGTGCGAGAACTGTTCCAGTTTTTCATTGCTCTTCTCCAGCTTTCGCGTCTTCTCGAGCAGCCCCTCCTCTAATTGTTTGATCTGTGTGATATCGATGTAGTGATCGATGCGTCCGCCCTCGTATCGCTCGGTCTCAATCGGGATCGATCGATATTCAAGTACCCGCTCTTCGCGCCCCATGCTCGGACGAACGTGGCAAGTATATGCATCTATGCGCTCTTGCTTCTTGATCGCCTCCTCAAAAACGCTGCGGACCTGATGTGAATCCTCGAATACATTGACGAAGCGGTTGAAAGCCCGACTGATGTCGATCCCGATGAGGCGGTCTCGATCCATCCCGAAGAAGTCTCCGATGGTCTTGTTTGCCCATACCACCTGGGCCTTTCTGTCCGAAATGATTATTCCCGAATCCAAGGTATCTACCGCTTCTTCAATCAGGTAGCGATACTTTGCCTCTGTCTCCATCAGTCGGCGCTCAAGTTCTACCTGTTGGCGCAGATCGCATGCCTCCATCACGCCCACGCGATCTGTCACGCGCTTGGCGCGCAGTTCGACAGGGATGACTTTTCGTTCCTGCGATATGAATCGCAGCTTGACGCCACGGATCTCCCCTCGCTCGAACAGACGCAGAAGTTCTGTCTTTATCTGATCGACATCATCCGGATGGACGTACTCCGATAGTTGCAGATTCCGCTTGGTTGGATACAAGATAACCGTGCGCGAAGACTCATTACGCTTCAGGATCGTTCCATCCTTGTCAATGAAGTGGATGATGTTCATCGCCCCGTCGAAGATCTCTTCATCGAAACGATTGTCCAAGGTCTTAGCACGGCGCCAGCGGTCTTTTCTCGCTTCCCGGCGCTGGTTTGTGAAGCCGCCCACGCCGCCGATGAATATCGACATTGCCAGAAACGATACTATCAATCCAGGATGATTCATCCCCAGAAACGGAGCGCCGATGGCTGCGGTGACGATTCCAAGAATGATCCCGCCTCTGATCTTGAGAGAAATAGATACGAGCAGTAGCGGAACGGCAAGAACAGCGAACACGAGTTCTGGGGGACGGAAACCCGAAACGAACAACAGAACCACGGCAAGAATGGCCATGCCATAGGCCACAATGCTGATGATAATCTTCTCAGTGGGGTTCAATCTGCTTATCACCGATCACCCAACATCACCCACGGCAATGGGGCCCTCCTCTGCCATGAAAGACAAATGTCTGGATCAACTATAGAAACGTTCCAGACAACAAGGAAGGACATAGATCACCGCTACAGGAGACCTTGTTCTTGTCGCAAGACGGGCTAGATGATGAGGTTGGGGTCAAGCTCGATGGAGAACGGTTCCATCATCTTCTGCAAGTACTCATCGCGTAGAATCTTGATCTTGCGGCTCTCGATCGCGATGATTCCGCGACCTTCAAGCTCGCTCAGAGTTCGAATCGCTGTCTTTGACGATACTCCAGCCATTTCGGCGAGTTCGGCACGTGAGAGTTCCACACCGCTCTTGCCCAGATGGAGAATCAGACGAGCGAGGCGCTCTTTGCTTGATGAATACGACCGTTCCGCCAGCTTGTTTTGGAATGCCTTCAGTTCTTCGGAGAGCTTTTCGTACAGACGGAAGATTGTCTTCGGGTGTCGTTCAAGGAAGTAGAAGAAGTCACCCCTCTCGATGAACCCCACGATGACGGGCACAAGTGTCTTGGCGTAGGCATTGTGGCTCCCTTTGTCGAAGAGGGTGGTTTCCCCAAGGATCTCACCCGGACCGACGATCTTCAGAATCTGGCTCTTGGCGCGCATGCTGCGCTTGACAAGCTTGACCATTCCGTCGAAGACGAGATAGAAACCAAACGCTGGTGCTCCCTCTTGGAAGATGATCTCCCCTCGGCCGTACTGGATCTTACGGGTGGCTTCCCGTAGCTTTTCCAGGTCCTTTTCCTTCAGATCGGCGAAGATACGAAAATCTTTGATATCGATCATGCCTACCCCCCCGTTCCCCACGATTACCCACCCGCTTGTCTCTTTTCTCTCATCCCCTTATCACCCTCGTGACAGGGTCAAGCGTCCGGTATTGTAACAGATATAACATCAAAAACCAAGTGTCCTCCGGCATACAGCTTGCGCACATTGATCTGAAAGGTAAACTGATTCAAGTCATGGTTGCAATCGGACGGAAGAAGGTAGTCGAAACAGCGCTGGTCCAGCTGAAGATCGCTGACGAAACCGATGCCGCGCGCATGGAGAAGGTGCGTGCTCTTCTCCTGGCGGCCAGAGGCGCGGACATCATTGTCCTTCCGGAGCTGTGGCGCCTAGGGTATGCGAATCTCGCTTCCTTTCGGAAGGCGGCGGAGACGATTGATGGAGAAACGGTCAGCTTCCTCCGGGACATGGCTGCGGAACTGAATGCTGACATAGTCGGCGGAAGCATCGTAGAGAAAGATGCCGACCAGTATTACAACACGGCGGTGTTTGTCGATCGGAAGGGAAATCTGTGTGGAAAATACCGCAAGACGCACCTCCTGTCTTATCGGTCACAAGAACGTAAGTTTCTCACCGCGGGGGCTGAGTTTCCCGTCTTTGGTACGCGATGGGGCAACTTAGGAATCGCAATCTGCTATGATCTTCGCTTTCCCGAGCTCTTTCGCAGGCTTGCTGAACGAGGAGCGGAACTGCTCATTGTCCCATCGGAGTGGCCGACCATACGAATGGAAGCGTGGCAGGCGTTGTGTGCGGCGCGGGCGGTGGAAAACCAGTGCCATGTGGTTGCCTGTAACGCCACAGGTAAAGGGCTCCTTGGTTGCAGCATGGTCATCGATCCGAATGGTGTCAGGATCGCGGCTATGGGAAAGGAAGAAGGCGTGCTGCGTGCGATGATTAACTTGGAGAGGATGCGCACGTTTCGTCAAGAATTCCCTGCCTGGCAGGAGAGATAGCTGGAACCTCCTGCTTGACAGGCGGTAGGTACCTACTTAAACTTCGCAGCACAGAAAGAGCCGGAGTGGCGGAATTGGCAGACGCGCAGGATTCAGGATCCTGTGGGGATTACACCTCGTGTGGGTTCAAGTCCCACCTCCGGCAGAGCATTCCATAATTGGCAATTCTTTCCATTCCAGCAATCAGAGATCACATTGCAGCATTGTTGCCATCATCTGTATAGGGCCAGAAGCCCCAGTGACGTAAACACTACCTGCATGATCCAGATCCTGGTCACAATCTTCTCCTCCGGCCATTCGACATTGGGTAGAATGTGGGGGTAGTCTATTCCGTCTGCGTGCTCGAAATGATGATGAAAAGGGGCTATCTTGAAGATCCGGCGGCCGGTTAAGCGATAGTACGCTATCTGAGCGATCACTGAGGTTGACTCGAGCACGAGGACCCCTGCCAAGAGTGGGAGAACAAGTGCCGTACCTGTCGCCAGTGCCAGCCCGCCGATTGCGCCTCCGAGGGCAAACGCGCCGACATCTCCCAGGAACAAGCGAGCAGGATGCATGTTCATCCACATGAAGCCGACCAGTATTCCTATGAGAGGAAGGACAGCAGCCAGCGTCTCATGGCTATGAAAGGCGACCACGAAGCCCCCGAGTATGATGATCGACACGCCTGCGGCGAGACCGTCAAGCCCGTCGGTCAGGTTCATGCTGTTTGTCGTCGATAGGAAGACCCAGCACAGAAGAAAGAAGAAAAGCGGCCTTGGCAGTGAAAGGGAAAGCGATGAGAACGGGATGCGAATCGGGATGTGAAACAGGGAAGGAAAGGCAAAGAACAGGACGAGTGAGACGACTACCGAGATGACGATCTTCTGTCGTGCCAAGAGCCCGAGAGATCGCTGGCAATGTTGTGAGATCAGGTCGTCTATAAGGCCGATGCCGCCGAACGAGATTGCGCTTGAGAAGATGAACAATCCCTGCTGAGAGATGCGGCCGGCGAGCGACAAGACAAGGAAAGCAATTCCCCACAATGAGATGATCACCACGCCTCCCATGGTGGGTGTGCCGCTCTTGCTTTCGTGGAGGCGCGGCCCGTAATCGCGAATGCGTTGCCCGAGAGAGATGCTCCGCATGAGATAAGAGAAGACCGTTGCACTAATGATCGCGACAACGATAAGAGATAGAGAGAGCGCGGTGACGAACGTCATATCTAGGACACTCCGCGAAATTCACCATCACATTCAACGATCACTTTTCTCATGTGAGAAAGCTCTTTCGTCGCGGGGTGTTCCAGTGCTCGCTGTACAAGCTTGAACAACTCATAGGTCGTGATAAGGCAGAATCCCTGCGACTTGCAGCCACGTAATACTTCAGGCGTGAATTGCGTCGGGCGCCTCTTGGGATCGAGTTCGCGCGACCCGCTGACTACAAGTATTCCTTTGTTTGGGCCGTCGCCGCTGGTGCGTGCTCGGTCAACACGATCGAGAAGCCGACGATAGGCAGAGACGCCCACGCTTGAGTCGTCCGTTGCGGCAATGCCGGCAATAGCGTCGCCTTCATCCGATCGCAAGATGATCTCATCGCGTTCTTCCTCGACGGAGAACCCAATACTGCGGAAGGCGGAAGACATCGCCGGCAGGAGGCTCAATCTCCCTGACGTATACAGGAGACGTTTGCAGAACGTAACCTCCTCCAGCTGAGAAGATACTTCTGTAAGTTTCTCCGACAGCGTCTCACGCCTGTCGCGGAGACTTGCGATCTCATCGCGCAGAGCATCCTCCCCTTTCAGCGAATAGGAAGATAGCCAATCAGGAGAAGAGAAGAACCCGGGGCGCAGTTGGGCGCGAGAAACGGCATTGTACAGGGCGAGCGCTTCGGTTGCCGGCGATACCCCATCTATACAAGGTAAAAGGACGAGGAGTCCTTCCCCGTATGGAATCTGTGCAGCAACGACATCTCCGGCACGGTTGCGGGCGAGCACGGCGGCGAAACGTTCTATCGGCGTCGAGAGGATATCCTGATATACCGCGTCGTATGAGATTTTCCCCTCAAACTGGCGCAGATAGTCCTCGAATGGCGCACCGGTTTGTTCCAAGATGACGTCCTCTCCTCGGCGGGGCACGAAACGTCCGTTGGAAGGAAAGGCTAGTTGGTGTTGCTTGTCGACGAGTGTAACAGAAGGGAGCCAGCTATAGCGATCGATGCGCTCAGTGATCCCTCCTTGGGAAACGATCTCCAGCGTTTCCCCGCGTGATCGAAGCCGACAGACGATTACGCCGCCGGTCTTGAACAGAAGATCACCCGCTTCGGTACGGCGCTTTTCAAACAACCTCGCGATAATACGTCCGAACCCGCGGTCATTATCGACATAGGTGCGACGTGCTCCATCTTGTTCCACCGGCATGCCGTACGTCCAGTGATCACTGATCCTGCCGGGGTCGATGAACAGGGCATCGACCGAAGAGAAGGACGCCCCCTCAAAGAAATCCGCTTCTCTGATCTCCGGGTGATGGAGCTGCCAGTCGATTGTGGTAAGAATACGCCTCATTGTGCGCCAATCATATCATCTGAATAAGGCGAACGACAACCGAGCGGTGAAAGAAAAAGAGCCGGGGCCGCCGATACGAGCGGCCCCGGATAGGTGGATTCTAGTAGCCTTCCAGCGTGGCGATATCAGTCATCCAGAGGATGAAACGGACGCTGGTGGAGTATGTAAGTGCGCGACCGACGCGGAAGTTCATGCTCGGAACGAGCGGCCCGGAGTTTCCGTCGGGAAGGCCGACTACGAACGGCGCGGTCGGTGGGTGGACCATGAATTGTCTTAGGTAGACAAAACTGTCCGATTCGTCCAACGAGCCGTTGCCGTCGATGTCGAGCTTGAGGCTCATCCAGACGCTCTTCGAGCTGGGAACGGTGAAGGTATAGTCAACGCTCCCTGACTGGAGACTGCCGTCGAAGACGAGTGTCTTACCGCCGTCAGTGGGTGTGGGCACGACTCCGAGTGGAACTACACCGCCAC
>CAZKAB010000019.1:0-8408 GCA_964550615.1 uncultured Thermotogae bacterium
CAGCTTGTAGGGCTTCGCAACTCGATCGTTTCGTGTGAATACGCCGGATACCCAGCCTTGGTGCCGCTTTCCTATGCACTTGTTCACCGCAAGCGTCCGCCCGGCCGATCAGCAAAGCTGTTGACTCGATTGCTCTTCTATTACTAGAATGGTGATGTGGCAATACGCTGTCTCCGGAACAGAGGTATCCTCTGGCCTTTTGACGCAACCATTCCGAAACAACACCCAAAGGCATCAAGCTGCAACCGACATCGGTTTGTTGCGAGAGCGAACATTAAGAGGAGGTGGTTTGGATGTCAAGAAGGTGCATGGTCGTGATTGTCGTGATCATCGGACTGATAGGGGTGATGGCGATTGCGCAGAAAACTCCGATCGTTCCGCTCACTCCGCTTCTGCTTCAGCGGACGTCTTATTACCTCACGGGGAACATCGAATCCAGCGAAGGAACAGCCACGACGGACAGGGGGAGGCAAGGAGCGAGTCTATTCGGAGCCATTGCGTTTCGCGTCACGCCACAAGAGAAGGGAGATCTCGGCATCGTGCTCTCCGGATTGAATCTGGTTGGGAAGGGAGTGCCGACGGAAAGAGGAGATTCGGGCGTCATCAGCATCTCGCTTGCGCGGCCGGAGTCTGGATTGGTCTACAAGCCCCGAACGGGCGAAGTCAGCGGTGAGATGGAGGCGATACTGCATTACGAGCTGATTGACCGCGTGAAAGGATACCGTGAGCAGGAATGTAAGGGAGAGTGCGACAAGTTCGATCCGTACACGGAACGCATGACCGGCAAGCTGTCGGGAAGATTCATGCAGCCTTTGCAGCCTACGGACAAGGGAAGTGTTCAGTTCGAAGGAGAGCTGACTTTTGAGCTGACCTCGGAAGTGTTGGCTGCGATACGGCGTGTGTACATTATCTTCCGCGTAGTGATCGATTGGAGTCTGTTCACACCCGCGGAGGTGCTGAAGATCCAGCCGGTGTTCATCGGGAGCGGGGCGAGCGATCCGAGTGCCACCGGCACTGCGTTCACCACGCTGATGAACTACGCTCACGACATGTGGAACAGGTGCGGGACCGTCCGATGCATCCGCTTTGCCGTAAATGCTCCCATCTACGTCAACAACAGCGCCTACCGTGTACTCGACAACTCCGCCGAAGCGACCGCACTGCGAGGCGAGGTTAATGTCGCGGATGCGGTGGAGGTGTTCGTGGTGGAGCGCATGTCCACCAGCCTCGCCTGCTCGTGGGGAGGGGGCGCGACATTCTCATCGGGAACCGCATCGGCAAAGATCGTGACATGTGATCAACAGATGGCGGTTCCTTGTCCCTGTCCTTCGGCGTGCACGGGCTACTGCCCCTGCGGATCCTGTCTATGCGGAGCGATCAACCCGTACCATCTTGCTCACGAGTTGGGGCACGTTCTCGATCTATACCACCCCTCCGACAGCCCGTATAGCACACCCACGTCGATCATGGAGCCGAGCGGCTTCTGCTGCGACAATCCAAACGCCCAAAGCGCAAAGAACTGTCGCAATGCCGATAATCCACTGTTATTCTGGGGGACCGCGATTTGCACAAGGAGCCCAGATATTGCCGACTGAGCAACTAATGGGCTTTGGGAGAGCGCGGAAGCAGGGCCACTATCGTACTCGAAAATGGCGCGAGACCGGACCGAGAGATCCGGTCTCGCAAGGTCCTGTTCGTTGACGTCTAGCCGACCTTCTCCGGCCGGGCAGGGACGTCGTATAAGATATCGTCAAGCGGATGCCGGTAGAGAGGCTGGGCAAGCCGCTTCTGGTCGAAGTAATGGCCCATCAGACCGATCGATCGCCCGAGAACAAACAAGGCGTTGAACAGCCCCGCCTTGATCATCTCATCGATCTCAGAGTCGCCGAAGTCGAGTTCGTGCAACAGGTCGACGAGCAGAACACCGATACATCCGTCCACGTTCAGGATAAGATTATTCTTCTTCTGCGTCGTCACCGCCTCGACCGATAGGGCATAGTCGAGAAGCGCCGTCTTCCCGAAGTGCGAGCGAGCGTAATCCTTCATTATCTCGACCCGCTTGTCGGGGTTCTCCACTGTGTGCAGACGGTGACCGATCCCCTGAACACGGATGTTTTTCGCCTTCATGGCGGCTACGAACTCGCGCGGTTCGAGGTTGTTGCGCAGTCCGTACAAGAAGTGTTCGGCCGCACCGTTTACCGCACCACCGAAGCGGGGGCCAATGGTGAGAAGGCCGCTTACAAGAGAACTGATAAGATCCTTGCCCGCTCTGGCGGCAACAATCGTGTTGTGTGACCCGGAAACGGCTGCGCCATGGTCGGCGATGATCTGCAGTACCATCTCCATGAACTCGCGTGCATGAGGGGGGATATCCTTCTTGAACCACAGGAGCCCTATCACGCCGCCGATACCGTACTTCTTCTCGATAACCTCGTCGATCGGTACGCCGCAGTAGTTGTGCACCTCGCCAGACTCATCGCAAATCGTGGAGATGAAGTTCGTCGGTTTTCGCACCAATCCCTCGGCGACCGCCTGCTTGTAGTCCATCGGAATGTTGGGAGGAGTGAAGTCCTCGGCCGGCGTGATTACACTATCTTCTACAAGCCTCTTGTAGGTCTCTCTGATCTTCAAATGGTAGTCGTCGAACGAATCTGGAACAATGACACCGGCATCGCGCAGCGCCTGGTTCTTGGCATCGGCGGTTTCGTTGGCTGCGTCAGCCTTTGCGCCGGCATGGCCGAACTGAACCTGCCCGGGAAGAACCTTGGCGCACGTGCCGGTCACCCACATAACAAGCGGCTTGGTCAGCCGTCCGTCCGTCACCGCAGCGACAATATCGTACTCGGCCGTTCCTCCCAGCTCACCCAGACAAACCATCATCTTGATTTCAGGATTCGCCTCGTAGCGAAGGAGATGATCGAGGAGCGACGAACCCGGGAATGCGTCTCCGCCGATGGCGATCCCTTCGTTCAGCCCGTCAGTATTCCGCGCGATGATGTTGTATGCTTCATTGGACAGCCCGCCGGAAACCGAAACGAAGCCCACGGAACCGGGACGATACAGCTTCGCCTCTTTGATGTTGTCCATCGTACCGGCGGCGTTTCCGATCTTGAACGCTCCTGCCTTTACGCCGCCGACAGTGGCCGGGCCGATGAGCCACTTGCCTAGCTTCTTGGCGAGCGCGCCCAGTTTCCGCTCCTGGCGTTCCGGGATCCCTTCGGCAATGACGACGATCGTGCGGATAGTATCGGTGTTCAGTGCCTCAACAGTCACTTCGTATGCCGACCGCTGTGAGGCGAAATTCACCATCACATCGGCCCGGGGGAACATTACGACCGCGTCTGCGATCGACGTGAGTCGAGGGATGCGAACCTCCTTCGTTCCCCAAAAGAATTTCTCGAAGCCGCCGCGTTCGGGCGTGATCATCCCCACTACACTCGGCTCGCTCTTGCGGCACATGTAGTCGAAGTCCAGCATGCGCTGCACGGCGGCTGTCTGTGCGCCATAGATAAACGCCTTAGTATCGCTATTGAACAGCTCGTAATCTTTCATCGCTGACCCCCCCGGAGTGCCAAGGAAACGATGTGCGTCATGTGCGTCTCCGGCCCGAAGACCTCAAGCGGGATGCCGATCTTTTCTCCCAGACGACGCATGTTTTCCAACCCTTCTTTGTAGTTCGGACCGCCGCGACGCACGTAGATCTGCACGTGGTTTTCGCGCAGTTGGTTCTTGTATTCCTCCAGCGCCTTGATGATCCCAGTGAACGTCTTGGCGACGTCGGTGAAGTTTGCGATACCTCCGCCGATCAAGAGGAACTTTGGGCGTCCTTGTGGATCCGGGGTGCGCGTCATCAAGTCGAGGACGGTCTTTGTGTATTCATATGTAAGATCGGTCGTTGGATTTCCCGAGTACTCACCGTAGTTGGCGAGATCACTCGCGTAGCCGAGATCGACGACGGTGTCGGCATAGATAACGCTTGCACCGCCACCGGCTACCAGGTTCCATACACGTCCGCTGGGATTGAGCAAAGTCAGCTTCAGGGATGCACCCGTCTTCTCGTCGAGCGACGCAACGTATGCTTCTTCCTTGGATGAGATGCTTCCGAACGCCTTGGGAAACTCGAGCTTCCCCCACTTCTCGGCACATTGAAACGCGGCAGTGTCGTCGAGCTTGGCCACGGTATCCAGCGGCACCAGCGTACCGTTGTGAAAGGCAATCGGATTGAACTCGAGGAATGCGAAGTGATATTCGCAATAGGTGCGATATAGCGCCTTGATGAACTCGGCTACCGCTTCCTTGTCCTTGACCTGCGGTAGATGCGGCAACACATCGAGGTCCACAGAATCATCGAGCACCGGGATCTCAATTGTCACCACTGAATCCCATACCTCCTCAATGTCCACTCCACCATTGGTCGAGAAGTGAATGACATCTACGGCAGCGTTTGATGTAAAGGCAAGGTAGTATTCCTGCTCGTGTGGAACAAACGGCTCGATCAAGAAATGGGTGAGCACGCCCGTCGTCTCTCCGGTCGTTTGCTTGATCGTGACCTCTTTGTTCATCCGTTCTTTGATCCACGCCTTGGCCGCAGCGTAGTCGGCATCAATAAGCAAGAGGTTGTTCTTGCCTCGCTTTCCGAATAGCTGGTCGGGCTTGACTACGAGCTTTGCGCTGTCTAGCCACGAGTTGTCCTGCGGCAGTCGATCAAGATCCGTCTCCGGAGTGACGAGGACGAGGCGATCGTCAATGTGGAAGCGGCCGTTCGAATACTCAGGCAGGGCCTTTCCTATGAGCCGCTTCGCGTCGAATTCGCGTATTCCTTTCTTTGCCATTCCCGATTACTCCTTAGAAGTTCCGAATAATCTCATCGCCGAAGCCTGAGCAAGAAACCAAGGTCGCCCCTTCCATCTGGCGTTCCAGATCGTAGGTTACGTGCTTGGATGCAATCGCTCGCCGGATTCCCGAGAGGATCATGTCCGCGGCTTCCGTCCATCCCAGATAGCGGAGCATCTCTACCGCCGACAGGATCACGCTTCCGGGATTGACCTTATCTTGTCCCGCATACTTGGGTGCGGTTCCATGTGTTGCTTCAAAGACAGCATGGCCGGTGGCGTAGTTGATGTTTGCCCCCGGGGCGACGCCGAGTCCGCCAACTTGAGCGGCGGCGGCGTCCGACATGTAGTCGCCGTTCAGATTCATTGTGGCAACAACCGAGTACTCGCTGGGACGAAGCAGCATCTGCTGGAAGAATTGATCGGCGATACGATCGTTGATCAGGATCTTTCCCGCCGGGATCTCGCCATTGTATTTGTCGGCCAGTTCCTGCTCGGTTACGAGCTGCGGATATTCCGCGCAGAGTTCATATCCCCAGTCGCGGAATGCTCCCTCGGTGAACTTCATGATGTTCCCCTTGTGGGCAAGCGTGATCCGGTTGCGTCCTGTATTGACTGCGTAATCGATGGCGGCGCGGATGAGTCGTTTCGATCCCTCTTCGCTGATCGGCTTCACGCCGATGCCGCACATGTTGGGAAAACGGATGGAACGAATTCCCATCTCGGTCTGCAGCCACGCAATTACCTTGTCCGCATCCGGCGTTCCGGCGCGCCATTCGATCCCGGCGTATACGTCTTCCGTATTCTCACGGAAGAAAACTATGTCCAGGTCTTGCGGTCGCTTGACCGGAGCGGGGGTACCGATGTGCTGCACCGGTCGCACGCAGGCGTACAGATCGAGCTCCTTGCGCAGAGTCACATTCAAGCTTCGGATTCCACCGCCGATCGGCGTAGTCAACGGGCCCTTGATAGCAACGAGGTGCTCACGAATCGCTTTGAGCGTCTCCTCGGGAAGATACAGCTTCTGCCTTTCGTCTGCGGGGGTATGCTTGATCTCTTCGGAAGAAAGATCACTGTGATACTTGGAGATCGCCTCGTCTCCCGCCCAGACTTTCATCCACTCGATCTTCTTCTTGCCTGCATAGGCCTTCTCGACTGCCGCGTCAACCACCTTCAGCATCACCGGTGTGACGTCCATGCCGATTCCGTCCCCCCTGATATAGGGGATTATCGGGTGATCGGGGACGTTCAGTTGCCCGTTACTAATGGTGATCGTCTCGCCGGTGTTTGCCGACCCTTTCTGCGAATCACTCATGTTGTTCCTCCTACTGACGTTCTGCTAGACTTCTTGGGCCTGTAGTCTTTCGCTGATCTTCTCTGCCGTTCTTACGACAAGAGCCGTGATTCCCTGCCGTTTTTTGCCTTCCAACCTGTGCGACGGTGCTGACAGGCTGAGGGAGGCGAGCGTCTTCTTGGCGCGCGACACAATTGGAGCACCGATTCCGAACGTACCTTGAATCACTTCTCCATCACTCAACGCATACCCGATCTTGCGAATCGTCTCAAGTTCATCGAGCAATCGATCCGGATCTGTTGTTGTGGTTTTCGAGAAGCGGGGAAGCCCGATCTTGGCAATGATGTCGCGCTGCGCACGCCGATCGAGGGAGGCCATGAGAATCTTGCCCGACGCGCCTGCGTGCAATGGAAATAACGCTCCACGTTCGTATGAAACGCGCAGAGCATGACGACCTTCCACCTTTTCCAGGCAGACCCCCTGCTGACCCCTCAGCGCCGACAGCACGATAGTCTCTCCGGTTTGTTCGCAAAGCTGCTGCATGAACGGAAGCGCGATATCCTGGAAGCGTTTCCTGGGAACGTTTTGCGCCAGATCAAGGATGGCCGTTCCAAGATGATACATCCCGGGAACGTCCGCCTCTTCAATAAACCCAGCGTGTTTGAGCGCGGAAATGTAGCGATATGCAGTGCTAGTAGGAAACTTCAGCTGCAAAGCGATATCTGAGACGGATATCGCGGGGGTATCTTCGGAGAACAGTGTCAAGATTCTTAACGCCTTCTCGAGAGAAGTCAGGGCTCCACCTCAATGTATTCTCAAAATGCGAGAATGCTATCTCAAGATACGGGGATGATAGCGTGTCATTTGGGCGCTGTCAAGAGAAAAGCGCCGCTTTGCAAGCGGCGCTTTTTCATCACACGAAAGTGCATTCGCTACGCATGTTTCATTGCCGTGTATGCCAGCAAGCCTCCTGCCTTGATCATGTCCAGCTCGCGGCAAGATAGATCATGGCGGATGGGGATGCGCGTTCCCTTGGTCTTGTTCTCCACGATGAGATCACCGGAAAGACCGGAGATGTCGATCTCCAGTTGATCGCCCTGAGCAATGCCGTCGGTGTCGCACAGGAACGGTATTATGCCCATGTTGATCAGGTTGGCGCGGTGGATACGCGCGAAAGCTTTGGCAAATACGGCCTTGATACCGAGCTTCCAAGGCGCCAGTGCTGCGTGCTCGCGAGACGAACCCTGTCCGTAGTTGTCTCCGCCGACGATGAATCCGCCGCGCTTCTCTACGGCGCGGGCAGCGAACGTCTTGTCCTCGTAGAAGAATGTGAACTTGGATATCTCAGGGAGGTTGGAACGCAGATGTTGCGTCAGCGGGCCGGCCGGGAGAATTGCGTCGGTGGAGATTCCGTCACCGACCTTGAGCAGAACTTCGCCCTTGAGCACCGGTTCAAGCGCGGTCTGATTTCCGAGCGGCACGATGTTCGGACTGCGCCTTATCTCGACGCTCTCCCCCTCGGGCTCGAGAATCAGGTAGTCATCCACCGTCAGGTGATCGACCGTCACCTTAACCGGATCAAGATTGCGTGGATCGGCAATCTTCCCTTGCAGCGCCGAGGCCGCTGCAACCTGTGGCCCACAGAGAGCGAGCTTCCCGTACTTGTTTCCCCCGCGCCCTTCCCAATTGCGGTTGACCGTACGAAGCGACAAGTGCCCGGTCCCGGGAACGAAGCCGATCCCGATGCAAGCGTTACAACCCGGCTCGATCATGCGTACGCCGGCCTTGGTCAGCTGGAGAAAGCTCCCGTCTTCCATCAACATTTCCCACGCCTGACGTGAGCCAGGAGACACGACGACATCGATGTCCGTCGAAATCTTCTTGCCTTTGAGCATCTCGGCGACAATCTTGATGTCGTTGTACGAACCATTGGTGCATGAACCGATGAACACCTGATCGATCTTCGTTCCCGCCACTTCGTCAATGTCGTAGACGTTGTCCGGCATTCCCGGCATCGCGACAAGCGGCCTCACGCTAGACAGATCGATCTCCATCTCTTTGTCGTAGATCGCGCCTTCATCCGGCTTGAGTTCGGACCACGCATCTTCCCGTCCCTGCATCCGCAGAAACTTGCGTGTTGCTTCATCGGATGGGAAAATCGACGAAGTCGCGCCGGTCTCGGTTCCCATATTGGTGATCGTTGCCCGTTCCGGAACCGACAGCGTCTCGACGCCAGGACCGACGAACTCGAGGAAATATCCGACACCGCCCTTCACCGAAAT
>CAZKAB010000019.1:8508-34935 GCA_964550615.1 uncultured Thermotogae bacterium
CGACGCCAGGACCGACGAACTCGAGGAAATATCCGACACCGCCCTTCACCGAAATACGCCGCAGTAATTCCAACGCGACATCCTTGGCACTTACGTTGGCCGATAGCTTCCCGGTCAGCCTTACCTTCATCATCTTGGGGACAGTCAGATAGAAGAGTCCGCCGCCCATCGCCACCGCGACATCCATGCCACCGGCGCCGATCGCCAGCATCCCCAGTCCGCCGCCGGTTGGTGTATGCGAATCCGACCCAATCAATGTCTTTCCCGGGACGCCGAAGCGTTCGTATTGGATCTGATGGCAGACGCCATTTCCGTTCTTGGAGAACTTTGCCCCGTAGTGTGAGGCGATTGTCTGTAGGAAGATGTGATCGTCGGTCGATTCGCCCTTGAAGCCAAGGGATGTGTGATCGGAATAGGAGACCACTAGATCGGCCTTCACCCGCTTGAGTCCGAGCGCTTCGAACTCGAGCCACGCCATTGTCCCCGTCGAATCCTGCGTCAAGCATTGGTCGATGCGGATTCCGACCTCAGCCCCTCTTTCCAGGGTTCCCTCCTGCACGTGTTGCGACAGGATCTTCTCTGTCATCGTCATGCTCACACTGACCACCTCATGGGTTTCATTCTCAATATATGAGAATGCATTCTTATGTTCTGAGGCAGGATACTGCGCCAATAGGCTGTTGTCAAGAATGTTGGAAACGCGAAGCTCCCAACGAGAAAGGCCTGCATGCGTGGCGTTCCGACAGGCAGGCGCTGAGGGGAGCGCAGATAGCAAGAAGAGGCTGTTCTGAGCGATCTTGGCCTTGCCTGCACGTTCGAGCTTGCACAGGCAGGCTTTGAGTCGAGCGTAAGCGAGCGAAACGAGAGGGAAAGCTCTTGCCTCATGTGAACAAACGAGCTCTCTCACCACGTAAGGACCCAAAGAGCACGAAGAAAGGACAAGAGAGATGTATGTCTCACGCAAAGAACGCCAGGAAGAGCTGCAACTCCTGATAGTCGTTCTCTACGCTCTGGCAGCAGCGATCATCTCGGCTAGGAGTAGATCTTCCTTTGTTGTCACCTTGATGTTCATTTCTTCGCCAGCGATGACCCACACCGGAATTTCGCACGCCAACGCCGCGCTGGCGTCATCTGTGAACTCGGCCGTGGCTTTGGCGAGGGCCTGCTCGATCAAGTCCCGCTTGAATCCCTGTGGCGTCTGCATACGTAAGAGACCCGCCCGATCGATCGACGCCGAATGGAGATAATCGTCGATTCTGCCGCAGCGCAAGGTGTCGGCCATCGGAAGAACCGGGACACATGCACCATGGGCAGCAACGCCATCGATCACGCGCTCAATGAGATCGGTGCTCGGGAATGGTCTTGCACCGTCGTGGATGAGGACGATCTCCCCGCTTGCCGCGGCAACGCCGGCAAGCGAAGAATCTTGTCGCTCTTTGCCGCCGCGAGTGATGCGTATCTTCTTCTCCATCCCCTCGACCAGAGTGGAGGCGACACCCTCTTCGCCGGGGGCGATAACCAGGACAATCTCATCCACGAGAGCCGACCGAGTGAACGAGGAAAGAGCGTACAGCAGAAGCGGACGGGAAGCGATCTCCGTGAAGATCTTGTTCTTCCCCGCTCCGACGCGAGTCCCTTTCCCGGCAGCCAAGACAACAGCGCTGACGCGGTGGGACATCGGCCTAGTCTCCGGACGTTGTGTCGCCGATCTTGGTGAGATTCTTTCCGTCCGGATCGATCATGTACATATCCCACTTGTCCGAGCGGTTGGAGTTGAACAGTATCTTGTCGTTCGATCCCCAATAAGGATTGATGTCCTCTCCCGTGTGTGTAGTGATCCGGGTTGTTTCCAGAGAAGAAAGGTCAATGATGTACAGATCAACGTTCTTGTCACGACTTGAGGAGAAGACGAGGCGATCCCCTTGTGGCGACCAACTTGGGCCCCAGTCATCGACTTCGTTTTGCGTGAGCTGTGTGACCTCTCCGGTGTCTGTGTTGCGCAAGAAGAGCTCGAAGCCCTTCTCTCCCGGCGACGCGTAGGCGATTTTGCTGTTGTCCGGGGAGAACGATGGTTCCCAGTTCTCAAGTTGCGGCCCGCTCTGTTGCAGGAGAGAACACCCAGCGAGAGACAAGAGCATACCCATCAGAATCATCAGGGTGATTGCAGGTTTCATCTTCACTCCTTTATCGTTCCCAGCGAGGTGATTCCCCGTTCGGCTCGACGAACAGCATCCGCCCCGCCTCGGTCTGCAGCGCGCTCTTGACGGTCGCCGTTATCTTGCGGCCGATATGGCGCCTCCCGTTCTCAACCACGACCATTGTACCATCATCGAGATAACCGATTCCTTGACCGATTTCCTCTCCCCGATCGATCACCTCTACGTCGATCGACTCGCCGGGAATGAATCGTGGCTTAACGGTATTCGCAAGTTCATTGATGTTCAACACCTTCACGCCTTCGACCTGGGCAACGCGGTTGAGATTGTAGTCGGTGGTGATGAGGGTTCCATTCTCTTCGCGTGCGAGATGAATAAGCTTGCGGTCGACTTCTTTCACCGTCGGATAGTCGCGGCTTGATACGCGGAACCGGATTTGATCGTCCTCCATCAGCTCACGCAGGATCTCAAGCCCGCGTCGACCCTTCCGGCGACGCAAGCTGTTCGACGAGTCGGCCACGTTCTGCAATTCGGCAAGGACAAACTCAGGGACGATTACGTCACCTTCCACAAAACCGGTCTGAAGAAGATCGCCGATGCGTCCGTCGATGATTGCGCTTGTGTCAATGACCTTGTTTGATACGCTTCCGTTCTTGTGAGCTCGGGTCGGTGCAACCGTCGACCTTCTCAGTGAAATCATGGGTTGGTCGAGAATGTACCCGATAGCCAGGCCGAAGCCGAGAAAAGCCAGGAGAATACCCCCGCGCGCGATTGCCGCCCCAGTACTGGGCGGGAGAAGGAATGAGACCGAGAACTCAGCAATAAGTCCGAACAGGGTTGCAAACACACCTATGATTAGGCTGTTGCAGATGCGCATCAACGCCTTCTCCTGCGCCACCGCCACACGTACCGTTCTCCATGCAAGACTGATAATCAACGCAAGCAACGCACCCGTGCCGCCACCTACAAGAATGTTTGCGGCCCACGCGGGAAGTATCCCCGATGCTTCAAAGACCGTATGTGTTGCGAAAATCGCTGCGCCGCTGATAATGAGAATAGCATATAATACCAGGCCCAACATATTCTCACCTCCGATAGGTCAATACGGGCCTTATTTATCCATTTACTTCGGTTGACGTTGATTGTATACATTGCTTGACTTGAGCGCAAGATTCTGCTATTGTATACGGCAAAACCGAGCGCTCGGCGGGTAGACATTGATGGGGGGGAGCAGGCTGGCTGCCAATTGGACCGTGCGTGAGATCCTCAAATGGACAAGGGGATACTTCAAGGGAGCGAGTATTGCTCAGCCAAGGCTGGAAGCGGAAATCCTCCTGGCGCATGTTCTTGAAGTCGATCGCCTTCACCTGTATTTGTCGCCGGATAGACCCCTCACCTTAGACGAACGATCCCAGTTTCGCGAAGTTATCAAGAAACGCCGCGCCGGAGTTCCATTGCAGCATTTGACCGGTGAAGTCTTCTTCTACGGCCTCCGGTTTCGCGTGCGAGACGATGTGTTCATTCCCCGCCCTGAGACGGAAGAACTCCTAGAACGATCATTGCGTCTTGCTCCGCGCGACCGAGATATTTCCTGTCTCGATCTGGGGACGGGAACGGGTGTCATCGCCGTGTGTCTCGCCAAGTTTCTTCCTCGCGCTACAGTTACCGCAGTTGACGTGTCATCCGAAGCGCTATTACTTGCGAAGGATAATGCAGAATTGAACGAAGTTTCTCATCGAATACGGTTTGTTCGCAGCAACTGGTTTGAACGGATCGATGGGGAATTTGACTTGATCGTGTCTAATCCGCCATATATAGCAGAGGAAGATATGGCGGAGCTCCCGACTGAAGTGCGCGAGTATGAGCCGCATCGCGCGTTGAACGGAGGAAAAGGGGGGCTGGAAGAGATCAAACTGTTGGCGCGTGGCCTGAGAGGGCACATGCACTCAGACAGCGCAGTCTTGTTCGAGATCGGTGATGGACAGGGGAATACGGTTGTGGAAGAGATGACAGATGCGGGGCTGGCCGAAGCTCAGGTTGAACGAGATTTCGCCGATAAGGAAAGGTTCGTGATCGCCCGATGTCTGTAATGATCCAGGTATCTGAGCTCAACTTCGTCAGCGAGGATGGGATCAAGGTTCTTGATGATGTACACCTACGTATCGACCGCGGTGATCTTGTGTTTCTTGTCGGCCCGGCGGCTGCAGGTAAATCCGTTCTGCTGGGGCTGCTGGGGACGCTGATCCCGCCACAGCAAGGACAGATTCTCGTACATGGCCGTAACATCGCTCGTTTGAGCAGCAGAAAGGCGTTTGACTTGAGACGCCAAATCGGCTTCCTCCCGCAGGGTTTCTCGCCGCTGCAGAAGACGGTTATGGAGAACGTCACGTTCAAACTTCGATCACTGGGGGACTTCCGCGAGCAGGCGGAAGAGAAGGCGCTCGCCGCGCTGGATCAAGTCGGCCTCACCGCGCAACTGACTCATGCGGCGGGCGAACTGGCACCTCTTGAATACGTACGGCTCGGCATTGCGCTTTCCATCTGTGACGAGCCTCTGTTACTGCTGTTGGACGATCCGATGTCCGGTCTCGACCAAGAAGATCAAGCGGCTCTGTGTTCGCTGCTTGAGCTACTCAATCGTCGCGGGTTTACGATACTCACATCCCTACGGGCGGCGCCAGCCAATACCACGGACAACGCTCGCATAGTTCATCTGACGGAAGGAAGCGTGAGCGAAGCATGAATAGGTTCTTCTTTCTATTCGGAAATCTCCTTGGAGCGGTCAACTCGCGCATTGGCATACGCCTGCTGGCGATCGTCGCCCTCATCTTCGCCGCGCTCTGCATCTTCGCCAGCTTCTTCCTCGTAGGGACAACAGAGGTTCAAGGTAATGGCCCGGCGATCACTCCCGGTGAACTGATTGTGTATCTTTCGCCGCGCCTGTCGTCGGACGAAGTGGAGTCGCTGTATCTCCAGATACGGGAGATGCCGGAAACACGCAATATCAACTATCACTTCGCCGAAGAAATGGGGCTCGATCGCGCCGGCGGGTTGTTCGTCATTGAGGCGCAAAACTCGGCCGCTGCAGCGTCTCTGGAGACGGCGGTGTCAACCATCGTTGGAATCACAGGCATCGATTCTGCAACGCAGGTCCACAGCGCGAGTGTCTCGATGTCTACGGTCATCCGCCTCGTGTTGCTGGGCGTGCTTGTGGTAACCATAGCGGCTACACTGATAGTCGCGCGCCGTGTCTTCTCACTTCTTCTCGACAGTTTCGCCTCTGAGATTCGGCTCTTGCGTGTCGCGGGAACGCCGGAACAGGTGATACAGCCGCCGATCATCGCTTTGGGGGTTTTGTGCGGGATTATCGCCTCCATGCTGTTGATCGTGGTTGTTTACCTACTGCACTTCCTTGCCATAAGCCATCCTCAAGCGACGATCCGCGCTGCGTCCGGCCTTCTTATGCCCGGACGAGTACTGATGGTGAGTCTCGTCGGAGCACTGATCGGCGTCGTGCTTGGAGGCTTGATCGGCCTACTCGGGGCAAGCCTTACCGGCTCACCCCGATTCCAGAACTACTCCTAGGCACAGTTAAGCGAGAACTCCATCTAGTCCTCTATTCATACCGAAGCGAATCAACCACCGGAAGTCGCGACGCCCTCCATGCCGGCCACAACCCGGCAAATGCGCCCAGAGAGAATGAGCCGAAGAGCGTTATCAGGATGAGAGCCGGGCTGACAACAACGGCCATGTCCACCCCGAAGAACCTCCCGATGAATGTCGACGCGAGTACACTCAACCCCAACCCCAGAAGCGTTCCCACAATCCCCCCGACAAGCCCCATTAGTCCGGACTCAATGAGAAATATCGTGAGTATGTGGCCATTCTTCGCGCCGACAGCCTTCATCACGCCGATCTCCTTGGTCCGTTCGAGGACCGAGGTGAACATTGTATTCATCACTCCGACCCCGCCAACGAGGAGAGCGATTCCGGCAATTCCGGCAAGGAAAGCAGAGAGTGTGGACGTTATCGTTCCGATCGTGTCGGAGATGTCAGTGTACGTCACCGCCGACAGTTTTGAGCCGCGCGCGCGAAGCGCTGCCTCGACGCGGTTTGCTACCTCATCGACATCCTGTCCGGGATCGATGCGAACGAGCGTCACAAGAACATCTTCGCCTTCGCCCCAGAGAGAATCCATCGTGTCATAGGGAACGTATACTGTGTCTGCATTCTGCCCCATAGAGTCAGCCGAGAATCCGCCACCGTTGGCGTTTCCTGTCGTTGCATCGTCCGCAACCAGAATTCCGATGACCGTCAACGTAAGTTCCTTGTCGTTCGCGCCCCCGACGGTGATCGAGTCTCCGACCTTGGCTCCCAGTCTGGTTGCGGTATCGGCGCCGAGAATGGCTACATTGTCGTCTCCGGCGGCAAACAAGCGCCCTCCCGGCTGTGCCTTGATCTCCCCGGTGAACGACTGAAACTCGCTTGTAAGCTCGGTCGACAGGCCCATGACCGGCAGGAACCCTTGTGTCCTAGTTCCATCGGCCTTGGCCGGCCCCTGAACAAACCCGGTCCGCTGTCTGACTGCCGCCGCCACCTTGACTCCGGCGATCGACTTTAGATATTGCAGATCGAGCGAGTATTCTTCTGCGGTTCCGCCTGCGTGCTGTCGCGGACCGAATGCGTTCTCCGACATGAGGACGAACGTGTCCACACCAAACACTTTTTCCACTTGATTCTTGATCGTTTGATCCAATCCGAGGCCGATTGATATCAGCGCAACAACCGCCGTGATCCCGATGAACACGCCGATAACCGTGAGCCAACTGCGCATCTTGCGATGAGTGATACTGCGTGCCGCGAGCATGAAAAAGTCCCTAAGCATGAGCATCACCCCCATCTGCAGCTGTCCCCGTAGCAAACGCAGCGTTCTGGAATCCTCCCGTCGGTTGTCGCTTGTCCTCCGTTACGTGCCCGTCATGCAGGCGGATAATCCTTCCGGCGATCGCAGCCGCGTCCGGATCGTGAGTGACGATGATCACTGTCTTGCCATCATCCGCGCTCAACTTTCTCAGAAGCTCGAGAATCGTTGCCCCGCTCTCAGAATCGAGATTTCCCGTCGGTTCGTCTGCTAGGAGAATCTCCGGATTGTTGGCGAGTGCGCGCGCGATCGCCACCCGTTGGCGCTCTCCGCCTGACAACTCATTCGGGCGGTGTTGGATGCGATCGCCCAACCCTACTTTTTCGAGGAGTTCTTTCGCCCTCCTCGCTCGTTCCTTCTTTCGTATCCCTTGGAAGATCATCGGAAGTTCCACGTTCTGTTGCGCACTCAACGTTTGCATCAGATTGAATGTCTGGAAGACAAACCCAATCTTCCGCCCGCGCAACGCGACAAGCTGTCGCTCGCTCATGGAATGGATCTCTGTTCCCTCAATCTGCGCCGTTCCCGATGTGGGAACGTCCAAGCATCCGAGGATGTGCATCAGCGTTGACTTGCCGGAACCTGATGGACCCATAATCGCAACGATCTCTCCCGGTTCGATGTTAATGTCAAGCCCGCGTAACGCACGAACGATGGTATTGCCGAGCTTGTAGTCTCTGGTGACTTCTCTCAAATCGAGCAATGGCATTACTTAGCCCTCCGGTGCGGTGAACTCATAATCGGTCAATTCCATTTTGAGGGTCGTTACCCATTCACCGCTGCGAAGTTCCTCAACACGGATGAGCGGGAACACATACACCGGGCTGGTCAGGCTGAACGCCATCGTTGTCTTGGTGTCTTCGTTCTTCGGGTCGAGGAACGAGCCCTGCAAACACTGTATGCCTGCTATTTCCACGCTGGTGATGTCCTTGAACGAGCCGCCACCGGCGAGGATGTAGTCTCCGCCGGGCTGCAGATGGGAACGCTGGTCGATCAACGCTTGCAGCGCCGAATAGCTGACATCTTGCCCTCCACCATAGGACAAACTGGATCCCATGGTGAGGAAACCGAATCCGCCAAGCTGATCCGCGGTGCCACTGGCTTCGACGTTCATCCCAAGCGTATATTGGTCTTCCCCGTGCGAAACAACGGTTATCGTCAGCATTTCAGGATCGTTCATCTCTTCAGTCACGATGGAATACACCATCTTCGTTGTCCCCACCGGGAAGGCGGAGAGATCCGCCTGCGCAGCCGCCGTAACACCCACAGCCATAAGAACAAGCATAACGGCCAAACCGATTGTCTTTCTCATCATGTGCTCCTTTGCATCCTGGAATCAGTCATCTCTATCATCCCGATCCTTGTCGGCGTCATCGGGCGAGAACGGATCACACGAGCGGAGTGTACCATGCGGCGCCAGATGAGCATGAAGTTTCATCAGCAGTCTGTGAAGCGTTTCCCGCTCCTCTTTGCTATATATCGCCGAGATTTCGTCTTCTGTTTCCTGAAATGTCTTCTGCATTTTGTCTTCCGCTGCTTTGGCCTTGTCGGAGAGATTGATGCGCACTATGCGCTGATCATTCGAGTCCCGCGTGCGCGTGATCCAGCCGTCTCGCTCCAGTCGCTGCAGGAGGCTGGTGACTGCAGCGGGGCTTGCGTGGAGAGCACGCGCAATCTTCCATTGGGGGATATTATCGTGTCGGTGCAGATGTACGAGCACGCGTCCTTGGCTGGGGTGCAACCCGATCTTCTCGATGTGCAACCTCAGGCGGCCACCGACAAAGCGGCATACCTGCAGCAAGAGCCTTCCCAAAGGCAGATTCTCAGCGTCGTCAGTATTCCAATCCATATGTTAGACCCCTCATTATCAAAATGCTGATAATCAACATGTTGAATAATATCGGATTGCTTTCTTGGTGTCAAACATGCATCGGTCAGTCCTGCAGATGTCGTGCGCGGGTTCTTACCCGATGAAGCATGCGCCCTATACCCTTGTGAAAGAGATAGAACAATCCAGCGGCGACAACGATTAATTCGAAGAACTTATATGAGAGAGAGAACGCCACTGCCCCGCCTTTGGACACACCGACCAGTGCGAATATTCCTATCAATGCCGCCTCTCCTGTACCCAGACCGCCGGGAGTGATCCACAGGAAGAACGAGAGCATGATGTTAAGCGTGAACAGAAGGGACAGTTGGGGGAATGTGAATACGGTGTGAGCTGAGAAATAGAGAAAAACCTGCGGACGCATGTAAACGAAAAAATTGGCTACAAGTTGAACGAAGAAGGCAAGCACCGTTGCCTTCCAGTGGCGGGAAAACGCATTGTAGATTTCATCTTCGGTCTCAGCTACTTTGGCCGCCGCGCGATTGAGCCCATTCTGCCAGCGGGTGATGATCCGCCCCATCGTGCGCAGACTGCGGCTGATCCACTTGTGGTTGCCGACAAAGTCGATCATCCCTATGACGATCCAGAAACATATGAAAGGAACGCCGATCAGGACGGCTCGCTTCTCGGCGGGGCTCACTTGCGGCGATATGAGGGCGAAGAAACTGCCGATGAGGATAAAGAAAACGAGACTTACTCCTCCGAGAAAGCGCTCCACGACTATGGTGGCGAAGATACGGGTGGTGGGAGCATTGGAACTGTCGGCAGCGATTAACGCACGCACAGGCTCACCGCCAAAGTAGAGTGACGGGGTCAGGTAACTCACCGCATAGCCGCTTAGGCGCGCACCTATAATCCGGCGAAGCGGGATCTTGATTCCATACGCGGCGAGGATAATCCACCATCCGACGATCCATGTGATGAGTGAAAGGTATACGTTCCCGGCAACTGCGATTATCCCGCCCACCCCGAGTGCGTCGATCTGGGCAAATACGTTGTCCCAGCCCACATAGTAGAAGACGGCTCCCAAGAGCACCAGACCAAGCAAAACCGATAGAGCGTAGCTTATTACTTTCTTTACCGGTTTTTTCATGTCAGGATACTAGTACATACTTCATGTGGGAGACAACCTCAGTTTAGGTAGCCGAGACCCTTCAGCCTTCGTCGCAGTTCGGCCTCTTGCGTATCACTGAGCTCTGTATCTCGTATCGGAGCGCTTGAACCGGCCACGCTCGGCCGCGGGGGGCACGCGGTGAGTGTCCCTGGCACGAAAGCAGCGCTCCAAATTTCTCCATCCATGTACTCGGGGATCGGGCAATCGAGCAGATAGAGTATGTTAGCTCCCAAATCAACAAGGCGCGCGTTCTTCATCTCGAAACCTTGTCGAAACGGACCGCCGATGGCTGTGATTATCCCTTCCATCCGATGGCTGCCGCGGCCCAACGCGCGGTCGAACAAACGATTTGAGTAGAATCCGGACGCTCCGCTTGCCAGTGTGCGTAGCTCTCTTGGCAGGAATAGGATGTCAGGCGCCTCACTAACGTATTCTCCCCTGTAGACTTCTTCTCGGCGCATTACGGTATCACAGAGCGGTTCCCCTGTATTCGGGTTTGTCACCTCAAGAAGCCCGGCAATGAGCTCTTCAACCAGGAACTCTGCCTCCTCTTCCCCCACAATCCCCTCCGGCTCTCGGCCCTTTCGGTTAATGCGGATGTGACCGACATCGGCGTGCGAATAAGCTTTGGTGTGTTCCCAGTCAATATCCTCCAGTGACAGGAATGCTTTGCTAATCAGCCTTGCCAGTCCTCCTTCCCCCACCGCGTCAAAGAAAGAATCGACCGCTCCGAGCCGGTATGCAAGGGGATAGAAGAGCAGGCCAAGGCGAGACAGCCGCCGCTGCGTAAGACCGAGCCGAAATGCCAACTCTTTGATTCGAACGGGCAATGACCTTTTGAGCTTCAGATATCCCGCATGCAGCAGCCACGTATTGACGGAAAACGTGTATTCATGTGGGCCCATGCCGTGATCGGATAGGATGATGACCGATGAGTCCATCTCCTCGGCTATCTCTAGCAGTCGGCCAACACGGCGATCGACCTCTCTAAATATATCGAGCAGCGGAGCGCCGTCATCGATCCCCCACAGATCATGCTGTGCTGCATCCGTTGCCTGAAAGTGAACCATTAATAGGTCCCAGTTATGCTTGCGGAGAAAATACTCTGCTGCATCGCTCCTTCCCTGCACGCTTTCAATCAATGCCTCCACCTTCCCCTTCACTTTCGGCAGGTGGGCACAGTCTGGAAAGAAACGATAATTGGGCGCAACAGAGCGAACTTCTGCATAGGCCGTCTTCGGATATGTCGGCGCGGGATCGTCTTTGGGCGTCAGCATACCTGGGATGATCACACCGTTTACCTTGCGTGGCGGATAACTAAGAGGGAGGCCGATAGTGACGACCCGCCGACCTGTTTCGCTCGCCAACTCCCAAATTGTGGGGCAGGCGATGTCTCTCCCGGTTACTACCGATACTCCGTAGCCGCGGCGCTTGGTCCATCCGAATATTCCATGTTTCCCGGGGTTGACGCCGGTCTGAAATGTGGCCCAGGCTGGGCCGGTCAGAGGAGGGATTGTGCTCTCCAGTTTGCCTGACGCACCTTGCGCGAAGGCTTCCTGTAAGTGCGGAAGCTCGCCGTCCGCCATCCATGGATCGATGAGGGGAAACCCAACACCGTCCAGCCCGATCACCAAGACCCTATTCGGTGTCATAAGACCTCTTCATAGGCTGCAATGAGATCCCGACCGGCGACATCCAAAGAGTGCCGTTTCAGGAGTCCGTTTTTGGACAGAAGCGGCGATTGTGAATGAATCAGGGCGGAGATCGCGGATACGAACTGATCAGTACTATCGCCCATTAAGCAGTTCTTGCCTTCGTGCAACCATCCCTGATAAACAGGGAGCCGTCGCACGACCAGAGGAAGGCCGACCGAAGCAGCCTCCAGAATCACTAAGCCCAGAGACTCGGCGTGCGACGGATGAAAGAAGATGTCGCTGCCGCAATAGGCGCGTTCGATGTCTGGTTCAAACCCGAGCAGACGCACGTTGGCCGGTCTACTTCTTAAAACTCTGCTGAACCGGGGGCTGTAGAATAAGAAGGGGCTAACGCTCGGTCCGATCCAGAGGAAGTCGGCCTCTGGAATCCGGCGTGCCACCTCAAAGAACGTCTCGACACCCTTCCTCGGGATCACTTGACCGACTGCGAGCACCGTCGGGCGATGAAGGTTGTGCTTCCTCCTGAACTCAATGCGCGACTGTTCCGCGAAGGCGAAGCGCACGCAATCGATGCCTCCAGAAAAGGCGTGAATCGGTTTTCCGTCGACCAGTGGCAGAATCTGTGCCGCCGCCGCTTCAGTCGGCGTAATCAGCAAATCGACGTTACGCATGAACCAGCGCAGATACCGCGTATAGACGGGAGTAAGCTTGCCGGAAAGCGTGAACGCTCCCGCAAGCAGATCCGGCGTTGTGTGTACGGTCAAGGCGACTGGCCGTCCTTGCCGGCGCGCCCGCCGGGCGTGATAGAGCGACAGCGGGCCGATCCACTGAAGATGAAGCAGGTCATAGCTATCGGTTGGGTTATTCGTCACATCGACCCCTTGTTCCTTCAACGCGCGCACAGTGTTGCGCGTGGCAACACCAATCCCCGATTGCTCGACCAGACCACGCACTTCTAGATATGAACAGACTTTGATGGCTACCGCTCCTTGCCTAAGAACTGGGTAGGAAGGCTACCGAATTGTATCTCATCTTTCAACGACTATTCCACAGGCATACATCTCGGATGTTCGATATCGGATTTGCCTACTTGGCTCATTGACACAGGGAGGTTCATCGTTAAGGGTCCGTCTGGTCGGAGGGAAAGACTGTGGATATCAAGCGTTGGTGCTTGATTTGTGGTCGTGTTTACTATACAAGTATATTACAGATATATGGAAAAGGCGGAAAGAAAGAATAATTGCCAGAATTACCGATAATACCTGAGGAGGCGTGATGCACAAGCGAGTAGGATTATTGTTTGTAGCTGCAATCCTGATCGGGATCCTGATCTCTGGATGCGACACATTCCTTGCCCCCAAGGATGCGTTGGCGCCGATGTCCGCCAAGAACGCGAGCCATGCCTATCTGGTTGTGTTTGCTGGAAACGACCTTCCACAAGATCTCTCCCAACTGGTAACAGCAACGGGGGGAACGGTCAAGACACGGTTCGACAATGCCGGAGCCGTGCTCGTCACCACACAGTTATCTTCTTTTGCTTCTGACATGAAGACACTTCCGGGTGTGACGTACGTCATTCCGGACGTCAGATTGAACTGGATTCCCGACGATACCTACACAAAAACCTTAAGTGTGTCCAAAAGAAATGCAAAGAAGCATTCCTTGGCCGCAAGCGCCACAGGAAACGACGACCCATATCTCGCAACGTATCAATGGAACATGCAGGCAATCAACGCCGCCGGCGCGTGGGATGCCGGATATACCGGCGCGGGCGTACGGGTGGCAGTCCTCGATACCGGAATCGATCCCACGCATCCCGATCTTGAGCCGAACCTGAATACGGCGCTCAGCACATCGTTCGTTCCGGATGAACCCTATATCAATGACGACGACGGCCATGGGACGCATGTCGCCGGGATCATCGCCGCCGCTCGCAATAGCTACGGCGTGGTCGGCGTGGCGCCCGACGCCGAATTGGTCACGGTGAAGGTCCTCGATCACACCGGCACCGGTGACTTCAGCTGGTTGATCTCCGGGCTCCTTTACGCCAATGCCGTGGGGGCAGACGTAGCGAACGTGAGTCTTGGCGCATATCTTCCGCGCAGCGGCTTCCTGGCCGAAGACGGTACGTGGATTGGCGCGAACGAGGTCGCCGGACTTGTCAACCTACTGACGCGCGTGATCAATTACGTAACAAGTAACGGTACGCTTGTTGTCGCTGCCGCGGGAAACGATGCGGCCGATCTTACCGGAGATGCCAGCTGGATCAGCATCCCGGCTGAATGTGGTTCGGCGCTTGCCATCTCTGCTACCGGACCACTGGGATGGTGGGCCGATCATTCGGTGAGTCTGGATACGCCTGCCTCAATCTATACTGACTACGGAACAGGAGTCGACTACTCCGCCCCGGGAGGGAACGTCGATCCCGTACTGTTCGCACAGGATACCGACTGGTGGTATGACCTCGTCTTTAGCACGTATCCCGGCGGATGGGCGTGGATGGCTGGAACCAGCCAGGCGTGTCCTCATGTTGCCGGGGTCGCCGCGCTGGTGCTGCAGTCGCATCCGGGCGCATCGCCATCGCAAGTGGAGAGCATCATATCTCGTAGCTCAGACGATCTGGGAAAACCAGGCCGCGACGAATGGTACGGACGGGGACGCGTGAACGCCGCCCAAGCCGTCCAGTAGATCGGAGATGCGTGCGGGCAACCGGGAACCGCCGCTCTCCCGGTTGCCCGTGTCGTATGGATTGGTCTTCTTGATAGCTATTCCTCATCGTCGATTTCGGTTGTTGTCACGGTATTGGTGTCTCTGTAATCAAGCCATGGAAGACAAGGAGGAACTGTGAAGCGCCCGGCACTCGTTGTCATGGCGGCTGGAATCGGAAGCCGCTACGGCGGCTTGAAACAGATCGATCCGATCGGTCCCCACGGTGAGATCATGATCGACTATTCCGTGTACGACGCAATTGCGGCGGGCTTCGAACGAGCAGTGTTCATAGTGCGTGACGAGATCAAGGATGAATTCTCCCAACTCATCGACAAGAATATCGGAAAGAGGTGCGATGCGGAATGCGTCGTCCAGCGAGCTGATGACCTTCCTTCCGGATTCGCTCTTCCACCGGAAAGGACAAAACCATGGGGAACGGCGCACGCCGTTCTTGCGTGCAGGCACGTTATCGATACTCCGTTTGCAGTGATAAACGCGGATGATTTCTATGGCCGCGCGGCGTATCAGGCGCTGTACGATCACCTCGTAGGCGCACGAGACTACGCAAAAGGATTTGACTACTGCATGGTCGGTTATCGGCTTGCAGAAACACTTACCGAGCACGGACATGTCGCACGCGGGGTGTGCGTGGTCAGCGAAGACGGGTACCTTGTCGAAATACAGGAGAGAAAAAGAATTCAAGACTTCGGCGGTATCCCTAGGCTTACCGAAGACGGCGAGCATTGGCTCGATCTTCCCCGTGACAGCACGGTGTCGATGAACATGTGGGGATTCACGCCCTCTCTTCTTCCCGAACTTGAAGACCGTTTCACGCATTTCCTCCGGGCAACGACCGCGCCTAACACGGATGAGTATCTTCTCCCCGATCTTGTCGGTGCGCTTGTCTCGGAAGGCAAGGCGCGCGTCAGAGTACTAAAGACGGATGCGCAATGGTTCGGTGTTACTTACCGCGAGGATAGGCAAACGGTTCAACAGGCGATACGTGGCTTGGTGCAACGTGGCGTCTATCCGGATGATCTGTGGGGCGATACCCACAGTGACTGCGGCCCTCAGACGAAATGATCCAGTCCCTGCCTGAGGAAGTCCTCCCCAACCATTCCTAATGGGGTTGGCGTCTGCAAGATCCGATGCGGAACAGGAACCGTACGAGGATCGAATCCATTCCGCATCTTGAATGCGTGCTTGCGTTCCAACACTTCCGTGCCGAGACGCTTGAGTGCCTGCTCATCAAACTCAATTCCCAAAGCAGCGAGCGCTCGTGTCACCATCTGAGGCGTGTACAATCCGCGGGAGAAGAAGCAGACGACAAGACTGGAAAGAACCTGCCGCCAGCGTTCCTCTTCCAGCAGTCTCTCAGCGATTTCATGTGGCGATAGAGATAGTCCGGTTGCCATCATCTCTTGGTCGATGCTGTATCCGGCGCTGTCCAGATGACTGTGACGCGCGCCGCCGAGGAACGATAGATGCGCGGCCGGGCCGGTGTGGTAGCCGGGCATCTCGTTGCCGCCAAATGTGAGCGCGAATTCTTCCCCGCCATAGATGCTGGCGGCGTACGCCGCACCGCGTGCAAGAGCGCGGAAGAAGTCGTTTGGCTGGGTCACGATCCTTCGTACCATTTCGATATAGGTCGCATGGTCTCCCCACGCAAGCGTTAGCCCATCGGTCACCGCACTTGTCACCAGTCCGCGGTCGAATGCCTCTGTCGCCCATGCGAGAACGACGCCGGCGCTCATCACATCGAGCCCCTGTCCCTCGACCTCGTCCATCAGTTCGAGTAGCCCATTTCGCGACGCGATTTCGAGCATACTCCCCAGGGCATAGAGAGGTTCATAGTCGTAACCGACCATCGATGTCTTGTAGAAATAAGGCTCTTTGGGATGAGGAATTCGGAGGGCGGCGAGGTGGATGCAGGCCACCGGGCAGTGCGCACATGCCAAGCGGCGTCCGAGAACGGATGCGGCAAGCGCCTCACCGCTGATGTTCTCCGCCTTGTCGAATCGGGTTTGTTGCAGGTTCTTCGTGGGCAGTGCGCCCACTTCGTTGAGAGGCAACACATTCATCGCGGTTCCCAGATCATGGTATTTCTTCATCAGATCGGATGAGATAGCAGCACTAAAGATGTCGTCGTAAACACTTCGATACGCCTTTGGGTCGGACACGGGAAGCGTCTGCTTACCGATGACGACGATGCCCTTGAGCCGCTTGCTTCCGAATACTGCTCCGAGTCCAAGACGTCCGAAATGTCTATATGTATCAGCGATCGCGCATGCATACGTTACCCCTCTCTCTCCGGCAGGGCCGATACGAATAATAGAGCGGTACCCCGAGCCCGACTCTCGCTCCCGGATTACTCGTCCGACGGTGTGCCCGGTATGCATCCCCCACAGCGCGGCGGCATCGCGAAAGTGAACCCGCCCGGCTTTGATGACGAGGTACACTGGGCGATCACTGGCCCCGCGGATAACGATTGCTCCATACCCAGCCATTCGTATGGAGACCGCGCTACGGCCGCCGGCGTGGCTTTCGCCTAAGTTGCCGGTGTGCGGCGACTTGAACATCGCCACCGTCTTGGACGCAATCGGATACATCCCAACTAACGGCCCAACGGCGAAGACGATCGGATTGTCCGGCGCGGTCGCGGCGATTCCCTGTGGGCATGTTTCTTCCAAGAGGCGAATTCCCACGCCGGTTCCTCCCAAGGCGGCAGCGAACAGTTCAGTCCGATCATCGATCGAGAACCGCCGATGCGTGAGGTCGATCGTCAAGACACGGGCTACCGGGTTATGGTCTGACATCGGCGACGTCCTCCAATACGATTACATCATAGGGGCAGTATCCGGCGCATACGCCACAATAGGAGCAGATCAGCGGACGGTCGGCGTCTTCGTCCCAAGGGATGGCTCCAAACGGGCAGGCGCCAGCGCAGTTTCTGCAACCCAAGCAGGCTTCCGAATGGAAGATCACGCCACCTCCGTCCCTCCTTTCCAGCGCATCCGTTGGGCACACACGGGCGCAAGAGGGATCGGCGCAGGCGCGGCAGACAACCACAACGTAGCCTCTTCTTATTCCTCCTGGAGAACGCACCTGGATGCGTGAGGATCCGATACCTCCGTAGCCAAGCCGACGAGTGCAGGCAAACATGCATGCCTCGCACCCGACACACCGATCCATGTCAACTACAGAGATTCTTCTTGCCATTCTTCTCTCCCGATAGTGGCATAGCCTACGGTCACGGCGACAGGAAAACAACAGCACGTCATCGCTCTGTGATGTGGGTAAATTTGGTGTAGCTAACTTGACATGAGATGAAGCGATCCTGTAAAGTGACGATCTGGCCATGATCAACAGCGGACGTATTGATGCCGATAGACTATTGACACTTATTGCACGGCAGGGTTGGACTGAAGAGCGGGCGCAGTCGTTCGAGGACGAGTACGGTGCCGCAATTAGGCGTCTTGTTGTGCTTAACCTGTGGCGCCTTGGCTTCATTGCTAATCGCTTCGAGAATGCAAAGGCAGCGAACCTGTTATCCACCGGTAAGCTCGATCTATACGAGAACACTCTATCAGATCTCTGGATCGAGTTGATCAACGGCCTTGTGAAGAAGTACGTGACCGCGAGCGCGGCAGGAAAGATCAGCCGTCCGTTCCTCGCTTACCTCGCAGGGACGATAAGAAAACTCGTTCTCGCAAACGCACAACGCGTAGGTCTCATTCCGCGGCAAAGCGAGGCGGAAATGCTGAAAGCGATTGCGACATCGAAGAAGGAGAAGACCCGCCGGGAGTATGTCGCCCGCATCAAGTTCTACTTCGAGCCGATCGTTCAAGATGCCATCCTTTCCGACTGCCCGAGCGGCCAGTTTGAGCAAGTGTACAGACACCTTCCCAATCTGACTGGCTACTTCTTCGAGCGATACCTGTTGAGCGCCTGCCGTCCGTACCGTCCCGGTAAGAGGATCGCAAAGCATGCATCGGACTTTATCCATGGCGACTACGAGCAGGGACTCGACTACATTGGAGATGTAACTCCGTATTGCGCTGAAGTCAGCGTAACCCAGTGTTTCCCGCCGCCGAATGTGTCAATGGATGAGTTCATATCCGGTCTCAAGTTTAGAAGGGCGGGTGCTTGATAATGGATTTGGAAGAGCAGTGTAGAGAGTCGCGGCTGGTCTTCTGGGAGCGCATCCTGAGAGGAATCCCCATCGATCCATTGGAGATCGATCGGGAGATTTTGTCTCTGATCACTGACTCCTCTCCACGAGAGAAGATGGCGTTCATACTCCTTCGCGCCGCTGCAACGCTTGCCGGAACGGGTACGTCGGCGACGACAAGGACACTCAGGATTGCGGTTGTCTACTGGTTCAGCAATGCAAGTCCCTCACCCTCGATTGACCTGGATCGAGAACTGGACTCGTCGTCACTCAGTATTCGCGATATCGTCGGGTTGGGGCTTTCCTGGCGGGAGGCGGCGCTCTTGTTCGGCGCGAATCCGCGGGACTACTCAGCGTACCAGCGGCTCATTCAGGCTCTTCGGAAGGAGTGCATCAAGCAGTGGGAGGTCATCTTCGGAGAATCCATGGAGAAGTTGATTGCGGAGGTGCGTGTTGAATAAGGACAGTGGCAACGACGCGTTCGAAAGACTGCTAACCAGAACAATCGCACATGAGATATCTCCTTCTTACGAACAATGCAGCTATGGAATGGAGACTTTCCTGCTTTCTCTTTCCGGCGAGCTCTTGCAGGAACAGGAGGAGCGAATGCGGGCACACCTTCTTATCTGTCCCCGATGTACGGGACGATATGACTCACTCGCAACTCGCGTGCATCAGGAAGAGGAAGAGCTCTCCGAGTCTGTGCATGATTCATCTTTAGTAGCTCACTTGAAGCGAAAGGCAGCGCAGCCGGGGGGCGCGCGCCAGCGTGCGTTTGCGTGGTTCACTGCCAAGCCCGGTTCAGCACGCATCGCAATCGGCGGAGGGGTTGCGTTTCTGCTCATCTGTCTCATAGTGGTCTCATCTTTGACCATCCACAGGATGCCCGCCCATGGAGCGCACAAGTCAAATGGAAACATGGTGGCAAAAGGCGGTCCTCTGGCTGTGGCGAACGTTCCTTCAACTTCAGTACTTACGCCCAAGTCGCTTATAGAAAAGCTTGATGCCATTGGAGGATATGACACGTGGCGTGCGGCCGCGTTCATCATCGGTTACCTGCGTGCTGCTGGGGTTCCACTTGAAAGCGTATCTATTGCCTTTGAACATCAGACGATCTACGTGACGGGAGACGACGACACGTGGGAAACAGTCTCGCAGAAGGTCCTCGGAGACAAGGATCTGTGGCCGATCATCATCCTGCTGAATCGCGATCGCACCGTCAATGGAGAGTTTCCGCCGGTGGGGACGGTGTTGCGTGTGCCGGTGCCGACCGAATAGCCGGCGATACGAGAGTCGGTTTGCCGTGATGTCCGTATGCTGGCAGCCGTGACGGGCACAAGGTGATGTCCCTCTCTCAACAAGGCGCGTCAAGATGTCGAACAATGTCCACTCTATTCAAGCCACGACAGACATCCATGTTCTCGTTGATCCCCCTCATCCGAGGCGGGCGTCGCGATTCCCTTGCTGATAAGCGCTCAACTGCCTGTTCGTGCGCATTGCCAGGGCGATAGACACAAACTTGGAGACGAGCTGTAGGCAAGCGCACTCCAAGCACAGTTCGCCTGGCACTTGCGGAAGTAGACAACACTTTCGTCCATGGGAATCGATATCTTGAAAGCGATTCGGCAAGGCTGATCAGTCTCTTTCCAAATACACTACACAAGCTTTGCCCGGGCGATTCCACAATGTAGATCGAGATCGAAGGCAGATCATCCGGTATCCATCTCCGTTCATCAATTGCTGTAACGCTTCTTTCAGTCACTCGTTCCCGGACTTGGATGGATGCTAGAAACGAGCCGTTTCTTGCAACAAATAAAGTGAGAAGAATCGGTGAATGGCATTGATGTCGAATTCGGAACCGAGGAGCGTGCGATGCACAGCCTTGACGATACAGCATTCGAGCGGCTGCTGTGGGATGTACTCGCCTCTCATCTGACAGACGAGGGGAACGTACTTCCGATGCCTGCTGTTGTTCAACGAGTATCGCAATCTCGTTATGGGAAAAAGGAGGGACTCTGTCAGAATCTCATGGCTACGACAACCGTTGATGACGTCCTTAGGGAATGCATAGAGGTAGCGCTTTCATCACCGGATATCATCTGGGGCGCTGGCTATGTGGTTGATGAACGCACGGGAGCGCTGGAGCTGGTCGTCGAGGAACAGGTTCCGCCGGCGACTCTTCCCAACATCCTATGCTATGCTGAGAAGTCGAAGCTCAGTCTTCATGTCCGCGACGGTCATCCTGTGTACCTTGTACGAACCGGTGATCGTGCCGATGATGTGTATTCGCTCGCGATACTGCCAATCACGTATAACAACCGAGCCGTAGCATGCTTAACGCTCGCCTCGGATTCACAAGCCGGTATCTCACGGAGCACTCGCAGCGCAATAGAAGAGATCGCCGCCTACGGCTCGATCGTCATTGCGCGCATTAGCATCGAGGAACGACTTGAGGGAATAAGACACAAGCAGGAAGAGGCGCTCACTTCTCTCATTCACTCGTTGAAGACGCCGCTTGCGCTCATGCAGGGGTACATCGAACTACTCGTTTCTCTGCCAAAAGACGAGGGTGAATCATCCCGCCGTCAAGCGATTCTCAAGAAAATCATGTCGCGCGGAGAGCGCGTTTCAGCGTTCATTACCGATCTATTGCAGCTGGAGGCAATGGATGCGGGAGAGATCCACACTGAGGATGAGGCATTCTCTCTTGGCAGTCTCTTGGAGGAAATCGTGAAGAACCATGAACCTCCTGAGGACATGAATCGGATCGCGCTCACTGTTTCGAACAAGGAAGACGTAATCGTCGCCGACAGGGCATTGATCGTCCACGCCTTTCTGCATTTGATAACGAACGCGATCAAGTTCTCCTCTGAGAGGATCCTGCTGAAAGCCGATACGACGGATGATCTTGTGGTCGTCGAACTTCTGGATCGCGGTGTGGGCATGACAGCTGATGAATTGCCGCACATCTTCGATTGCTTCTATCATTCGCCGTTCCTCCCTTCTGGGAGGCCTAATTCGGGCGCAGGCCTTGGCCTTACGGTCGCAAAGCGGATCGTCGAACATTATAACGGCGAACTGAGCGTTTCATCCGACAGTGGACAGGGATCTCGATTCTGCGTCTCTTTGCCGCGTGCCGGGTAATCACAATGGCGATCGCGGATCGGCGACCGTTACGGACATTCTCTTGGTGAGCGCCATCGCAAAGATCGCTGTCCTTTCATTCTGCAACGAAGAGCCGCGATCACTTGCGCATCTATCTTGATTGATGGGCTTCGAAGCAGGGGCTGCGGCACGCAGATCTCCGGTCGGTAGTTGATCTTGCCCTGATTCAGCATACAATTCGTGTCCTGGAGGGATTAATGCCGACATTCATCCTGATGGTTCTTATCTCATACTTGTTGGGAGCAATACCGACGGCCGTGATTGCCGGTAAGATATCGCGTGGGATCGATATCCGCGATTTTGGGAGCGGAAACGCAGGTGCGACAAACACGTGGCGTGTGCTTGGGTGGAAGGCGGGGATGATTGTCCTTGCCCTGGATGCAGGCAAGGGCGCGATTGCTGCGGCCGTTATTCCACTGTTCTCAACCGGGCAGATGCCGGTCGACCCAACCACAATTCCCATAATCTGCGGGGTCGCCGCTGTTATTGGGCATGTCTTCCCTATATACACAGGATTTCGCGGTGGAAAAGGCGTGGCAACCGGAGCCGGCATGCTCCTTGCCGTAGTGCCGATTCCTATGGGGATTGCATTGGGAGTGTTCGGCCTTGCTGTGACCGTCACCGGCCGGATTTCCGTTGGATCGCTTCTCGGCGGGATATCGGTTCCTGTGGGCATTGTCCTTGTTGACCGCTTGACAAGCACACACTATGACCCGCTCATCCTCTGGCTTACATCCGCGCTCGCCCTATTCATCATCTTTACTCACCGCAAGAACATTGTGGAGCTTCTCCATGGTCGCGAACGGTCGTTCCCGCAGGCGAAGATATGGAAGCGGATGTTTCATCGTTAGGATGCGAATGACTTATGCGGTCGTGTTCGGCGATCGATACAAATCCCGGTATGGAACGGCGTTTGACGTAAGACAGATCGGGCGCTAAAATCCTTAGCGAGTTAGCAAGGAGAAGATCGTGGAAAAGGATCCATTGCGGGACTTGCGTAACAGAAACCTGCGCAACATAGCGTTGATCACGGTTATCGTGATCATTGCCCTTATTGTATTTCAGTCTTGGTTTGGTGGGAATAAGACGCAGAACGAGGTCAATTACTCACTGTTCCGCACCATGGTGCAGAACGGACAGGTTGCCTCAATCGCGATCAAAGACAATCAAGGAAGCGGTGTGGCGACCGATGGCAGTAAGTTCGTCGTCGAGCTGCCGGATGACAAGGCACTGTATGAGCCGCTCCTTCGTGACAACAACGTACAGATAAAATACGAACCGCCGTCAAGCAGCGGTTGGTTCCTCTCGATCCTGATGTCGATTTTGCCAATCGCGCTGTTGATAGCCGTTTGGATATACATCATGAGGCGGACCCAGAGCGGCGGTGCGATGTCGTTCGGCCAATCAAAGGCAAAGCTTGTCCATCCGGAAACAACGCGCGTGACGTTTGTTGACGTCGCAGGGATCGATGAAGTGAAAGAAGAGGTCGAGGAGATCGTCGACTACCTCAAAGACCAGAAGCGATTCGCACAGCTGGGCGCCGAGATTCCCAAGGGAATTCTGCTTGTCGGCGCACCGGGGACGGGCAAGACGTTGCTTGCCAAGGCGATTGCCGGGGAGGCACACGTTCCGTTCTTCTTCATAAGCGGATCAGATTTCGTGGAGATGTTCGTCGGCGTCGGAGCTGCGCGCGTGCGTGACATGTTCGAAAAAGCTAAGGCGAGTGCGCCATGCATCATATTCATTGATGAGATAGACGCCGTCGGCCGCAAGCGCGGCGCTGGCCTCGGTGGCGGTCATGACGAGCGGGAGCAGACCCTGAATCAACTGCTCGCTGAGATGGACGGATTCCAGCCGAACAAGGGAATCATCATGCTTGCAGCAACGAACCGACCGGATGTCCTCGATCCGGCACTGCTCCGCCCGGGTCGTTTCGATCGGCGGATCACCGTGCCGCGGCCGGAATTGAAAGGGCGGGAAGAGATAATCAAGGTCCATCTGCGCGGCAAGAGCGTATCTCCCGATGTGGATCCGTCCGTACTCGCGCGGCAGACACCGGGTTTTGTCGGTGCTGACCTGAAGAATCTCTGCAACGAGGCCGCCCTGCTCGCCGCGCGCAGCGACAAGAGCGTAATTGAGATGGTCGACTTCGAAGAAGCTACCGATCGGGTTATTGCCGGCGTGCGCCGCAAAGGGATCATCCTCTCTGCTGAGATTCGGGAGCGGATCGCTTATCACGAGTCCGGTCATGCGCTTCTGGGAAGACTTCTCCCCAAGGCGGATCCGGTACACAAGATCTCTATCATCCCAAGAGGAGACGGGTCACTCGGGTTCACGCTGCAGCTTCCTTTGGAAGAGAAATACATCGTCTCTGAAGAAGAGCTGAAGAACAAGCTGGTCACGCTATTTGGCGGACGTGCTGCTGAGGAACTAGTATTCAACGACCTCACAACCGGTGCCTATGACGATCTCAAGCAGGCGACAAAACTGGCCAAACGGATGGTCGTCGAATACGGGATGAGCGAGAAGCTGGGCCCGATTAGCCTTGCACGCGATCATGTAGACGTGTTCCTCGGTGAGGAGATAGTTAAGAGCAACGAGCAATCCGAGCAGCTCTCGGCGCTCGTCGACAGCGAGATGCGCGGTTTGATAAATCGTTCCTACGAGACGGCGAAAAGACTTCTTGGGGAGAACCGTTCCATCCTCGACCGGCTTGCGAGTACGCTCCTCGAGCGTGAGATCATCTCAGGGAAGGATTTGGAGCAGCTATTTGCATCCCTGATTCCGGCTCCGGCCGCCTGAACCCGGTGCAAGACAAAGGTATTGTCATCCTGGGATCAACCGGCTCGATCGGCACCCAGGCCCTCGACGTAATCGATCGCCTCAACGTAAGCGGCCACGGATACGACGTTCTCGGTCTCTCTGCCGGGCGGAATATCGACCTGTTGATCGAGCAGATCGATCGCTTCTCTCCCACGGCGGTGGCAGTCGCCGACGAGGCGGGAGTCGATATACTCCGCCGCCGCTTTCCCGATCTATCGGTCTTCCACGGTAGTGACGGCCTGGAGAGACTGGCGCGTGTTGACGGCGCAAGCGTGGTGGTAAACGCACTCGTCGGCGCGATCGGACTTGCTCCGTCACTCGCCGCCCTTGCGACCGGGCGGACGCTGGCACTCGCCAACAAGGAAAGTCTGGTAATCGGTGGCGAGTTGGTCACTGATCTGGTGCGCGAAAAACGGGTATCGCTCCTTCCGATTGACAGCGAGCACAACGCGCTCTGGCAATGCATGCGTGCGGGCAAGCACGCTGAGATCGAGCGCGTGATCATCACCGCCTCGGGCGGACCGTTCCTGCAAGCGCCGCTCGAACAACTCCAAACGGTGACTGCCGCTGACGCCCTCCGTCATCCGAATTGGGAGATGGGTGCGAGGATCACAATCGATTCCGCAACAATGGTCAACAAGGCGTTCGAGGTGATCGAGGCTCATCACCTATTCGATCTCCCTTTCGAGAAAATCATGCCACTTGTACATCCCCAGTCGCTGATTCACTCGCTTGTCGAATACGTAGACGGATCGATCCTTGCCGAGATGGCGACCTCGGACATGCGCATTCCGATTCAGTACGCGCTAACGTACCCTTCCCGCGTCGAAACGGACCTTCCGCGACTGTCGCTTAATCGGATGGGCGAATTGTCGTTTGCCTCGCTCGATCTCAACCGATATCCTGCATTCACCACTGTACTTGACGCTGGCAAGCGAGGGGGCACCGCCCCCGCAGCCGTGAACGCGGCCGACGAGGTGCTCGTAGAGCGGTTCCTGCGCGGGGATATCGGGTTTGCCATGATCGCAACCGGCATTGCGGAGGTGTTCGCCCGTTGGGAAAACACCTTTGCCGAAGATGAAGCACTGCTAACGTTGGAGCGAATCCTTGCCGTCGATGGCTGGGCAAGAGCGCAGGCTGAGGGGATTACGCTATAGAGGCAGACTACTACAGGAGGAGAAGATGGAGATAACAACCACGAACGTTCGCTCCAGTTTGGAGAGCGTCATCGACCCCGAACTCGGAATCAACGTGGTCGATCTCGGCCTGATATACAACATCCAGATTGAAGACGGAAAGATCAGCGTCGACATGACGTTGACGACCCGCGGCTGTCCGATGGCCGGCATGCTTGCCGGAAGCGTCGAACAAGCACTGCGCGAATCGTTCCCGGATTCGAACGTAGAGGTGAGCCTGGTGTGGGACCCGCCCTGGACGCCCGACATGCTCTCAAGCGATGCCAAGGAACAACTCGGCTATTACCGCTAGCCGGCAAAGGAATCCCCCTATCTAAAGAATGCCGGGCGATGCTGCTGAACTTCATTTGTGAGCGGCGGTGTTTTTGTTGGAGAACATGTCCGGTATCTCGATCAAATTCCCGTCTTACGGGAGAGGGAGAGGATGCCCATGGCGCCGGAAGGGAATGACATCAACCGGCACTTAGCGCGTTGGAAAGGATTCCCGTGCAGACCGGTAGCCGACAACACGAAGACAAGTGAGAGATTCCCCGTCGAACTTTATCTCAAGGACACGGCGAAGCGTAACGCTTGCGCCTGGTCATCGGAAGGCTATGGCCTGGAATAGGTGACCTCTCATTCTGCAGGTA
>CAZKAB010000020.1:0-3245 GCA_964550615.1 uncultured Thermotogae bacterium
GAGATCCCGCTCATCGCCGCCTATCAGGAACAGAACCTGCGTATCGCGCTATCTGCAATCGTTCGCCTACGCCAAGAGGGGATGAAGATACCGGAAGGCGCGATAATAAACGGCCTCGCCACCGTTCATTGGCCGGGCAGGTTCGAGGTGGTCAACAGGCGACCGCTTATCGTTCTCGACGGCGCGCACAATCTCCCCGGTGCAGTTGCACTCCGCTGTGAGATCGAGGCGCTTTTTCCCACGAGAAGCAGACGTCGCCTTATATTCGGTATCCTCTCCGATAAGGAATCAGAAGCGATTGTTCGTACGCTTTTCCCTCTCTTTCCGAAAGTGATTCTCACTCGTTCCAACAGCCCGCGCGCTCTCGCCCCCTCACTCCTTGCAGAGACTACTCATGCCATCGGCGTGCCGGCCACAGTCACCGAATCGGTTGCCGAGGCGCTGTCGATCGGCCGCCGCGACCTTGATAACGACGATGCGCTTCTCATTACCGGTTCCCTCACCGTTGTGCGCGACGCGAGGCCACTGTTGCTACCTGTGGGCGGCTGATCAATCGCACCTAATCCCAAAAATGAGAGGGCAAGAGTCCTCGCCATGACACATTCCTTTTTGTTACGATAGGCCTTTGAAATCTACAATACTGCGGGGGATTACTTGAAACCGGACAGGAAAGTGGATCCACTGAACACGTCGAGCCTGATCGAGCGTGCAAGAGAACGCGAACTGCCCAGCCATGTGGCCGTTATAATGGATGGCAACGGGCGTTGGGCGACAAAGCGCGATTTGCCTCGCACAGCCGGACACCAGGCCGGCGCGCAGGCCGCCGAACGCCTGATCCGGTTCGCCGGCAGGGAGCTTGGCCTGAAGTACCTTACCCTATACTCGTTTTCCACCGAGAATTGGGCGCGCCCCACAGCGGAGGTCAACTTCCTTATGGACCTCCTCGAGCGGTTCATCAGCGACAAGCTCTCCGAGTTCCAGAGAGAAGGCGTACGCGTGCTCGTGTCAGGCGATCTGAATCGTCTTTCCTCAGCCCTGCACAAAACGGTCTCCGATGCGATTGAAGCAACGTCGGGAAACAATCGCTTGGTACTAAATGTTGCACTGAACTACGGGGCCCGTCAGGAGATCGTGCGTGCCTGCCGAACTCTCGCCGACCGCATTCGTTCCGGCGACCTCCAACCGTCGCAAATCGACGAACGGGTTGTCAGCGATCTCCTGTACACCGCGCAAATTCCTGATCCCGACCTGATCATTCGCACAGGGGGAGAGATGCGCCTCTCCAATTTCCTGTTGTGGCAAGCGGCTTATGCCGAGCTTCACTTCACATCGACCTTATGGCCCGATTTCACATCTGCAGAGTTTCTACAGGCGATCTTGGACTATCAGCATCGCGACCGACGTTTCGGCGCCGTGCCGGAGGGAGGATGAACCTCAAGAACCTACTTAGGCGTCTCTTCAGTGCCATTGGTGCGGGCGGATTCGTATTTCTGGTCCTCTATGCCGGAGCCCGCTACGACGTGAAATGGATCGTCGGATTCCTCATCCTGCTCGTCGCATATCCGGCCGGTGTGGAGTACCTGCAGCTGATGAAGAAGATCGAAGTACCGCTCGCTGCGCCGGAGTTCCTCATTTGGATACCGATTCTCACTTTCAGCTACGTAGTCTTCGACGGCAAGTACGGAGACGTCGTTCTCCTGCTGGCGATCGCTTACCAGGTGCTGCGTTATCTGGGAAGCCTTCCCCATCAACGAGGATTCCTGCAGACCGTAGCCGGTGTATTCGGCCTCCTTTACATCCCGTGGCTCCTCCATTTCTTCTACCTGATGTACATCAGCGGGCAGGGCGACTTTCCAAGCGTCGGAGCCTCGCACGCAATCGTCCTCCTCCTAATGGTCTGGGGCTACGACAGCGGCGCGTATCTTTTCGGAAGCCTGTTCGGGCGTCACCAAGCGTTTCCCAACGTGAGTCCGAAGAAGACCTGGGAAGGAATAGTCGGTGGTTTCTTTTTCGTCATCGTTGGCGCTCTGTTGGGAGCTTCTCTGTCCCCGGTCTGGAGACAGTTTGCATTCTGGGAGGGATTCCCCCACATACTGGCCTCTTCATTCCTTGTTGCCTGCGCGGTGCAGCTTGGAGATGTTTTCGAATCGAAGCTCAAGCGCGCGGCACAAACGAAAGACTCCGGGACGTTCCTTCCCGGGCATGGCGGAGCGCTGGATCGCATCGATGGGCTCCTGTTCGCGCTGCCGGTCTTCTACTTCTATTACTACTATGTCCTCAACTTCATCAATAGATAGCGATCCTGCCGCGCACACTTCGCACCTCAATCCCGGCGCAATCAAGCGATGACCCTATTTGTGCAGTCCATCTACCTGGCCTCGGGGCTGTCACTCGGCTACATCTTCCTTCTCTACCGCGCCAATCCGCTCCGTCGTCTTCCTACGTCTACGGTGACCGTATCGTTCGTCGTCGGAATGTTCGCCGTGGTCCCCGTGATCCTTATCAGGAAGATCGTTCCGTTAGGCGGCCTCTCTCCGGCGTTCTCAGCTTACGTATCGGCGGGAATGATTGAGGAGGGAGTGAAGTTCGCTCTGATGGCAATAACAGTATGGAGATTCGGGTTCCCCGACATCGCCGAACCGATGGATGTGGCAATATACTTCGGAGTACTCGGTGTCGGATTCGGAATCTATGAGGACTTTTCATACCTCTTCTCCGGCACGTATTCCGTATGGGAAAGCGGCGATATCGGCCAGTTCCACAACATTCTGCGCGGATTGCTTGCGGCGCGCGCTTTTCCCGGACACATCTTGTTCGACGCTATCGCCGGATTCCTTGTCGGGCGCGCCCGTTTCCTCTCCGGCGGGCGCCGCGCCGGTCTGATCTTGGGTGGATTCCTGCTGGCGGTGGCAATGCACGGCACGTTCAACATGATTGCCGTCTACGGAGGGACGATCCCCATCATCACCTACATTTGCGCTCTCATAGGGCTCTTCCTCTACCTGAGACGAATGGCGATCGCCAAGTCTCCGTTTCGCGCATTGATCGAGTACATAAGAGGCAAGAGATCGGATTGGCCCTACACGCGGCCACAGGTTGATTACCTGTTCGCAGAGGGGTTTTCGTGGCCGGCAAAGCCAAGAGGCGGGCTGTTTGCTCTCTTCCCGCTCGTGCTCTCTCTCATCATCCTCTATCCGGTTCTTGTGGCATCGATCTATCTGTTGGAGAGAGTTGCCGTGGCAATC
>CAZKAB010000020.1:3345-28122 GCA_964550615.1 uncultured Thermotogae bacterium
CTATCCGGTTCTTGTGGCATCGATCTATCTGTTGGAGAGAGTTGCCGTGGCAATCGGCGCACTCTAGTCACAGTGCGGCGCACTATAAATGTGCGGCGCACTATGAAAAATGGTGCTCTTCGTGGTGAATTCTCCTTGGCATCAGTCCTATGCGAACCGGGATGGAGGTCACTACCCACTCGAAACGACAAGGAACCAAAATGTAAAGGGCGGTCAAGCGTTAGCTTGGCCGCCCTCTCCGGGTGGTGAAAAGGATGAGGGGGTTCTCATACTTTAACCTGCCTACTATAGCATTTTCGCGACCGCTTGTCGGTGATATAGATTACGTTCTGCGTTGGACGCCGTCATTTCATGTAGCTATAGCTGTTAGCGCGTCTTATGCCCGGTAGCGATGATGTCGCGAAGAGAAAGCGAGTCAAGCAGCCCCTTGAACCGGAGATCGATCTTGCCCCAGATTGTCTTCGTCGGGCATATGCCGGTCAGAGAACAATCCGACCCGGAGCCGAGGCAACCTACTAGATCGAGCGATTCACCAAGTGCCTCCAACACACGTCGTACCGATATGTCGGCCGGCTTTTCAGCAAGCATGTATCCGCCACTCCGCCCCTGCCTGGCGGAAATCAGGCCCGATGTCTTCAGTTGGTGGAGGATCTTTTCCACGAACGGCGTCGGGAGTCCGTACTTGCCGGCAATCGCCGCGGCGGAAATCGGATCGCCTCCTTTGTTTGCCGCCAGTTCCAACGCGGCAATCAGGCCATAGCTCGACTTCTTTGTCAGTTGCACTTCAGCCCTCTGCCTTTGTTTCTGCTTTCTCCGTGAATGCTTGATACCGCTTCTCCAGGGACGCGACTTCTTTGGCGATGTGCTCATGCCGTTTGGCGAGCGCGGGCGGAATCTCGCGACCCTTCTCGGTTAGGTAGTTGTATATCGCCTCGTTCAGCGCATCGGCCGCCAGCGCGGAGCAGTGCATCTTCACCGGCGGCAGCCCTCCGAGTTCCTCGGCGACATCACGGTTTGTAATCGCGATCGCCTGATCGATTGTCTTTCCTTTGGCAATATCCGAAACCATCGAGGATGTGGCGATCGCCGCTGTACAGCCAAACGTTTCCCACGAGATATCCGAGATGATATCGCGACCTCTCTCGTCTTGATCCACCTTTATGTACAGCCACATCACATCACCGCACACGATGTTTCCCACCTTGCCCACGGCCGAATAGCCTTCGAGTTTCCCCATATTGTGTGGGTGGCGAAAGTGCTCGATTACCTTTTCAGTGTACATCTCATTCACCTACCTTAAACGGCGAGATCGCCCGCAAGTCCGACACCACCTGCGGGAGAACGTCGATCAGCGTATCGATCTCCGCCTCGGTGGTTTGCCTGCCTGTGCTGACGCGCAGGCTTCCGTGCGCCATCGACAGCGGCACCCCAATCGCCACCAAGACGTGGCTCGGCTCAAGATTCGGAGACGAGCAAGCAGAGCCGGTCGACACTGCTATCTCATGCTCATCGAGCCGCATTACAAGGCTCTCTCCCTCGATCCTGGCAAAGCCGAAATTGGCGATGTGCGGCAAGCACCCGGTCCGGCCGCCGTTCAGCCGCGTCTCCGGGATGGCGGTGATCGCCTCGATCAATCTCTCCCTGTAGCCACGCAGACGCGCCGCCGTCTCATCCATCTCTTCAAATGTGAGACGCGCCGCAGTGGCCATTCCCACAATCCCAGGCACGTTTTCCGTTCCGCTGCGCCTGCCCAATTCGTGCCCGCCCCCGTGTAGGATCGGCGCAAGCTTGATTCCTCTGCGGATGAAAAGAAAGCCAACGCCTTTCGGCCCGTTGAATTTGTGCGCCGACACCGAAAGAAGGTCAACATTCTTTATCGGCAGCGCGATCTTTCCGTACGCCTGCACCGCATCCGTGTGGAACAAGACGCCGTGCTCTTTGCAGATTGAGCCAATCTCGTCAATCGGCTCAATCGTCCCGATCTCGTTGTTTCCCGCCATCACCGACACGAGCAGCGTGTCCTGCCTGATTGCGTCCGCAACTGCCGCCGGATCGACACGCCCACTTGCATCTACATCAAGATATGTGACTTCATATCCCCGCTTCTCCAGCCACTGACATGTGTGTAATACGGCGTGATGCTCGATCGTTGTCGTAATGATATGTTTCTTGCCGGGGGCTGCGAGCGTAAGGCCCATTATCGCCAGGTTGTCCGCCTCGGTTGCTCCGGAGGTGAACACGATCTCTGGAGGCTCGGCACCGAGCGTTGCGGCGAGCGTGGCGCGACTTTCCTCGACCGCCGTTCGCGCCTCGCGACCGAAGGAATGAAGGCTGGATGCATTCCCGTACTCGGCGGTCATGTAAGGGAGCATCGCCTCAATCACTTCCGGCGCTACCGGTGTAGTGGCACTGTTATCAAGATACACTCGTTTTGTCATTTCTCTCACCAAGGTAAAATCTTACCAAATCAGTCTGGTTTTTCAAGCGAGTGGATGTGCAGCTGATGATGAGTTGATCTTTCACAGCTATTGGAGGTGGCTCAAGATGCGGCTGAAACGCAAATTCGGCCCGGAAGGGCCGCTAGGACACGACCCATCTTGACCGATACTCGATTATGTGGTACCGCTTTCAGACTCTCAGATCTGCTCGAACAGTTCTTTCCCCGCGCCACAATCGGGGCAGGTCCATCCGTCCGGCAAGTCATCGAATGCGGTACCAGCGGCTATTCCAGTGGTCGGATCGCCGTTCGTCGGATCGTAGATATATCCGCACACCGTGCATTCCCATCTATCCATCATCCACCTCCTGCAGACTTTCTCCCTCTTTGTCCTCTTCCTCGGGCTCTTCCGGCGGAAGCTCGCCCACATGGAAGCGGAATTCCTCTACGTTGGAAAGCCCAAAATAGCGTAGGAACTCTTCGGTCACATGTAACAACAGCGTTCGACTTTGCTCCTCAGCTCGGATCAGCCGCCGATCGAGCAACTCCTGCACATGTTTGTACGCCTTGTTCCCACGAGCCTTCACCAAGTCGGCTTGGGTCATGGGATGATTATAGGCAATCATCGCGAGACTTCGCAGTACCGGCCTCGAGATGTCCTGATGCGGAGCGAGATGCGCTACGAGATCTACATACGGCCGCTTAACCTGTAGGATCGCCTTGCCCTCTTCGACATGTAGTTCTATCCCGTGAGTAATGGACGAGAACTCTTTCCCGAGTTCATCAAGAATGCGATCTACATACGCCAGCGACGCTCCTCCGAGTATTCGCGCAAGCTTGTGCCTGGTCAAAGCTTGCGATGACAGAAAGAGGGCCGCTTCTACCAGCCCCAGATCGTGTTCATACCCCCGGCCGTCATCGGCGTGCGCCATCGTCATCCTACCCTTGTGCGAGTCTGATGGTAATATCGCCGAGAAACTCCTCTTGTTCGCAAACGATCTCCCCTTGCGCCGATAGGTGAAGAATCTCGAAGAAGCAGCTGATGCGTTCGTCCTTGTCGCCGCGATCCAACAGGCGGAAAAAACTGATCACGCGACATCCGGAGAGGAGATCCTTTATCTTCGCAAAGAGAGCGTGCAACCGATCGCCGAAATCCTGGCCTCCGATCTCGAAGTCGTCGAACAGATCATCCTCTTCAGTCTCGTCTTGATATGCGTGCCGCTTGACGCGGCGGGTATTCACCTTCATTGCTGCGGCAAGCGCGCGGCGCAGATCGCTGATCGTTACCTGCCGGCGCGGACGTCGGAAGAGAGGGAGTGTAAACTCGCCAGGTTCAATCGGCTCCTCCCATTTTGCAGCTTCTTCGTCGATCGCCTCTTCCAGCTCATCAATCAGTTCGCCCCGGTCGGTGGGGCGAGCCGCCGCAAGAAGGTCATCGGACTGCATGCGCAGGAGAACGGAACAGGTAAGGACCATTCGACCGGAGATCTCGAATTGGAGAACGCGTAGCGTCTCGACATACTCGCGGTAGCGGTGCGCCAATTCGACAATGTCGATATCCCATGGATCCATGTCCACGGTCATCCTTTCCAGGATCCCCTCCCAACTTTCATCCAACAAGTCGGTTATGGGGATATTGGCGATCGTTAGTCCTTCCATCTGCTTCATCGCTCCCCTAGTTCAGCTTCAAGGCAAGCAATTGCGACATGCCATTCTTGATTGTCACCCCATAGGCCCGGTCAGCATGGCGAACTGTTTCCTCATTATGAGAGACAACAATCACCTGAATCTTCTTGGCATACTCCTGTAACATGCTTGCGAGGCGCGTGATATTCATGCGATCGAGGGCTGCATCTATCTCGTCGAGTACAAAGAACGGGGCGCGCTGATACTCCTGTATCGCAAATATGAACGCCGTTGCAACCAGCGTCTGCTCTCCGCCTGACAAAGAATCGATTACGTGCGGCTCCTTCCCCGGGGGGTTGGCCTTTATCAGCAGACCGGACGAGATATTACCCTCTTCCTCAAGATCGAGTGATGCTGAGCCGCCGCTGAAAAGCTGCGTAAACGTGTGATTGAACTGCGCTGCAATCATCTCCAGCGTCTCCAGGAACCGCTCGCGTTTTCTCTCCTCGATCTGCCCGATCAGTCCCTCGATTTCCCTTTTCTCCGCTTCCAGGGCATCGACGCGAGCACGGAATTCGTTGTACTCAGTTTCGTACACGGCATACTCATCGATCGCGCGCATGTTGACAGGTTCCAGCCTTCGCAACCGGCGCTTGTTGCTCTCAATCTTCCTCTCAAGCTCGCTCACCGATCCCTCAATGTAATGATCCGGTTCGTGGTCTTCCTCCCCCAACGCCTCCAGTTCCGCTTCCGCCTCGGCCTCTTGCCGCTCGTACCGAGTCAGATTCCGACGCAGGTTTTCCAGATCCCTATAGGAGTCGCGCCGCTTGTCCCGCAATGTATGCAATTCGTCGCTGCGAGTACTCGCCTCTCCTTTCGCGTCACTCTCCTTATCCTGTTGCGCCGCAAGCTTCTTCTCCTTGTCGGCAAGCGTGAGTGTCAGTTCGCTTATTTCATCCTGCAGCGCAGAAATCTCTTGGTTCAATCTCGATATCTGGTGTCGTCGTTTTGCGGTATCGAAGCTCGTGTCATTCTGTTTGTCTGTTTTCCGATCCGGAGTCTTGGCGTCGGAACGCCAGCCGCCGCTGATCGCACCGCCCTTGCTTTGTAGGTCGCCGTCCAACGTTATCGCGCGCACGCCGTCCACGTCTCGTACCGCTTCCAGATTCTCCACCACGATCGCATCTGACAGGATGTACTCGAACGCACGCCGGTACTTGGGATCGAAGTCGACGAGATTGATCGCGTAGTCAACCACTCCTGGGAGCTTGAGGGCATCCGCCGAGGCTAGACTCTTGCGCGCCGCCACCAACCGGCGCAACGGCAAGATACGTGCCCGCCCAAGGCGATTCGTCTTCAGGTAGTTGATGCAATCGATCGCCGTCTCGCGCGAATCGACCACCAGATCGTTCACGTGACCGCCCGCCGCTGTCTCAAACGCCACCTCAAACCCGGCGCGTGGTGTCGACAGGGAACCGATCGTACCGTACACGCCGCCTCGCTTACGTTCGAGAAGCGCCTGTACCGCACGGTTCCTTCCCGCTGAAACCTGTTGCTGCGTGCTCGCGGCTTGCTTGATCCGCGTGACCTCGGCGATCATCTCTTGCAGGTTCTTCGCCTGCTGTCCCTTGAGGTCAATCTGTCCCTGGCGGTTCAGGATGTCGGAGCGGATCCGCTCAATCTCCTTGACGAGCGCAATCTGCTCGCCCCCGCCCAGGTCCTCGCGCATTCCTTCGAGTTCCCATTCCTTGTTCTCAATGGCCAGATCGAGTTTCGTTACCTCTTGCTCAAGCGTTTCGATCCGCTGCGACATCCCACCTCGTTCATTTCTGGCTCGGTTGAGCCGCTCGGTGATTTGTTCGCGCTGACGGTGACGGATCGATTCCTGCAACAGAGTCTGTTCAGCAGTCAATTGCTGATGCTCAAGAGCCGCGTCGCGTTCTCTGGCCAGTGCAGCTAGTCGCCGATGCCGTTCGGCAAGGATCACCCGATGGGTGTTCAATTTTGTCTTGACGTCTTTGAGTTCGTTGATCGCTTTCTTCCGTTTCTCGTCGTAGGCAGCGATGCCGCTAACCTCGTCAATGATCTCCCGCCGTTTGCTCGGGCTGCGCTTGATGATCTCGGTGATCCGCCCTTGGGCAATAAGCTGCTGCCCGTCGGGGTCGATTCGCCCCGCTTCCAGGACGTTGTCGATCATCTCCCGGGTGCAAGCCTTTCCCATGAACGTATACGTGGAGGAATGCCTCGTTATCCGCCTCCCCAGTGTAATCTCAAGGACTCGCTCACCGTCGAAGAAACGGTCAAAATCGCCATCGTTGTTGTCAAGGTAGAGCGTTACCTCCGCTTCATTCGCCGGCGAAAGGCGATCGCCTCCGTTGAATATTAGGTGCTCCAACCGATCGGCGCGGAGCTGTGAAGACCGGCGACCCATGACAAACCGTATCGCGTCGAACAGGTTCGATTTGCCCGCCCCGTTCTCACCGATAATGGCGGTCATTCCGTCAAAAAAGGGCACCACCGCTTGATTGCGGAATGACTTGAATCCGGATAGCGCCAGTTTGTTGATCTTCGTCATTGCACCTGTCCGATTTCCCAGTCGGGGAATAGGCTCAACTGAACAATACGGGCCCGGCGACGGGGGAACGTGGCTGTTCGGACTTTCCCGGTTAGGAAGCGTTCTATCTTGTAGCGATTGTAGTCGTTTGGTTCTGCAATCTCCTCTTCCCAACGGATGATCGATGGAATAGAGACTCCCAATTTGCCGGCAAGCGTTCGCTTACTCCACCCGCTTTCCAGACGGAGACGCTGCAATTGCCGTCCCAGACTGTCCATTACCCCCCTCCTGTGCCAGGTTTACTAATATAACTTCTGTTACACGTCATCGCAAAAAAAGGTGGAGCGTGCGCTCCACCTCTATACTTCGAATTCCCCCTCATCCCACATCTACTGGGACATAAATCCCCACACCAACGCACCGACACCGGCAAGGAGGGCAATGATCGATATGACGTACAGGCCGTCGATCTGACTCTTCAGCTCCGCAAGCCCGGCTCCGCCTTCCAGCGCCGTAATGCGCGCGTCGTGGTCTTCGATCAGATTGGCGTTGGCCAAGATGCTCGCCTTGTTTGCCTGCACATCACTTGCCAGGCCGGCGATTGCTTGGTCGAATCCTTCCAGTTTGGCGCGGTTGTTGTCGATCTTGATCGACAGGGCACTCATCGAACGTTCGAGTTCGAGAACCTTCTTCTTGAAAGTGCCTACATCTTGGTCCTCAAGAGTCTTAACGCGCGCTTCAAGAGCGGCTTGTCCCTTATTGAGTGCAGAGACATCGACCATAACGCTGTCCTTGAAGGATGCAAGCTGATCGGCCACTGCAGCGAAATTCGCAGCGACGGTATCTTTGTAGGACGCGAACTGGTTAGACAAGTCGGCGAGACTTGCCGCAAGCATGTCCACTTTGTCGCTCAATGCGGCAAGATCGGACTGCGTTCCGCTCATAGTTGCAGTAATCTGCTTCTGAAAATCGTCGCACGAGGCAGACAATTCAGACAGTCCGGATTCGAGTGCAACTATTCGCACCTGCAGTTCCTGCTGTGTGGAAGAGAGGCCGTCTACATCCGATCGTAAACCGATTATCTTTCCTTCGGCCGTCTTGAGCTCTATAGAGATCGCCTGCACAACGTCGCCCAAATCCGCAAGCTTGCCGTTCAGTTGATCGATCCCGCTCATGTTGCCCTTGACCTCACGGACGATCTCATCCATGAATGCCTTCAGGTTGCCGAAGGCCGAGTTGACGCTTTCAAACGCGTCCCCCAATGACCCCAGCTCTTGTTGAAGCAGGTCCTTCTGCGGTGCCGGGGCAGTCGCCGCTGCCTGCGCATAACCAATCGTCAGGAAGCATGCGCTGAACATAATCCCGACAACCACCATTACGAGCGCTTTCTTCATAATATTCCTCCTTCTGGCGCACCTCTCGGCTTTCACAAGACAAGATTAGCCGCTGGTGGAATTCAGCGTGAAGACCGGTGTTGCTGAAAGGATGCTTCTTTGTCGCCCACACGGAAGACACGTGTCCGCTCGCCTCACGCTCACGGTGCGGGTCCGTGTGGCTTTCGAATCGCGGTGAACACGCCTCTGCAGGACGGGCAAGAGGCGAAGATTCCCGCTTTGGGTCTTATCACAGATCCTTGAAGCCGTTTCCGCCACATGATAGAATAACGCGATTTCGTCTTCCGGAGACGGAAAGAAGATCATCAAAGCTACGGTTATTGCGTATTACGATACCGGACCGCAATCTTGGACCGGCGAGGCAAACCTACCTAACACAAAGGGGTGCGTGTAGCAAAATGACTGCTCTAATCGCCATACCAGCAGCAATCTCAGTGCTGGCACTGTTGAGTGCGTTCTCGTTCAATCGATCGGTCGTACGAAAAGCGCAGGGGAACCCCCGGATGAAGGAAATCCAGGGCTATATCCGTTCAGGCGCGTTTACGTTCATGATCGAGGAGGCGCGCGTGATGGGTATTACGATGCTCGTCATCGGCGCGATCCTATGGATACTGTTCTTCTGGGAAATAGCGGTAGCGTTCTGGATTGGATCTCTCCTCTCCATGGCCGCCGGGTTCATCGGCATGAACGCAGCGACGCACGCAAACGCGCGCACAACCAACGCCGCTCAGAAATCATTCAAGGACGCGCTCAACGTCGCGTTCTCCGGCGGGAGCGTCATGGGGCTCTCCGTCGCCGGGCTGGCGTTGTCCGGCCTCGTAATCGTAGTCGTGCTGTTCCATAAGTGGTTTGACCCGGCAACTCTGCATATCGAAACGCGCTATCTGTTCGGCGTCAAATCGATGGGGGTCAACCTTATCCGCGGCGCCTTGATCGTAAGCGCATACTCGATGGGAGCATCGCTCGTCGCTCTATTCGACCGCGTGGGCGGAGGCATCTACACCAAAGCCGCGGACATGGCGGCGGATATGGTCGGCAAGGTAGAGATGCACATCCCGGAAGACGATCCGCGCAACCCGGCCACCATTGCGGACAACGTCGGCGACAACGTCGGCGATGTCGGCGGACTCGGCGCCGACCTGTTGGAATCGTTCATCGGAGCGATTATCTCGGTCATCGTCATGGGGCTGTACATCTATGTCGGACGAGGAAACGCGAGCATCCAGGATCTCATTGCCAAACTGGGTTTTTCAGCCGGATTCACGCCATCGGATTTCTCATGGATGTTGATCTCCCCCCTGATGATCGTTACCGGGGGGTTGTTCTCCAGCCTCATCGCGATCCTCTACATCCGATTCAGCAAGCGCCAAGAAGGGATGCAGAAGATCCTCATGAACGGAACACGGCTGGCGGCCTTGCTTACAGCGGCCACCACGTTCCTGTTCTGCTTCCTGTCTCCTCTGAGCCTGAATATCTTCTATGAAGTAATCCTCGGACTGGCGGCTGGGATAGCGATCGGCTTCTTCTCTGAGTACTACACCTCTTCCGACTACGGCCCGACGAAGGGACTCGCCAAGGCGAACCAGGACGGACCTGCTATTGCGGTGACCGAAGGATTGGCACTCGGCATGATGAGTACCTTCCTGCCGGTATTCGTCATCGCCGCCGCCACAATAGGCGCCTACCAGTTCGGCGGCCTACTCGGTGTCGCGTTCACAGCGATGGGAATGCTATCGTTCGTCGCAATGACTGTTTCAGTCGACACCTACGGACCGATCGCCGATAACGCTGGCGGAATCGCCACCATGGCCGAACTGCCTCCCGAAATACGCGAACGCACGGACAAACTTGACTCAATCGGAAACACCACCGCTGCCATCGGCAAAGGTTTTGCCATCGGATCGGCCGCTTTCGCAGCGCTGGGATTGATCGCCGCGTTCATGTGGTCGGCAATCGGCAGTGCATCTCAGGTGGTTCAACCCCAACTCCCAATCGTCGGGCAGATCGCAGCAGTGTTTTCTCCAACCGGAAGCCCGATTCAAGTTGGTGCATTCGTCATCGCAGGCTTGATGCTGGGAGCGATGGTGCCCTACGTCTTCTCCGCTCTTCTCATCCGCGGAGTCAGCCGCACCGCCGGGATTCTCGTCGAGGAGATCCGGCATCAGTTCAAGGAAAATCCGAAGATCATGACCGGCGAAGCGGTAGCGGACTTCAAACGGTGCATCAGCATCACCGCCCACGGCGGGCTGCACAAGATGTTCCTTCCAGCGATGATCGCGGTCGTCACTCCTCTTGCATTCGGCTTGATCTTCGGTCGCTACGCACTCGGCGGATTTCTCGTTGGAGCGCTGCTCTCAGCCATTCAACTTGCCATCTTCTGCGGCAACTCCGGCGGAGCAATGGACAACGCCAAGAAGTACGTTGAGGAGGGACACTTCGGCGGCAAGGGTTCCGAAGCGCATGACGCCGGCGTAGTTGGAGACACGGTCGGCGATCCGTTGAAAGACACGGTCGGCCCGTCACTTGACATCTTGATCAAGTTGATGAGCGTAATCGCACTCGTGTTTGCGTCTCTCTTCCCGATATACCCGATATTCATGTAGGAAAGACATGGCGGGCCCGCCGCACAAACGACGGGCCCGCCACTTCGAGGAGTTAAGATGCAAAACCAGTTTCTGGTCAGCAAGAGAATCTATCTCCGTCCGGTGGAAGAGGGTGACCTTGAGCGTTGCCTTCGCTGGATAAACGATCCTGAGGTTATTACTACCTTAGGCAAGCGTTTTCCGACAAACGCGGCAATGGAGAAGGAGTGGCTTGACTCCCAGTACAAGAGCGAAAACAGTTTCTCACTAGCGATCATGCTGAAAGACGGCGATCAGCACATCGGCAATTGCGGCTTCAACGATATCGATTATGTGAACCGCAACGCCGAATTCGGAATCTTGATCGGCGAGAAAGACCAATGGGGAAAAGGATACGCCTCAGAAGCCGCGCGACTACTTCTCGACTACGGATTCGAAGAACTGAACCTTCACCGCATCTTCCTTGAGGTCTACGCCCACAACAAGCGTGCTCAACGGGCCTATGAAAAGGCTGGATTCGTGCATGAGGGGACGATGCGTGAGTCGTATTTCAGGGGCGGTGTCTATCACGACACGCTCGTCATGGCTGTGCTTAGGTCAGATTGGGAGGGTGGCGATGGAGCTTCCATTCTGGAGCGATAAGGACCGTCTGTTTGTGTACTGGGGGCTCGGCGCGTCGCTCAACTTCAAGTTCGTCGCTAAGAAGATGGGGCTGGTGAAGGCCGCATCCCCGCTTCAAGAACCCGAGGTGATACCGTCGGCTGAAGCACGAACCCAGACAGACCGCGACCGGCTGCGGGACCGGATCGAAAACTCCAAGTACGAACAGAAGTAACCGTCCGGGTGCGCCGTTGCGGCAGCTTCGTCCTTGCTGATTCTCACATGCGCCGCGCTAATCTTCACATGCGCGCCGTGTGAATCTTTGGCATGCGTGCCGCGTGAATCTTTGGCACACGCGCTGCGTATGGCCGATAAATCTCACACAGTCTCCCCGTAGCGTTCCAGTTTCCTCAGGTCGCTAGGCTAGTATAATAAGGTGGGACGAGGAGGCGGCTGCCAGATCTCCGATTGCGGAGGCACTTCTTGTTCCGGCACTGGGCAGACCGGTTTGACGCAGAGGCAGAGTATGGAAGAGCAAGACTACGTTCGTCTGTTCGATGAATCGATCAGAAACCTCTTTCGGGATGCGCTTCGCATCAGCGCGAAGAGTCCGCGGATGGCCTTGTTTCTCTGCCGCACGCTTTTCCGGCAGCGGCGTGCGGCAGGGATAAGGCACGCATGGGAGAAGAAAGGGTTGCATGTGCCCGCATTCATGATCGCGAGCATCACCCATCGCTGCAATCTTCAATGCAACGGATGCTACGCCCGCGCACATCGTCGCCAGGCGGAGGCCGAACTCAGCCCTGAACAGTTGCGCAGCGTCCTCGAACAGGCGAGTGAACTGGGCGTTTCCGTCGTACTCATCGCCGGCGGCGAGCCGTTGACTCGGCCGGAAATACTTGATATCACGCGTGATCTGCCCCACGTCATCTTTCCCATGTTTACCAACGGTCTCCTACTCGACGCGGCGACGGTCGCAAAACTCAAGCCGCAACGAAATGTCATACCGGTGATCAGCATCGAGGGACTGGAAGAAGAGACCGACACCCGCCGAGGAGATGGCGTGTACACGCGCCTGCATGGCACCATTTCTCGGCTGAGCCGGGCCGGCGTCTTCTTCGGCTCCTCGATCACGGTCACCCGTGACAACTTCGATCTCGTAACCGGCGAGCGGTTCATCCGAGACCTGATGTCATCGGGATGCAGACTGTTCTTCTTCATAGACTACGTGCCGGTAGAAGAAGGGACTGAAGAGATGATCCTCACGGATCGCCAGCGGGAGCGGGAAACAGAGATTATTCTGTCTCTGAGGGAGAGATACCCCGCACTGTTCGTCGCATTCCCCGGAGGCGAAGAGGAATTTGGCGGATGCCTCGCGGCGGGGCGTGGCTTCGTTCACGTGAGCCCGGAGGGACGTCTCGAGCCCTGCCCGTTCTCCCCCTTCTCCGACGTGAGCTTGAAAGACACGCCACTAAGAGAGGCTCTTCAGTCCAAGCTTCTCAAGACTATCCGTGAGAACCAGCATCAACTGGATGAAGGCAATGGTGGATGCGCCCTATGGGAGAAGCGAGATTGGGTTGCGTCGCTGCTGCAATAAGGGGATCGTCGCGATAGAGAAGCCTCATCAAGCAAGAGATCGACGTAGATGAAGAAACGTTGGAGATGTGCAGACACATGGATCGCCGCATGCGCAGCGATTAACATCAAGATGGCCCCGCTGATGACGCGTGGCGGAAATGCTAGGATCCGACCGCCACGTGAAGAAGCCATAGATAGGAACGCCGGGCCTGCGCCGTCGTGTTGACAACTACCATCAGGGGAGCAATGACTATCGTGAAGATCGACACAGCAACTCTGCTATATTGGTCGCCGACCGGCACAACCCGCAAGATTCTCCACGCCATAGCAGAGGGGATGGGAATCGCCACTCCGAAGGCCGTCAGTCTCACCCGTCCGCCCGAGAGAGCAAGAGAACTCGCTGCCGTTGATACGGACGTGCTGGTAATCGGAATGCCTGTATACGAAGAGAAAGTGCCTTCCCTTGTTCTCCCGTATCTGCGACAACTGCGCGGCAATCGGCAGCCGGCGGTCGTCGTGGCAGTGTATGGAAACGTCGGCGTAGGAATAACCTTGCAGCAACTGTCTGGAGTAGCGGAGGCACAGGGCTTTCCGATCGTCGGAGGCGCATCATTCATTGGGGAGCATTCTTTCTCCCACGAAGCACTTCCAATCGCAGTCGGACGTCCCAATGCGCAAGATCTTGATATTGCGCGCGACTTTGGCGCCAGAATCAGGACCAAGCTGGCTTCCACGAAACATGGCGCATCCTTTCCACGCCTGACCTTCCCGGGAAGACTGCCGCTGAAGTCTCGGATCCTGCCGGAGAACAGCGCCCGCATGTTCACGGAGACTCCTGCAACCGATCCAGATACGTGCACCCGCTGCGGCGCATGTACAAGAGCTTGCCCTATGGGGGCAATCGATGCGTCAACGTTGGAGGTGGCCGAGCAGCTTTGTCTGAGATGCTTCGCGTGCGTCAGAACATGCCCGCAGAAGGCGCGCTCGATCAAGCTCAAGAAGGCATTTCTGGTACGCCGAACTCTGAGCAAAGCGATGCAACAGCAACAACAACCGCGCCTCTATCTGTAATCTCAGTCGAAGGAGATACAAGTGAACGAAGACGCTCCCGTGAAAGAAGCAGGCGATATCATCCGCTTCGAATTCCAATCAAGTGGGCACATCGAGCGTTATGAGCGCTCAGCTTGCATGAGTCTCGTCTCACGAGAGGGAGGGCACGTGCAGCCTGATGCAAGGAGCATAACTTGAGTACCGCAGTCTACATAGTAGTGGCAGCCGCGATCGGAATCGCCTCTATGTTTGGGATTGCATGGCTGGGCTTGCAGATCCCACCAAGGCCGTTCCCCGACATCCCGGAGCAGACTCCGGCCCTTGAGACTGTCGAACTGCCGCCGAATCTGCCGACCCCGGCCATCAGGTACTACAAGACGATCGTCAAGGATCAAGTTCCGGTAATTGAGTCGGCAATCATCACCGGCCGCGGTAGCATCAGGGTGAAGGGCATAACCTTCCCCTCGCGGTTCAGATTCGCCTATCTCGCAGGTCGGGGATATCGGCACTACATTGAAGCGACTTTATTTGGTTTTCCAGTGATGACGGTAAATGAATACTATCTCGATGGGAAGGCTCGCATGGAACTCCCAGTAGGCACTATCGAGAATGAGCCAAAGATAGACATGGCCGCCAACCTTGGCCTGTGGGCGGAATCGATCTGGATGCCATCGATATTCATTACCGATCCACGTGTGCACTTCAGGGCCATCGACGATACCACCGTCCTCATACTAGTCCCGTTCGGCGAGGATACGGACACCCTCATCGCCACATTCGATCATGTTACCGGCCTGATCTCGAAGTTGGAGGCGATGCGGTGGAGGGAGCCAACGGATGAGACGAAGATTGCATGGCGCAATGAACCGTTGGAATGGATCGACTCCCACGGAATCATGATCCCGTCCCCCGCTGCCACGACGTGGATCGACGAAGGCACGCCCTGGGCCGCGTGGAGGATAGACAACGTTGCGTACAATGTGGATGTCTCCGAGATCCTGGATGCACGAAGATAGTCAAGCAGAACATCTCCACCGAGGTAGCGCGCCCAGCAAGATCCATGATGCCGACTGAACGCCGGCACCAAGAGACACGTGATTCGTATGTATTGATCGCGCTAGCGAACGGTCGAGGCAAGCACGAGGAAAAGGATGAGGGTCACCAGCACGTACAGCGCGTAGCTGTTCACACGCCCGCCGTGCATGTAGGCAAGAAGTGATGAGATCCGCTCAAAGGCGCGCGCCAACGGCCGCACCACAACACGATCGACCGGATGAATTTCCATTCTCTCACGTGTAATTGACATCCGGAAGCGCCCGAACGCTGTTTCCAGGCGATCGCCGCCGATCGGACGCAGGATAGAACGAAACAGGACCCGCACCGGCTGGGCAAACCCAGTCGCGGTGTATGTCATCTCAGGTGTAAATGAACGCACGCCGCCGTCCCAACGAGGGCGATAGTCGACGCGTCTACGTCGTTTGGCGAACAACCACGTTCCGCCAGTCGCCAACCCAAGCAAGAGCAGGAGCGTCACAAACATGTACGGCGTCGACATGGCGAAAACGACAGGGTTGTCCGTTCCACCCCGATGGATCAGCGCCAAGCCGCGGCCGGGAAGAGCGCCGCGGCCAATGTCAGCGCCAAGATCGTGAAACTCGGAGGCAAAGCCGGAAGGCAATCCGCTGTCCTGCACGTCTGCAACAAAGAACGCGGGTACGAGTGCCTCGGTCGCACTGGCGCCGACAACGGGAGCAACGACACGATCGACTGCGGGGATCACGTATGTTGGGAGCACGCCCAGCACCAACGATGCAAATGCGAGAAAGGCCATCGCTGCGAGCGTGGTCTTACCGATCTCGCGAACCCGTTTCACCGCATCGCTGCGCGGAATTCCAAGAAACCCCATGGAGAATGCACGCACAAAGCACGTCACGGCAAGTCCCGCGGTGAGCGCCAGTCCCGCCCCGGCCACCACGAACGCGATTCTAACGCCGACGGATGCCAACTCGACGCTCCGTAGCAGCGATTGCAGAGTCAGCCACTCGCTCGCGAACCCGTTAAACGGAGGCATAGCGGATATTGCGAGTGTGCCGACAAGGAAGAATAGCCCGGTCCACGGCATCCGCTTCAGCAGTCCGCCCAATCGATCGAGGCTGCGCGTGCCGGCACGTTCCTCTATCGCCGCGGACCCCATAAACAGTAGAGTCTTGAACACTGAATGATTGAGGAGATGGTAGAGGGCGGCAACCAACGCTATCGCTGCCGGAACGCGATGGCCGGTCGACATGAAGATGAACGCAGCGCCAAGCCCGACTGTGATGATGCCCGCGTTTTCGATCGAGCTGTGCGCGAGCACGGTCTTGAGATCGTCTTCGATCACGGCATACAGGATACCGACAAGGGCCGTGATTGTGCCGACCGCAAGGACGATCAGTCCGGCGGAGACTGCATGCACCGGGAGAATGTCGGCGTTCACGCGAACGATTCCGTACAAACCCATGTTGAGTGTCGCCCCCGCCATGAGTGGCGCGAACGCGGCCGGAGCAGCAGCATAGGTACGCGTCATCCACGCATTCACCGGTACCAATCCCGCCTTCGCTCCGAATCCAAAGAATGAGAGCAAGAACACGCTCCATGTCAGCCCCGCTGAAAGGCTGCCGGCCGATGACCGAAGAGATGCGAAGTCGAGCGCTCCACCGCCGGCAGAAAGCAGTAGCGAGATCGCAACGGCAAGTGTCCCGGCCTCGCCGATCGCAAGCATCAGGTAGCTCGGACGTTCCCCTCTCCTGCTAATCAACAGGTAGATCAACACCGACATCGATTCCCAACTGATCAAGAAAAGGAACGCATCGTTCGCCACGATTACAGTTGCAATCGATGCCAACAGAGCAAGATACAATCCGACGAATCTTCGAGGATCGGACATCCCGGTTTTAGATAACGAGCCGGCAGACTCCGCCTCGTCGCCGTTGCGGTCGGCATGTGCGGGGACGACACGGATGAAATTGGCGGCAAACACAGAGGCAGGCAGGGAGACAATTGACGTGACAACAAGGAAGAAGCCCGACAGCCGGTCGACGGCAACCGTCAGCGTCCCGATCGTAGATACGGTCCAAAGCGACGCGTGAAAGGTACCATCTACGAGAAGCGCTCGGCCTCCGGCCGCAGCAAGCGCCAGTGACCCGAGCACTCCGACAGCAACCAGGACGCGTGGCGCCATGGCCCGCGATGAAACAAGCGCAACGGCCGCCCCGGAGGCATAGAACGAGAGCCCAATCAGGAGGAGAATGCCCACGGCAGTCAAGTCGACATCCCTCCTCTTGCCGCCGGCACATTGTCATCGCGACGCAGCATCGTTCGGCCCGAGAGAGTAAGAAGAGCATGTAATAGAGCAAGCGGAGGAGGAGGGCAGCCGGGAAGCTCGGCATCTACGGGAAGAACATTTGCGACACCATCACAGGTAGCAAAGGTTGGCGAAAAAATGCCGCCGGTCAGCGCGCACGTTCCCACTGCGATGACACGCTTCGGATCAGGCATGGCATCATAGGCCTTGATTAACGGCGTCTTCATGTGATCGGTGACCGGCCCAACGACGAGCAGCACGTCGGCCTGACGCGGAGTCGGCGTGATGAAGAATCCCAGCCGATGCATGTTATAGTAGGGATTGTTGAGGAGCTTGACCTCGTTCAGGCAAGCGCCGCAGCCGCCGGCGTCGACGACACGTATGTGGAGCGACCGCCGGAACACGTTCTCCAATGCCGCTCCGTCACTGCGCGCAGACGCCCACTCATAGCCTGTGTCCCACTCCATATGTGCGCTACCAGCGCGTATGCATCGGAAACAGTGGACACAACGGCTACGATCGATCGCCACACCAACGCCGGAACGCGTGATCGCGCCGGTTGGGCAAGCAGTTTCGAGGATTGCGCCGCTATTGTCGTCGCATGCTCCGCCTTGCGGAAGGCCCGGGGACACGCCGGGCGCGGTCTCAGCTTGCGCCGGGTAATGCGTTGTCACGATCCCGGTCTTCAGTCCTTTCATTACCCACTTACTCATCAACTCACCCCTGCGCTGCAGTTCCCTAGCGATCGCTCTCGGATACCGAGAGGGCGAGCGTCGCCAGAATGATCGGCAAATCCTGGAACGCGAAGCCTTCCACTGCGAGATGAAATCCGTGCCAGTTGGCAAACGACGGCACAAGCAGCCGGTATCGCGCTATCCGCCTCTCTTCATCTATGCGCACCCAGTGATGCGTCATCCCTCGCGGAGCTTCGACCCCGGCGACCGCCACGCCCGGTCTTGGTTCGAATTGCACGTGAACCGGGCCGCTCGGAATCCGGTCCAGTACTTGTCTCATGATGCCTAACGCTTGCCAAGCCTCGGCAAATAGAACCCGAAGCCGCGCGTAGCCGTCTCCTTCACTCTCACACGGAACGTCGAATTCCAGCTCGCTGTAAATCGAATACGGCCGCAGCTTTCGCAGGTCCTTGCAGTAGCCGGATGCACGAGCCATCGGTCCGACCAGGCCATAGGCGCGCGCCTGCGTCTCCGTGATCACGCCCACTCCTTCCAGCCGGTCGAGGAAGCTGCTGGCTAGCCTCAACATGTTTTTTATCCCGTCCAGGCGAAGTACGATTTCGGTCGCACGGCCGAGCGCCTCACGCAGGTTTGAATCAGTAATGTCGCGGCTGAGTCCACCGGGAACGACCATGCCGAATAGATACCGATGACCGGTGAGGGATCCCGTCAGACGCAGAGCCTCTTCTTCAAGAATCGCAGTTTGATTTGCGGCGACGGAGAGCCCGGTTGATCTGCAGATTCCCTCGATGACCGACACGTGGTGGCGCAGCCGCTCCAGCTCCGCTATGAAGACACGGAGAGCAAGGGCGCGCGCCGGGACAATCACCCCGCTCAATTGTTCTATCGCTTGCGAATACGCGAGCCCGTGCGCAAAGGCGGTCGTGGCCGCGAACCGCTCGGCAAGAAGGAGCGCGCTATCGATCGTAACACCTTCAGCCAGCTTCTCGACCGCGCGGTACTTGTAGAAAAGGCGAGGAAAAGCGCGAATGATCTCTTCGCCGATCGTCTCCAACTGCAAATGCGCCGCCTCCGCCTCGCCGGCATAAATCGGACCTATTGGCATGACGAAGGCTCCCGGTGCCTGCACTACCGTGCGCGGTCGCCAGTCTCGGCGTGGAGATCGCTGCGCATGCGCACGGTCCGGGTCAAACCCGCGTCGCATCGGCTCAACACTTTCTTGCCATGCGTCGTCATGAAGGATGAAATCTCCCAGGCGAGGATGTCCGGCAAAAACAAGCCCAAAGAGGTCCTCTGCTTCGCGTTCGTGCCAATCCGCGGCATGGATTAAGTCGCTGACGCTCGGAAACGACCGCTCGGAAAGGCCAGCTCCGGCAGTCACCTGAATGTGTCCGAGCGAGCCCTCGCCCACGAAGAGATAGCGCAATCTCCATTCGCTTTCACCCTCCTCAACGGTCAATCCGAGGAAGTGACAGCCGATCTCGTTCGCCAGCCAGTCGCAGATCTCGGGGACTCCTTCCTTTTCACAACCAACTTCGACCATGTCGTTACCGTCGTCGATAGAGGCCGGCATCTCTTCAGGCCAACGCTTTCGCGCCAGTTCGACAAGCTTGTCTATCGACATCGAATCATCCTCCCCTCCCGGCGGCAAGCAAGATCAGCCTATGAAGCCATTGAGGAATGTAGACGCCAAGGACTATTACCGGCATGGCAGCGACGGCAAGCGCAGCCACGCAGGTTGCCGGGATCCGGCCGGGAGTGTGTGGCAGGCCGGTGTCATCCTCGCCGAAGACCATACGACTGACATGGTTCATGATCGCGAAGAACGACACAGCAATGAACACGACAAGCAACCCGGCCACGACGTATGAGCCACGTGACACCCCGGACCGGAGAATCGAAAACTCGCTCAAGAAGAGCGCAAACGGCGGTGCACCTGCAATAGCCAGCCCCCCGAGGAAGAGCGCCGCCCCGGCAAGCGGCGAACGCCTGAACAGGCCGCGTACCGCCACAATCTCCTGCGTTCCGGTTACGAGCAGCGTCGCACCGGCTGCATAGAAGCAGAACGACTTGGTGACAGCATGCGCCATCAGCTGCAACCCCGCGCCCACGTGTGCTGAGACGCCGCCAAGACCGGCTGCAACGAGGATAACTCCCATCTGCTCGATGGTGGAGAATGCGAACAACCGTTTGTAATCGCGCACGCGAACGAGCAGGAACGCAGCGGCTCCCACCGAAACCAACCCAAAGGCAATCGCCCATTCATCGGCGTGGCTGCCCGGCGTGAGGCGCAGAATCGGGAGAAGGCGCAGAACAACATATAAAACCACGCTCGTCTCGACGCCGGAAAGAAGCGCACACACCGGTGCCGGTGCCTGGCTGTGCGCGTCGGGAAGCCACGTATGCAATGGAACAAGCCCAATCTTTGCGCCCAGCCCCACCAGAATCAATGCGAATGCAGCCTGCGTAAGGATCGGCGACATCCTCGGCGCCACTGCCAGCAGCCCGGACCATGAGTACACGGCGATCCCCACATTCCTTGCCGCCCAATAGAGGACAAGAAATCCGAATAAGGCAATCGCAGCCCCCATCAGCGTGATTGCCACGTACTTCCAGGCTGCTTCGAGGGCTCGCACCGTTCCGTCAAAAGAAACGAGGAAGACCGAGAACAGCGTTGTAAACTCAACCGAGATCCACACGACATTCGGCTCCTGAACCAGCGGCACAAGGAGAAGGGAAAACGCAAATAGGTTCAGGTTGCAGTAGAAGCGGCGCGCTGCGACGACCGTCATGGAACGCATGTAGCCGATCGAGAACAGGACGGCCGTGGCATACACAAAAGAGACAACGAGGATGATCATCGCACTCAGGGCATCGACCGAAAGGAACCGCGAGGCCACAGCGTATTCCGCCCCGGTGCTTACACGCAACGAAACCCATGCCGACAAACCGAGCACCGCAACCGCGGCGGCAAGCGTGGCCGCCGAGGCGAAACGTGGCGAGAGCCGGAGGCTGCAGAATGCCGCCGCGGCAAGTGGAAGCAGGACTAGGGCAATCAAGATCATCGTCGCGGCTCCTCTCTCAAGTCGTTCAGTTCGCCGACTGTCGTACTCCCTGTCTGCTCATGCACTTTGCGAGTGAGGACACCGACAATAAAAGTGAGAATGAGGAGGTCAAACGCTGCCGCCATCTCTGCAAACAGTGGTAGTCCGGGGGCAATAGCAACGCCGGCAAAGAAAGCGCCGTTCTCCATCGCGATGAGTCCGATGATCTGGGGAACCGCCTCCCGTCGCACTGCGAGCGTGTATGCTCCGAGGAGCAATCCGGAGAGCCCAATCGGCAGGTTGATCTTGGCCGCGGTTCCTGCTCCCACTGCGCCGATCCATGGCAACGTAACCAGATAGGAAGCGATTGTCACGGCAAGCGCCACCAGGAGGGAGATCGAGATACCAACGACCTGCTCGATCTCGCGTCGTTCGTACACGTCTGCGGCCAGCATTCGCCGCAGCAGCCAGGGAACCAGAATAGGTTTGGTGATCAGACTGATCCCTCCGATGGCGGCGAGGTGCCACACGGGTGCTGCTTCGCCAGGAACAGCAATGCTCAGCGTCACGGCTGAAGCGGCAAGGAACAAAGACTGAAGCACGAAGAAACGAAGGGCGGAGCGCACCTGGCGCGCAACAACGATCCCGAACGCCGACAGCAGGAACATCCCGCCGGCGAGCGCATTTATGTTCGCGATCACAAGTGGCATAGGATGGGACTCCACTGCTTCACCCCCGGTCTTTCAGTGTGCAAATGCTCCACTCGCCATCGCCAGAACGGCGATGACGAATGCAGCGCTCATGAATTCGCTGATTCGGAACAACCGCAGCTTGGCAAGCGATGACTCGACAACAGCCAGGACAACCACGAATAGCAGCACCTTGGCGAAGACCAGCGGAATGGCAAGAATAACCTGCCCCCACGCCAGATCTACCGCCAGTCCCCAAGGTGATACGAGCACATTCGCAAAGATCGTCACCAGCACGAAGAACTTCATCCATCCGCCCCACTTCATCAGCGCCGCCCCGCTCCCTGAATACTCGAGCGATTTCGACTCGTCGATCATCGCAAGCTCGAAATGCCCGTAAGGGTTGTCTACCGGAATTCTCCCCTTCTCCGCGAGGATGAGCATGAAGAAGGAGACAAGCAGCAAGAGATGCGTCGGTTGAATGAAGTTGGCGGGAGGAGATACCCAGCGTTGTTGAACGATGAACGGTATCGTTGAACCGGCAACGACCGATACGGTGAAGAAGACGATGATGAATACCGGTTCGGCGAGGAACCCGACCATGCGTGTTCGACTCGCGCCCATCGCGCCATACGGGTTTCCTGAATCGACGGCCGCCAGCGCTGCAAAGAATCCGCCCAAAGCGAGTACGAAGCCGCCGCCGACCATGTCCGACATGAATGCCCAGAACAGGGGATAGCTCGTAAGAACGGGAATGAGGAGAGTCACGAAGATCGGTGTGACAAAGACGATATACGGCGTAACACGGAAGATCCACGTGCTCTCCTCGGAAACGATCTCGTTCTTGGAGAAGAGCTTGCGCAGGTCACGATATGGCTGGAAGACGCTCGGACCACGCTTCGACTGGATCACCTCTTCCAGCCGGTTCAGTACGCCAATTGCGAGCGGCGAGAGTCCAATCACAGTAATAACCTGTAGAAGGTTAAATAGGATCCGCTCACACATCTGCAATCTCCCGCCCTTCGGAGATCGCCGATCGGACGCTTCGCCTACCGATGCGAAAGCGGCCGGGCGCTACGGCGTAGAAAGATGACACATAGAACAACGGGATCACCCTCTCTTGCGACAGTGTTAGGAGTCATCAGCCTCCAGAGGCGTTTATGGCAGACTCCATTGCCGCCCATATTCGAGGGCACACACATTCTCCCTCACCGACGCCGGCGCGTCAAGTCAAGGCATACGTGCCTGGCGGTCGCACATGGGTAGGAATGATATTGAGTTCTACGGAAGGAGTGTCGCGACTCCGCTTGACGTTGTGTTACCGTTTTCTCACCCGCCGCAACTCCGGTATAATCCACTGGTTCTATCCGGGCGACATATAGGAAGTACCGGATGGCGGTACAGCAGTATTCCGCATGAAAAAGGCAGGAACCCATCGATGAATACACCACATGCAGCAACAGCGAGGTTCAATTTTGATTTCGGCAGCGATTGGGACTGGAATCAACTCATTGCGCGTGCAGAAAAGCAGGCCACACACAACACAGTCAACCAACTTACAGACATGCTTTCAATTGAGGATGCGCGCTTCTTGCTCGGTCAGTTGTCCCGGCTCGATGACCCCCCGGCCGAGATCGGATCATTGCAAGCCTACGAACAGCTGCAGATGGAGTGGGGCGGCAGCTTTCATGGCATGCTCCCTTCGCCGCTCGGCGACCGCGAGATAGCGATTCCTGCCGATTTCGACTCTCTCGTCGCCTGCGCACTGACACTTGCGCAGGCGCGCATGGATAATATTTCCGCACTGAAGAAGGCCATCCCATCCTATCCAATTCAGTTCAAACAAGACGCCTTTCCGAAGCTACAGACCATGACGTATCCCGCCGGTTGGTCGTTTACGCTCAACCTGTCCGCAATCGAGAGAGTTCTTGATCTGTTCTGCAACGGATCGGAAGCAAGTCGCAACGTTGAATCCACGGTCGCGGAGATCGCGTCGCTGCCCGCATTCGCCGAGATGATACGCCATCGCCGTGAGCTCGGATATATCCCGGAGCCGCTTATCACCAGGGACGGTCTCGCCTCATTCATCCAGCATGCGGCGAGCCACGCCCCGGTCGACATGTTGTGGAAGTGGCTCACGCCGGAGAATCTGTTCGATCTTGCCGATCTGTTCATGAACCAAGGTAACTACCGGCAACTGATCGAAACAATCGGAGCGCACAGGCACGAGATTACGACTCATATTCTGGGAACGATCGCCAGATTCGCGCCACCGAAGACGGTATTCAACGACCGTCTTGCATTCGCCATCGGTTGGGGAATCGCCGGCTGGGCAACCGACATCACCGGAGGGATCAATATAGAACACTTCAAGGACGACTACAATCGATTGCTGCTCACTCTCACTCATGAAACGTTCCATCGATTCCAGCTTCACGTTTGCCCCTCCGATCCCGAAAGCGTGAGCGATCAGAGAAGCTTCGAGACAATCGCGAGTTTTCCGTTCGCGCTCGATCTCGATCGCAAGTTCTATGAGGTACTTACTTACATCTTCCTCGAAGGAACGGCGACATATGTTGCCGCCGCGCATCCGCCCGCCAACCGGGAGGAAAGCATCCGCCAAGGAAGAGACCTCCTGAGCGAAGCGTTCTCCGCCATCTACACGGATCGAAACACCGATCGCGCGGAAGAGATCCTGAACAACGGCCTCAAATCGAACGGTCCGTTTTACTGGCTGGGCGCACGGATTGCGGAATCGATCGTCGAAAACGGGGGAGACGAGGCGCTCGCTGATGCACTTATCGCGGGTGCGCCCGCGTTCTTTGCCGAAGGTCTGGCACTCGATAGATCAAGCGATTCCCCGGCACAAGCTCGGATCGTTGCGAAGGCGCAAGAACTGGCTGAGATAATGCGGGGCACATGACTCATGCCAACTGCATGACCATGCGGGGATGCATGTTCATGCAGCTTGTATACTGTCATCTCAATATGTGGACTACACAATGCTCGCAAACAGCGCGGCCTGTTATTGGTCGATCTTCTCGATGCGTGCACGGTGCCGGCCGCCATCAAAGCCAGTATCCATCCACACCCGCAAGATTGCCAGCGCCTCCGCTTCGGAGAGAAGTCGCTCCCCCAATGACAGAACGTTCGCGTTGTTGTGCGCCCGCGCGAGGCGGGCCGAC
>CAZKAB010000020.1:28222-30272 GCA_964550615.1 uncultured Thermotogae bacterium
CTCCCCCAATGACAGAACGTTCGCGTTGTTGTGCGCCCGCGCGAGGCGGGCCGACTCTTCGTTCCAGCACAGGCTGCAACGCACGCCCTTGACGCGATTAGCGACCATTGCCTCACCGTTACCTGACCCGCCGAGCACAACGCCGCGATCGTACTCGCCACTCGCTACCGCTTGCGCAACCGGACGCACAAAATCCGGATAGTCGACGGGAGCGGCCGAATCGGTCCCGAAATCACGCACTTCCTCTCCACGCGATGAAAGCACGTTCTTTATGATCTCCTTGTATCGAAACCCCGCGTGATCGGCTCCTATCGCTATCCTCATCGGTGTTCGCTCCTTTTCGCACGCGTCTCTTGGCTATCTGCGCGTTTCATGGTATCGCTCGTTCTGTTCCAGCTCAACGCACTTTGCAGACGCGTCTGTGGGCTTTTCGCTGTCTTTATGTGCGCAGATCACGCCCGTTCGCTACGCTCACTCTAGCCGCTAATGCTCTCGCAATGACACGGGACTTTTCCACCACGAAGAACACGAAGAGCACGAAGTAGTTGAGGAACGAGCGCTTGATCCCGTTCTTCAGCTTGGGAACATCGAAGATGACAGTGCGCTTGAGCCCTTCTGTAGGGCATTGCTCAAGGTCGACTCCAACAGCCCCTGGCCCAGTTTCCGGTACATCTCAATCGCACGATCGCCTGCCAATTTGACGGCGTTTCGAATGCCATTCTTCGTGTCCTTCGTGCTCTTCGTGGTGAACGCTTTCCGACCTCCGGTCTTGGTTCACAGCGGACATCCGGGCCGCGTACCCGGGCAAAACCACATAGGCCTTTGCACAATGACGCTTCTCGTCTTTCTCATCACTCGTTGCCGGTTATAGCTTCTCGCCTTTGCGAAGATGTCTCTTTTGTGCATTTGCTTCATGTGCCAAGAATGGGATAAATAGCCGCCTGGTCACGGCGGTTCCAAGCAGTCTTGGGATGGATCGCGCACCGCATTGGAGATAACATTTCGTCATGGGGGAAACATGATCAAGACAGACAAGCTGACAAGAAGGTTCGGAGAGATCACGGCGGTTAATGATCTCAATCTGGAAGTGGAAAAGGGAGAGGTATTCGGCTTCCTCGGCCCGAACGGGGCGGGGAAGACTACGACGATCCGTATGCTCACCGCTCTTATTGCACCGACAAGCGGTACTGCGCAGGTGGCACAACTTGAATTGGGCAGAGATAACCGCGACATCCGCCGCCGAGTCGGAGTTCTCACTGAGACGCCCGGGCTGTACAAGCGCCTCTCGGCGATCGATAACCTGCTCTTCTTCGCGAGACTCTACGGGGTTCCCTCGCCAGAGAAGCAAGCCGAGCGCTACCTGAGATTGTTCGAGCTATGGGATCGCCGCGACCATCTCGCGGGAAGCTTTTCCAAGGGGATGAGGCAGAAGCTCGCGATTGCGCGTGCGCTCCTCCATGAGCCACAAATTCTCTTTCTCGACGAGCCAACTGCGGGCCTTGATCCGGAGGCGGCCAAGGTGGTGCGCGATCTGATAGAGACGCTGCGTACGGACGAGCGGACGATCTTCTTGTGCACGCACAACCTCGATGAAGCCGACCGATTGTGCGACCGTGTCGCTCTGTTCAAGACCCGCCTCGTAGCCGTAGGAGAGCCGCAGGAACTGAAAGAGCGGCTGTACGGCCGCCGAACGGTGATTCACCTTGTCGATCCGGCGCCGGGAATTGAGCAAGCGCTTGACCTGCCGTTCATCAAGCGGATCGAACGAATGGACGATGCCTTAGTGATTTCCCTCACAGACCCGGAAAAGGAAAACCCCGCCCTCGTTAAGCGACTCGTCGAGATGGGGGCGAAGATTCAGTTCGTGAACGAACTGCGCGTGTCTCTTGAGGATCTATACCTCGACCTGATGGAGGGGAACCATGCCGCGAATTAGAGTGATCCTACTGAAAGAATGGCGCGAATCTCTGAGGAACAAGATGATCTTGTTCGGTGCGATTTTCTTGCCGCTGGTCATGGTCGGCGCGGCAGAGGTAATGGTCTATCAGGG
>CAZKAB010000020.1:30372-31628 GCA_964550615.1 uncultured Thermotogae bacterium
GTGTCGTCGCGCGCCACCGATGCCCGCGCCGCCTATCAGGTATCAAGCTTCGGCATTCTGCCGGCGATCATTCCGCTGATCATCTACTCCAGCCAAAAGACGCTGGTCAATTTGGGCCTTGTCGCACTGGAAGGGCTCGTGTTGATCGTCGCAAGCATCATCGTGCTATACTTTGCTATCAAGGTATTCCGGCGCGAACAGATACTTACGCGCTGGAAGTAGCGCGATAAGTGTGAGGGGGTAGCAATGGAAAAGACGGTTCTGATAGCACTTGCAGTCATTGGGGCGATCCTTTTCTTCGGTCTCGTCACGCCGCAGGTTTCACCCCCTGCGGAAGAGGGGCAACTGATCGACAGCGGGCAGTTCATAGTCATGCAGGGCGGCACTCAGGCGATCGACGAGCAGTATACTCTGTTCTTCTCGCCCAAAGACGGGTATATGCTCCTGTCTCAGGCCAAGCTCAACGTCTCCGGACAGAAGATAACGATGGCACAGCAATACGAGCTCGATCGCAACTTCGTGCCTATCATCTATCACGTGGCAGCGGACACGCCGTCCGGCTCTCAAATCATTTCCGCTCAGATGGGAATCAAGGGGCTGCACATGGAGCTTCATGTCGGAACGGCGCAACAAGAGAACGACGTGGCAGGGAAGAGCATAGTAATATTGGACAACAATCTCACAAGCCATTACGTGCCGCTACTTCTCGCGTTGCAGGCAGGAGCGATACAGTCGAAGTTCACCGCCGCGATTCCGCAGGCACTCCTCTCCCTGCCGGGGACTATCACCGGCCCACAAGATGTCAGCTTCACCTCCGGCGGCGCGTCCTACACCGGAGAGCGTTATGATGTCCATCTGGCTGATCTCGGCATCATCCTTATCGCGTACAAGAACAAAGTAGCCGCCGTGATCAATCCTGCGCAGGGAGTCACTGCGTACAATGCGCAGACATTTCCCAACGGTGTAACCGTTGCCGAAGCGGCTGCGCCCGCCGCAGAAGGGACGGTGGACAAGGATGTTTCGTTCACCAGCGAAGGCGTCACTCTGGCAGGAACGCTAACCTTGCCTGCTGCTGCCGACGGTCCGGTCCCCGGTGTTCTACTCTTGGCAGGGTCGGGGCCGGTCGATCGAAACGAAAACGCTCCAGGGATGAAGACCGATATTCTGAGCACGATCGCCACTTCACTCGCTAAGATCGGCATCGGCTCACTCCGCTACGACAAGCGGGGCGTCGGACAGAGCGAAGGTACGTTCTC
>CAZKAB010000020.1:31728-34910 GCA_964550615.1 uncultured Thermotogae bacterium
GAGCGCGCAGCACAGGCGGCGGGAAAGACAGATGCCGAGATCCAAACGGTGCTTGAACAGGAGGATCAATACCTCGGCTTTGTCCGTGAGAGTGCGGGCGAGTGGACCGACTACACGTTCGATGATCTCAAGCAGGCAATGCCGTGGATTACGCAGGATAAGTACAAGGAACTGACGGCCCTTCCTCTTTCCTGGCTCCGTCAACACTTCCTCCACAACCCGTTGGCGACGATCCGCCAGGTCACGTGCCCGGTACTGATCATTCAGGGCGAGAAGGACATCCAGGTCCCAGCGAACGAGGCGGATTTGCTCGCCTCCGCCCTCAAGGACGCGGGTAATTCCGACGTAACGCTGAGCAAGATCCCCGATCTCAATCACATGATGCGCTATCACCCGGAAGAGCCGAACTTCACGTACCGTCACCTCGACGAACCGGTTGATCAACGCGTGCTCGACGCGATCACGGGCTGGATGAACTCGCACGTTGTTCAATAGCATTGACCGCGCTCTGACGACACGCGACGGTATCTCCGCGGCGCTTCGCTCAGCGGGGATCAACCCGAGTAAGCGATTGGGGCAGAACTTCCTCACCGATCGCAGCGTGGTTGACAGTATCGTCACAGAAGTCAGGAACGTCTTGCCGGCGCGCATCGTCGAGATCGGACCCGGCCTGGGGACGGTAACGCATGCCTTGTCCGACGTTTCCGAGCACGTGCTGGCGATAGAGATCGATCGCCGCTTGGCGGAGCTCCTCACCAAGACGTTTGCCGACAAGGAGAACGTCGAGATCCGCCGGCAGGATTTCCTTGCATTCTCGTTCTCCGACGCGGTCCCGGACGATAAGGTCGTCGTGGTGGGAAACATCCCATATCGGATCACCGCTCCAATACTCAAGCACCTAATCGCGGAGAGAGAGAACATCCGCTCCGCGCTCTTACTCACTCAGCGGGAGGTGGCGGACAAGATCGTTCAGAGTCCCGGGAAGGATGGGACTTCTCTGGGGGTGTTGGTGCAGGCTTACGCCGATGTGCGCGTTGTGCGCCACGTCCCACGCGGGGCGTTCCACCCCGTTCCCCAGGTCGATTCGACCTTGTGGAAGCTCACTTTTCTGCCCGAGCCGCGGTTTACCGCCGACGCAGAGGACTTCTTCGCCGTTGTGCGCGCTCTGTACGGTCACCGCCGCAAGATGATCCGGCGGGCGTTGCGCGACGTCGTGCCGGCAAGCAGAGTAGAAGGACTGCTGGAACGCGCCGACGTTAGTCCCACCGCGCGAGGCGAAATATTGTCATTTCAGGAGATAAACCGTATCGCGCAGCTCATTCGGAACGAGAAATAACCGCGCTGCTATGAGCGATTGTGTCCTTCAAGTTCGGGCGCATCCGGTTCTACATGCACAATTACGTTTACAGGTCGTGCACACGCGGATTTCACCCGCTCTTCCACTTCCATGGAGATGTGATGCCCTTCCAGGAGCGTCAAGCCCGGCTCAACGAGCACATGCAGATCGACGAACGTCTCCCGCCCCACGCTGCGCGTGCGCAGGTTGTGCCAACTTCGTACGGCGTTGACGTCTTCGATAGCTTTCTGTATCGTCGCCAATTCAGATCGAGAAAGTGAGCCTTCCGTCAGCTCGTGCATCACGTCACGTACAGTCTTCGCACCGGCTGCAACGACCATTGCACCAACCACGATGCCGGCGATCTGATCGGCGTGTCCCCAGCCGATAAGCCCGCCGATCCCTCCGCACAACACCGCCACCGACGAAAGCGCATCCGAGCGATGATGCCAGGCGTTGGCGTGCAGGGCCGTGCTCTGCAGGCGCCGGGCAACGCTAATCGTACGTCGATAGATCCATTCCTTGCTGAGTATCGACGCGATCGCCACTATGATTACCGGAATGCCGGGATAGGTCATGCGATCGGCGTATAGTGCAGACCCAGCGTCCCATGCAATGTATATACCAACCAGAATCAGCGCCGCGGCTACCGCCCCGCCGGCCAGCGTCTCGTACCGGCCGTGACCGTATGGATGATCAGGGTCGGCCGGCTTGGCCGAGAGGCGTATTCCTCCGATAACGGCAAGGTCGGTTGCCATGTCCGATCCCGAGTGGATGCCGTCTGCAATCAAGGCGATCGAACCAGCGAATACTCCAACAAAGAGCTTCGCAAGGACCAACGCAACATTGATTGCCATGCCGACAAGCGTCACGCGAACGCCTGGATCGAAACGGAATCGGATCTTCTGCTTATCTCGGGTCATGGTGGGAATTCTACGCCGTGGTATTCCGCGAAACAATGCTAACATCGCGAGAGATGCGAGATATCGAATTGCCTAATAGTGGAAGCACGAACCACTATCCAAAATAAAAAACCAGGCGACGACCTACTCTCCCAGCCCCTCGCGAGACTAGTACCATCGGCGCTGGAGGACTTAACTGCCGTGTTCGGTATGGGAACGGGTGTTTCCCCTCCGCCAAGTGTCACCTGGAATCTTTATAATCTCATTTTTGACAAATGAACAGGGTGTGTATCATACAAGCATTCGGCCTATTAGTACCACTCGGCTGAACGCATTGCTGCGCTTACACCTGTGGCCTATCAACCTCCTAGTCTCGGAGGGGCCTAATATGGAGACCTTGTCTTGAGGACGGCTTCGTGCTTAGATGCCTTCAGCGCTTATCCTAACTAAACTTAGCTACCCAGCGATGCCCCTGGCGGGACAACTGGTGCACCATAGGTTTAGCTATCTCGGTCCTCTCGTACTAGAGATAGTCCCTCTCAAGTCTCCCACGCCCACGGTGGATAGAGACCGACCTGTCTCACGACGGTCTGAACCCAGCTCGCGTACCCTTTTAACCGGCGAACAGCCGGACCCTTGGGACCTGATTCAGCCCCAGGATAGGATGAGCCGACATCGAGGTGCCGATCTTCGTCGTCGATGTGAACTCTTGGACGAAACTAGCCTGTTATCCCCGGGGTAACTTTTGTCCGATGAGCAGTGGCCCTTCCACAAAGTGCCACTGGGTCACTAGGACCTGCTTTCGCACCTGCTCGACTTGTAGGTCTCGCAGTCAAGCCTCTTTATACCCTTACGCTCAATGGCTGATCACCAACCAGCCTGAAGAGACCTTTGCGCGCCTCCGTTACTCTTTAGGAGGCGACCGCCCCAGTCAAACTACCCAC
>CAZKAB010000021.1:0-33041 GCA_964550615.1 uncultured Thermotogae bacterium
CGGTGACTGTCCACCTCTTCCAGTAATTCGCGCGCAAGTTGCTGGTCAAAGGCGTTGTACAGAGGGTACGTCTCCCCAATCGGGTCGTCGATGATGCTTTGGAGCACCCGCGCCGATTCATCCCACAGGCTCTTCTCCATCAGATAGTATTGAGCAAAGATGAGTCTGTTCTCGAAGTAGTCGTTCCCATTCGGGTCGACCGGGCAGGTATCGCAATCGGAGCAATAGTCCGGCTCATTGATCACCGGGCATACGTAGGAGAGGGCGCGCGGCAGATTCTGGCCGAATTTGGCCAGTGGTAGAGGCGGAAGTCCGCCCCAGAATGCCGCGAGCGAACGATACGGTCCATAGGCGACGTACGTTGGATCAACAGCCAAAGTGCGCTCCGCAAGAGCGAGAAGCTTGGGCGGATCGTTTCTTACAATCGCGCCCAGTTTGTCGAACTCATCTTTGCGCGCCCAGTTCCCATAGGTCCAGTAGAGCGCAGCGACGTCGGTTTCCTGATTCACCGCACTGACGAACCCGTGGCGGGTCTCTTCTTGAGCAAAGTCTGGGTTCATGCGCAGGCTCTTCAATCCCCACAAGCGTCCCTTCTCAAATATCTTGGCAACACCACTTTGATCACGAAGAAAGACATCTCCCAATGTGTAGTAGCATTGCGAAAGCTTGTTTACCCAATCCTTGTGGCTCAAATCGATCTGGAGATCGGTGTAGGCATCCTCGTTTGTGTCATCGAACGACGGTGTTACCCCCAACGCATCCTCAAACGCTTGAATAGCAGCCTCCAACTGCGCTTGCCCATCTGCGTTGTACTGAATCATGATGTCCGAGTTGGTCGGGAAGAGCTGCAGCGCTTCATCCACCGTCATCGCGAACACCGCCGCTCCTGAGAACAATAGCAGTAACATCGAGAATAGCAGGATTCTCTTCATGGATCATCCCCCTCACGTATGAATTTCACCACCAACTTTACCTGATCGTCGCGGCACCTCCAAGTGTGGCCACGCCACGAGTGGTTGCACCTCCTCCAGAGTGTGGTATATTTCCAGCTGGCAATAATCAATTGATAAGGAGGACGATATGGCCGATCCAACAGTGGACAAGGACCTCTGCGTAGGGTGTGCCCTGTGCACTCAGCTTTGCTCTGAGGTGTTCGAGATGGATTCGGAAGGAATCGCAGCCGTTAAGGCCGGCGCCGACATGGACGCAGATTGTATCCAGGAAGCCGCCGATCAATGCCCGGTTGGAGCAATCAGCGCATAGGAGCATACGCCTTCGTTCTGATTGAATGCTGCCGTGCGCGGCAGCAAGCAGCTTAGTCGTAGCGTCGCAGCCCGTCTGTGACGCTACTTTCTTTTAAACACCTATTATGTCTTTCCGGGCACTACCCCTCAATGTCCGGGTTCCGCGCAATGCCTATTGTCAGAGCAAGCGCAACATGCTAGCATAGCGGGACAATGACAATGGAAAACACTCGAATCGGCCTGGCGCTCGGCAGCGGCGGGGCACGTGGCTCGGCACATGTGGGGGTCCTTAGTGTCCTGGAAGAGAATGGGATCAAGCCCGATGTGATAGTGGGCACGAGTATGGGCGCGCAGGTGGGCGGTGCATATGCCGCCGGTGTTGGAATCGATGAGCTCGCAGAAACGTGGCGGTCGATGAATTTTGCCAAAGTAGCGAGGACGCTCCTCCCCACAATCCCTTGGTCGGGGTGGAGCTCAGGTCGTGAGGTGATGCGTACAATCCGCCGATTGGCCGGCGAACGCACAATTGACGAGCTCCCAATCAAGTTTGCCGCGGTTGCGACCGACCTGGAGGAAGGCGTGCCGTACGCAATCACAAGCGGTTCTCTCGCCAGAGCAATTCGTGCGAGCCTGTCCGTGCCAGGACTGTTGACACCGGTATGGATTGACGGCCACTTGCTGATCGATGGCGGGGTCTCCGATCCGCTTCCTGTGGATGTCGCCCGTAGCCTCGGGGCGACAAAGGTAATCGCAGTGGATGTACTCGTCAGGCCCGATGAAGTCTCCATGAGCGGCATACCAGTGCAGGACTATGGGGAACGCATATTGGGGATTGCGAAGCAGATGCGCTTGGAGAACGAAACTACCGAAGAGAGGCACCGTTATTACCCAAACGTCTTCTCAGTTCTGTTTCAGATGTCGACCATCTTCCAGAAACGCTTGTGCGATCTGTCGCTTCAAGTCGCCTTGCCTGACGTCCTCATTAGGCCGGATTTTTCACCTGATCCGCCGTGTTACAGCAACGTAAAGAGCGGGATTGAAGCAGGTGAGGAGGCGGCGCGGCGCGCCCTTCCCGAAATCCTCGCCCTCGTTGGGCGATGATGCCTGGGGCGGTTGCCCGTAGCGCATGAACCGAAACCTTATTCTCCCAGGCATTCTGGCCATCGGAATCATTGTCATATCGTTCGGGTCAATCCTGATACGAATGACGGCCGCAGCGTCGGTACTCGCTATTGCCGCCTGGCGATTGGGGGTGGCTTCTCTCGTGATCGCCCCGATTGCAGTCGGCAAGGGAGCACTCTCCGGGATTGGAAGGCAGAACCTGTTTCTCTCGGCTGTAAGCGGCGTATTCCTCTCGCTGCATTTCGTCTTCTGGATCGCGTCGCTCGACTATACTTCCATCGCCAGTTCCGTAATATTCGTCAGCACCAGCCCCATTTTTGTCGGATTGGGGTCGCGGTTTCTCCTTAAGGAGCCGCCTTCTCGCCTTCTTATAGTGGCGATCGTGCTCGCCATCGGCGGAGGGTGCGTAGTCGGATGGGGGGATGTGCAAGTCGGTGGATCAGCTCTTCACGGAGACATGCTTGCCGTGGCAGGCGCAATCATGGCTTCGGGATATTTCCTTGTCGGCCGCAGAGTGCGGAAGAAGCTCCATATTTCCGGATACGCACTTACTACCTACGGTACGGCAGCCGCGATTCTGATGGTCGTCTGTTTGCTCACCAGAACGCCGCTTGGCGGGTTCCCTCCATCCGACTATCTCTGGCTCGTTCTCCTCGGGCTGGGGCCGCAATTGGTCGGGCACACGACGCTGAATTGGGCACTCAAGTACTTGCAGGCTCCGAGTGTGTCGATTGTCACACTCGGGGAGCCGATCGGCGCGACTTTGCTCGCTTACCTCTTTTTCGGCGAATCGCTGACGCCGGCAAAGGGAATCGGGGGAGCGATAATCCTTCTCGGAATATATCTGAGCCTACGCACCGGCGCCGAAACACCCGTTTGATATCGATCGGTTGCGCCCTCCATCGACGATTCTGCATACTGGTGAACAAGACAAGGAGGACGCAATCGATGGGCGAATCGAGGTTAGACGTACAACGCGGGAATCAGAAGATCGATTGGGCAATGGCGCACATGAGCCTGCTTCGACTGCTGCGGGAGGAGTTTAGAAATAGCATGCCTTTTCGCGGGCATCGTATCGCGATGAGTATTCATCTCGAAGCGAAGACCGCATGCTTGGCGCTCCTGCTGCACGACGGCGGGGCCGATTTGCAGGTCACCGGAAGCAACCCTCTCTCCACACAGGACGATGTCGCCACCGCGCTGGCGGCACGCGGAGTCACTGTTCATGCTCGTCACGGCGCGACCGAACGCGAGTATACAGATGACCTCAAGCACGTACTTGAGGCACAGCCGGACCTCATACTCGACGATGGCGGAGACCTCACGCACCTGCTTCATACGGAGATGCCGCTCGAGATAGTCGGCGGGTGTGAGGAGACAACGACCGGCGTGCACCGACTGCGTATTCTCGCGCAACAGGGCAAACTCAGGTTCCCCATGTTCGCCGTGAACGACGCGAAGATGAAATACCTATTCGACAACCGCTACGGCACCGGGCAATCGGTGTGGGACGGGATTCTTCGCTCGACGAATCTCCTCGTCGCGGGCAAGGCGGTTCTCGTCGCGGGCTATGGTTGGTGTGGTCGCGGGGTCGCCATGCGTGCAGCCGGCCTTGGCGCACGCGTCATCGTGTGCGAGATAGATCCGGTGCGAGCGGTGGAGGCGGCCATGGACGGGTTTACAGTCGGCCCGATGGAAGAGATGATTGCGAGAGCCGACTTTCTCGTCACGACCACCGGGTGTCGCGATGTGGTGACACGTAGCGCCATATTGAACGCAAAGGACGGCATCCTGATGGCAAACGCCGGCCACTTTGACGTGGAGATCGATAAGCAAGCACTGTCCAACCTTGCACTGGAGAAAGAAAATGTCCGCGATGGCATCACGCGGTTCACGTTCTCCGGCGGCAGGACAATCTACCTGCTTGGTGAGGGCCGTTTGGTAAATCTCGTACTCGGCGATGGCCACCCGGTGGAGATTATGGACATCTCGTTTGCGCTGCAAGCGCTTACCCTGAAGCACATCGTTGAGAGCGCCCCACTCGCCGCCATCGTTCACTCGGTTCCGGCCGAGATCGATCATCGCGTCGCCGAAATGAAGCTTGCGACGATGGGAATCGGCATCGACGCGCTTACTGCCGCCCAGGAGGCCTATCTCGGGCTGTAATGCCCCTTCCGTCATCACATGCGCAAGGATACAATGAACCAAGAGGTGAGGTGCGTGAAGAACCACTCGATTGCCAAGAAGGCATTAGTATTACTGATACCGGCCATAATGTTCGTCGTGGCGATGGGCGTAGGCGGAGCCCAGCAGACTTCGCCCGACCTGTTCTCCCCGGTGTCGCAGGTGTACCAGACGATCAAGAACTACTTCTATCAGCCGGATCAGGTAAACGATCAACAAGCGTTGTATGGAGCGTTGAAAGGTCTCGTAGAACAGTTGGATGACCCGTACAGCGAGTTCTTCGATCCCGAGGGCCTGCAGAATTTCGAGAGCAGCCTGCAAGGAGAGTTCAGCGGCGTGGGAATCGAGATCACGATCAAGGACAACGTCCTCACCGTGATCGCCCCTCTGGCGGGGACACCAGCGGAGGAAGCCGGGGTGAAGGCAGGCGACCAAATCGTGAAGATCGACGGGGAATCGACCGACGGAATCACCCTTTCTGAAGCGGCGGTGAAAATTCGCGGCGAGGTAGGAACGACCGTGAGTTTGACCGTACGTCACAAGGATGGAACCGAAGAAGAGATCCCAATCGTGCGTGGGAAAATCACAGTAGAGGCCATTACGAGCAAACTCGTCGACAACGATCGTATCGCCTATATCCAGCTGTCTCGTTTCGACGACAGCGTCACACTTGAACTCGACAGGGCACTCAATGGGTTCGACCTAAACGCGATCGACGGGATTATCCTCGACATGCGCAATAATCCGGGCGGGTTACTGAGCGCCGCTATCTCGGTTTCCAGTCGATTCGTGGACAACGGGATCATCGTTTCCACCAGCAGTCGTATCTCGGGTGATCAGAAGTACTACTCGACCGGCAACAGCGTGCCTGACCTTCCACTCGCAATCCTGATAAATGGCGGAACGGCAAGCGCCGCCGAGATTACGGCCGGAGCGATCCGGGATCATGAGATGGGCATCCTCATCGGAGAGCAGTCGTTCGGTAAGGGCGTCATTCAACAGCTGTTCAACTACTCCGACGGTTCCGCGCTCAAGCTGACGATCGGCGAGTACAGGACTCCCAACGGAAACGTGGTACAGGGAGTCGGCCTCACGCCTGATGTCGTTGTCGGCGAGGACGAAGACCCGATAGAAGTAGCCACCACATGGATCGAGAGTCACATCGGCACACTGATGCCGATCCCATTGGGAGCCAAGGAAGCGCAGTGAAGGTTTCCGTAATCGGTGCTGGCGGCTGGGGAACAGCCATCTCCCGGCTGCTGGCACTGAATGGGCACGATGTTACCCTGTGGACGCGTAGCGCTACAGCGGCAGACCGTTTGGATCGCGAGCGCGAGAACATCGACTATCTACCGAAGATTGCCCTCCCGCGAATGCACCTCCACATCACCGATTCCCTTGCCGAAGCACTTGCATCAGGGGTTATCATCCTCGCGGTTCCCTCGTTTGCCATGGCGAAGACAATGAGGAAGATTGCGGCCATTGCCGACGCAGACAAGATCTACATCAACCTGGCAAAAGGCATTGACCGCACTTCGCATCGAACGATGTCCGAAGTGATATCGCATGCCCTACCCGCGCAAGCTGTGTTCACTCTGTCCGGACCAAGCCATGCCGAGGAAGTGGGACGCGACATGCCAACGGCGGTCGTGCTCGCCGGGGCAGATACAGAACTGGGGGAACGCTTACAGAAGGCGTTCTCGTCCCCTCGCTTTCGCATCTACCTGTCAACCGACATTCGCGGAGTCGAACTGTGCTCTACGGCAAAGAACATCATCGCCATCGCCACAGGGATCTCTGACGGCCTCGGGTTTGGTGATAACAGCCGTGGCGCGCTGATTACGCGCGGCCTCCAAGAGATGGTGCGTTTTGGAAACGCGTTCGATACGAGTGATGCGACTTTCTTCGGCCTTTCCGGCCTCGGTGATCTTGTGGCCACGTGCACGAGCGCCCACAGCCGCAATCGCTACGTCGGTTTCTGCATCGGACAAGGCGAGTCAATCGACGACATCTTGAAGCGGATGAAGATGGTGGCGGAGGGAGTGTATGCGACGCAAATCGTGCACCTGATCGCGCAGGAGAAGGAAATTGAGATGCCGATCACCGAAGCCGTCTACCGCATCCTGCACGAGAGCGCCGACCCTCTCGCCATGGTCGACGAGATCATGACGCGGCCAGCGAAGAAAGAGGGGGAGTAGCACTGTGACGGAACGTTACGACGTTGCAATCGTAGGCGGCGGACCGATCGGCGCGGCCACCGCCCGCCATGCAGCAGACGCAGGCGCGCGGGTGTTGCTGGTAGAGAAGGGTGACGGATCGGGCGAGCCGGCCCGCTGTGCCGGCCTCGTCAGCCCGCGCACGCTAGAGACGCTCGGTGCCTCCGATTCCAGTGTGCTGCGCATCATCCGTGGAGGAACCATCCACTCGCCAGCAGACAAGACGTTTCATCTCCGTGCAGGTGAGGCAAGAGCAGTCGTCATCGATCGGGGGAAGCTGAATCGCGAGCTTCTCGCTCTCGCCGCCCAAGCGGGGGTAGATGTGCGCATAAATACGCGCGCCGTAGGTGCCAAGCGCGGCATCCTTTCAGTCGGCGACAACCAGGATAAGGTCAGCGCAGGTGTCATTGTTGGCGCCGATGGGCCGCAGAGCATTATCGCTTCGTGCTTTTCCCTCTCGCAACCACCGGATACCCTCATCGGAAGCCAGGCCATAGTCGCCGGCTCGCTTGCATCCGATGATGAGATCGAGATCTTCTTCGGCAATACCGTTGCTCCCACGTTCTTCGCTTGGGTGATTCCAGCGGAGGCCGGACAACTGCGCGTCGGGCTCGCCGCTCCGTTGGGCACGGACACGAACAAGTTACTCACCGCATTCCTCGCTCGACGCATCTGTGGCGATGAGATCGCGCGCGTTCACGGTATTATCCCCGTTGCTCCCGCGCAGAGGACGTTCACGGATGGAGCGTTGCTGGTGGGAGATGCCGCCGGGCAGGCAAAACCGACATCCGGAGGCGGCCTCTACACCGGTGGTGTATGTGCGCGCATCGCCGGCCAGATCGCCGCCCGCGCCGCACTCGCCGGCGACACCGGAAAAGAAACTCTCTCGGAATACGAGCGTTGCTGGCACGACAAGATCGGGCGCGAGCTTCGTTTCGGGCGCGTCGCCCGTGCCGCGATTGCCGACATGGATGACGATGGAATCAACTCCGTCTTCGACATCGTCAACACGCCGCAAGTCTTGAACATGATCGCCGAGCATGGCGACATCGACCGTCCGAGTCTCCTCGCGCACGCAATTGCATCGGAGAGGCGGTTGTGGCCGACTCTCGCGCCACTCATTTCTATCCTTGGCGGGAGGGAGAAGCTTGCCGAACTCGCGCACGCCGTGGTTGCCGTTCCAGACGATGACTTCGTATAATGAATGTAGATTATGAATAAGAAGAAGGCCCGCAGGCCGCGAAAGAAGACATCCATTTCAGTGCCATCATTTCTAGCTTTCGATCGCATCATCGTCTATCTGATTGCGGCGTTTGTGTTCTCGCTCCCGCTCTTCATCTGGCCGGGGGTCACCGAATACGGGTACGGAAAGACCATCTTTGCGATTGTCGGAGTGTCGATACTGTTTGGCATGTGGGCGATACGATCGCTTGTGAAGCGCGAATGGCGCCTTCGACTCCCGTGGCTCGTCTACCCAATGGCCGGCCTGATCATCGTCTCTCTCCTTTCGATAGCAAACGCTGTGAACGCCCGCGTGGTACTGCAGAGCCTGACGCTTGTCATATTCTTCTTCTTGTTTTATCTCCTCGTAGCAAACACCGTGAAGCGGAGACAGGACGTAAACCTCATCCTGTATGCACTTCTCGCCTCTGCGTTTCTCGCCTCGCTGTACGGCCTGCTGCAGTACTTGGGGATAATGCGGGGGGCGCTCGGCGGTCACGGCCTCAGTGAAGTCATCTCCACGATGGGAAACCGCAACTACCTGGGAGGATTTCTGTCGTATCTCCTGTTCCCGTCAGTGATCCTCATTGTGCTCCTCAAGTCGCGCATTGCGCGCGCCGTCGCGATCGGCCTCATCGCCTTTGTCTTCGGGACGGCCCTAATGCTACAGCAAACCGGCATCATGCTGGCACTGATCGCCGCAGCGGCTGCGTTCCTCGCATTCTGGCTCATCTTCCGGCCTATCGAGCCGATCAAGAGAAACCGTGCCTGGCTCATCGCCCTTCTTCTCGTCCTTGCGTTCACGTTTCTCGTGGAGGCGCCGTCCGGTCCGCTCAATTCGGTCGTCGGCCTGTCCGCGGACGGCGGATCTTGGATCTCCAGGGTGTGGGCGGCAAATGCGGGGAGCACGCGCTCTTGGGACTGGTGGGTCGGGTGGGAGATGTTGAAGGATCACCCGCTCCTCGGAGTGGGATTGGGCAACTACAAACTCAACTTCATCCCGTACAAGGCAGCGTTTCTTTCCACTCCCCGAGGAGCGGAGTACAACTTCTACATACCGCGTGCGGCGCAGGCGCACAACGACTACGTCCAGGCCGCCGCCGAACTTGGCATTCTGGGGATTATCGCTGTATTCGTTCTGCTAGTTGCAGTGCCACTCTCGTTCTGGATGCGGTTACGCCGAAACAGCGACGAACACGCCCGCCTCGATCTCATCCTCCTTGGCTGCGGCGTTGTGGCGTTTCTTGTGCATGCCCTAGTCAGCTTCCCCGCGCATCTTCCAGCATCATCTCTCGTTGTGATTACCGTACTCGCCATTGCGGCTTCCGGGAGATACGGAGACACTGCCACCAAGGAGGTATCAATCATCGGCTGGCCGCTAAAGGCAGTAGCTTCTGTGATTGTAGTCTTCTGCTTGGGAGCGAGCGTCATCGGCATTCGCGACTATCGCGCCAATCTCCTGCTGGGAGAAGGGACGACAGAACTGCAGATGGGGCAAGCGCGCCTAGCTGAGATGACACTCTCCCGCAGCATTGCACTCGATTTCTGCCCGCGCCAAACCTACTACTACCTGGCGATGGCCCAGGTCAACCTGAAGGAGTACGATCTGGCGCTCGCCAATCTGGAACAGTGTCGTACGCGTTTCGTCGATGAGTCGGTCTACCTGATGCGCGCGAACCTCGCAGTAAATCTCAACAAGCCTGAGATCGCCAGCCCGGACGTCGATCTCCTCCTCTCATCTCACCCACAGTCCGATATCGAGGTACAAGCCGAGTATCTGCACGCGATGATCGCCGTTCGCCAGCAAGACTACGAACGCGCCATAACAGAGCTGGAGGCCCTCTCCGAGAAGCGCCCGACATTCGAGCGATCATTCATGTCACTGGGCGATTTGTATCGCAGCAAGGGAATGCCCGTCACCGCCAGAAAGTACTACCAGCAAGCGCTGGCGCTGATAGAGTCCGCCTTGGATAAGGCGAACAAGGAACTCTCATCACCGACCGAAATGACTACCGCCGACTACGGTCGGCTGCGCGCCCAGGTTGAATCGCTCTCGCAGGAGAAACAGACGGTGGAGGACGCACTTAGCGGTCTCCCGGCAGCGACGTCGCCTTGAATGAACGCTCTTCCATTCCTATACTGAAGCCCGTCATGGCCATCGATAGCATCAAGAAGAGTTTGGATTTCCTGTTCGGGCAGACGAACGCGCAGCAGTTGAAACGCTACACGCAACATCTGGAAGCTGTAAATGACTTCGAGGCGGAGATGAAGGCGCTGTCTGACGCCGAGCTCGCCGCCAAGACGCAACTGCTCCGCCAACGCATGGCGGACGGTGAATCGCGCGCGGAGATACGAGACGAAGCGTTTGCCGTCGTACGCGAAACCGCAACGCGGACGGTCGGGATGCGACCGTTCGATGTCCAGATTATCGGAGCGCTCGCTCTCGACGATCGTAAGATCGCGGAGATGCAGACCGGAGAGGGGAAAACGCTCGTCGCCACCTTGCCCGCCTATCTCAATGCGCTTGTGGGGAAGGTGCACGTGGTGACGGTAAACGATTACCTCGCCAATCGCGACTGCGAATGGATGTCGCCGATCTATGAGTTCCTCGGGCTGTCGGTCGGCCTGCTGCAGGAAGGGATGGAGCCGCAGGCGCGCCAGCAAGCGTACTCGGCGGACATCACGTACGGCACCAACAATCAGTTCGGGTTCGACTACTTGCGCGACAACATGGTCATGACGGTCGAGCAGAAGGTGCAAGGCCCTCTTGATTACGCAATCATCGACGAGATAGACAACATTCTCGTCGACGAGGCGCGCACCCCGTTGATCATCTCCGGGTCGACGGCGGAATCGATCGATCGCTACCGCAAGTTCGCCACCGTTGCCCGTCGCTTTAAGCGAGATGCCGATTTCGAGATTGATGAGGAGACAAAGCGACTCACCCTCACCGACGACGGCATCCACAAGGGAGAAGATGCGTTGTCGCTCGACAACCTGTACGCACCGGAGAACACCGATGCGCTTCACCACCTGGAGACGGCGCTACGTGCACTGCACCTGTTTAAGAAAGAGAGCGACTACATTGTCAAGGATGGTCGCGTAATGATCGTCGATACCTTTACCGGTCGACTTATGCCTGATCGGCGCTATTCGGACGGTCTGCACCAAGCGCTGGAAGCAAAAGAGGGAATGATGGTACAGCGAGAGTCGCAGACACTTGCCACGATCACACTGCAACACTACTTCCGGCTGTACAAAGGGATCTGCGGCATGACTGGTACGGCGAAGACGGAAGAGGAAGAATTCAAGCAGATCTACGGCCTGCCTGTACTCGTCATTCCGACAAATCGCCCCTTGATTCGCGTCGCCAAACCGGACGTGATATTCCGGACCGAGAAGGCAAAGTTCCAGGCAATCGCCGATGAGATCGAAGAGCAACACAAGAACGGACGGCCGGTGTTAGTTGGAACGGACTCAATCGAGAAATCGGAACGCCTGTCGGCGATGCTGAAGAAGCGCGGACTCACTCACACCGTACTCAATGCAAAGTACCATGAACAAGAGGCGGAGATAGTAAAAGACGCCGGGTTGGAGAAGGCGATCACCGTAGCAACAAACATGGCCGGACGTGGCACGGACATCAAGCTCGGCGATGACGTCGCGGGCCTTGGCGGACTGCACGTGCTCGGATGTCAACGACACGAGTCACGGCGTATTGACAACCAGCTCCTCGGACGCGCCGGCCGTCAGGGAGACCCAGGGTCTTCACAGTTCTACCTGTCGCTGGAAGACGACCTCCTTCGCATTTTCGGGGGAGACAGGATCGCCTCCGTGATGGACAGGCTCGGCATGGAAGAGGGCCAGGCGATCGAGCATGAAATGCTGTCGCGCGCAATCCGCCGCGCCCAGAAGCGAGTAGAAGGACGAAACTTCGAGATCCGCAAGCACTTGTTAGAGTACGACCTCGTGCTCGCCAAGCAACGCGACGCGATCTACTCCCTGCGCGATCGCTTCCTCCTACCACCACCCGCTGAAGTAGAATCGATGCCGCTCGACGAACTCGATGACTATCTCTACGACCTGTTCGAAGAAGTCGCCGAGCGACTCGTTGCCGATTACGCCGACAAGACGCGGCCGGCGGATGAGTGGAATTTGGAGGGACTGGCGCGCGCACTTCATGCCTATCTCCGAATCGACAACAGCGCACTGGTCGGGAAAGATGTGGACGAACTGGAGGAGTTTGTCGTCGATCTGTTCAAGCGAGTGCTCGCAAAACAGAAGGAGCGACTCAAGGAAAGATTCCCTCTGATATCCCGCTATCTTATCCTGACGACGATCGACGAAACGTGGTTATCGCACTTATATACGCTGGACGATCTGAAAGAAGGGATCGGCCTCACCGCCTACGCGGGAACAGATCCACTCGTTGTGTTCAAGCGCGAGTCGTTCGTTTTGTTCCAGGAGATGCTGGCGCGCGCCGCACAGAAGATCGTTACGTCTCTTCTGAACCCGCGCCTCGCCGCCGGGGACGGCAGACAGAGGCAGGCGCCAGAACGAGAAATACAGTACGTGCACGCCGGTGCCGGATCGGTCAGTTCCACGGCAGAGCAACCCAAGAGGAAGCCGGCACAGGCGAAGGTGACTCCCGGGCGCAACGATCTCTGTCCTTGCGGTTCAGGGAAGAAGTACAAGAACTGCTGCGGGAAGAACAACTAGTTTCTCTCCAAGAGAAGCTCGTCGTCGCAGATGTGCCGCTTGCGAAAGAGATCGACGAGATCCGGCACTTCAAGTGTCGCTTTCTCGTTACCGGCGAATTGGTAGACAATTTCTCCCTTGTTCATCATGATCAGCCGATTCCCGAGTAGGATCGCATGCTCCATGTTGTGCGTAACCATGATCGTGGCAATTCCCGTTTTCGTCACGAATTCCTGCGTTAATTGCGATACCTTGAGCGCGTTGGTCGGATCGAGTGCGGCCGTATGTTCGTCGAGCAGTAGAATCTGTGGATTGGCAAGGGTTGCCATCGTTACAGTGAGCGCCTGTCTCTCCCCTCCGGAGAGGAGTGATACCGGATCATCGAGGCGTCGCTCAAGACTCATGCCAAGCGCGTGCATCCGTTCCACCATCTCCAACCTCTTCCTGCGAGTAATCGCCAGACAGAAAGAGCGCCGGGACCTCTTTGCGGCCAACGCAAGGTTCTCGGCAATCGTCATCGACGGGGCGGTCCCGGAGAGGGGATCCTGGGTGATCCTGCCGATCCATCGTGCTCGTCGATAGGCGGGAACGAGCGTTACATCTTCCTCGTTGATCGACACGCGCCCGGCAGTAGGAAGTATGCTGCCTGCAATGATGTTCAAGAGAGTGCTCTTGCCGGCGCCGTTCGATCCGATCACCGTCAGAAAGTCTCCCTTGGAGAGCTTGAGATCGACTCCACCGAGGGCGACGACAAGGTCCTGGCCTGAACGAAATGTCTTGCGAATACGCTCAAGCATCAGCATGGCTTTACCTTCCTTTCCATGCGGGCACGAAACGCTGGAATGACGAGCGCAACAATGACAAGTAATGAAGTAACGAGCTTGAGGTCGCTCGCCTGGAACCCGATCACATACCCGTAGCGCAGGGCAAACATCACGGCAATCCGGTAGATCAAGGACCCCACGAGCACGCTGGTAGTCATCCATACCACCTTGCGCGAGCGGATCAGCGATCCTCCGATAATCACCGCGGCAAGGCCGGTCACGATCGTGCCCACTCCCATGCCCACGTCGGCAAACCCGCTATATTGGGCGACAAGCGCGCCGGACAAAGCAACTAGCCCGTTGGAAAGCGCAAGCCCGGCCACCTTTGTCGTCTTGGTGTTTACCCCTTGCGCAATTACCATCCGTTCGTTGTCACCAGTGGCGCGCAGGACAAGTCCAATCTCGGTTTTGAAGAAGAGATCGAGCAATACCTTTATCGCGATCGTCACCAGTGCGACAAAAACAAGAACGCCGACAATGCCCAGAGAGTGAAACCCGCGCTGCACGATGCGAATGATCGTGTCGGCGCGGAGCAGCGAAATGTTCGGCCTGCCCATGATTCGAAGATTGATCGAGTAGAGCATGATCATCGACAGGACTCCGGCAAGGAGATCGGTAATCCCAAGCCTGGTGTTTAGGAGCCCCGTTACGGTTCCGGCGATTGCGCCGGCAGCGAATGCGATCACCAACGTAATTGCAGGATCAAGTCCGTATGTCACAAGGAGGGAGGAGGCGATGGCCGCTCCGGTCACGAAACTGCCATCGACCGTCAGATCGGGGAAGTTGAGAATCCGGTAAGTGATGAACACCCCCAGCGCCGCAATCCCGTAGAGCAATCCCTGTTCAGCAGCATGCATCAGAATAAGGGCCATCGCTCCTCCCAGAGGCTACTTGGTCTCCGCTTTTTCCCACTCGATACCACCAAGCAAGATCTTGTCAGCCTTGGCAATAATCGTCTGAGGGAACACAAGACCGATCTTCTCCGCCGCATCGAGATTCAGCACAATCTGACCGCCGCTTTGGTACGTCACCGGTATCTCGCTGGGTTTCTTTCCCGCCAGCACTTGCTGTACTACTGACCCCGTCAGGAGCCCATGCTGGTAGTAGTCAAATCCGGTGGCGAGGGTTACGCCGGAGGCAAGGCTCGTTGGATCCGCGACCAAGAAGGGGATCTTCGCCTCTTCTGCTGCGGCGACCACTGAACCGATCGCCGAAACGACCGTATTGTCAGTCGTTACATAGAACGCATCGACCCGTCCGGAAAGCGATTGCGCGGCAATCGGAACATTCGCCGAATTGTCGGCAACTGCTTTTATGATCGTCAGGCCCAGGTCTCCTGCCGCCGCCACTGCAAGATCCGTGAGCACCACCGAGTTGGCCTCACCCGGGTTGTAGATAATCCCGATCCTCGTGATGTCGGGGGATAGTTCTTTGAGGAGCGCGATATCTGACGCAACCGGAATCCGATCGGACGTGCCAGTTACATTCCCATTCCCACTCGGGTCGTCTGCGTCTACAACGAGCCCGGCAGCAACTGGATCTGTAACAGCAGCAAAGATCACCGGGGTGTCCGTATCACTGAAGACCTGCACCGCAGCCTGCGCCGTCGGCGTGGCGATAGCAACCACAAGATCGACATTCTGAGCCTTGAAATCTTGCGCAATTGCAAGCGCAGTCCCCATATCACCTTGAGCATTGGCGACAAGATAAATCACGTCGACGCCATCGCTAAATCCGGCAGCGGATAGAGAGTCAATTACGCCCTGGCGCACCGCATCAAGTGCCGGATGCTCGACTATCTGACAGATCCCTATCTTGATCGGATCTCCAGCAGCGACCAAGGTCCCAATCGATAGGACAATCAACCCAACAACCATAACTGACAATAATTTCTTCATTGCTACCTCCTTGATTGCTCTTTCCCTCTCACGGTTATCGCATCTCTCCAGATCTCACTTCACCTCCAGGCAAAAAATAAAGACCACAGGCATTGCCTGTAGTCTCTCCTGGTACCTCCGGGTTCTTCCCCAGCCTATCTAGGGATGAACGGAAGTACCAGTTGTAAACCAATACCAGCGGGAAGAGCACACGCTAACTTGACTAATCGCGGACTTCTCCATCGCTGACATGATAGATCCATCATAGAGATCAATGGGACAAGTGTCAAGTGCCACGTTGACAAGGAACTTGTCGAGCGCTATCATTTAGCAAACGATATAAGAGAGTGCTAAGAATGGAAACCGTTCTTCCAGACCGACAAAGACTGATACTGAAAGAGATAGTCGACCGATATATTAGACAGCATGAGCCCGTTTCTTCTCGGATGATTCTTGAGGACTACGGGCTGCGAGTCAGTTCGGCGACTGTGCGCAACGACATGAACGACCTGGAAGAGGCTGGCTATATAGAGAAACCGTATGCTTCATCGGGTCGTATCCCGACGAAGAAAGGGTATCGCTTTTTCGTTGACTGGCTCCTCGATCTGTCAGAGCTCACCAAGAAAGATCGAATGGAGGTTGTGGAGGCATACTCTGTTCAGTGCCTTGAGGTAGGCGAAGCGATGCGTCAAACAGCCTTCCTGCTCGGGAGCATAACTGGCTATGCCGGGTTCATAATTCCTCCCCGTCAGGAAGAAACACTGCTCGATCGAATGGTCCTTGTTAGGATGGGATCACGTCTGGCATTGCTGGTTATCGTCTCCAATATCGGCATCGTCGAGCACGGCCTCATCCCGCTGGAGGACGACCTGTCGCAAGAAGAGATCGAGCGGGTGACCGAGATCATCAACCGCGACCTGCACGGCGCACCTTTGGATACAGTTCGAAGACTTGTCCTTCAAGATAGGGCAGAGGGTTGGCATGATCGGCCGGTGCGGCAGACCCTTCTCGTTCTCGACCGTCAGCTCAAACGCCGCTCCAATCAGCGCCTGTTCTTCGAAGGCATGTTGAATCTCGTGGGGGGTCTCCAGGAGATGATCCCCGATAACGCGATGGAGCAGTTTGCCGGATTGATCCATGCCATGCAGGACAGGGATGCGTTTGTCGAGATGATGCGCAAGAAGCATGAGAATGATGATGGCTTGCTGGTATCAATCGGTGATTGTTCTCTCGTCGGGTTGGAGGAATTCAGCGTAGTCTCCTCCCACTATCGCCCTTATGGAGGCATGTTGGGGGTGATTGGGCCGGTCTGGATGGATTATGGCCGCGCATTGTCGGCGGTTAGCTATATTGCGAACCGGCTGGAGACAATCCTCGTCGGCTCCTGCCCGCGTGAGCAATGAAAAGGAATAAGCAGATGAAAAAGAACGAGCAACCCAATGAACAAATAACCATCTTGGATGGCAAGGAAGACCCAACCACGGAGCAATCGAACGGCGATTCCCTTGAAGCACAATTGGCGTCCAAGGAAGAAGAAACCCGCTTGCTCATCGAGCGCCTGCAGCGGCTGCAGGCGGAATTCGAGAACTACAAGAAGCGTGTGTCGCGCGAAGCGACGCAACTGGAAGAGCGGGCGTCGGATCGTGAGATCCTTGATTTCATACCTCTGTACGACAATCTGCAGCGTGCCTTCGCCAGTTACTCGAACGAGACCGACGCAGCGGCTTTTGTGCGTGGGATAGAGAAGATCTTCGCCCAGTTCGATCAGGTTCTGAAGGCCAAGGGAGTAATCCCGTTCGATGCCGTGGGTACGATGTTCGATCCTGCCAAACACGAAGCGCTGTTGAGTGTAGAAAGCGGCGAAGAGAAAAATACGGTGCTTGAGGAGTTCGAGCGTGGCTATGAGAGGAACGGCCGTGTTCTGCGCCCGTGCAAGGTGAAAGTGAGTAACGGAAAGATGAATGCGGAGCAGAAGGAGGAGTTATGAGAGAGAAGATAATTGGAATAGATCTAGGTACGACGAACTCGTGCGTTGCCGTGCTCGAAGGGGGAGTTCCGGAAATAATCCCCAACGCGGAAGGGGAGAGGACGACTCCCTCGGTGGTCGCATTTACTGAAGCCGGCGAGCGGCTTGTCGGCCGCCTCGCGAAACGACAGGCAATCACCAACCCCAAGCACACGGTCGCCTCAATCAAACGCAAAATGGGAACCGACCATCACGTCAAGATCTCGCTCGACGGGAAGACAACCGAGTACTCGCCAGAGCAGATATCGGCGATGATCCTGCAGAAGCTGAAGAACGATGCCGAAGCCTACCTTGGAACAAAGATTACCAAGGCCGTGATCACTGTCCCCGCGTATTTCAACGACACGCAACGTCAGGCGACCAAGGACGCGGGGACGATAGCCGGCTTGGAAGTAATGCGCATCATCAACGAGCCGACGGCCGCTTCGCTTGCCTATGGCCTCGATAAGTCCGACGAACATACGATCCTTGTGTACGATCTCGGCGGGGGAACGTTCGACGTCTCGATTCTCGAGATCGGCGACGGCGTATTCGAAGTAATCGCTACCGACGGCGACACCCAACTGGGCGGAGATGATTTCGATCGACGCATCATGGACTGGCTCGTCGAAGAGTATCGCAAGGACACGGGCATAAATCTCGAAAAGGACCCAAGTGCCATGCAGCGTCTGAAGGACGCAGCGGAATCGGCAAAAATGGAGCTCTCCAGCCGCAAGGAGACAACGATCAATCTGCCGTACATCACGGCCGACGCCAGCGGACCAAAGCACCTAGAGAAGAAGCTCACGCGGGCAAAGTTCGAACAGATGATCGGGGACCTTCTGCAGCGAAGCATCGACATCGTCGATGGCACACTGCGCGAAGCAAAGAAGGATAAGGACAGCATTCATCAGGTAGTGCTGGTGGGCGGCTCTACTAGGATTCCGAGAGTCCAGGAACTGATATCGGAGCGCATCCCGGGTAAGATCAACCGAGAGATCAATCCGGACGAAGTCGTCGCGGCCGGAGCCGCGATCCAAGGTGGTGTGCTCGCCGGTGAAGTGGATGAAATCGTCCTTCTGGATGTAACCCCACTCTCATTGTCGATCGAAACCCTGGGGGGGATAGCGACTCCTCTGATCGAACGGAACACGACCATCCCCACTGAGAAGACAAAGACGTTCACTACTGCGGAAAACAATCAGCAGAGCGTGGAGATCCACGTCGTCCAGGGCGAGCGAAAGATGGCGACGGACAACAAGTCACTCGGGAAGTTCCAGTTAACCGGCCTTCCCCCCGCACCGCGGGGTGTGCCCCAGATTGATGTCACGTTCAACATCGACGCAAACGGTATTCTCAACGTAACCGCAAAGGACAAGGCTACGGAGAAAACAGCGTCCATCACGATTACGGAATCGTCGCGCTTGGACGAGGGGGAGATCGACAGGATGCGTCGGGAGGCGGAGGAACACGCCGAGGAAGACAAGAAAAAGGCGGAAGAGATCGAGGTGAGGAACCAAGCCGATCAGCTTGTCTATTCAGTGGAGAAGACCCTCGCAGATCTCGGAGACAAGGTGCCGCAAGACAAGCGAGGAGACATCGAGGCGGATCTACGCAGTCTGCGAGACAAACTCTCTCAAAATGCGAACATCGATGAGGTTCGTAAGGCAATGGATGCCCTGTCCAAGAGCGCCCAGCAGCTCGCCGAACAGGCGTACTCACAGGCCTCCGGGGATGCCAAGAGCGATCCCTCTGCCGATGATGCTACCGGCGGAGAGGATGCCGACGATGGCGGATACATAGACGCGGAGTACGAAGACAAGTAGAAATAAACAAGGGGTTAGCGTGGCCAAACGCGATTATTACGAGGTACTCGGAGTCGCTCGTGAAGCGAGCCCCGAGGAGATCAAGCGCGCCTACCGCCGCAAGGCGAAGGAGCTCCATCCGGACAAGAACCCGGAAGCACGTGCGCGTGCCGAGGAGCAGTTCAAGGAGATGTCCGAAGCGTATGAGGTCCTCTCCGACCCGGACAAACGGGCGCAATACGATCGCTACGGCCACGCCGGACCGGCACAGGGGTTTGACTTCGGGCAGACCGACTTCCACCGCGCCAGGCAAGCATACTCCGAGTTCGGCTTTGGAGGGATGGAGGACATCTTCGATCTCTTCTTCCGCCAGGGAGGCGGACAGTCGACCGGGCGTCGACAGCGCGCGTCGCACGGAGAAGACATAGAGTATAAGTTGCGAATAGCGCTCGAAGATGCCGCTACCGGAACGAAGATGAAGATCACGGCCCCACGCCTAATTGCCTGTGAGACTTGTCATGGAACGGGAATGGAGCCGGGAAGCTCAAAGCGCACGTGCTCCACATGCAACGGCAGGGGGCAAATCGAGTATCGCCAACAGAGTTTGCTCGGAAGTTTCGTAAACGTCAGCTTGTGCCCTGAGTGCCATGGAACGGGAGAGGTAATCGAGCGCCCGTGCCACCATTGTCACGGAAGCGGTAGGATGAAAGAGAAGAGCAAGATCTCGATCACGGTGCCTGCCGGCGTCGACAACGGCTCCCGCCTGCGCTTGAAAGGGCAAGGAAACGCAGGCCCTAATGGTGGCCCCGCCGGAGATCTGTACATCGTGATTGAGGTTATTGCCGATCCCCGTTTCCGCCGCAACGGCCGCAATATCCACTCAAAGATAGACCTGCAATACCATCAGACAGCGCTGGGGACAAAGGTGGACGTAGACACGTTGTGGGGAAAGGAGACCGTCTCTATTCCCGCCGGAACCCAGCCTGGAGAGGTGATACGATTGCGTGGCAAAGGGATGCCCGATCTGCACGGTTCAGGTCGTGGCGATCACTTCATCGAGGTGAACGTGATGGTTCCCAAGCGCATGTCGGCCGCCCAACGCCGCGCCGTGCTCGAGCTGGCGAAGACCTTCGCGGAGGAGTGATCACGCCTCCGCAGCCGCGATTTCTGCCAAGACAAGCTTCATCGCTCTGACCGCCTGATAGCGATGACTGATCCTGTTCTTGTCTTGCATTGTCATCTCGGCCAAGGTGCGCACGCTGTTGTTGGGAACGAACAGCGGGTCGTAGCCAAAGCCCCCTTCGCCGGCCGGACACTCCGTGATGCGACCACTCAGAGTTCCCTGTCTCACGAACTCACGCCCATCGCTCAAGTGAAGAGCCATTACTGTCACGAACCTCGCCCGACGATCGGAAACTCCGGCAAGTCTCGTGAGAAGGAGGGCGTTGTTACGCGCATAGTCGACTGGAATACCGGAGAATCGCGCGGAGCGCACCCCCGGATCGCCACCCAGCGCAGCCACCTCCAGCCCGGCATCGTCAGCCAGAACCGAATATCCTGTTTGCGCTGAGATTGAGCGCGCCTTGAGAAGCGCGTTCTCGCGGAAAGTCGTCCCGCTCTCCTCCACCTCATCGAATGGACAATCGGAAACAGAAAGGAGCTCCACCGATGAGATATCGGCCAGAAGCTCCCTTAGCTCTCTAATCTTGCCGCAATTCCTCGTGCCAAGGAGGAGGATCATTCACGCACTACAGGGCGTAGATCCAATGTCTCAGCGAGGTGACACTTGACGAAGTGCTCGTTCCCCAGGTCGCGGTAGAGAGGATCGTCGGTCTTGCATATGTCCTGCGCATACCGGCACCGTGGATGGAAGTAGCAGCCGGATGGCGGATTGACCGGACTAGGCACGTCTCCCTCAAGGAGTATTCGTTCCACATCGTAGTCGGGATCGGCAACCGGCACCGCCGACATCAAGGCCTCTGTGTATGGATGCTTCGGATCGCCAAACAACTGCTCGGTCTCGGCGAGTTCGACGATCTTGCCCAGATACATCACGGCCACTCTGTCGCTGATGTGCTTGACCACCGACAGATCGTGCGCGACGAAAAGATACGTAAGGCCGAATTCTTCCTGCAACCCCTCAAGCAGGTTCAGTACCTGCGCCTGAATCGAGACATCGAGTGCGGAGACCGGCTCATCGGCCACGATCAACTGCGGATCGAGGGCAAGAGCTCGCGCCACGCCGATTCTCTGGCGTTGTCCGCCGGAGAACTCGTGTGGATATCGCTTCATGTGATCGGGTTTCAGCCCGACCGCCCCCAACAGCTCGCGAACTCGTTCCTCGCGCTCAGCCCCTTTCGCGATCCCATGCACGAGTAGAGGCTCGCCCACAATTGATCCGACAGTCATGCGCGGATTGAGTGAGGAATACGGATCCTGAAAGATAATCTGCATGTCGCGGCGCAGCGATTTCAGTAGCTTTCGATGCGCCGTCACAACATCGACTTCTCTGTACTCTTCGCCGCTTCTGGCAAGCTTCTTGCTTCTGAAGAGAATTTCGCCCTCTGACGGTTCGATCAGACGGAGGATCGTCCGGCCGGTCGTCGTCTTCCCACAACCGCTCTCGCCGACCAGGCCCAGCGTTTCTCCCTCTTTGATGTACATGTCGACTCCGTCGACCGCCTTCACATGCGCAACCACGCGCCGCAAAAGCCCCTTTCGCACGGGGAAGTACTTCTTCAGGCCTTTCACGTTTAGCAGTATGTTGTCAGAAGACAAACTCAATCACCTCTTTGTCACTCGTACAGCCAACAGGAAGCCAGATGCTCAGAGGCCACTTGTTTCAACATCGGCATCTCTCTCTTGCAGATATCCATTGCGTGAGGACACCTGGGCTCGAAGCCACAGCCGTCTGGCACGTCGAACGGATCGGGCACGACGCCCTTGATCGGGATAAGACGTTCTTTCTTCGTGGTCGTGAGTGACGGAATGGAGTTCATCAATCCCTGCGTGTATGGGTGCTTGGGATTGTGGAAGACCTCACGCACTGACGCGGATTCGACAATCCTGCCGAGATACATGACGACCACATCATCGGCCATGTCTGCGATCACGCCGAGATCGTGCGTGATGAACTGGATCGCGGCCTTGAAGTCCCGCCGTAGATCATTCATCAGATCGAGAACCTGCGCCTGGATAGTCACGTCAAGCGCTGTTGTCGGTTCGTCGGCGATCAATAGGGAGGGGTTACAAGAAAGAGCCATTGCAATCATCGCTCGCTGGCGCATCCCGCCGGAGAGCTGATGCGGATACTCGTCTACCCGAACCTCGGGAAGAGGGATCCCTACCGCGTGCAACATATCGATCGCCTTGTTCTTTGCCTCTTTCTTGTGCAGGTGTTGATGCAGAACAATCGCTTCGATAATCTGGTTCCCTATCGTGTATACCGGATTCAGGGAGGTCATCGGTTCCTGGAAGATCATGGCGATCTCATTGCCGCGGATCGACCGGTATTCGTGTCCCTTCGGATTCAGTTTCGTCAGGTCGGTCGCCTTGCCGTTTCGGTGGTAGATTATCTCACCCTCAGCAATCTTCCCGGGAGGGGTCTGAATAAGGCCCATTACAGACAGGGCGGTGACAGACTTTCCGCACCCACTCTCACCCACAATGCCGAGCGTCTTCTCCGGCTCGATGGTGAAATCGACGCCATCGACAGCCCTCACCACACCGTCTTCGGTGTAGAAATAAGTCTTAAGACCTCTTACCTCGATTAGCGGCACCGCTATCTTCCCTCCTTGACGACGGTCTATATGAACGACAGGACAAATCCGAGAATCATGAATACTCCCGCGACTATCGTCGTGGCCGTTCGTTTCGGGTCTTTTGTCTCATCCCTGCCGAACACTGTGCTCGACATTCCAGATCCAAACGCACCGCCCAACCCAGAATGCTCGCTCATCTGAAGCAGAACCAGGCCCATCAACGCAAAGCAGTTTAAGAAGAAGACAACCTCTAAGATCGCTCTCAACATGCGATATCGTTCCCTTTCTCTGTGATTCTGGCGCTGAGACAAGCGCACAAGTACCGCATTATAGCATGAAGCGCCTGCAAGCACAAAGAAAGGAGTTCTTGCATAAGACTTCCCGTTCGCTTATTCTGTAGTGCCGATATAAAGCGGAATAACCGGAGGTCCATGTTGCGCAAGTTCATCGTCGTCACCGGTGGGGTCATCTCCGGACTTGGAAAGGGAGTCATCGCCGCGTCAATCGGCCTCATGTTCAAGCTAAGCGGATATCGGGTCAGCCTACAAAAGATCGATCCCTACGTGAACCTAGACGCCGGCACAATGAACCCTTACGAGCATGGAGAGGTGTTCGTAACACACGACGGGAAGGAGACCGACCTCGACATCGGCCGATACGAACGCTTTCTCGACGAATCCCTTTCAGCCGTGAATTACATCACCACCGGCCAAGTGTACTGGAACGTCATTCGTCAAGAGCGAGCCGGCTCTTTCCTCGGCCAGACGGTGCAGGTTATTCCGCACATCACCAACGAGATCAAGCGTCTTATCAATCTACCCGTGGAGCAGGAAGGTGCGGAGATCAGCGTTGTGGAAGTGGGAGGAACGGTGGGAGACATCGAGAGCCTTCCGTTTCTCGAAGCGTTGCGCCAGCTGAAGGACGATCTGCCTCCTGAAGATACGTTTTTCATTCACCTTACTCTTCTGCCGCACCTGGCGAGCACGGATGAGATCAAGACGAAACCGACGCAGCACAGCGTCAAGGAGCTGCGCGCAATCGGCATCCAGCCTGATGCCATTGTCGCCCGCTGCGACCGCTCTCTATCGGACTCCGTGAAGCGCAAGATCGCTTTGTTCTGCGACGTGCCGCAGGCAAACGTGATTGAAGACCCGGATCTCCCGACAATATACGACGTTCCGCTGATGCTCATCGACCAAGGCGTGGACAGGCTTGTCGCCGCCGGCCTTAACCTCCCACCGCGCACGGTTGCCGCCGAGCGTTGGAGTGATCTTGTTTCCAGGATGCACAATCCTGAGAAGACAGTACGGATTGGCATCGTCGGCAAGTACGTCGAATTGCAGGATTCATACATCAGCATTCGAGAAGCGCTCGCACATGCCGGCACGCACCTCAACGCACGCGTGCATATCTCCTGGATCTCAGCTGAGGACATTGCAGGAAGCGGCGCGGAATCGTATCTAAACGAGGTCGACGGCCTATTGATTCCGGGAGGATTTGGCGATCGCGGCGTGGAGGGAAAAGTGGAGGCGGTGAAATACGCACGCGATACCGGCCTTCCTTTCTTCGGAATCTGCCTAGGGCTGCAATGCGCAGTTATTGAATTCGCTCGCGCGAGTCTGGGTCTCAAGCGGGCAAACAGCGCCGAGTTCGACCCGGATACCCCTGATCCGGTGATCGACATCCTTCCCGATCAAACCAGAGTCACCGACAAGGGAGGAACGATGCGTCTGGGCGCCTATGAGGCAATCCTGCAACAAGGCACAATCAGCCGCGCCTGCTACGGCAGAGAGCGGATCCATGAGCGGCACCGGCACCGCTACGAGTTCAATCCTGTCTATCGAAAGGGGTTTGAAGAGGCGGGCATGCATGTGGCCGCTACGTCTCCCGACGGCCTCCTAACCGAAATCGTCGAACTGGATGGGCATCCATGGTTCGTGGGCGTTCAATTCCATCCGGAATTCCAGTCCCGCTTTCTCTCGCCGCATCCATTGTTCACCGGCTTTGTTCAGGCATGCATCGCACACGCATCTTCCTCATCGTCCTCCTAATCGGGGGGGCGATCACCGCCTGGGTTATCCTCTCCACGCATACACAGGAGCCGTCGCCGGAGACATCACAAGCACAGGGCGTTGCGCTATCCGGCTATGATAAGGACGGAAATGCCGCGTGGCACGTTACGGCAAAGACGGGACAAATGGAGGGCAATAACGGTACCCTGTCTGACGTATCGCTCAACTTCTTCTCGGACGACAAGACTGCACTTGCGGGTACATGCGACAGTCTTACATTCTCCGGGGATAAGGCGACACTCTACGGAAACGTAATCATCGAAGAGGGTGATGGCGTTCGTCTCGCAACCGCCAGCGCAACGTGGAGCGAAGCAACACGAGACATCACGGCAGAGAATGTAGATATCACTTTGCAGTCCGCCTCGATCACTGCCCCGAGTTTCGTCTACGCGCTTGACAAGGGGCAGGTATCGCTTAGCGGCGGTGTGCACGCGGAACTCGCTAAGCCGTCTTCATTGACCGTAGACGGCGATACGGCAAGCGAGAGCAATGGCCTTATTGCTGTTACAGGGAACGTGAAGGTGAAGATGACTGATGGCGACTTCTACTGTCCGCACCTCGAATACGACTCCAATTCCGGTGATAGCAGGCTTTCCGGCGGCGTAACGGGTTCGGTGGCGGCCGGAACAATAGAGGCCGGAACAATAACCGTTTCGCAAGAAGCGATCGTGGCTGGTGACGGGGTGCATGTCCGCCTCAATGACAGTTTCTTTGGAGGTTCGAATGGCTCTTGAGGCGCACGAGCTCACAAAATGGTATACCGACCGTTGCGTCGTCGATCACCTTTCCCTGACCGTAGAGCCGGGGCGTATTATCGGATTGCTGGGTCCGAATGGGGCCGGAAAGACGACCACGTTCCACATGATGATCGGCTTCCTTGCAACAAGGAGCGGGAGGGTCCTTCTCGATGGCGCTGACATATCGAAGCTGCCCTTCTACAAACGCGCGCGGCTCGGTATCGGCTATCTGCCGCAAGAGCCGTCCGTGTTCACCCGTGCCAGCGTCGAAGACAACCTCAGCTTTGTGTTGGAATCATCGACCCATGCCGAGAAGAGATCCGACCTGTTGCGCGAGTTCGGACTGGCGCGGCTCCGAAAGCGCCGCGCCGGCAGCCTATCGGCCGGAGAGCGTCGTCGCCTGGAGATCGCACGTGCACTTGCCGCCTCTCCGTCGTTCATCCTCCTCGACGAGCCGTTTTCCGGTATCGATCCGATCTCGATTGCCGATCTGCAAGAGCACGTGCTCCGTTTGCGGGAGAGGAACATCGGATTGATCGTAACCGATCACAACGTGAGAGATACTCTGTCGATAACCGATTACGCATACTTGATGAATGAAGGCCGCATCATCACAGATGGAACGCCCGAGGAAATCCTCACCGATCCGCTTGCGCGCCGTTTCTACCTGGGGGAGAGATTTCGGGCTTAGTCCGCACGTAGAGACGCCGCAGGATTATGAATCCTCCGAACCCAAAAATGAGGACCGCGCTGATCACGTGTGCCGCTCGGATCGGTCCGAGCCATAGGCTGTCCCCACGGGTGAAGCTGACAATCGAACGTGCAATCGAGTAGAGGATGAAATACAACGCCGTGATGAAGCCGTCCTTGTAGCCGCGTTTTCGTATCCGCCACAAGAGCGAGAATATCATGAGATTGAGAATCATCTCATAGATCATCGATGGATGAGTCGCCTGCCCGGGATATGCCATCCCTGCCGGAGAATCGGCAGGGAAGTGGATGCCCCACGGAAGGTTGGTGGGAACACCGTATGCGTCGCCGTTCATCAAATTCCCGATACGTCCGATCGCCTGGCCAAGGATCAAGCTGGGGGCGATGACGTCCGTCAGTTGCCAGAACGGAATCCGTTTCACGCGCGTGAAGGCGTACACCGCCGCGATCCCCCCAATCACGCCACCATGGATCGCAAGTCCGCCTTGCCATATCTTAATGATGTCCGCAATGTGGCTGCCGTAGTATCCCCATTGGAAGACAACGTAGTATATCCGGGCCCCTATGATCGCCGCGGGAACCATCCATAACAGGAGATCAAGCAGATCGTCGGTGCTTATCGGACGCCGCTTCTTGTCGCTGCCACACATCATGCCCTTTCGCCGTACTTCGCGGGAAATGAGCAGGAACCCGAGCGAGATGGCGATCACGTACATCAATCCGTAGTAGCGGATCGTAATTGAACCCAGCTTAAGAAGTATCGGATGCATGAATTCCTCTTACCCAGTGATATGATTACGAGTATATGCCAACGTTGTGGAAGAAGAAAGCCGTTCTCGCGATCGGAGCCGGCGCGGCGATGGCGCTTGCCATGCCTGGATTCCCTGTCGGTGCGTTGTCGCTTGTCGCACTCGTACCGCTCCTGTTCGCACTTGAAGAGGGAAATGGCTTCTTCCCAGGCGTGATCGCCGGCTTTGCCTTCTTTCTCGTCGATTTGCGCTGGCTATTCACCCTCACTCGTTTCACGCCGTTAGTTGTGCCGGGCGTGTTCCTGCTCGTCCTGTGTCTTTCAACCTATTTCGGCGTCTTCGGCCTAATCATTGCCTACGCAAGACGGAGATGGAAAGCAGATGGGGCATTCGTAATCGTGGTTCCAGTTCTGTTCACGCTTCTTGAGATCTTGCGGAACATCGGCCCGCTCGCGCTTGGATACTCTTCGCTATATCAGTCGCTCTACGCATACCCCAGGCTGATCCAGATCGTCGCCTACCTTGGTCCATGGAGCCTCACCGCCGCTATTGTATTCGTAAACACCGCTTTGTACCTTGCCCTGCGCAGATGCCGCTTTGGATTCGCGCTGCTCGCAGTGGGTGCGATAGCCATACTCATATCCATCTCCTTCATCCCTGTCAAGACCGACGGCGTCAAGCTGGACGTCGGCATAGTTTCGTCGCGTGTTCCTCAGGAGGAGAAGCTCGATCAGAAGAGCCTGATGCCGCTCCTCAACAGGTATCTCGCGCTGGGGCGGCAGGCAGCGGCAACCGACCCGGACATGATCGTATTCCCAGAATCGATCCTCCCTGACTATATCTTGCGAGATGACCGGTTGTTGCCTCGCTTCGCCGATCTGGCGAGAACGACGGGCGCAAAGATACTCTTTGGAACGGGCGATTATCGCCGGGGGAAGATATACAACAGCGTAGTAACACTCTCGCCCGGGGGAGAGAACATGGGAAGCTATGACATGGTACATCCGGTTCCGTTCGGAGAGGTCATTCCCGGTCGCAGTCTTTGGGAGTCAATCGGCCTGAAGCGATTGGTCGACTCGTTCTTGCCGGTGGAGCTAACGCCGGGTACTTCACACACGCCGGTCGACGGCATCGGTTCACCAATCTGCTTTGAGTCAATGCTCCCTGCGGCAAGCCGCGCATTCGCGGCTGGCGGGGCCACGTTGTTGGCAGTAGTAACAAATGATGCCTGGTTCGATGAAAGCTCGGAACTTCCCGCCCATTTCGCCGGCGCCGTGTTCTGCGCCGTATCGACACGCCGCTACCTCATACAAGCAGCGAACATGGGAATCTCGGGGGCGATCGATCCGCGCGGTCGGATAATGATCCAAACGCAGAAGGAGCAAGCAACAAGCGTCACAGTATCACGGTTGACCGCAAAGTCCATCTACACTCGTTTCGGCGACATCCCTCTCTACATCCTGTTCGTTGTTGGGTTGGCGATTGCCGTGATCATGGAAAGGAGAAACAGTCGTGTTGCCCACTAGGGGCGGGGAGGCCTCCCCGCCCCTCGGGCTGGTCCTACCGTTTTGCTGCTGGTATTACGTTGTTTGCTGATGTGGAGCTTGTGAGCTGTGTCACCAGGCCGGTTGTAAACGAGACCTTGTACAGGTTGTAGTTTCCTCCTGTCTCCTCGCGCACAAACACGAGGCCTGATTCATCCTCGAGCCAGTAGGGACAGAACTCGTCATCCGTCGATGAAATCGTCCCCGGCGTAACGGCGACTTCTCCCGCGGCGGTGAGCAGGCTGTTGACGTAGGCCTCCAGCGTCTGCGGACCCGTCCCGTCGGCGCCGACCACGTAGATGTTGATGGCTCCATCCTTGTCGGTGGAGAAGGCGATCAGCAAACCGTCCGGTGACCATGCGGGCTTCGATATCATACCGCTAGGCAGATTAAGTGGGGTGGTGGAGGCGCCGCTCATGTCCGGAGAGGCGTTCCCGTCGTTCCCAGAGGAATCGTACAGCGTGCTCAATACGCCGCCCGCAGTCCGCTTGATGATCGCACTGCCTCCATTCGTTACAGTGCCGTCATGCCTGGCACCGGAGACGAACACCATGTCGTCAGAGGTCGGCGAATACGCGGGGGCAATCGCCCACGATGGGCTTTGTGTCGTCAGCTTCGCTTGCGACGAGCCGTCGGCGTTCATCGTGTATATCTCCCACGTGGTCGATGAAGGTGTCTGCGCCGCGTTCGACGTGTAGGCGATCTTGCTCGCTTGATACGACCAACTCGGCTCGATCTGGTTCGACGGTGTCTGCGTGGTAAGCTGGTAATTGCTGCTGCCGCTAACGGTCATCTTCCAGATGTTCCAGCTCGTGCCATCTTCGGCCGCATAAGCGACCATGTCGCGCAATCCCTTTATGAGGTCGGGGAACAGCTCATCATTGACCGTATTCAACACGACATTCGGCGTGCCTCCACCGGCCGACATGCGCCAGATGTCATAGTCGCCGCCCCGGTCGCTGGCAAAGGTGATCATCGCGCCGCCGATGGTGATCGTTACCGTATCCATACCGATCCGTCCGTCGTTGTCGGTGATCGTCAGCGTGGCTACGAACGCCCCGTCGGCGTTGTACTTATGCGAAAGCGCATCGGTGACGTCCGTGCCCGTGGCATGAGCTGTGCCGTCACCATAATCCAGATCATAACTTGCAATCGTCCCATCAGGGTCGTTTGACCCGCTGATGTCGAAATCGACCGTGATCGGCACCTCTTCATCCGTAAATGGAGTAAAGACAAGAAGGGCAATCGGCGCCTGTCCGAAGAATCCCCGGCAGGCAGCGAGTCCCACCAGCAGGCCAATCATCAACAATGCTGTAATGAGGACCTTGTTTCTTCCTCGCGCAGCCGTGTTTCCCGTTGCAGGCATTTGTTCAACCTCCTTAACAGTAGACGCTCGATTCCCCCCATTAGGAGATCGCGCTTGTTGTCAGTCTACCTCGTTTACCCGTTCCTCTACCATGGACGGCGGCCAATGCGAATGGGCGGGTTCGTCCCGGAATGAGGTGATGGATGTCAACGACGAAACATTCCCCCGATAACGGGTGTATATTGATCTGGAGGAGGGACAAGATAGGGTGTATCACGTTCAAGATGAGGTGAGTCTGTTGAGGGCTTCACTCGCTGGCGAAACCGAGGCTTGGGGCGAGATTGTCGTCCGCTACAAGGACGCTGTTTTCGGCCTATGCTTAGGCTTCTTGCGCAACCGCGCCGACGCCGAAGACATTACACATGATGCCTTCATCCGCGCATACGTAAACCTGAGGCGATACAAGTTGGATAAGAAGTTTTCTACCTGGTTGTTCACCGTGACATCTAACTTGTGCCGTAATCGTCTCCGCTATCGGAGATACCATCCGGTTGTTTCTCCCCCTGATCAGGTAAGCGGAGGGAACGATCCGGCGCACATAGTCGCCCGCGAAGATCGATCGGCGGCGGTGCGCGCGGCGATCGATCGGTTGCCTGCAAGCTACCGTTCTCCGATCGTTCTCCGCTACTACAACGAGCTTGCGTACAAGGAGATCGCCGAAATACTTTCCCTCCCCGAGGGAACGATAAAGACGCGCATCCATCGAGGAAAGATGCTACTAAAACAGGTAATGGAAAAAGACGGGGTGATCCACTATGAGAGTGGATAATCTAGATCAGTCGCTATCAGAAGCACTGCGCTACGAAGCGCAGGAAGAGTCGTACTGTATCGATCGGCTGGAAGAGAGGGTCGTTACAGAAATAGAAGGGCGCATCCCAAACGGGAACGTATTTGAGCTTCTTGGGAGGATGCTTGCCCCCACTCGGGGTGCGCGTATAGGCCAGCTGGCCACGGTCGGGTTGACGGCCGTCTTGTTCCTGGCGCTGGGACTGTTCGTATCCAACAGGCTTCCCATCCCGAACAATTCTACCGGCGCCCCCGCAATAGCAAGCGGCATGCACGGCAACGGAAATGAAGTCCTGTTTGTCATGCCTGCACCAGGCGCGCACAGTGTGAGCGTAGTCGGAAACTTCAACGACTGGGAGGCAACACCTCTCACCGATACCAACGATGATGGAATATGGACGGCACATATTCCTCTCCCTCCGGGCCGCTATGAATACGCATTTGTGGTTGATGGCCGTTGGTGGGGACAAGACCCACTTGCCGATGAATATGTGCGTAGCTTCGGAGAATACAACTCGGTGCGTTACGTAGGCCAGGCAGGCGATGGGGCATGAGACGCATTGTGTTTGCCCTCTTTTTTGCCGCTTGCCTTCTGTCCGCCGGATTCAGCCTCGCTGGCGCCGAAGTGTCGATAGCAGATGTCCAGGAAGCATTGACTTCTCTCTCACTCGCAGACAGCGGTGAGATCATGGAAGCGTTCACGCTCAACTTATCACAGGGGAATCTGGAACCGGCAGAAGCGCTTCATCTCATTGACCGATTAACTGCAAAGGATGCTGATCCGGAAGATACGGAAGGGATACTGCTTTCGATCGCACACGCCATCCAAGATGGATTGCCGGTAACAATGCTGATCGAGAAAGCAGAGGAAGGTCTGGCTCGCAACGTCCCGTTATCGATAATCCTCAATGGATCAAACGGACAGCCACGAATACTTGGATTGACTCAGCGTGAATACATGCTGGGAGCGGTGCGAGATCTTCTCTATTCCAAAGGAATCTTCAGCTGCCCGTCGGGTGCGCAGCCGGTCTCCCAATCCATCCCTGTGGGGCGCTTCAACACATTGGTTAACGAGACAGCCGATTGTCTGGCCGACTACGTGGAAGCAGGCGGTAGCCCTCTCGAAGGCCACCTAATGTATCAGCAAGTTAACACGCGGCTCGCCGACCTATCAAATCTGACCGCACCGGCCATCCTGCCGGAAGATGCAAGACTTGTAATGGATCGTATTACACCAGCAGATCTAACAACTATCGTGCTTAAGATATTCGAATAACAAGGAGGCATTATGCTTAAGAAACGTTCAGCATTGGCTTTCGTTCTCGTCACCCTTGTGATACTGATCGGGCTGACCGGTATCGCGCAGGGAGTCGCGCCGAAAGGGATCATCGTAAAGCCGCCGGAGCCATCCGGATTGACGATACAGGTATCGGTGGACAAGGGGGCGTACACGCTGGGAGAGAAGTTGCAGATCCACTTCAACGTGAACCAGGACGCCTATGTCTACATCTACGACATCGACGCAAGCGGCAAAGTGAGTCTGATATTCCCGAACTACTACTCGCAAAACAACCATGTCCAAGCAGGGGAGCACGTTCTACCTGATAGGTCAACCTACAACCTGACAGTGGTCGAACCGACCGGCACGGAGTACTTGCAGGCGATCGCAAGCAAGCAGCCGCTCAACCTTACCCCGCAGTTTCAAATATCCATCCCATTCCCATTGATGGGGAGCGACCCGGATGCGTTCAAGCTGCAGATCCAGGGTCAGATCATGGGGATTGTTCCCGATCCGCAGTGGGGTGAAGACTGGACCAGCTTCGAAGTGGTATCTGGCTACGTGCCAAGCTACGGAATGCTCGTCATTAACTCAGTTCCCAGTGGAGCATGGGTCAACCTTGACGGAAGTTTCGTTGGCTACACCTCAAGATCGCTATACGTGGAGCAAGGATATCATCAAGTCACCGTCGGCAAGAGCGGGTATTCGAACTACAATCAGGGTCTGTTCGTGATCGGCGGAATGACTCGGACGTTGAATGTTACGCTCACGCCAACCGCTCCGGTCAATCAGCCGCCACTGGCCGCGTTTGTCTACTCGCCGACGGCACCCACTCCAGGC
>CAZKAB010000022.1:0-32973 GCA_964550615.1 uncultured Thermotogae bacterium
ATCGAATCCGACTGACAGAACGAAAGAGAGGGCTGTCTCGCAACATTCACGTCCAACACGTCATGGAAGAGCTGCCATGGGTTCAATCGGGTTACGCTGATCAAAAAACCTCCGGATCTTGCGAACCTAAAGAAACCGTTTCCCTTTCTTTCTTCTCTTCAGTTGGGTCCATATCTCGTGGAAGCAGCCAGACTGCACAGAAGTGGGCAGCTTTATCTCGATGCCCGGGTATGAGCTTTCATGAATTAGGCGGGTGCCGTTAGCATAACTTGATGAAGCAGCACGACGATACCCTGAATATCAGGAATGAGTACGCTCATGTTCATTGTTGAACGCGGAGAGCCCATTAAGAATCTGTCTCCTCTTGCGCGTGGTGAGATTGCCTTGGGTTGGTGTCTTGTGAGCGACACGGGTTTAGAATGGATTGCCTAGGTCTCATTGACTACTACGAAAGACTATGCTAGAATGTGAACATGAACGATTCATCATTGCAGGATGACCATCCGTATGCTGAGACCAGAGAATACATTACCGATATTGCCTTCCGACGCCTGGAGCTTCTGGAGGAAGCATCGACTGCGATCGATCAGAAGGCTGGAGTACTGATGGGCTTCGTCTCCGTTGTGATTGCCCTTGGGCTGAGTAGAGCCATGCCTTCGTCTTCCGTCCCGCTTGACCTTCTGTTTGGTTATCTTGCGTTTGGCCTTCTCTTCGCTTCTCTTGGCTTTCTAATTGCGTGCCTGACGCCCTGCGTTCGGCGACTTGATCCGGATGTAAAGAAGCTCCTTGAAGCCTTCTGGGATCGTTCCATGAACTCTGCAAGAGAGAACGTCGCTGCGAGCCTCAAGACAGCTTGGTTGACGAACACAAAGGCTCATCGTACCAAGACAGTCTGGTTCACGTGCGCACTTTGGTTGTCAGCCGTTGGTATTACAGTGCTAGGGTTCGACATATTGGTTGTACGTCTACTTGCGTAGGGAGGTGAGGGGAAAATGGGGGACAAGGATACGCCTCAGGTCCAGCAGCCACGACCTCAAGGGCCGCAGGCCGACACAGATCTCAGTGCGCCATTGAAAAAGGGTGCTTCGGAACCGACGCAGACCCAGGTTATCAAACCAAACGAAGAGCGGTAGGGCGGCACGTTGCGGATGACATCCGGGCGTAAGGTTGATGGCGCATTGAGATGTCCTATTGTCACGCAACGGCGCCTGGGGCACTCCCGATGACCTTGGCCTACGGGGCCAACTGGTCGAGGGCAGCCGTTCGGACTCGATGGCATTACACAGCGCAAGTGAGTTACAGGCGCGTTGGCCGTTTCGCTAAGCGACCAGAGAAGTGCCGGGATATTTCGTAGTCTAAGGCGAGTCGACGACCACACACTCAGGACGAATTCCATCGGATAATCGACTGCTGTCTCGTTGCGGTTCGGTACCGATAAGTTGACTGGCGCAAGGGATCCGCTGATGATGGAGCGATCAAGATCAACGGAGGTAGTCATGAAGACTCGATGTCTTGTGTGCGGTCTGCTGGTCGTTTCCCTGTGCGGGTTGGCGCTTCCCGTGGCGGCGCAGTCGGATGCGGTGTACCTGGGCGCGCTGTCCGCGCCGTTTGCCACGCTCTCCGCGGAGGGGGAGTTTACGTATCCGGGCGAACTGGATTGGTACGCGTTCGACGTGATGAACGACGGCACCACGATCCACGTTCTTTCCACGGGCACGGGAGGCGAGCCCGGCATCCGTACCCTGCTCTTTGATGCGGAAGGAGCTTACGTTGACACCGCCGCCGGCCAAATCCTCAAGGCCGCGCTTGCCGCCGGCAGGTACCGGCTGCGAATTGACAGCGTCGAGAGCGACGCGTCAAGCTATTCGCTTGTTGTCTGGAACGGAGTGGAAAGCGAATCCAACGACGGCCTGCTCGAATCGAACAATCTCGGGAGCGTTGCAGCACCGGTTGTGCTGATTGCGTCCCTCTTGCCGCGCGGAGACGCCGATGTGTTCTCCTTCGAGATCCCCGAGACCGGCCTGGCCGCAGGGGAAAACGCGCTTCTCATCGAGACTGAGGGGGCATCGAACGGAGACACCGCGCTCGTCCTGTATCGGTTCAGTGCTTCGGAGGGACGGTATTTGCCGATCGCGTCCGACGATGACTCCGGGGACGGCTACTGGAGCCGGCTGTTGCTGCATCCAGAGACGGGGGATCGCTATGCGGTCCGCGTGGAAGAGACTGCCTTCCCGCTCGACGGGATTGACGAGTACCTTCTCGCGCTTACGCCGCTTGCTCTCGGCGCGGACGCTGAGCCGAACGATACAGCGACCCAGGGCGTGGTGCTCATGCCGACTTCGCCGGATGCCTCTTCCTGGACGACCGACGGTCTGCTCTATCCAGACGATGTCATCGATTTCTACATACTGACGATTGCGACGCGGTCTCTCGTGCAAATCTGGACGGGGCCTCAGTCTGGCGGGGGTGATTCCGACACCGTGCTGAGCTTGTATTCTCCCGAGGGCGATCGTCTCGCCGAAAACGATGACGCCGGTGACTCATCGTGGAGCCGCATTACCATACCGCTCGAGCCAGGCAGCTACGCGATTGCGGTCGAGGCGAGCAGCCCGGGAGTGTCGCTCCTTCCTTATCGCCTGCAGGCCACAACCCAAGGTGTGAAGGTTGTGTCAGAAGCCGAGCCGAACGATGACCCTGAGACGGCGGAGTTGATCGAGCGGCCCGCGGGCGAGGCGCTGCTTGTGCAGGGGGCCATCGAACCGGAAGGAGACATCGATGCCTTCCGCTTCGTCGTTAGCGAGGAGACGACCGTTGTCTTCCAGATCGGGCCGCGAGCCGGAGCAACCGAAGTCTATGACACAACGCTTACCGTGTACGACGAGGATCTCGAGGAAGTCGCGTACAACGACGACTCGGATGAGGGATGGAGCCGCATCGAAGAGACGCTTGCACCAGGGACATACCACGTGGTAGTTGAAAGCTACTACTCCGACGAGGCGTTCGAGTACGCGCTGCTTATGACCGAGTTGTAATCCGGTGTTGGGGAGCGCCATCGCCCGAAATGGCGCAGACACCGTCAGCACTCGAGTGGACTACTGAAGGCTCGAAGAGCGGGAAAGGGAGCTGCGAAGGTAGCTCCCTTTTTGCGTGCAAGCGGACCTCGCCTGCGAAAGCACTGCCTAATGGTAGCGGAAGATGCCCTTCAGCCTCCTCGGCTCGGAAGCTCAGGTGAAGGGAGTATTCGCCCGCGGTCTGTGCCGCTCGCTTGTCTTGATCTGGATCTTCGCTATACTGTCATTAACCTTCCCGCATGACGGGAATAACACAAGGAGGTGGTACGTATGACGAGCTTACGAGCGTCAGCGGTCGCTTCCTTGGACGCGGGCCGCTAGGTCCCCATCCAAGCAGCGCTTGAAACCAAGCGGCCGCTGACCTCTTCTCATCAGAGCGGAGGCCGGCGGCCAGTAGGTTTTACTCTTTCGTATCACGAAAACCCGTAACAGCAATCTGATTGTGTAGTTCATGCTGCCTTACCGGATCTGCGTCTCAAGCACGGAACGCGAGATCCCTTGAGAAGTTTGACCACCTGGTTTGGATTACTCAGTGAACTGATTCATTTTACTCATCAGCGTCATGTCACTGCCCTACGAAGACACGTCAGCGCAGGCCAATGTCAAGTGTACTTGACAAAGATGTTCCCAAGTGGTACTGTAAAGCACACCATACATTTGGCGAGGCGATGAACGTGAAAAACCGAGTGCGGCAAGTCAGAAGAGAGCACGCGATGACGCAGCAGCAACTCGCCTCGCTCGTCGGGGTGACACGGCAGACGATCATCGCGATTGAGCGGGGCGGCTACCTTCCTTCTGTACAGCTTGCGCTTCGGCTCGCGTCCGCTTTCGGTATGCCGGTGGAGGCGATCTTCTGGCTAGACGGTGAGGCAAAGGAGGGCTAGTTCTATGCGCGCTTACTACGTTTCGCGACTCGGTATTGCGGCGATTCTGGGGTGTGTGCTTGGCCTTGGCGGATTGCAGTGGTGGCTAAGTGCGGCGGGTGCGGCGCTCGTGCTGCTGTTCTTCTTGATTGCACCGAAGTCAGGACGGTATGTGGTTCGGTCGCAAGGAGGTGTAGCCCCTCTTCGTCGCGACGAGCGCACGCAAGCGATCGCGGACAAGGCGGCGCGGAACGCATTCATCATCACCATGCTGGCTTTGGGCGGGCTCGTGGTCGCGTATGGGTCGTTTGTACGGCAGCCGATCCCGTCCGGCGCGTTGGGCGGCGTACTGGCACTCGCTTTCTGCACGTATGCAGTTTCAGAAGTGCTACTTCGCCGCTCGTCTCGAAGACGAAGCCTTCCCGACGAGTGAGAAACACATACGTTTAGATCGTCAGGCTTGGCACTGACGACAACGGAAATCAGCGGCAACGTGTGCTGATGGTTGGCGATAACGCCACGGATGACCTATCGCGAATCACGGGGCGATTTTCAGCGCGATCTCAGCCATCTGCGTGTAGCCTTTCTCGCGCTGCTCGGATGTGGCGGACTCGTCGGATGCGAGACTGTCACTCACTGTCAGGATAGATAGCGCGTCAACGCCAAACTTGGCGGCGAGTGTGTACAGGCCGGCCGTCTCCATCTCGACGACCATCAACCCGTACGCGGCCCACTTCTTCCACCAGTTGGGATCGTCGTGGTAGAAGGCGTCGGAGGTGAAGATGCTGCCTACGTGGACATCCGCACTGCGCTCGTTGGCGGCCTGGAATGCTGCGGCAAGAAGCTCGAACTTGGCTGTTGGGGAGAAATCCATCCCGCTAAAACGGAGATCGTTGATGTGCGAATCGGTCGAAGCCGACATCGCTAAGACGATGGTACCGATACGCAAGTACGATTGAAGCGCGCCGCATGTTCCGACGCGAATTAGTGTCTTGGCGTGATACTGAGTGATTAGCTCGTTCACGTAGATCGACAAGGAGGGAATGCCCATTCCGGTCCCCATAATCGAGACACGCTTCCCTTTGTGCTCGCCCGTGAATCCCAACATTCCGCGAACGCGGTTGAAACAGGCGGCATTATCTAGAAGCGTCTCTGCAAAGTGCTTAGCCCGCAGTGGATCGCCGGGCAGGAGAACGGTCGACGCGATCTGATCCGGCTGCGCGTTGATGTGAAAACTCATCTGACACCTTCCTCTTTGCAACGGGTTGCGGAGGCTCTGCTCGTGGCCTCACAGTCTGTTCTCTGTCAGCCTAGGCTAATCCGGCGTTTGTGTGCAAGCGTGGTGAGCGAGATCGGCATTGCCAAATGTTGGGAGTTCTCTGGACCGGCGATCGGCTGCTCGATTAAAAAAGAAGCGGGCAGGGAAATCCCTGCCCGCTTCGTAATTGCGAGTTATTCGTATAGGCGTGATTCTACCTGCCGGCTCGCGGCTGCTCCGCAGCGCCCTGAGCGTCCGTACCGACGACCACGGTCCCGGTGCCGACATCGCCATGATTCTTGCCGCCCTCGGCTACGGCAAGCAGAGAACCAAGAGAAAGGACAATACCGATAACAACTACCACTAGCCACTTTTTCATTCCCCCTCCTTTTAAGGCACAGTTTAGTGCCGCTATGCTCTTTCGTGTAAATAGTACCACATTTTAGCAGATGCCGCCTAAGCCGGTTTTGGTTATGCGTCTTCCCCAACCGCGCCGACTACCTCCGACGAACAGTGCCGTTGGCGCTTTGTGCGTGAAAAGAGCTTTGGGATGCACAGCATCCATCGCCAGTGAAGGAGAAGATGCAGCAGGACGAGTCCGCCGAGGGCAAGGCTTGCGTAAACATGGATGTCTCTCCACTCGCCGCGCGCCAGGCCAAGAAACAGCGCATGCGCTGCCTCGCGTCCCGCTTGCGGCCCACCGCCGCTCGGCAACACCTTCCATGGGATGATCCCGGAGAATAGCGAGGCAACAAGCACCGAGAACGCGAGGATGTTAATGGTCGCGTTCAATCTGATGCGTTTCACGAAGATCTCCCTTGCCTATTGCTGCCGCACGTGCATGTTTCGGATGCCGCGTTGGAGTTACCTGACCGGCACTCTTGCTTTGTGCCTTCGGTTTGCAGCATCCGGCCGCCGGCGGCTTTGGAACGATTGCCGGATCCTTGTCGCAAGGGCGAAGCGATCCTGCCGATCGACTGACCTGAAGCCAACGTGCCGCCGTTCTCGGCCGCGCGCAGGAAGGCAGGAAGGTGCGAGTTCTGCGATGCGGATTGCAGATTAAGAAACACCCGCGTGATGTCGGAGTAGCCTTTGACTTCGGGCAGCAGCTCGCCGTAAAGAGCCACGTTTGCGATTTCTCCATCCGCCCATGCCTGCGCGGCAGTCTCTAGGTCCGCCGGAGCTTCGATTGCTCCGAGGAACGGATTCGTCGCTGGATAATCGATTCCATATTTGTCCAATAGTCGCTGCAGCGTCTCGATGTGGCGAAGCTCTGCGTTGGCGATTGTCGCATATGGCTCGACCAAACCGTACGCATCAAGAACAGCCGCGTACGAAGCATATGCTGCGTACTCTCCTTCTGGCCCGGTCAATGCTTGAACAAGCGCCGTCTGAACGCTCTCCGGTGACGCCGTGCGCGCTCCAGTGCGCGTTGCGGCGATAGCTCCAAAGACCACCGATGCGACTACTGCGAGGAGTACAATCAGCAGTCCGATTCTTTTCATTTCGCTCTCCTTTTGTCTCCCAACTTGCCCAGAACGCCGTACTGTTGAAACCGCTGAACTCCCGCGGGGCAGATCTCCTGTCTCCCATTATTGCGGCGGCTTCTCAGCATTGCGTTCGTCTGAACCGTTCTTTGGAATGATGATGAGGTAAATCATGCACGGCGCCGATGAACTGGGTAAGGCAGACGTGTGTCAATTTAGTGAACGTCTGAAGAGACTTGGAAAACGCAGTTATGACCCAACGTCTTGCTCGGCCACAGCCGGATTGCTAGACTACAAACAGTCTGCAAGGAGGATCCATGGCTGAGGACAGGAAGCGCAAACAAGGTAAGTCAATCGTCATCATCGGCGGGGGAATTGCCGGTCTGTGTGCTGGTTGCTACGCAAGGATGAATGACTATGACGTCAAGATCTTCGAGATGCACAACCTTCCGGGTGGCGTGTGCACGGCTTGGAAGCGGAGTGGCTACACGATCGATAGCTGCATCCACTGGTTGGTCGGTTCGGCCCCCGGTGTGAACTACCATCAATTGTGGAAAGAAGTCGGCGCGCTCGAAGGGAGCACGATGGTCGATCTCGACGAGTACATGCGTATCGAAGGGAAAGACGGCCGTACCCTCGTTCTATATGCGAACGTTGACCGCTTGGAGCAACATCTCCTGGAACTGGCTCCAGAAGACTCTCGTGTCATTCGATCGCTGACACGGGCCATCCGAAAGTTCACGCGGTTCGACCTGCCTATCAGCAAGGCGCCGGAGCTGTACACGTGGAAAGATAAACTGGGCATGTTGTGGGCCGTGCGACCGTTCGCCCGTCAGTACATGAAGTGGCGTGGGGTTACGGTGGCCGACTTCGCAGGCAGATTGAAGAATCCGTTTTTGCGCGAGATCTTCTCCACTCTCTCGTGTGATGCACCGGATTTTCCCATGCTGGCACTGATTGTGCCGCTTGCTTGGCAGCACAAGAAGACAGGCGGATACCCCCTTGGAGGGTCGCTTCCATTCGCGCACGCCATTGAGAAGCGATTCCTCGATCTGGGGGGATCAATTCAATACTCGTCGCGGGTGGCGAAGGTCCTCGTTGAGAACGATCGCGCGGTTGGGGTACTTCTCGATGACGGAAGCGAACATCGAGCTGACATCGTCATTTCCGCCGCCGACGGACGCACGACGATCTTCGACATGCTCGAAGGCCGCTACATCGATGAGACGATCCAGGGCTACTACGCCAACCTGCGGCTGTTCCCGCCGCTTCTCTACATCGGCCTCGGAATCGCCGATCCACTTAAGGATCTCCCGGCAACAGTCTCCGGGATCAGCTTCCCGCTCGAGCGCCCGGTGGTGATCGACGGCAAGGAACGCGATCGTCTGAACATGATGCCGTACCACTTCGACCCTCAACTGGCGCCGGAGGGGAAGGCCGTGATTATCGTGATGATCAACTCCGACTACGATAGATGGAAGAGGCTGGCCGAGGATCCACAGCGATACCGAGAAGAGAAAGAGAGAGCGATTGAGCTGGCCATCGACGCTCTCGAACAGCGTATCCCCGGTATCCGAGGGAAGATCGAGATGCGTGACGCCGCTACACCGCTTACGTGGGAGCGCTATACAGGCAACTGGCGCGGAAGCTACGAGGGCTGGTTCCCCACGGGAAAGAATATGAACATGAGTATGAAAAAGACCCTGCCCGGGCTTGAGGACTTCTACATGACCGGACAATGGGTCAATCCGGGAGGAGGGCTCCCTCCCTGTGTTTCTTCCGGCCGACACTTGATCCAGCTTTTGTGCTGCAAAGACGGGAAACGGTTTGTCACGACCGCGCTGTAGCACGTAGGTCGAGACAGTGGCGCGGAGCAGCTAGTGTCTTCCCGTGCGAAGATATCGCAGATATGCTTCGGGATTACTCATTAGGGACTCTCTGACGAGTGCATACGCGCGCTGATGAATTACGTGCTCCGGAAAGATGATTTGGTGCGGAACCAGGGCCTTGAGAGTTCTTTTTGCCCATTGAGGTAGGAGGCGAGAGGCGCTTCGCCGGGATGGTCTGATCCATAGATGTTCACGGGAGCCGGGAAAACTCCGTGACTCTGATGCCGCTGAACCGAGATGGAAGACGAGGTCGCCATGGATGGCGCCGAAGTAGTAATGATCCTGGTTTGCATTGGTTCGTAGCAGCGGAAACCAGCGAAGCCCCTTCTCAAACGCCAGAAACCCATATCCACCGCCTGATTCCGTGGGATTCGAAAGGCGGCGAACGTAGTCCCTCCCTGCGTCAGATGACATTTCTTTCTCCGTTATGAGGAGGTGTGGTTTGTAGCGAAGGTAGAATTCACGCGGGAAAAACAGGCCGGCGGTCATTGGCTTCGGGTCGCACGATTCGTCCCGTACGATGGCGGCGAAAGCGTAGCTGTCGGAGAGCGCTGCGGCAAGATCGCTTGCCCATCCATCCCGAACCGGAAAAGAGTCGACGTGCAGGGTTGCGACATGTGTCGCACCGTCTTCTACAGCCGTTGCGATCAACCGTTCCAGGTAATAGGCGTTCTCCCCACTTGACCGAAGATCGGTAGCCGGGATGGAGCACACACGAACGTATGGTTTCGCGGCGAGGCGGTCCCGCAAGCCGGCAGGCAAGCGGTTGGCCGCGGCGTATAGGGTGAACGGTACGCGCGTGCATCGCTCGATGTAGCGAAGATGCAGGTCGATGAGATCATCATCGCCTGGGAGGATCGCATACACGACAGCGATCCCCAGCTTCATCCGGCATCCGCCCCGCTATGCTGCATGGCAAGATCGTATAGCCTCCACGCATCGCCGCTTTGATTGCATTCCACATTATCGAGCGTGATCTTTTCGTCTTTGCTCATATCGCGCTTGAGGCGTGCGCCGTCAGCAAGACAAATCGGAAGCCCGGTGTTTAGAGCGGGACCGCTCGCGTTCTCTATCATTCCATAGCACGTGTAACCGCCGATCCCGTCGAGACGTTCTCCCTCTCGTAGGTCGCGCTTGGCGTACGCGTAGACATTTGTTTGGAAGCCGAAATCGGGTTTCAGAAGAGAAACGCCTTCCAGACATGCGTCCGCGATCGATCGCGTCGCCTCGATGTGACACAGGTGGTATGGCCTATAGAACAGATAAAACGGCCCTTTGCCCATCTTGTAGTAGGCAAGCATCCGCTTCTGCGACGCATCGTCGCAGCGACCGATTACGAATACGCCCCCGCCTGGCTCGCCTCCGAGGACATAGTCAACGACACCCCCATTGGTGCTACAGGCTTCGAGATCGAACAGGGTGAGAGCCTCTTTGACATGAGTGGCTTGCGGGCCGCGCATTCCGGGAATGGTCGTGTGTAGACCGAGCGCGTTGGCGACGAGAGCCATCTCAACGCAGAGCTTGGTGCCATCCGTGAACGCAGTAGCCATGTGGTAATCAAGATGTCGCTTGTCCGCCTCAGGGACGATCGTCGTTGGGGTTGCATAGCGATCCAGGAACCCTTTGATGTTTCCGGCAAAGAACGGCTTCATCCCCCACAGAGTCGCCTCGTCCCACAGCCGTTTGATTACCCCGTGCTGGTCGCCGTCGCAACTGGTGTAGACAACGCCTTCTCGCTCCGCCAAAGAAGCGAGGTACGGACCGAAGATCAAGTCGATCTCAGCGTTCATGAGGATAATGTGTTTGTGATTGAGGATCGCGCGTTCCGCGAAGCGCCCGGAGGCTGCGATTGCGGTGGACGCGTCGACAACTACGTCTACGTTCGGAGCTCCTACTATCAACTCCGCGTCCGAACAGACGCAAACTGCTTGTTGCCCAATCGCGATTGCAGCTTTCTCGGGAGTTTCTGCGATCTCGAAGCGATGCCCGGCAGCCTTCACGCACGAGATCGCGCGATCCAACTTGATGTCGGCGAGAGCAACGCAGGTTATTCCCGGAGTGATGGCGGTCTGGTGGTACAGCCCACGTCCCATCATGCCGGCACCGATGATCCCGACGGCGATCGGCTCGGATAGATTCGACAACTTAGATAGAAGATCAGACAACAAGACTCGCTCCTCCTTCTGGCTCGAGAGCTGCCTTCTTGGGACTCATTGGATAGTCTCGAGTAATCAGTCTACTCCAGACCGGAGTCTAGGCACTGTCGATCCTCATGTCAAAGCACACGCTGAACAGTGCGGCCGGGGAATGCAGTCCAGCATCGCTGTGAGCGCCTCCCCGACCGTTGCCTGCAAACGAACTTTGCTAGTTAGGTTCGCTCACCTCGTAGGTGATGACCGCCCCGTGTAGCGTTGTGTTGCAGTCGAGCGCTACGAACAAGTAGTAGAACCCCGTCGAGTTGTCAACGACATGGTCGATGCTCGAACTCAGACCACCACCCTTTGTCTCGATCTCAGCCAAGAAGGTAACGTTCCCGCTGAAGTCCGATCTGGCCAACTTTAATGACGAATCACAACCACCCGGGGTGTAGCTGTAGTGGAAGTCCATTTTCCGGAGTTGAGCACCATGGGGTAGTTGGAGTTGAGCGAAGTACAATTCCCTTGTGGTAGGATCGTAGTGACCATACTTGTCAATGCCGCAGTCCTCTCGTGGCTGCGCGTCGACTGGCGACCATGAGCGAAAGCTCGCGTACGTAAACGGGGCGATCGCTGTTGCAGCGAAGGCGATCGGTCCAACGGACACGTAGCCGACTGCCGGCTTCCATGTGAGCTTTCCGTCGACATGGCAATCCCCTTCCGAGTAGACGCCGTAGGCCTCAGGATCGCTCGCCTTCCCGTAAACGCCGTATGTGGGATTCAAGGTGCTTGTGCGACCGGTATACGTAGTAAACCAGACCGGCCCGCCTTCTCCGTAGACTCCGTAGGTTCCACCCTCTGCGTATACGCCGTATCCCGTCGCGGTTCCATCTTCGAGCTTATTGACTCTCGCGACAACGGCCTTTCCGGCGTAGTCGGTCTCGGCCAGTACTCCGATCTCGCCACTGAAGAACGCCCCGGCGCTCCCGTCATCGTTGCTGTAGTTCTTTCCGCGTACTGCGAACGTGACACCATCGTTCGACAGAGCCTCGAAGAGACCGCCCGCGAGGCCGTCTGTCGATCCTTCCGTAGCGCCCACCACTCCGTATCCCGAGGCTGCGCTGCCGAGAACGCCAACCTGGCCGAAATTGCGCCGGATATTCGGTGCACCGCCCGCATGTCCCCAGATGCCGATGGCGTCGTCCGTGTCCCTGGTATTCAGGCCGACAAAAGCAAAGGACGAGTAAAGCGGCATCGGGACGGGAACGGGCGCGGTGAAGTTCATTGTCCCGGAGGACACGATCATGCCGAATCGGCTGACGCCGGCATTGAAGATAGCACCGCCAAATGCGCGAACGAGGAACTGATTGTCGTCCGTCGATTGAAAGTCCAGCCCGGCCGAATCCGCCCACACGAAGCTTCCCTTGTGCAGTGCGCCGGCGTGTGTTCCCGCCGCGAAACTGAACCCCCCTGAGGCAGTGTTGTACTGACCGCCGGCGATGAACGAAGAATCGCCGCTTGCGGTGTTAGAGACACCGCCTGCGATGGTGGACCACGCGCCCGTGGCTCTGTTTAATTCGCCTCCTGCGACTGTGGCGCTATCAGCGGACGCACGATTGCTTCCACCGCCACTGATCGTGCAGCCCCATCCTGTAGCGGCGTTGCCGCTTCCTCCTCCCACTGAGGCAAATGATCCCGCCGTGTTGGACGTACCTCCGGAGATTGTCCCGAATCTTCCCGAAACAGAGTGCGCGCCGGCCGCACTTCCACCGCCGCTGATTGTTGCACCGTACACGTCGAGGCCGGCACTGTTTTGCCTATACCCGGCGATGAGATTCGGGCTTGTTGGGTGAGGCTCAATGCGCAATACCGGCTGGTTGTCTACGCGAATCTCGAACGGCACGGTGTCCGTTGTTCCCAGGAAGTCCACGCCGGGATTAGTGCCGCTGTTTCCCGCCAATAGCCAGGCAAGTGAGAACTGCCCTGGCTGCGGCATTTCCGTCGGGGAAGTTGTTTCGGACGGAAGCGGCGTCTCGATGGAGGATGGAGTCGACCCACTAATGGGAAGACGCGTTGGCAGCGGCTCGAATCCCGTGCACTCGAATCCGGCTGGTGTACAAACTGCAACTTCCAGGTATGACGTAGCAGTACTGCTCAGTTCCGTCACCGGGTAGCCTTGGCTCCCCAGTGCGACGGTGAACTGTCCTCCGCTCACCAGAACCAATGGATGTACTTCGAAGTCAGCAGTCAGAGGCCAGAGGCGGGTCCCTCCGCTGGGAGAATCGTATATGGCAAATCTCATGCTGTAGGCGCCTGGTTGCAGAACTCCACCGCCCGGGCCTTGATAGTAGCCGGTAAAGTCGAGAATCCCGCTGCTCGACTGAGCGATCGAAGGCGCTGCCATCAGAAGTACCAGTCCCAAAAGCACGAGAGCTACTGCGAGTCGAATAATCCGCATTTCATTCCTCCTTGTGCTGCCATCTTGGTATCCGACGATATGTCCGGGTTTGAAAGCGGATCTCCGTCGGTGATGAACATAACACAGTACTAGCAGCTTCCACTACGAAGCAAGAGGAATCTGGAAGAGAGGGTCAGTGTTCTCGAGTGAACAGTTAGTCAAGAAGCAAGACGCCGCAACCAACGGTCGCGGTAGGTGCTCACCTTAACGGCTTTTGCCGGATGGTTATTGCTTTGCTGTGGCGCCGTAGAGCATGATAATCCCTAACACACCAAACCCAATGACCCTGGCGAGATGCGGAGCGGTTGGTCCTTGCATACGGATCATCCCTATGTACAGCCCGGAAGCGAGCAGCGCACCGGCCGCTACAACCGCGAACAGCCACCGAGGCATTCCTCTTCCTGCGTGAGCCTTCATCTTGCCTCCTCTTCTTGAATTCGTACACCAACTCCGCGATTACTCAACGATACCGGTGCGGGCGGCGATCCATGTAGAGATGCGCTTCATTGCCTTGGGGGCGAAAGTCTCGGAGATCTCGCCGTATTCGAGCGGTGATCCGGTCACCGCGGTCTGGAAGAAGTGGTTTAGGCCGTCCAGCTCGACGACCTGATAGTCCGCATTGCCCGCACTTTCGAGCGCAACGCGCATCGCCTCCATATTGCCGGCAGGGGGAACCTGTACGTCCTTCTCCCCGAACAGCGCAAGCACCGGGCAGGCGACTTGCTGCAGCGTTGTGGACGGATCGTGGACCAGGTTGTAGCGAAACCACGGGGACAGAAGATGATCGATCGTCGCGTCTATCTGATTTTCGGGCACATCGGGTATCTCGCTGTAGATGGCGTGGAGAGCGGCGCGCGCCGCATCGAGATCCGTCGCTTGCGCCACTACGTTCAGCACTCGCCTCTGGAACGAAAGCTTAGCTGCGATCTGTTCTTCGGTTGCCCCGAGTGCACGTGCGGTGCACTCCTCGAATTGAAGGTTGTACTCCAGCCCGGGAAGCCCCGGTGTCCCCATCGTGACGACGAAAGCAACCCCCGGCGAGCGAGCGGCTGCGAGGAAAGCGATCGTCCCGCCCTCGCTGTGGCCGATCAGGCCGATCCGATGCCGATCGACACGGGAGTGGCTTTCGAGGAATGCGACTCCTGCGAGTACGTCGTCGGCAAAATCCTCGCTTGTGGCCTGTGAGCGATCCCCGGTGGAGGCGTTGGTCCCGCGGTCGTCATACCGAAGGACGGCAATGCCGATACGGGTGAGATAGTCGGCCAGCACGCGGAAAGGGCGGTGCTCAAGGATTGTCGCGTCTCTATCTTGCGCCCCTGCTCCGGAGATCAATATGACGGCGGGGAACGTGCCGGTCTCGTTGGGGAGCGTTACCGTCCCAGCCAAAGTCGCGTCCGCTTCTGCGTTGGTGAAGGTTGCTTCCTCTTCAACGTAGGGATACGGAGGCACCGGTGTCTGCGGGCGCGGCCGGCTCGAGATCTGATCCACACGCTGAAGCGCAAACGACCAGGTTCTGGTTCCCTGTCGCCATTCGCCTTCCAGCGATTGCCCGTTCTGAGAAAGGTCTCCATCGAACGTTGCATCGACGCTTTCGAACTCAACGCGAAGCGATTCGCCTTCGAAAGACGTATTGCTTGCCTGCAATTCGGTGTCGGTTTGATCGGGGCGTAGTAGGTTCACCGTCTGCGCTGCGTCGGCCGAGCCGGCAATGCGCAATGCCACCCTTACTTCCAGCCCCGGATAGGTGAGCGTGCCCTCCCACAATCCCACCATCCCGGCACTGCTCGGTTGTCGAGATCCACATCCGGAAAGGAGCAGCGCCAGCAGTAAGCAGATCGCAAATGACGCGCGTGATCCAGCCGATGATCTCAGCTTTGATGGCCGCGAATGCAAGCCGGCTGACACTCGTCGGCTTCTCCACAGATTTTCTTGATTACGAGATCGGCGTGAGCCAATCATTATGAGCATCACTCCTTTCGTGGACCACGTCGTCGAATCGCCGTGAGATGGCACGTGTTATCTCCCCTGGCATTCCATCACCAACCGGGCGATGGTCGATCTCGATGACGGGTGTCACCTCGGTTGCCGTGCCGCAGAGGAAGACTTCGTCGGCGATGTACAGTTCGGTGCGATTGATTGGGCGTTCGATCACGGTGAAGCCGAGTTCCTCCGACAAGGAGATCAACGTCAAGCGTGTGATTCCTTCCAGGATGTCAGCCGTCACCGGCGGCGTCATGAGCGTACCGTCACGAACAAGGAATAGGTTCGCGGCTGTCGCTTCGGAGACAAGACCGTCATTAGTGAGGAGGATTGCTTCGTCAAAGCCATTCTGGATTGCCTCAGACTTGGCCAGGGCCGAGTCTACGTAAGCACCAGTGATCTTCGCACGTGGGGGAATGCTGTTGTCGCTGTTGCGCCTCCATGACGAGACGCATGCCGTGACGCCGTTCTCCGTATCGAGATATCGCCCAAATGGAGTGGCGAAGATGGCGAGCGAACAGGGCGTGTTGTGAATCTTAGGCCCGATCTCGCAAGCGGATTTGTACAGGAGAGGACGGATGTACACGTCCTCTCGGAATTCCTCCCGCTTCACGAGTTGCACGATCGCACGTTCGATCTCCGCAATCGGGAGGGGAAGCTCCATCAGCAGGATCATTCCGTTTTGCTGGAGTCTCCGGAGGTGATCGCTGAGCCGAAACAGATTTATGCGCTGCTCCTCCTCACTCCAATAACCGCGCACTCCCTCGAAGATAGCGGTCCCGTAGTTGAATGCCGATGTCATGATGCTGATCCTGGCGCGTTGGATTGGGACGATCTCTCCCCCGAAGAATGCGTATCTGCATTTGATCGTCATATTACAGCCTCCTCATGCATGCAGAAGCTCCCATTCTTGTTCGTCTACCACTGCGTAAAGACGTCGGCGAATCAGTGAGGCGATTCGGGCTCGTCCGGTAGGAGTCTCTCCGATTCTCTCTCTCCCATGTCGAGGCGGAATGGTGGGTACGCGTCGGTCAGGAGGGCGGTGTACGCCAGCACACGGAACGACCAGCGATTGAGGCCCATTACGAGATTGAACAGGCCGCGCGGGTATCGGCCGGTGAACAGAAGTGCCAGCCCTGAGAGAATAACCAACAGCCCGATCAGTCCGCCCCCTATCTGTAGCATCGGGTTGTCTCCCACTCGGTCCGATATCCGGGTTGTCCAGAAAAAGAAGCCGCTGGTGAATACGCCGACGATGAGGTAGTGGGGGATCGCAAGGAGCCACCATTTAACGAGCGCCAAACCACGCGAGAGTCGCTCGGGGTATGGAATCGAGAACCGTGCCGGGTACTCCACTTCCTCCAGTGTGAATGGCGGATAGCGGTCGGTTCCAAGCGCGGCGTACGAGTAGAAAAGTACCCGCCACGTCCACCGGATTACACCAACGTTGAAGTTGAACATGCCTCTGGGATACCGGCCGGTGAACAGAATTGCGATCCACGCGAAGAAAGTAAGAATTGCGAACGCCGCCCACAGGAAGGCGAGGACTACATAGTGTGGAATTGCGAGGAACCACTTGACAAGCCACAGAGCGGGGCTGAGTGGAACGTCAAGCGATCCAATAAGCGATGCCGGGTAACTGCCAAGTGTTACTGGCTTGACTTGCGGAAGAACTGCGGCGCCCCGAGTCGCGCCGGCGATTAGGAGAGAGGCCAGTATCGCGAACAAAAACCCGCCCGCCAAGAGGCCGATGCCGATCGGCTCGAGAATCGGAAGGCTCGCTCCGGCAACGACCGACACCGACACAACCGGCGATGCATCGGCATTCATGATTACGACCATCCACTCGCCGCGCATGACATTCCAGGTCAGGGTCTGCTCTCCTTCGCCCTCTATCGCGGCGGTCCAGAATTTTTGCTGATCGGGCGGCGCCTGCGGTGCATCTCCAGGCTTCTGATCGATCGTCAGATCCCGTAGCCGGCTGTGGATGTCAGTTATCTCGCTGTGCGCGACTCCGCTCAGAAAGGCTTCGATCTGATTCCTTGGTCCGATGCCGACGAAAACTGGTGCTCCCCCGGCTGCGCGTACGCGCAAGCGGACCGTTCCTCGAACGCGCGAAGGCCACCACCCACCTGGATGGGACGTCAGATCCACACTGGAAGTGGAAATGGCGTATCCGTCCGCTGCAATCTGATACGCAGGGCTGTTGAAGTACCCATCAGCATCACGTTGTGTGTGGTATGCCCACATCAACGTTCCGCCGCCGAACAAGAGTGCGATCGCGACCAACGCCAGAATCGCGCCCGTTACCGCCATGAAAACCTTGCCTGCACTCATCATCTACACCTCCGGATGGTACGAACCCCGACAAGAGACTAGCGCTGGATGCGATGTATGCCAAGTTGCGTGAGTTGAGAAACAATAAGCTACGCTTGCTCGGAGTGTGCCGGCGAATCCGTTGGGGGCTGCGCACGTAACGGATGTGGCGATATTGACGGGAGTTGCTGTGCGATTACCAGTGCCGAAAGAAGAGAAACTAACGCAATATTCATGCTGCGTGTATCTCCACCTCGGCTTTGTCGTCGAGCGAGAGGATAGCGAACGTTGGCTTGGGTGAAGCGACGGCTCCCGGATTGATGAATAGAACTCCATTCCAGTGCTTGACAAGCGGCGCATGGAAATGGCCGAAGACGATGATCTCGCAATTGGGGAGCTGGGAGGTCATCGCCTGATAGAACAAGTCGAACTCCGGGGCGTCGTATCCCGTTCCGATATAGCGGTTTTGCAGGGCATGGCGCTGGTGTCCGTGCTGCAGTCCGATTCGGCGGCCGCCGATCTCGATGATCGCGCGTGCTGCAAGTTTGCCTGCGACACGTGGCGGATCCATGTTTCCGGCAACGGCGATTGTCGGCGCGATTCGCTCCAATGTCGCAATGACATCGAGCGTGACGAGATCCCCGGCGTGGAGGATGCGATCGACTCCGGCAAGCCCATTAAGCAGTCCTTCGGGGAGCCTGCTTATCGCGATCGGGACATGCGTATCCGACACAAGGCCGATGCGGACATGTCGTGATGGTCCGTCATCTCGCACACGTTCTCCAGACATGGCCAGATCGTAAGGCGTTCGTCCTGATCTTGCCAGCCCGGCCGATTCGTGGAAGCCGATGGTGGTAGGGACAATACATGCAAGAACATTGCGCTATACATGTTGAGAGCATGCACCTGAGCATTCGGAGATACGTGCATGTCACGAGTGCGCAGGTACTGTGCGAACGGTCGCGATCACAGTATTTGCCTTCGTGAGTTGTTTCAGGTAGATTGGATAATTGAGTTGAGTGGGGCGCAGATGAACACTCTAGACGATGCCGGGTGTGCGAATGAAGAGAACATGATCACGTCAGAGAACCCAGAGGGCGATCGCTCAGATGCGGTGCGCAATGAAATCGCACTTGAGGCACTGAAGGCGTCTGAGACCCGATACCGCCGACTGTTTGAGACCGCTCGAGACGGAATTCTTCTTCTCGACGCGGACACCGGACAGATTACAGACGTAAACCCATTCATGATTGAGATGCTCGGGTACCCCCACGAGCACTTCGTCGGGCGCGAGTTGTGGGAGATAGGGCCGGTCAAGGACGAGGAGTCTTCTCGCGAGGCGTTTCGCCGGTTGCAGAAGAATCACTACGTGCGCTATGAGAATCTTCCCCTCGAAACGTTAGGCGGCGAGCGGATTCAAGTTGAGTTCGTGAGCAATGTCTACACAGTTGGAGACAACGACGTGATTCAGTGCAACATCCGCGACATCTCCGCCCGAAAGTCTGCCGAGACGGCTCTGAACGAAGCAGGCCGCAAGATTGCGGAACTGCACCAGGCGGCCCACCAGTTGGAGACGTCCACGGACGAGGAAGACGTTTATCTTCTGGCGGTGGACGCGTCCGAGAAGATCCTCGGATTTCTAACGTGCAGCTTGTACGTTATCGACGGGGATCAATTCGTCGTCACGGCTGCCTCATCCGAGGCGGTTGCGAGAGTCGGACAACAGATACCGCGTGAAGGACATCGGGGCGGACTGGCGGCAGAGACGCTTCGTACCAAGAAAGCCGTTCATTTTACGGGTGCAGAGGTGGCTCCGGAATCGTGCCTTGTGGATCCGGCGTTGCAGTCCGGAATCAGCGTACCTGTAGGAGATCTGGGTGTGTTCCAAGCTCGTTCCGCAGAGCGCGGCGCTTTCACCGAGGAAGACACCCGCCTCCTTGAGTTGTTGGCGGGATACACGGCCGAATCGCTGAGGCGCATTCGTTTGCAGAATGAACTGAGAGACCAGGCGATCCGCGACCCTCTTACAGGGGTATACAACCGCCGCTACTTTACTGAAGTCATAGCGCAAGAGATGAGTCGATCAAAACGACATGGCCGCCCGATCGGTTTCCTGATGATCGACGTGAACCGATTCAAGCAGATAAACGATCAGCTCGGACATATCGTCGGGGACCGAGTACTGCAGCAAGTCGGGGCGTTGCTGCAAGAAGTCGTGCGTGGAGAAGACTTTGTCATCCGCTATGGGGGCGATGAGTTTCTCGTTGCCCTGCCGGAGACCAACGGCGAGACAGATGTGGTTGAAAGGCGGATCTTTGATGCTGTTGAGAGGTGGAACAAGGGAAACTCGGGAACGCTTCCGTTCCCTCTCAGCCTGGCAACCGGAGATGCACATTGGCTGCCGGGGAGTAGTAGATCCATTGAAGATACTCTCGCCGATGCGGATCGCCGCATGTACGAACGCAAACGAGGCGAAAGGTAGAGGGTTCGGGCGATGCATCTGGGATGAGGTCTCTTCACGCCATCACCGGGCGTGTGCCCGCGTGAGTTGACGGGGACACTTCAGACCGGCAGCCGGATGGATCGTTGATGACCGCAATCATACCCTTTAGAAAGGCTTTTCGATCCCCATCTGTAATGTGAAACCCGAGCCGTGTGTCAGCAAGCAGTGCGTGGAAGATGCTTGTTGGGAGGCCGGCACTTTGCAGGTATTCATTTGCTGGCTCGTTTCTAGCATCTAGTGCTGTATCCTGCCGATAAGTATCTTGTTTAGCCAAGTCTGGCTCTATTCATCTCATTTACTCTTGACTTTTCGCTGGATGTACTTCTATAGTGATGTTCAAGTGAGCCGCAAACGTTTGCAGGCGACACATAGAGTATTCTCATCATCAAAGTGTCAGCAGGAGGTGATGCCCGTCAACTGACCCGTTCGTATCGGATCGAGATAATCAAGGAGGTAGGCATGAAGAGGAGTGTGCTCATATCTTTGGTGTTGGTTGCGGCTCTCGTTATTCCATTCACACTGGGCTTTGCTGATGAAGCGAAGTACACGTTCTACGGTGTTGCAGTGGAACCGAGCGTTGATCCGTTCTTCGCAATGGTTCTGAAAGGATTCGAGGCGGCGGAAGAGATCTTCCCCGTGGACGTGGTCTACATCGGCCTGAGTGCTGAGGAGATCAATCCGACAGGACTCGTGAACAAACTCGAGATTGCCCGCGCCGCGAAACCGGACGGCGTAATCACCGGTTTCTGGATGGCCGAAGCGGAGGATGAAGTTGTTCGTGCGATGATCGATTCGGGTATCGCAGTCATGGCAATCAATCAGAATGACGTGCGTCCCGAGAAGGATCGGATCCCGTACCTAGGCTATGTCGGTCAGGATGAATCTTCCACCGGACAGGCGCTGGCGGAGGCGACGATCGCCCGAATGGATGTCGCGCGGGCGGTCATCGGAATCCACGCTGTCGGGTCAGCGTCTCTCGAGACGCGAGCGGCAGGAATCGCGGAGGTGCTGGAGGCCAACGGCATACCATACGACAAGGTGGATATCACCACCGATACCTCTACGGCCGTAACCAACCTCAGTGCGTACTTGATCCAGCATCCCGAGACCAACGTGATCTTCACGCTGGGTGCCTCGGGCACGCACTCGGCGCTCGCTCTACTTAATGAGCAGGATCTTGTTGGCGAGGTTGTGATATCGACCTTTGACATTACGGAACCGACCGTTGCCGGCATAAAGGATGGGCGGATTCTGTTGACCGTGAGCCAACAGCCGTTCATGCAGAGCTTCATGGCGGTGCAACTGCTTTACACCTATCTCGAGTACGGAGTGCTTCCCCCCGCGAACATACCGACGGGGCCTACGATGGTCGATATCGACAATATCGACGCCATTGAGAAGCAGGTCGAAAAGACTGGTGGGGCCTAGTGCAGCTGCAGGTTTAGTAAATGGCAGCTCGCGGGGCGGTCGGAAGGCCGTCTCGCGAGCCTTTGTTGCTCGGTCACGAGAATGGAAGCAACAGTTGTGAATGCAAAGGAGAAAGCATGATTCGGTTTCTCAAGCGACCGGAGACCGGCGCGGTGGCGAGCGTGCTTGTGATCTGGACGATCTTTGCGATACTCGCGCCAAGATTCCTCTCCACGGCGAACATGGGAAACGTGCTGACGGCGGCGGCAGAGATGGGAATCATCGCCGTAGGCGTTGCCTTGCTTATCATAAGCGGCGAATTCGACATCTCTGTCGGAAGCGTCTATATCTTGGCTCCGACCGTGATGCTCAAGCTCACCACCGTGTGGTCGATTCCTCTGTGGTTGGCTTTTCTGATTGCGCTTGCGGTCGCGGCGTGCGTTGGGCTACTGAATGCCTTCCTGACCCTCCGATTTCGTTTTCCTTCATTCATCGTAACTCTTGCGACGATGCTTCTGATCAGCGGCATCATATTGGCGGTCACAAATGGCTTCGTTACGAGCTACATGGTGAAGAACACGCTGTTCGACGTACTCACCAAGCGGGTCGGCGACTTTAGGGTCTCGACGCTATGGATGCTGGCGATAGGAGGAGTCATTGCCTTCTTGCTGGATAACACCCGCTACGGGAATTCCGTGTACGCGACCGGCGGCAGTCCCGAGGTTGCGCGCCGGCTCGGTATTAATGTGCTGCGAGTGAAGATGACCAATTTCGTGATCTGCTCTACATTGGCCGGTCTGGCGGGCTGCATCGGCACCGCGCGGGTCTTCTCAGTTAACCCGACAGCCGGGTTCGATCTGATGTTCAACGCCGCAGCGGCGGCGTTCATCGGCGGATGCCTGATCACCGGCGGACGTGGGAGCATTGTCGGCACGGTGCTTGGCGCGATCCTCCTCTCAAGCCTGAGCAGCGGCCTAATCTATGCAGGTGCCTCCCCATACTGGTACCGTGCCTTCGTTGGCGGGATCATCCTGCTGGCCGTGTTGATCAACTTCTCATTTACGAGGGGGTTCCGCCGTGCCACATAATACTCCGATCCTTTCTGCCAAAAGTATATCGAAGCGATTCGGCGGTATCTGCGCGCTTGAGGACATCAGCTTTGACGTAGAGCGAGGACAAGTAGTGGGTCTCGTCGGCGACAACGGCGCGGGGAAGTCCACTTTCATCAGCATTCTCATGGGGGTAGTGACGCCGGACACGGGCGAGATTCACTTTGACGGACACAGAGTGAGGTTCAAGTCGCCGCGAGACGCGCGCGAGGCCGGGATTGAGCCTGTATATCAGCAGTCGGCTCTTGCCGATCTCATGAATCTGTGGCGCAACTTCTTCCTCGGCCGGGAGATGGTTCGAAGACTGGGGCCGTTCCGGCTGCTGGATAAGAAGGCCATGAGGCAGGCGTCGATGGCGATCGTCAAGGAGATCGGCGTTGGCCTGCGTTCCCCCGAAGAAGGCGTTCGGCGGCTTTCCGGCGGAGAACGTCAGGCAATCTGCATTGGGCGAAGCATGCATTTCGACGCCAAGCTCTTGTTGCTCGACGAGCCGACGGCCGCCCTATCGGTAAGGGAGACCCGTCGAGTGCTCAGGTTTGCGGAAGAACGCCGAGATCGTGGTGTATCGGTGATAATCGTAGACCACAACATTCATCACATCTATCCAATAGTGGACAAGTTCGTCGTATTCGACCGCGGCACGAAGATTGCGGAGATCAACAAGTGCGACGTATGCGCTGAGGACGTAATTCAGGCAGTTGCGTCGGGAAAATACGAATGCGGCCAGAACAGCACAACATCGGATGGGGAGGGATAACGTGTCTGAAGTGGAGACAAGGGAGGTCGTGATAAGATCTTCCTCCCGACGGCTCTCGGGCACGCTGACCATGCCCGCCGGCCGCGATCGGCCGGTTCCGGGAGTGGTGCTCCTGCATGGGTTTACAAGCGACAGGAACGAGTCGCCGATTGCGGGCAGCGATGAGTCATTGTTTTTGTGCGCCACGCGAGAACTTGTGGCGCATGGATTCGCGGCGCTGCGCTTTGACTTCAGCGGTCACGGCAAGTCAGAAGGTCTGGAGTTCGAGATGATCGAGCTCGGGCTGTTGATTGAAGATGCATTGGCGGCGCTCGGTTTTCTTGCCGATCAACCCGAGGTGACGTCTGACAGCCTGTTCGTTCTCGGACAAAGCATGGGAGGTCTCGTCGCCGCCTGTGCGGCGTACCGCGATCCGAGAATACGTGCTGTCGCTCTTTGGAACGCTCCTTCGAATCCGCTTCTCGCCATGTGGCGGAATATGGGGCGTGGCGCGATTGTGGCGGCGCTCGGTCGTGGCGTGGTGCGGTTCCCGTGGGGTGAAAAGGGGATGTTTAATCTGCGCGCCCGCTTCTTTGAAAGCCTTATCGAAGCATCGGTATTGGATGAGATGGCACAGTATACCGGCCGCCTGTTTGTTGTCTGTGGCCTGCACGACGAACTGGTGAACCCGCAGCCTCAAATTGCGGAATCCTTCATTCACGTCCATGGAGGCGACCACGAACTCCTGGTGCTGGATGCCGATCACACCCTCAATACAACGCTTGGAGAGCATGATCAGATGGGGATCGCCATCGACAAAACCACATCCTGGTTTCGCAATTCACTGCCAACGTAGAATTACCCCGTAGCACTTTCGCATGCGGATGAGATTGTGCTACGCGCCCAGTCAAACTCCTGACTGCTGCGGAATACAAGCGAGTAGTTGCCGGTGCTTGGTCGGCTCTTCTACGGATGGCGTGGTAGCCGTACCGAAAAGCGAGTTCCTTTGTTAGGTGTGCTCTCGACCTCAATCTTGCCGCCGTGTGCTTCGACGATCTGTTTGCAGATCGCAAGTCCGAGACCGCGTCCTCCACTTGCCCGCGATCTTGCACGGTCGACACGGTAGAAACGGTCGAAGATGTGGGGAAGATCGTCAGGCGGGATGCCGATGCCTGTATCCGTGACGGCCAGCTCCGCGTCGGACACCTGCGAGTGAACGGAAACCTCAACCGAGCCCCCGGCTTGCGTATGCCGGATCGCGTTATCGACGAGGTTGGTCAGCAGCCGCCTGAGATCGGCGAGTCGTCCGATTGCAGTCACAGCATCCGGCGCTCGGGTCACTAGGCGAACGCCGGCCTCTTCGGCAAGCGGCGTCATTGCCGCAACGGTTTCGCGTGCCATCTCTGCCAGATCGACCGTGCCAAGTGGGAGCGTTTGCTCATTGGCGTCACCGCGAGCAAGCGCAAGAAGCTGGTCGATCAGCTTCTTCAGTTTCCCCGCTTCTTCGGAGACCGTAGCGAGAGCATCGCGGTAGTCTTCGACCGACCGCTCGCGGCGGAGGGCGAGTGACACCTCGGCCTCGATCACCGAAAGTGGAGACCGTAATTCGTGCGACGCATCATCCGTGAACCGGCGCTGGCGTTGGAAGGCGCCGGCGAGCCGCTCGAGCATGTCGTTCAACGTCTGCGCCAGCCGTCCTAACTCGTCGTGCGATGACACCGCGACTCGTTTGTCAAGGTCGCCTTCCTCGATGCCGCGCGCGGTTTCGATCATCCTATCCACCGGTACGAGCGCACGGCGCACAAGGAACAGCCCACCTCCGGCCGACAGAAGCAGTGTGAGCGGCACCGCATATACCAGTGTCCCGCGCAGTGCTACAAGCGGCGAAGTAACGATTTCCATCGGTCGCCCGATAACGAGCACTGTCGGAGAGAGTAGCTGGCGATCTTGCCCGGCGGCGGGAGGGGAAGGAAGTCCATCATTGGAGCGCGGCCCGATCTGCGAGATTCCAGGCGGCCGGAGCAATGCTACGTAGAAGCGAAACAACCGGTCGTCGTTCGAGACGGTTACGAAGATCGATCTTCCCGCCACAGCCCCGTCTATCCACTGCTTGTCGATCAGGGATTCGATTGGTGATGGTGCGACGACCTTGTAACCGTCGTCTGTTCGCGTATAGAAAGCGACAAGCTCGCCGAGGACTGCACTGGATTTGCCTTCCTCCACAATCCGTTCGATGTCCGGCATTGCGGCCAGTTGCTCCGATTGGTGCACCAGTCCCAAGTCGAGATTGCGGCGAAGCGCATACGAAAGATGTAGATAGAGCCCCACACTCAAGAGCACCAAGAGGATTGCCAGAACAATGAGATACCAGCCGGTGAACCGAACGCGGATGCTGCGAAGCCACTTCATGAAGGCCTCCGCAGGCGGTATCCGGCACCGCGGATAGTCTCGATCAGGCTATCTTCTTCTTCGGCGTCGATCTTCGATCGAAGTCGCCGGATATAGACATCCACCAGATTCGACACCGAGTCGAAGTCGTTGTTCCACGCGTGCTCCTCGATCATCCCTCTGGTGACAACTGCTTCAGCGTTTCGCATCATGTACTCAAGCACGGCGTATTCCTTGGCGGTAAGAGCTATTTCGCGCTCGCCTCGCAGGGCCCGGCGGGTCACGGTGTCGACGGTCAGGTCGCCGAGGACGAGCAGTGGCGAGCGGGACGGTGCATGACGCCGCGTGAGCGCGCGCACCCGTGCCACGAGTTCATCGAACGCAAATGGCTTGACGAGGTAGTCGTCGGCGCCGGCATCAAGTCCGGCTACTCGATTGCGTATCGTGTCCTTGGCGGTCAACATCAAGATGGGGACGTTGTTTTGCTCTCGGCGCAGAGCTCGGCAGACTGAGAGGCCATCGGCTTTAGGCATCATGACATCGAGGATGACGAGATCGTATTGGTTCACACTAGCGAGGTATTCGCCCTGCTCGCCGTCTTCAGCCGTGTCTACAGCGTAGCCTTCTTCGGTAAGGCCGCGCCCAACGACGGAACAAAGACGTTCATCATCATCCACGACAAGAATTCGCATCAGTATCATCCCTCCAAGGATTATATGATGGCAACATGAAAGGCACATTAAAGCAACGGCGGAGTCTTATCAGCGGTCCGCTCGCGGGGGGAAGCGCTATTGAAGAATGCGGGCCAGCTTCTCCACAGCGGCGTCGTGCTTCTCGCGTTGCATCCTGCGGATATTCCGCAGCTTCCACTGGAGCGCGGGAAGCTGACTGAGGTGGTCGAATCCGAGCCTGTACCACTCAGGTTCTCCTTGTTTGAGGGACATAAGGAAGGCGCGTTCGTCCTCGTCCAGGGCGGAGACGAGGTGTGTGGGTAGCTCCTGCTGTATGGTAATCAATTCTTCGATAGCGACTTCCTCCTGTGTCATGCCGGCAAACTGTGCTTGAAAGGCATCACTGATATCCTGGATGCGTGGCGAGAGGAGTTCTGCCATCGGGCGATTGTGCCCAGCGAGGTACACAACGAACGCACGCCGGATTTCCGGTGTAATCCCATCCGTGTCGAGGAGAAGTTTGACATCAAAGAGATCGCGAGGGTGTTGACGATCCAGGGCTGCGCACAGCTTGCCTCCGTAGAGGTCAGCAACGGATAGCGCCCGAACACGGACATAGAGTCCAAAACGATTCTGCGCCTTGGATACCAAGTCACGCCCATTCGCGGGATAAACGCAACCGCGAAAGATCATATTGGGCTCGATCTTGATGGTGGCCTCCGGCGTGGCTATCGTCAGCCGGTTCAAGCGGGCGTCATTCCGGTGTTCCCTAATGCGCGCGTTGGGAGAGCGGGCAGAAATGTCATCTCCTAGTGCACGCAACTGCTCCGATATCTCCGTGAGTGCTTCCTCCCTTGGCTTAAGTGGTAGGTACGTAAGGTCGATGTCAACGGAAACCCGCGGGAGATCTCGGACGAACAGATTGATGGCGGTTCCGCCTTTGAGTGCAAAACACGCATGGCGATCAATCTCGGGAAGGCATCGAAGGAGAAGCCGCGTCTGCTCCTCGTAGCGGGTTTCAGACATCCGGAACATCCTCTTGCTGAGGAACGGTGATAAGGTATTTCGGATCGAGTCGTCCGCCCTTGTACATCTGCCGTTTGCCGGATCCAAGCTCGATTCGAGTCGGGTCGAGTTGGCTAACCCACGCGTGATCGGCATTCTTCGCGCTCCATAAGAATAACCGCTTTACCTTGATTGCATGGCAGTGTTCCAGCAACTGCTGCACAAGCCGAGGACGCAAGGTGCTGAGGTTCTCCATGAGCTGGATCGAGTAGTCAATGTCGGCATTCGTTCGCGTAAGACTCATTTCTTCCATGATAGCGCGCTCCGGAGACGCCATCGCGATTCGAAATCCGCCACAGTCGAGTTGTGTTGTAGCGTCCGGTGGGAGTTCGCTGAACAGCGTAAGCGCATGGTGCCGAACCGTTGCCTCCCAGGAATGCCTTTTGAACCAATTTGGCAGGTGCTCGGATTTATCACTGACTATGATTGTCAGATTCGATGAGCCGACCGGGACAAAGTGAGCAAGCCCTTGAAGCTCAAGCGCCGTTCGGGCACCTACATGAACAGTCATTGCCAGTTGCGATTGCAGCGCATAGAGGCCTCCCCGCCAGTCGGCCTTATCCCCCGCTTGGAGAAAGGCGCGCGCGCCAAAACGAACGAGCCAGCCCGCGCTAACATACCATCGTGCCAGGTTACTGGATACGCCTTGCGTGGAGAGCCATGCTTGTGTGGCCACAGTTCCGCGAGGCCACGTCTGCAGGAGGCGGTTTATTTTGGTTCCCTTAGTAGTAGGCATGCTATGCTCCTGTTTGAGAAGTCGAACCAATAACGTCAGGCAGTTTAGTTGGCTGGTTATTATACGAGTATAACTATCATATTGTCAAGAACATCAAACCAGCTGCGCTAACAGCCGGCTCGCCTTTGAGCAGACTCAGGGCCCGTGGCTTGGACCGGCTCAGAGTGTTGAAAACGTGCTCACCATTCTTGCGAATAGTTCAAGGTACTTCGCGCGATCAAAGGGAACGACTGTGCCAGCTGGATAACAGCCCGGATTGGCGGAATGGATGAAGAGCACGATCTCGTAGCACATGCCGCTGGAGACTGTGCGACAGCCGAGCGTCTCGTAGCGGTTACCTGCGGCGCCTTCGCAGTAGTGAAACCAGCCAGAGTGGTCATCCGCGGGGGCAGGGCGGGCGCTCGTCTCCTCCCCAGATAAGTCAGCTACTGCGACCGTCACTGAGATCTCGTGCAGATTCGTCTTTGCGCCTGTCGCGTCGATCGCCGGGTCGAAGATAGGAGTGAACGTAACGACTGCGCCCGGTGCGACGAGCGCGTCTCCCGGTTCCACCGGTACGAAAACCGGTGGGTACGAAATGGCAAAGCGATAGTCGGCGTTTTCGTAGAGATTCCAGCAGGCCTGCGCACCCATAGTAGGAGGCGCCCACAATGCCGCTGCGGCAAACATGACTATTGCCGCAAAGATAGAACCGAGGACTGCAGTCATACGCGCATGTTTCATGTTCAGAGCATCACTTCCCGGATTGCCATTGCCCAATTACAGCCTAGCACTCCGTCACGCAGTTCGCCGCGGTATTTAGTCCGCTCATTGCAGATCATCGGTTCGGTCTCGTTGGAGGACAGTTGCGCACACCTAGATGAACCCGATCGACGCGTTGGTTCAATACTGGTACACGCGTGATTATGTGAGTTTGGATAATGACGTACCCGTTGTTTACCTTGCACTGGCTCTCGAGTCGAGATGCCTACTTCCATACGATCATCGAGACCTCGGCATACGCCGACTCACGGCTCGTATCAGAAGTGACTGGCCTCACAGATTGGCAGCTTGTCGATCTGAAGCATGTGGATTCCGCCGCTCATCGAAGAGGGACCGGTGTCGGGAACGAGCAGATCCTCAATAACATCAAAGCGTTGGTGGACTCGTCACGCAAAACGCGCTTGGTGGTTCGGATTCCGATCGTGCCGGGGTTCAACGACTCTACAGAAAACCTGCAGTCCACGGCCCGCTTTCTGACCGAGCTGCGACTGACCGAAGTAAATCTGCTACCGTTCCATCGCATTGCGGAATCGAAGTACGCGCAACTGGGACTGGAATACGCCCATGCCGATACCAGACCTCCAACCGGTGCAGAGATGGCGGCCCATCGGCAGATCTTCAACGACACGGGACTCGACTGCTACGTCGGCGCCGAGACACCGTTGTGAGTGGATCATCCGCTGAGTGCCTCGCCACCACTGCATACTCTGTGATCCGATATCCCACCAAAGCCGGCTCGAGTTTCAGCGGTGTGCTCACACGCTGTTTATCATCATAGTCGGCATTATCGGCATCGGCTGAAAACGGAGTGGCGGCGGAGTGCATATTTGGAGAGCGCTTCCTTGTGGGAGTATGCTCAATTCGGAGGAATTGCCATGACAAAGCGAAAGCCTCGAAAGGAGAATGGCTCTCATCCTGAGAAGTATGTGCAGATGCCGGATAGCGAGCGGACAGCAAGCAACAGGCTTGAGAGCCTCAGGGGATTCTTCAACAACACTTCAAGCTGCGTCGCCGTCTACGAAGCTCGTTCCGGCGGAGAGGATTTCGCCTTCGTCGACCTAAACGAAGCGGCGCAGAGGGTTGAGCACGTACGTCGTGAAGACGTCCTGGGCAAGAGCGTTCTCGATGTCTTCCCAGGTGTCAAGGAATTCGGCCTGTTCGAAGTCTTCCAACGCGTGTGGCGGACGGGCGAGCCGGAGCATTACGGCTTGTCCTTATATAGCGACGAACGGACCCAGGGCTGGAAAACGAACTATGTCTACAAGCTTCCCTCAGGCGATATCGTTGCCATCTATGACGATGTAACGGAGCGGAAACAAGTGGAGGAAAGACTATGGATTATGGACAGAGCGGTCGAGTCTACTGCCAACGCCATTGCCATGGCCGATCTTGCAGGCAATCTAGTGTTCGTTAACAGCGCCTTTCTCCGCATGTGGGGATACGAAGACAGGAATGAGATCCTGGGAAGACCATCGCTTGAGTTCTCACGGGAGAAGGAAGGAGCTTCCGCTATCTTGGAAGCACTCTCGCACGGGGATACTTGGGTTGGCGAAATGACCGCCACGAGAAAGGATGGCTCGCAGTTCGAGATCCTCGTCTCGGCGAGCATGATTCGAGATGAAGCCGGCAGACCATTGCGGATGCTGGGCGTATTTGTCGACGTCAGCGAACAGAAGAAAGCGGAGGAGAGAACCCGTTGGGTATCTCGTTTCCCCTCTGAGAACCCAAACCCTGTGCTGCGTATTGCGAGCGACGGGACACTTCTTTTCGCGAACGAGGCCAGCGGAGCTCTGTTGGCGGCACGGGGATGCCAAGTCGATAGGCCGGTACCGGCAGACATTTGGAGCCTTGTGCAAGAAGCCCTCGCAGGGGGCATCCAGACAGCGGAAATGCAGGTTGGTGACAGTGTCTTCCTCGAGATGTTTAGCCCGGTTGCGAGCGAGGGCTACGTCAACGTATATGCGGCGGATATCACGCAACGCAAGCAGGCTGAGATTGCCCTGCGGGAAAGCGAGCAGAAGTATCGCTCGGTTGTGGAGAACGCAAGCGAGGCGATCCTCATAGCACAAGACGGTTACGTCAAGTTCGCAAACCCAGCGACCGCGAGTCTGATCGAGCGCCCCTCGGAGTACGTCCTTGCCCACGCTTTTGTCGAGTTCATTCATCCCGAAGATCAGGCAATGGTTGTCGAGCGCTACCGGCGGAGGATTGCTGGGGAGAAGATCGAGATAGGTTATAAGTTTCGTGTCGTGACTGGGAAAGGCAGCGTGCGGTGGGTGCATCTCAACGCCGCTCGCATCGAATGGCAAGGCCGCCCGGCAACCATCAATTTCCTTACTGACGTCACAGAAAGCAAGGAGACAGAGGAGCGCCTGAAGCAATCGCAGGAAGCGACGATTCGCTCGCTGGCAATGGTGACGGAGAGGAGGGACCCGTACACGGCTGGCCACCAAACGCGGGTAGGCGAGCTCGCGTGCGCGATCGCCAGTGAGCTGGGGCTACCTGAGGACCGTATCGATGGATTGCGCGTTGCGGCCACTTTGCACGACATCGGCAAGGTATCGGTTCCCACTGAGATTCTCAGCAAGCCGACTAAGCTGACAGAGGTCGAATTCTCACTTGTGAAAGAGCATCCGCAGGCAGCTTACGAGATCCTCAAAGGGGCCGAGTTTCCCTGGCCGATCGCAGACATCATCCTTCAGCATCACGAGCGCTTGGATGGGTCGGGATACCCAAGCGGGTTGTCTGGCGACGAGATCTGCTTGGAGGCGAGGCTCCTGGCGGTAGCGGACACGGTCGAGGCGATGGCGTCTCATCGACCTTACCGACCCGCTCTCGGAATTGACAAAGCGCTAGAAGAGATCGCCGAAAACAGTGGGAGGCTGTACGATTCGAGCGCGACCGAGGCGTGTATCCGACTCTTTGTGGAAGAACGGTTCCACTTCGCAGAGGACGCGAATGTGTGGAGATCTCACGCGTAAGATATCATCGCGCGCATCGGCTGCGGAGAGATTGTTGCCGTAGTTCTACGGATGCACGCCCACGGAACTGCGCTTGGGTGCAGTGCTAAGGGACCATGGGAACATACAGCACCCTGGGCTTCTTCCCGCCGTGAGCTGCTCCATAACATTGTCTGGCAGGGCCATCGACTCAACTTCCACCACACAATCGAGCTTAAGGAGCTTCCCCAAGCACTGAAAGGAGCCGCCGCCGATATGAACATACACATAGGCAAGATCTATGCCTTCAGTGCACCAGCCTGCATCGTCAGCCTTGCTGAATGCCCACTGATCATCGGGAAGAGGGAACTCTCTTGAGGAGTAGGGACGAATCGATTTGTAGAGTGACCTCGCCGACACGGTAACCTCGTACAATCCCGCGATCGGCGTGGCCGCAATCTTCAAGTCTCTCACCAGCCAGAGCTGAACAAGATCCTCATCTGCTAGCGAGCAGTAAGATACCAGCAGCGCGCGCCGCCCAATCGCCTGAGCCGCCTTCTCGCAGACAACAAGATCATTCCATTGCAATTGATCGCCAAGGCATGATGGCGCAACGATTACTGCCAACAACATCACGAGAATGAGGATGCGCGTTGTTCGTACCCTGTTGCCTTCATATATGAATGCCAGCATGAATTGAATAGTAGAGGGGCGTGACGACGGATGATATATCACTGGTTCTCTCGTGAGGCGCAGTGTGTCACCATATTGAACCGAGCACTCGACACCTGACGAGCGCCATCTTAGGTGAAGAAATGTCTCGCTTGAATTGAGGCGTCTTCCCTTCTGAAGATCGAAGCAGTTCGCGAATATCCATAGCTCTGCATTCCACTATGAAGCGGCGATATCTTCCAAGCTTCTTAGTACGGTGGGACTATCAGAACTTTGATCGAAGCAGCAACAGTCCGCAGCCTGGTGTGCTCGAACCACGGACACCTCCTTTCGGTCACTCTCGTGCAGCGCGAGACAGCTTCTAGTAGAAACAAGGACCGAGGATTCGAACCCGGTAACCTTGGTAGGAATAGTGTTCTTGTGTTGATTGAGAGAGAGGAGGATGGCGGCAACTGGACCGGTTGGCGGCTGTCCAGTTGCTTGCGAGTTTGCTGGTGCAAACTCGTGGCACGACTTCGGAGCATCTCG
>CAZKAB010000023.1:0-30689 GCA_964550615.1 uncultured Thermotogae bacterium
TTCTTCCGATTATCACGGTCATCATAGCATCCAGTGCCCTTGTTGTTCAAGGCTGGCTGGGTTGGATCATCGCCTAAGGCGCGAACGGACTGTCTCTTGAGAAGTCGGGGAGATACGCCTCCTCGCTTCCCATTTCCTGAATCCATCCAGTATTCAGGCCGAGGCGATCCATTTCATCGAGCACTCGCTCGTATTCATCTTGACGAAGCGTCCGCCCGAGTCTCGGCTGTCCCGTCACTGCCGCAGTCGGGTGATACTGCGACATCACAGACACATGCACATCGGGTGAGATCTCGCGTGCGACAAACCGCAAGCATGCGATGCTGTTGTCTATCTCTCCGGGGAGCACAAGATGTCGGATGATTAGTCCGTGTCGTGCGAGACCGTCTTCATCAATGAGCAAATGCGTCCCCTTCTGCCGATGCATCTCGGCGACCGCGCGCCGCGCTACACGCGGATAGTTGGGTGTGCGGGAGAAACGCTCTGCAAGTGAGGCGTCCATGTACTTCATATCCGGCAGGTATACGTCGATCATGTCCGCGAGGGATGCAATGGTTTCCACTTTGTCGTAGGCATTCGTGTTCATGACGAACGTCGGATTGAATCCGTCACGCCGGATAGCTTCGATGATCGCTCTCATCTGCGGGATGACGTGCGATGGTGAGACAAATCCCACAAGTGTGATCTTGTCCTCAAGTATCTTCTCGATCTGCGTCACGATTTCGGAAAGTGAAAGCTGCGAGCCAAGCACATTCCCACTATTACTGCTTATCTGATTGTTCTGGCAGTAGATGCATTGCATGTTGCAGCGGGAGAAGAAGACATTGCACATTCCACGGGTGCCGCTCAATACAGGCTCCTCGCCGGCATGGATGCAGATTGAGGCGACATGATACTCTGCCCCGGTGTTGCAGAATCCCATCACGCCGGATGTTCGATCAACATGACACTCGCGTGGGCAGACGGTGCAGTCGACGAGTTCCGGAAAGCCGGGAGGATGCTCTTCCTGACATCGACTAATCGCTACAGTCATGGTCCTGCAGCAGTTGTTTCGCACGCTGCACTGAAAGGGCGTTGTACAAGGGCCAGATTGCCACGATGCCGGGATCATCGGCAAGATCGATGCACCGGCCTAGCTCACGGCAGAACCGATCCCAGTCCTGTTCCGGCATGGCGACGTATTCGGCGTCGTCTACATAATTCTCTAGGTAGTTCGGGTCGATGGCAATCGCTCTATCGAACGCAGCACGCGCTTGTTGCGGGTCGCCGCCAAGGAATGCCGGAACCTGTGCCAAGAATGAACCTAGTGCGCGCCAAGGGCCTCCGCCCAAGTATGTAGGATCAAGTTCGATAGCGCGTGCGAACGATGCTTGTACATCCTTCATCCCTCCCGAGAGCGCGGTGAGCGGATGAAAATTCAGATATCGGCCGAGATTGTTCCCGTACCAAAATATCGCCTTCACGTTGCTTGCCGACTGCAACGCAGCGCGGAAGCTGTTCCTTTCAGTCTCGACAAAGGTCGGATCGAGGCGCAGGCTGGCGCGCGCGTAGTCCTTTCCTTTACCGTATGCCGCCTCCTGTTCATCCCGATCGTCAAGATAGGCCATACCGAGCTCGAAGTATCCTTGTGCCAGCCGATTGAGGATATGCGACCGCGTCTGTATCGAATCGGCGGGGATAGCGGCAAGTGCGGACTCATAGTCCCCCAAGGCCTCCAGCAGCCGCGCCTGGTATTCTTCGAATGAGAAAGCTCCTTGCCATCTATCGAAAGCGGCGTCGGCGCTCGTAACTAGCTTAGTCGATTGGGTCGAGACAGCTTGGGGAAAAGCGAGAACCGACATCAGGAGAATGCACGCAAGTGCGACGTACGGTTTCAACATTGCCGATGTACCTCCTCGTACGTATCTATACGGATTTGTATCTTGCGTGTCAACAGTGGACGGTTGGTATTTGTAAACATGTGATTGTTGCGTCATAGTGATTTGTATATTAAGGGGAAAGGGGGTAGCAGTGGTGTTGAAAATGAAATGGCGATTGGTGGCGGTCGTGGGGTTGGCCGTGCCTCTTGTTCTCTTGAGCGGATGCTTCTTCAATATCTTCCAGACTGCGCGTACCGTCGGCCAGGGTAACGTGGCGCTGACTGTAGGCTCGGGTGCGCTGAGCATCACAGTGGGGCAAGACACAAGTTGGGTGTTCACCCCGCAGGCGATGCTCACGGTCGGTCTGGCGGACAGTGTCGATCTGAGCGTGCGTAGTGGCGCGATGATCGGAGCGTCCGGAGAGCCGGGATTCCTGGGAGTGGTGGGTGACATCAAGGTGGCACTGATCCAGGCCCCCGACTCCCTCTCGTTCGCGCTTGGAATCGGCGGCGGTTACAGTCCGGGACTCCTTGGCTGGGGGGTAGAGGCGTCGGTATACCTCGACAGCAATCTCCGATTCCTGCCGATCTACTTCGTCTATCGCCCATTCATGGTCCTCGGCGGAGAGGAGTACGTGATTCAGAACCAGTTTGCCGGCGGGTTGCACCTGATGCTGTCTCCGAACGCGCGTATCCTGATCGAGCTGGATTCATGGGCGGGATTACTGAGCGCCGGCATCTGCCTCAGCATAATATTCTGAAGGTCTGTCTGATGGCGGCGATCACCTTCATGTCAGCCGCGGAGAACTGGTAGCGAGCGAGTTCCCCGATGGTAACCCATTGCCAGTCGGCACAGGCGATACATTGCGGCGTTTCGCCTGTGTGCTGACAGTGAAAGACGTGCAGCGTAATCCGACAGGATGGATATTCCTGTTCCACGGTGATGAACCGTTCTCCCACGATTGGCGCGATTGCGAGTTCTTCCGCCAGTTCGCGGGCGAGACACGCGTGCAGTGATTCTCCTGCTTCCTGCTTTCCTCCGGGGAATTCCCACAGCCCGCCGGATTCGTCATCTGGTCGACGCTTTGTGATCAGAATCCGGGCTTTGTTGCTGAATGGAGGGAGATTCCACACCAGCGCTGCGGTCACTTCGTGATGTGGAATCTCGCTTTGCTCTTTCACCGACTGACGCCGTCGTTTCGCTTGAGCGCACGCATGAGATTGCCTATAGACTCGACATCTTCCACGTGGAAGACTGTCTCTATTGCCTGACTAATCTGATCGGCGGAGAGCGTCTTCTCCGCGTTTGCACGGAACTTGTCGATCAACTCATCGTCTGAGAGCGGGCGTTCGGCGCGTCCCTTGGCGAAGTCTTCCTGACGGGTGTGGGCACTACCATCCTCGGTCACAATCGTAACGATTGCCCGTTTGACCTTGGGGAAGAGAGAGTCGATCTCCGGATCGGCGACCACCTTGATCTTGGGGAGAAGTTTCCAAACGGCAACGTCCTTGAGCGCTTCTTCCTCGAAATCGGAAGGAAGCACGTTCCCCTTGGCAATGGCGACTGCGATGCAGTACGGAAGCGAATGATCGGCGGTTTCCTTTGTTGTGGGGCGGTATTTGCTTTCGTCAGACAGAATGTCCGCTCCTCGCGTTGTCGTGCGGACGATGACCTCGCGCACTGATTGCGGCGATATCCCGTTCTCGTCCATTACCTCCAGAGCGGCCGTTATCGGCTGATGGGTGAGCGCCTCAGTGGGAAACGCCTTGTAGCCACATTCGGTGATGAGAAATTCCTTTCCGAGGCCACTCGTGATCTTGCTAGGGTCCCAGCTGACGTTTCCGATTACTTCAAATACACCCTCTTTCCCTTCGAACAGCTCTGTGGGTCCGGTATACCCTGTCGACGCCAGCATTGCCGCACGCACGCCGGCTTCGGTCGCCATCGGGTCGGCGGTATTCTTCATATTTGTCAGGCGTCCGGCGACGACGCCGCCGAGGGTGAAGTGGCTTGAACCGCTGATGCCAAGGGCTGCTATCATCTCATCCTCGGACAATGCGAGCATCCTGCCGGCGACAAGCGGGCTCACAAACTGAGTGAGGCTTGCGTGGTGCCATCCGACCTCGCGGACGCCGGGGTCAGCGGCCAGGCACATCCGCATCTCCAGTTCGTAGGCGACCACTATCCCGACAATGAGATCTTTCCCGTTTGCCTTGCGAAATTCTCCGGCAGCCAACGCGGCCGGGATAATGTCCGATGGGTGCGATGGATCTTGCTTCCAATATATGTCGTTGTAGTCCATCGCCCGTATGAGAAGCGCGTTCATCAGAGCGGCGTTGGCCATATTCGCCTTCGTACCGTGGCCGATGATCGTCGCCTGGTCGCCGTCACCCAATAGCCCGATATAGCGATACGCCTGCCGCATGTCTTCGTGATCGATGGCGGCAAGGGCGCACCCTATGCTGTCCAGCAGAAACCGCTTTGCTTCCGCTCGCGCATCGTGTGGGATTAGCTCGTAGGAGAGCTCACGAGAAAAGCGGGCCAACTGACGGCTCAGAGAATCCATCTTTCCCCCTAGCTTCTTGAGGCAATCGCGGCGGCGATTGCCTCAGACATATCCGTTGTGGACGATGATCCACCCATGTCGTATGTGCGCACACGGCCTTCGGCGATTACCTGCGCTACCGCCTGTTCAATGCGTTCGGCCTTGTTACTCTCGCCCAGATAGTCGAGCATCATCTTTGCCGCCCGGATCGTGGCGATTGGATTGACCTTATTCTGTCCAGCGTACTTCGGCGCCGAGCCATGCGTCGGCTCGAACACTGCGTAGTTGTCGCCGATGTTGCCGGCGGAGGCGAAGCCTAAGCCACCGACAAGCTGCGCAGCAAGGTCGGAGATGATATCGCCGAACAGGTTTGTCGACACGAGAACGCTGTATTTCTGCGGGTTCTTCACCAACCACATGCACATGGCGTCGATGTTGGCTTCCCATAGCTCGATCCCAGGAAATTCCTTGGCCATCCGGCGCGCCTCGCGCACCATCATCCCTGATGTCTCCCGGATTACATTTGGCTTCTCGACAACGGTGACCGTGGGATAATTGTGCTCCTTCGCGTACGAGAAGGCGTCACGCAAGATCGTTTGGCACCCTTTGCGCGTGAATATTCGCGTGGAGATCGCCATCTCATCGTTGGCCACATTTGCGAAGCGTTTCATCTTAGGATGAGTAGCAAGGGCCTGACGAACGACATCCGGGACGGGGTGGAACTCGACACCGGAATATAGTCCTTCGGTATTCTCACGAAATACGACCAGATCGATGTCGTCCCGCAAATTCAACGGGTTACCGGGGTATGCCTTGCACGGACGCAGATTTGTGTGCAGGTTGAACAGCTGTCTGAGGCCGACGATCGGACTCGAATAGACGAATCCTTTCCCTTGAAGGGCCGGTGCGAGTTCCGATGATGCCTCATCTTTGGGCTTGGACGTGATTGCCCCAAACATGCAGGCATCTGTCTGCTTGAGAAGATCGATTGTCCTTTGTGGAAGAGGGTTACCTTCTGATCTCCAGAATTCCCATCCGATGTCACCGTGCACGTATTCGGCATCGAACCCGACCTTGTCCAGCACGGTTCGCGCCGCATTGAGTACGTCCGCTCCTACGCCGTCACCCGGAAGCCAAGCGATCCTATGCTCTGCCATTGTGTGATCCTCCTACAGCCATGGTGCGGCCTATTATACCTTCCCGCCAAGTGATGCGAAACGGACACATCGTTTCCGCATGCGGCGAGCACCGCGCGTGGTGTTCCGACAGATACCGATGCGACAGTCTCTGTCCCTTGCGTAATGGCTACTCATGGCTATAGTCTATGGTTTCTAACAAAGTGGTAGGATGTGAGGGACAACGATGTGGACACTGATCGCCGGAGTCTTCATGGGCTGGGGACTTGGATCGAATGATGCTGCGAATCTATTCGGCCCTGCGGTAGAAAGCCGCGCGCTCCGCTTCTGGACGGCAGCGGGGCTGGCGGCGTTCTTCGTCGTTCTGGGCGCCGTGCTGATGGGGCCGCCCGGATTTACAACCTACGGTGAGCTCGGTACACAGACCGTCATCTCTGCGTTCACGGTCATGCTTGCTGCAGCGATCACCGTAACGATGATGACATTGCTGGGCCTGCCCATTTCGAGCACGCAGGCAACGGTGGGTGCGATCATTGGAGGGAGTCTGTTGACTACAGGCGGGGTGAATTTCGAGCCGCTCCTTAAGATATTCCTTTCGTGGATCCTGACTCCGATTGGTGGGATGATTGCCGCCTACATCCCCTATAAACTTGCCAACATGTATCCGGGGACGTTCATCGGCCGATTCTCCAGCCATGATAGGATGATTCGGATTGGCCTGGTGCTCGTGACCTGTTACGGGGCGTACTCTCTTGGGGCGAACAATGTGGCCAACGTCACCGGCGTCTACGTCAAGTCGGGACTCCTGCAGCCATTGGCCGCGTCGATCATCGGGTCGTTGGCGATCGCCTTGGGTATCCTCACTTTCAGCAGACGAGTGATTCGGACTGTCGGAAGCGGCTTGGTGCCTCTCGATCCTTTCGCGGCGCTCGTGGTCGTATTTGGAGAAGCGCTTACCCTCAACGTATATGCATTGCTTGGCGTACCTGTTTCCGCTTCGCAAGCGGTGGTCGGTGCCGTGATCGGAATCGGCCTGGTGAAAGGCATGAAGACGATCGATGCACGCGCGCTGGTGCAGGTTCTGTTCGGTTGGCTCGGTACGCCGACGCTCGCCTGTGGTATCTCTGTTGTGCTGGGGCTGTTGGCGCGTGCAATCACCTGAACGAGTGACAAGTAATCAGTGATGAGAGTGAAGAAATGATAGAAGCAGTCTCATGCAAAGGCCTGTCTGTTGTCGTGTTCTGGCATACAGGGTGCCAAGAAAGCGTCAACATCGTTAGAGAGACAGAAAGCAAGGCTCTCTTTGCAGTCTTCGCGTCTTGAAAGAGCGTGGACAACGGGCGAGAGGAAGAACCCTTGTCTCACGCAAAGAGCGCTAAGAGAGCGTTAAGAGAGAAGCGAGAAGCGGGCAGACAAGATGAGATGAAAAGAAAAGGCCGGGATTTCTCCCGGCCGTCTCTGTAATTCCTGCATCCTACGTTGTTCTATCGATCAGCAAGCGCTGCCTGTGCGGCGGCGAGGCGGGCAATCGGCACTCGGTAGGGGCTGCAGCTCACGTAGCTCAATCCCACCTTGTGGCAGAATGCGATTGAAGCAGGATCGCCTCCGTGTTCTCCGCAGATCCCAAGCTTCATTCCGGGGCGGGTCTTACGTCCCAGTTCACAAGCGATACTGACAAGCTTCCCCACGCCTGCCTGATCGAGTGACTGGAACGGGTCGCGCTCATAGATCCCCTTGGCGACATATTCGGTGAGAAAGCTGCCGGAATCATCGCGAGAGAATCCGCATCCCATCTGAGTCAGATCATTCGTTCCAAAGCTGAAGAACTCCGCTTCGCGGGCGATCTCGTCGGCCGTTATCGCGGCGCGCGGCACCTCGATCATCGTTCCCACCTTGTAGGGAATGTCTTTCTTGCTGAGCTTGCGCTCGGCAAGGACCGCATCCGCCGTATCGACGATCACCGAACGCTGCAGTTCGAGTTCCTTAACATTCCCCACCAGTGGGACCATGATCTCCGGGTGAACCTCGTTTCCCTCGGCAAGCACGTTGCATGCGGCCTCAATTGCAGCTCGTGCCTGCATCTCGGAGATCTCCGGATAGGTGATGCCCAGGCGACAGCCGCGATGGCCGAGCATTGGGTTGAATTCGTGCAATGCGGCGACCTTCTCTCGGATTCGCTCTACCGGAACACCCATCACTTGCGCTACTTCGCGTTGTCCTTCTTCGTCGTGCGGCAGGAATTCGTGCAGCGGCGGATCGAGCAATCGGATAGTAACGGGTCGCCCCGCCATCGCTCGGAAGATCCCCTCGAAATCGCTTCGTTGCATCGGAAGGAGTTTCTTTAAGGCGTCTCTCCTTCCTTCTTCGTTGTCGGCAAGAATCATCTCGCGCACGGCGATGATCCGGTCGCCTTCGAAAAACATGTGCTCTGTGCGGCAAAGGCCTATGCCTTCGGCGCCGAATTTGACCGCGGTGGCGGCATCGTTTGGCGTGTCGGCATTGGTGCGTACGCCAAGCACCCGAATCTCGTCGGCCCAGGACAACAGAGTGCCGAAATCTCCGGCAAGAACGGGAGCGATGGTCGGAACATTCCCAGCGTACACGACGCCGGTCGATCCATTCAGGCTGATCGCATCGCCTTTGTTCACCGTATGGCCGGCGACTGAGAACTTGCCGTTGACGTAGTCGATCACGAGATCTCCGGCACCAGCGACGCAACACTTGCCCATGCCGCGGGCGACCACGGCCGCGTGACTCGTCATTCCGCCACGCGCCGTGAGGATTCCCTCGGCTGCGCTCATCCCGCCGATATCTTCCGGCGATGTCTCGATGCGCACGAGTATGGTCCTCTTTCCGTCCTTTGCTGCTTCTTCCGCCTCTTCAGCGGAAAAGACTACTTGTCCGCTGGCCGCGCCGGGGCTGGCGGGAAGTCCTTTGGCGAGGGTGGTGGCCTTCTCTTCTTCCGCCGGGTCGAACATCGGATGAAGAAGCTGGTCGATGTGAGTGGGTGTTACGCGTACCAGCGCCTCTTCCTTGCTTATGGTGCCTGCTTCTACCATATCCACGGCGACGTGCACGGCGGCGGCGGCGGTGCGCTTGCCGGTGCGGGTCTGCAGCATATACAGGTGTTCATCCTGGATTGTGAACTCGATGTCCTGCATGTCGCGGTAGTGGGCTTCGAGTGTTTCGCGGATCTGGAGAAGCTCCTGATAGGCGCTTGGCATTACGTTCTTCAGTGTCTCGATCGGCTGCGGAGTTCTTGTCCCGGCGACTACGTCTTCACCCTGAGCGTTCATCAGGTACTCGCCGTAGAACACATTTTCGCCGGTGGACGGGTTGCGAGTGAACGCCACGCCGGTGCCGCACGTGTCGCCCATATTTCCGAACACCATTGTTTGAACATTCACCGCCGTGCCAATCAAGCCGTGAATATCATTGATTTCGCGATACTTGATCGCCCGCGGATTGTTCCATGACTGGAATACTGCGTCGATTGCCCCCCACAGTTGTTTGACAGGATCCTGCGGGAACTCGACTCCGAGGCGATCCTTAATCGCGTTCTTGAACAGTAGAACGAGTTGCTTGAGTGATGCGGCGTCGAGTTCCGTGTCGAGCTTGACACCCTTTTCTTCCTTGAGTCTCTCGAGTATCTCCTCAAATGGGTCAATGTCGGTCTTTGTTTGAGGCTTGAGCCCGAGTACAACGTCGCCGTACATTTGCACGAGACGACGATAAGAATCGTAAGCGAACCTCTCGTTGCCGGTGCGGGCGATGAGGCCCTTCACTGTTTCGTCGGTCAGCCCGAGATTGAGGACCGTATCCATCATCCCCGGCATCGAGATCGCGGCTCCGGAGCGGACTGATACGAGGAGCGGTGATTCCGAGCTCCCGAATTTCATTCCCGTCACGGTCTCCAATCGACGGAGATTCTCCTCCACTTCCCCTTTCAGCGTCTCCGGGTAGGTGGAGTCATGCTCTGCGTAGTGACGGCATACTTCGGTGGAAATCGTGAAACCGGGCGGTACCGGAATCCCTAGTCCGGCCATCTCGGCCAGGTTCGCTCCTTTTCCGCCTAGGAGATCCTTCATCGAAGCATTCCCTTCGCTTGTTCCTTTGCTGAAAAAATAGACGTACTTCAAGGTGGTGCACCTCCAACTTTAGTCTGCTTATCTGTCTGTCCGTCCCGCGTGGGTCTCACAGCGTCGCATTCCGCCGGCGGATTGCGCGAGAGGACAACGGCCGGCTAGGTGAAACAGTAAGTCCATCGTATGTCATTTGCAATCGCGGCGCTTCTCTTACGACGAGAAGAGCGCGGTTACAAACTGATCGGCGGAGAATTCGTGCAAGTCTTCCTTCGTCTCGCCGACGCCGATATACAGAAACGGGAGCTTGAGCCGGTCCCAGATCGAAAGCAGGATCCCGCCCTTGGACGTTCCGTCAAGTTTCGTGATTACAATCCCCGTAAGATCGATTGACTCATGAAAGCGTACCGCCTGAGAAATGCCATTCTGGCCGGTCGTGGCATCGAGGACGAGCAGTCGCTCATCCGATCCCCGGCCCAGTCTCTTTGCCACTGTTCGCTCGATCTTCTCGAGTTCCGCCATCAGGTTGTGTTTTGTCTGCAGGCGTCCGGCGGTGTCGATGAGAAGCACGCCGCCGATTCGCTGTACGTGATCGATGGCATCAAAAACCACTGCAGCCGGGTCGGCGCCTATGTCGTGTCTGATCAGGTGACCGCCGATGCGTTCGGCCCAGATCTCCAGCTGCTCGATTGCGGCGGCACGGAACGTGTCTGCAGCGGCGAAAGTGATCGGGATCGATGGGTCGTGCGCCCTCAGGCGAGCGGCGATCTTCGCGGCGGTTGTAGTCTTTCCGGAGCCGTTTACGCCGGTGATGAGGATGACTGTCGGTTTGCCGTCGGTACGCAACGCCAGACTCCGTTCGCAACCGCTTAGGCGTTGCTTGATGCCGTCCTCCAGAGCAAGCAATAGTTCGCTGTCATCCGTGTTCCGCTGGTGACTCTGTTTAGCAATCGCGTCTACGAGTTCCATCGCCACGTGTGCGCCGACGTCGCCCGCGATGAGAATCTCTTCCAGCGCTTCAATCTCGTCCGGGCCGAGCGATTTACGATTCTTGAGTACTTGTTCGAGTGAATCGACGAAGCCGCTACGTGCCCGCTTTAATCCGCTCTTCAATCGGTCCATCCACGCCATCACATCATCTCCGGCGTCGACATGCCGAGAATTGCAAGACTCTGCTTGAATACGTCTTGAATCGCCCGTAGCAGGCAGAGGCGCGCTTTCATCAGATCTTCCTCTTCGCCGATAACGCGATATTCGCCGTAGTAAGCGTGGAACGAGCGCGCCAGCGAGAGCGCGTTCTCTGCTATAAGATGTGGCGCAAACCTCTCCGCCGCCTCTTCGACGATCTGCGGGAACGCATCCAATTGTGCAATCAGATCAAGCTCGGCCCGCGCCTGCAGTGGAGAGAGATCGACCTTGCTTGCGTCCGGTAGAACTTCGCCGGACTTGCGGAATATCGATGCGATACGCGTGTGGGCGTATTGAATATAGTGCACGGGATTGTCAAGCGATTCCGCTCTCGCGAGATCGAGATCGAATTGCAGGTGTGTCTCCGGCTTGCGGGCGACCATGAAGTAGCGGACCACGTCTCGTCCGAGCTCGGCTGTGAGATCGGAAAGGAGGACGAAACGGCCGGCACGCGTTGACATACGCAACGTGCTGTCGCCTTCCTTGATGCTGACAAATTGATGCACCGCATAGCTGAGGAAATCTTCAGGATACCCGAGTATGCGCATTGCGGCCTGCATGCACGATTGCTCTACCTGGTGGTCGGCCCCCTGTACGTCGATCACACGCTTGAACCCACGACTGAATTTGTCGATATGATATGCGATATCGACCATCAAATACGTCGGACGACCGTCGCTTCTTACGAGAACCGAGTCTTTTGTTCCGCCGTGCTCCTCTGCCTTGAGCCATATCGCGCCATCGGATTCGTATACGCCGTCCTTCTCCTGCAGTCTCTCCAGTGCTCCCGCAACTGCGCCGCGGCGATGCAGATCTGCCTCGCTGAACCAGGTGTCGAATGCCACCCCCAATTGGGCAAGGTCGTCCTTTATCATCGCCTTTATCAGTGAAACGGCGCGCCGACGAAAAACCTCGGCGGTTGCGTCGTCGAATACCGGATACTGATCCGCGCATTCCTCCTTCAGTTTGCCGGCGATCTCGATCAGATAGTCGCCTTGGTATCCGCCGTCGGGGATAGGCGCATCGTCTCCTTGTGCCTGGCGATAACGTGCCCACAGTGACTCGGCGAGCAAGTCGACTTGTCGACCTTCGTCGTTGAAGTAGTATTCCCTGGAAACGTCGTAGCCGAGGACGGAATAGAGCGATGCGAGTGCGTCGCCTAGCACCGCCTGTCGCCCGTGACCGACCGTAAGCGGACCGGTAGGATTCGAGCTCACAAACTCCACTTGCAGCGGAACGCCCCGCCCCACTTTCTCTGGAGAGAGCGCGTCTTTGTCGGTCAGGATTCGCCTGAGAGCGGCATGAAACATCGCCGGCTTCAGGTGAATGTTGACAAATCCCGGTCCGGCAACGTCTACCTGCGCGATGTCTTCGCTGGTCGATATCTCGTCCTTGATGCGAGATGCAAGCTCACGTGGAGAAGTACGCGCAGCCTTCGCTCCCACCAAAGCGACGTTTGACGAGAAATCCCCGAACTCCGGCCGATCCGTCCGGTCGACCGCGAAGTCGGCTGTTTGCAGTGACAGCCTTTCCAATGTGTCGCGAAGCAAAAGCTCAAGTGATTTCTTTAGCATGATGATTGGCTATCGAAGAGGGCTATTTTTCGACGATGAACCGGATTCCTGTCCTTTCCTCTCCCTCGATCGACAATTCCATGAACCCGGGGACAACCTTTATCGGCGGTTCGCCGACCTTTTCCACCAAGCGCCGCGCGATGGCGATTGCTTTCACAGTCTGGTTAACTGCGCCTGCACCAATTGCATGGATCTCGACGTAGCCGTCCTGTTCCAATGCGCCGGCGATCGCCCCCGCGGCTGAATTTGGGTTTGATTGGGATGCGACCTTCAGTACTTCCATGGTCATCCTCCTACTAGCCCCGTCTTCGTTGCGGTGTCCACCAAACCCTGACTGCCGACAAGTATAGCATTCTCATCCATCCGTGCAAAGCCACCTTCCTACTTGCCGATCGCGATTGTGTGGTTCGTTGTCGTTTCGAGTGGCTAGCGACCTCCAACTCCGGTTCGCACAGGACTGACGCCAAGGGGAATTCACCACGAAGGGCACGAAGAATGAAGCTCGATGAACTGTCAAATGCGGCCATTACCTGTGCAATGTTGTCAACCTCAAGAGTGGGATCAGCCGCATCTTCCTCTGATCCCGTCGTGCTCTTCGTGGTGCAACAGTTCCGCCCCTCCGTGAGAGACTTGGCGCTGGAAGCTTCCACTTTGGTTGCCCACTTGAGATGACAAAGAGCCGATTGTGTATACTCACGTATCATGGCTCGGAATCATCTCTGGCGCACGATTAAGGACAAGGCCATCTTCAGCACGCTTGGCGGAATGGCTCTTGGCGCAATCGGAATTGGAATTGTAGTCATGATACTTGTGTTCTGGATCGAGCCGATGTCTGCGCCGGAACGAGCGGGAACGGTGAGGTTTCAGGAAAACCACTTCACTCTGTGGTATGAGAAGGGATCGGAGGCGGCGGCGAATCATGCCGCACTTGCCCAGGAACTGAATCGAGACCTAACCTCGCTAGTCAATCTGCTTGATGTTGATGCAAGCCTGATACCCGATCCAATAGATGTCTTCGTTCATGATGACGTCTCGGCAATGCAGTCGTCGATCATGATGAGGAAGAGCCCCGAAGCGCGTGGCGGGCATACCGCACCTCTCGATCTCCTTGTGGGGGAATCGCCGCGTGAGCGATTGGCGGAATTGGTGCTGGCCTTTGGCTGGGGGCAATGCGGATCTGAGCTCATGAAACGTGGGATGACGATATACGCGACCCAGCCGGAACGTAACTACCATGGTGTCCTCGCGAGCCTCCCCGCACGGCTGCTTGTCTCGCTGCCGCAACTTGTCTTGCTTGAGGAGAGAGGGCGATTCCCAAGATCAGTCTACGAACAGTACGATTCACCCTACTCATCCGCCGCAATAGCGTTCGCCGACTACAAGAGCTTGTTTGATCTTTCCGCGGACGATGCCGGTCGGCTCTCCGACATTCTCTCCATGGAGGCGGCATCATTCGTACAGTTTCTGATTGAGGAAAAGGGTGGGATGAGAGAAGTGAAGCGGATTTGGGGCAAAGGCACTACCGATAGGCTCCTTGCGCGTATCGAGGCCGACTCGATTGCCGGCTTGGGAGACGAGTGGTACGCATTCGCGAAAGACTACGGTCGGCTTTCCGACGACTATGAGTATCTTCGCGTCTACTACCTCCTGGGTGACGGCGATCCCGACGGCGCATGGGAAAAGGCGCAGGGATTTGAGACGCCCGATGCTTCGCAAGACCAGCTGTTCCTTGCCGGCAGGTGTGCGTTGTTGGTGGGACGATTTGATCGCGCGAAGACTATCGTGACGGAACTGGCGGACGGAGCGGAGAAGGATTTGCTCCGCCATTATCTGACGTTGCTCGAATCCTTCCGCGTTGTCGAGAGTCAAAATGTGCGTCTGTTCATCTCCCCCACGGTGCCGCCAAGCGTGGGAGAAGATAGGGCGTCTGCCGCAATGGGCGGATATGGTCGAATCGTAGAGCAGCTTGGCGTGGGAACGGGGGAAACACCGGCAAGGCTGACGATCTTCATCTATGCAAACAACGCCGAACTCGATCAGAGCAAAGGACTCGTTTTGTTTCCCCCCGTTCAGAATGCCGTTCTGAACATTCTCTCGTCGGATGATGTGTGCTACCGGATGGCCGAGATGATGCCCGCATATTGTTGGGGCGTGGATACGTATTCCAGGCTTCTCCGCTCCGGCCTTGCAGTTGCTCTGTGCCGCAGCAAGCAGGAACTTGCGAACGCTGGCTGCGCCTTGCGCAGCAATGACGGGTGGATCCCATTGAACCGAACGGACTTTGGCACCGGGAACGAAGAGACAGTGAAGACCGAAGCCGGCCTCATGCTGCGCTACCTCCTCGATACCGGTGTAGAGGAGCTGCACAAGATCTGGATTGCCACATCTCCTTCCGATCGATATCTAACGTTTGATGCTGCTCTTCAAGAAGTGAAAGGAGAGACGCGCGACGATATTGAGGCCTCCATAGTTTCTTCTGTCCTAATCTGCAATTAGCGTTGGTTTTCCCATTGACACAGACGTGGTTTGTGCAGTATTATCGCCATGAAGACAAAGTATGCTTTCCACTAGATTAACATTGTATGGAGGTGATGAGGCGAGCAGTGCAAGTAGTCTGTGGAACGGGTTAAACGTAAAAAGGAGGTACAAGAATGAAGTTATCTGTCCTTCGGGCACTGGTGGTCATGATGTGCGCAGTGGTACTGATCCCTATCATCGGTTTGGGATACAGCACCGCTGACTTGGAAGCGATCGCTTCCAACGAGCTCATCCCTGAGATTAGCGCCGCTGCGGGCATGGCACTTGCTAGTACGTACGCATCTACTATGACAGTGGCCGCATTGGAAGATCTGGCGGCAAACGGTCGTACAATCGGTTTGCGTACAGCGGCAAGCGATGCCCTCTCGATCCTCTACCGTACCAAGACTGAGGATGAGCTTATGGCGATCGCCGGCGGTACCGGCGCAGCTATGGTGCGTGCGGCAGCTGTTGATCCGCTTGTTGCTTTCCTTATTTCCAAGGACAACTTGAAAGCGATGGCGGCGGACGCGACGGTAACGCACGAAGTGCGACTTGCCGCGGCAAAGGCCTACTATTTCATGACCCGCGGTTCGCAAACAGCGGCGAGTCTGGAAACGGAAGCAGTCACCAATGACAGCGACGAGCTGGCCTATGCGGCCGGAGAAGCTCTCGCTGGATTCTACCTTTCATTCAATCCTAAGACACAGGCGGAGCTTGAGACCCTGGCGATAAGCGGTGGAAGTGAAGGTCTGCGTGTTGCTGGCGGTCTTGCCCTCTCCACGCTTCTCATCAAGTCCGACCTCACGGCCGAGGCTATTGAGTCGACGCTCCTCTCTATTGCGGGCACCAAGAGCGCTGAGTATCGCAACGCATACGAAGTCGCACTCGCCAACCGCTACGGCATGTAATCTTAGGATAATAAAGGAGGTACAGCATGAAGAGATCCTTATTAGTATTGCTGGGAGCGCTCCTCGTCTTCTCCGCTGTCGGGTTGGCGCAGGGCTATGACAAGATGCCCGCCGATGCGGTCATCGTCCCGTTGGGGGTAGCAGGAACCGCGTACGAAAACTTGCAGCCGGGGGTACGTGGCGGCACTTTCTATATCTCCGACATCAGCAATCCGAAGAAGTGGAACCTAGTCACTGCGCACGAGACGAGCACAAGTGAGTATGGATATCAGATGTTTAGGGGTATGACGGATATCAACCCCGTCAGCGGCGCGCTCGTCGCAGAACTCGCCAAGTCGTGGGACATCTCAGACGATGGGCTTACGCTCACGTTCCATCTTCGCCAAGGGCTAAAATGGTCGGACGGGGTGCCGTTTACGGCCGACGATGTTGTGTTTACGTTCAACGACCTCTACTTCAACGACGATGTGGAGACCGACACGCGCGACATCCTCACACTCCCCGACGGCTCTTTCCCGGTCGTCACTAAGGTTGACGACTACACTGTCCAAGTGCAGCTATCGCAAATCTTCCGCCCGATCCTAAACTCGATCGGCGCGTCTATTATGCCGAAGCACAAGCTGGCGCAGTACGTCCACAAGCTGAATCCCGACGTTCCTGCCGGCACATTCAATGGCACGTGGGGACTGGATACCGATCCCGCCGAACTGTGCGGAATGGGCCCGTTCATCGTGCAGAGCTACACGCCCGATCAGAACGTGGTCATGGTGCGTAACCCCTACTACTACCACTACGACGAGAACGGAACTCAGCTTCCTTACATCGACAAGTACGTTACCCTCGTCGTCGCCAGCCAGGACGTTTCGCTGTTGAAGTTCAGAAACGGCGAGATCAACGCGCTTGGCATCCGACCGAGCGATGTGCCGATCCTGAAGAGCGAAGAGGCGACGAAGGACTTCACCGTTATCCTCGGGGAAGGCGGCTACGGGACGCTCTGGATATCGTTTAACTATGACGTAGATAACGCAAACCTGAAAACGCTGTTCCGCGATCTCCGCTTCCGCAAGGCAGTAGCGCATGCGATGGACAAGCAGACGATCATCGATAACCTGTACAACGGCCTTGCCGTTCCGCAGTGGGCACAGATCAGCATGCCGTCTCCGTTCTACCCCGGCCGCGACTACTACGGTGGTCCGATAACGGAAAAGGACGCGGTTACTTACGAGTACGACCTGAACAAGGCCAATGCCCTTCTCGACGAGATTGGGATCAAGGACACCAACGGTGACGGGATTCGCGAGTTCGCCGACGGTACTCCGGTCGAGTTCGAGCTGAACACGAACGCCGGCAACACGCTGCGCGAAGGGTTCTGCCTCATCATGCAGGAAGACCTGGCCAAAATCGGCATCAAGGCCGACTTCAACCCGATCGACTTCAACACCCTGGTCAACAAGCTGTTCGGCAGCACGACCGAGGCGGTCGTACTCGGGCTGACCGGCGGCGATGAGCCGAACGGCGGGGCGAACGTATACAAGTCCGACGGCGGTCTCCACTTCTGGCACTACTCTGCCGGAACCGGCGACATCAACGAAGTAGAGAAGCAGATGGATGACCTGTACAATCAGGCCGTGTCGACCTTCGATAACGAAAAAGCGTTCGAATTGTACAAACAGTCTGATATTCTCTTCGCTACTGAATCCCTGGGAATGATCAATTCCGTGAACCAGCAGTTCACCTACGCGATCTACAACAACGTAGGGAACGGGAACATCGCAAGCGTCAACGCCACCCCGTCCGGCACCAATGGACTGGGATGGGACCTCGTGTATCTGAAGTAGCACAATAGGAGAAACATAATCGGTGGGGCGCGGTGATATCCGCGCCCCACATCTAATACTTTCAGGAGCTGATAGTGGATGTTGGCTTACATCGTTCGCCGGACGCTTTATATGCTTCCCTTGCTCATTATTGTCTCCCTGCTATCATTTGCGTTGATTCAGATCATGCCCGGTGACTACCTGACGCGAGCGAAATTCAATCCACAGATTACGCAGAAGACGCTCGCTCAAATGGAGGCTCGCTACGGCCTTGACAAACCATTCCTGACCCGCTACTGGCTGTGGTTCAAGGGGATCATCACACGCGCCGACTTCGGAACCTCGTTTGAGACCAACCGGCCGGTTTTCTTCACCCTGTTCATGGGAGGGCGGCTGATGTGGACGATCATCATCTCGCTTTCGACAATGCTCTTCACCTGGCTACTCGCCATCCCGCTTGGCATATATTCGGCGACACACCAATACAAACCGAGCGACCATACGCTCACTTTCTTTGGCTTCCTCGGCCTGTCCGTTCCCAATTTCTTCTTCGCGCTTGTCCTTCTGTGGTTCCTGGTTGCTGTCTGCCATGTTGGGCAGCATGGGCTCGGTGTTGGAGGGCTGTTCGATAATCGATTTGTTGAGGCATCGTGGTCGTTCGCCAAGCTAGGGAACCTTCTTTGGCACTTGTGGCCGGCGTGGCTTGTAATCGGGACGAGCGGAATGGCGGGATTGCTGCGTTACATGCGAGGAAGCCTCCTCGATACTCTGTCGCTGCAGTACGTTCAAACGGCACGGGCAAAGGGGCTTTCCGAACGGATTGTGGTCTACAAGCATGCGGTGCGAAACGCGATTAACCCGCTTGTGAGCATGCTCGGCATGAGCCTTCCCGGTTTGGTATCGGGATCGCTTGTCACGGCAATTGTCCTTAACTTGCCGACGGTGGAACGCGCGTTCTTCAGCTCGTTGCAGATGCAGGATGATTACGTGATCATGGGCGGACTTCTGTTTTTCAGTCTGTTCTTGTTGCTCGGCAATCTACTGGCCGATATTCTGCTCGCCTGGGTCGATCCACGCATTCGATACAGCTAAGGAAGGAGTAGGGAAGAATGGGTCTGTTTTCTAGAAACGATGACGAAGCCATTGCGGGGAAGAAAGAGTATGTAAGTCGCTCACAAGGGCAGATGATCTGGCGTGCGTTCCGCAAGCACCGCCTGGGAAACATCGGGACGGCGGTTGTGCTGATCCTTGCCGCGTCCGCGATCTTCTCGGGATTCTTCGCACCGTACAATTACGCACAGCAGTTTCGCCCGTTCCCATTCTCGCCGCCGAGCAAGATTCACTTCCGTAGCGACAGCGGTTTCTCCCTACGTCCGTTCGTGTATGCGACAAAGCGCACCTTCGATCCGGATACCTACCAGCCGATATACACCGAGAACACTTCCACGAAGTACTACATACGGCTATTTGTGCGCGGTTCCGAGTACAAGCTGTTGGGGTTGTTCAAGACAAACATCCACTTCTTCGGAGCGCGTGCAAATGACGGCACCGATGCGCATGTGTTCGTATTCGGTACGGACGCATACGGTCGCGACCTCTTTTCACGTACGATGATCGGCGGCAGGATTTCCTTGGCTGTCGGGCCGCTCGTCATTCTATTCTCGTTCCCGTTCTCGATCGTTCTCGGGGGACTCTCCGGCTACTACGGTGGCGGAATCGACATGTTCTTGCAGCGCATCGGCGAAGTGTTCATGGCAATCCCCGGCCTTCCGATTCTACTTGCGATGGGGGCGGCCCTTGCCGGCCTCGGCCTTTCCGCCACTCAGGTATTTCTCGGGATAATCGTCGCGTTATCGCTCGTCAGTTGGGCGGGGGGGGCGCGCGTCATCCGCGGGCAGGTCCTTTCTATTCGTGCGATGGATTTCGTCTCCGCCGCCAAAGCGGCCGGCGCCAGCGACCTGCGCATTATTCTTAGACATATCACTCCCAACGTCACGAGCTACCTGGTGGTCGCAGCAACGCTCACCATCCCGGGCATGATGCTCACCGAGGCGGCCCTTTCCTTCCTCGGGTACGGCATACGCGAGCCGATGACAAGTTGGGGGCAGCTATTGAACGCGGCAACCAATATCTCCGGGATTGAGGAGCATCCATGGCTGCTGATTCCAGGGGTATTTATTGTTATCGGCGTGTTGGCGTTCAACTTCATGGGCGACGCCCTGCGTGACGCAGTTGACCCGTTCACGATCGTCTAGATGGCCGCAAAGTTGCATACCGTCTAGAATTTCGGTAATCTTTACTCCTGAGATTCTTCCCTAAGAGAGGCGAGCGGTTATGGAGCGGATTGAACGCACCTTCATCGAAGACGAGATGGAGCAGTCCTACATAAATTACGCGATGAGCGTAATTCGTGGACGGGCAATCCCCGACGTTCGCGATGGGCTAAAGCCCGTTCAGCGCCGGATACTGTACGGTGTGCGCGAGCTTGGGTTGACTCATAACAAAGCACACAAGAAGTCGGCCCGCATTGTTGGTGAAGTGATGGGTAAGTTCCATCCCCACGGCGACATGGCGATCTACGACACCATGGTCAACATGGCGCAGCCTTTCTCCTATCGCTATCCGTTGATTGACGGACAAGGGAACTTCGGATCCATAGATGGAGACACGGCGGCGGCCATGCGTTACACAGAGGCTCGCCTCGAGGCCATCGCGTCGGAATTTCTCGAGGAACTGGGCGAATCGACGGTCGATTGGGCGCCGAATTTCGATGACTCTCTAGAAGAGCCGATCGTTCTTCCCGCAAAGGTCCCCAACTTACTTATGAACGGCGCGTGGGGAATCTCAGTCGGCATGACTACCCAGATCCCGCCGCACAACCTGGGTGATCTTATCGACGGAATCATCATGCTCATGGACAATCCGCAGGCCTCGCTGAAGGAACTGATGCAGCACATTCCCGGGCCGGACTTTCCCACCGGTGGAATAATCATGGGGCGTGACGGGATCGAGCAGATGTATCGCACCGGCCACGGAAAGGTTACGTTGCGCGGCAAGGCGAGGATAGATGATGATCGGATCATCATCAACGAGATCCCTTATCAGATCAAGAAATCCACAATTGTGGAGTCGATTGCGAATAAGGTACGAGACGGAAGTATCGATGGCATCTCCGACCTGCGCGACGAGTCCGATCGTGAGGGGATGAGGATCGTGGTGGACCTGAAGCGATCTGCCAATCCAAACGTTGTGCTCAATCAGATATACAAGTTCACGCCGCTTGAACGGAGCTTTGCCGCATTCTTCTTGGTGATCATCGATGGAAATCCTCGCACGCTCTCCCTCAAAGAAATCCTCAATTGTTTCATCGATTTTCGACGTGAGGTCGTGCGCCGACGCACCGAGCATCGACTTGACGTTGCCAAGAAGCGGGCCCATATCCTCGAGGGATATCGGATAGCGCTTGCCAATATCGAACGTGTAATTGAGATTATTCGTACATCGAAAGACACCGAGACGGAGACCAGACTCCTGCAGCGAGAGATGGCGTTATCTGATGAACAGATAGACGCGATCCTAAAGATGCGGTTGTCTCAGCTTCGTACGCTCGAACAACAGAAGATCGATTCCGAGTATGAGGAGAAGCTGCGGGATATCGCGGAATACGAGAGGATTCTTGGAAGCGACCTTCTCCTCGATGAGACGATTAAGCGGGAGCTGCGCGAGATAGGGGAGAAGTATGTGAGCGAACGGCGCACATTGATCACCAGTGATGAGGGGGACATCGACTTCAACAGCCTGATTCCCGATCACGATCTGATGGTGTCGATTACCTGGCGAGGTTATGTGACCGCTACGCCGGCGCATGAATTCCACAGCCAAGGCCGGGGTGGCAAGGGTGTGATTGGTCAGCGGACGAAAGATGACGACTATATCTGCTGCACTTCGCTCGTAAACGCACGCGATGAGCTGCTGCTGTTTTCCGACGGGCGCAAGGTTTATCGTACGCAAGGACACAGGCTTCCGCTATTGCGGCGTGATGCCTCAGGAAAGAACCTGCGGACGATCGTTCCGATCGAACAAGATGAGGTGGTAAGGGCGGTCCTTCCGATCACCGATCTCTCCGACGACCTGTTCTGCCTCATGGCGACAGACAACGGAATCGTCAACCGAAATCGGCTGAAGGACTACCGCAACGTACATGCGGGCGGGATCATTGCGATAAACGCCGACGATGACGATCATCTGGTCGACGTCCATACCACTTTTGGCGACGGAGAGCTGCTACTTGCCACCGTACAAGGGAAGACAATCCGCTTCCGCGAATCGGACGTTCGTATCACTCGTCGTCCGTCCAAGGGGGTCATCGGAATCCGTCTTGAGGAAAACGACCGCGTCATGGGCTTTACTGCGATCGAAAGCGACATCACCATGGACAGGAAACTGTTGATGGTGACCGAACGCGGATATGGAAAGCGGGTGTCCCTGGTCGATTTTCCGCTGCAGGGGCGCGGCGGTAAGGGCGTGCTCGGGATCAAGTTGGATGATGACTCCGGCCCGCTCGTGTCGGTCGGAATCGTATCCGACCAGGACGAGATCATCATCAATACCGAACAAAAGATGATCCGCATCGTGGCGGGGGACATCAATACGTACGGCCGCTATGCCCGCGGCGTGCGGCTGATGGACCTGGAGGAAGACGACCACATTATCTCGGTCGTACGGACGTAGGAGGGCGTATGCCGGCGATTGACCAGGTGCTGGAACGGATCGAAAGCGGAACCGCCGACCTGGTGCCGCGAGAGGAGCTGGCGGAGAAACTGGTCCGTTCGGAAGCGAATGGCAAGCCATTGCGGATCAAACTGGGGATAGATCCCTCCGCCCCTCATCTTACTCTCGGACATTCCGTTCCGCTTCGCAAGATGCGGCAGTTTCAGGATCTCGGCCATACAGGCGTCCTGGTTGTGGGTGACTTTACGCGGCGGATAGGTGACCCTTCCGGACGTTCATCGACGCGAGCGTTGATGACTGAAGAGGACATCAATCGCAACATGGCGACGTACAAGGAACAGGCGTTCAAGATTCTCGACCCGGAGAAGACAGAGATTCGATACAACTCGGAGTGGCTGGGAAAGCTCACTTTTGCGGACGTCATTTCGCTCACGGCCAAGTACACGGTGGCGCGGATGCTCGAACGTGACGACTTTGCCAAGCGGTTCTCGGATAATCTACCGATCAGCGTCCTCGAGTTTCTTTACCCGCTGGCGCAGGCATACGACTCGGTGGCGACAAGAGCCGACGTCGAACTGGGCGGTAACGATCAGCGGTTCAATCTCCTTATCGGGCGAGACATCCAGCGTGAATATGGCCAGGAGCCACAGGTAATCATCACCGTTCCGCTTCTGATCGGAACGGACGGTGTGCGCAGCATGAGCCAAACTGTGGGGAACTACGTAGGCATAGGTGAACCGCCACGTGAGATGTACGGAAAGATACTTGCCATCCCGGATGAGTTGATCCGAGACTACTTCTTCTATCTTACGGATGTGCTCTACGATGAAGTTGCATTTCTTCCTCCGCGTGACGCCAAGCGGCGATTGGCGCGCGAGGTCGTGACTATGTACCACAGCGCGGATGAAGCGATTGTTGCACAGGAGGAGTTCGATCGCGTTCATATCCGCCACGAACGTCCAACCCAGATCGATCAGGTTGCGATCGATCGTAATCTGCTGAAGGACGGCGCACGAATATGGGTGATCGACTTACTGGAGGGATCCGGACTTGTCGCCAGTCGTAGCGAAGCGAAGCGGCTGATCTCACAAGGCGGGGTTAGGATCAACGATGAGCGGGTATCATCTGTAGATCTTGAGCTTGAGTTCACCCCCCCACTTGTGATTCAAGTGGGGAAGCGATCGTTTGTAGAAGCAATATAGTGGGTAATCGCGATCGATCCGTATCTCTTGGAGCGCGGCCGAATGGCTGCGCAATGTACCTACTATTCCTCGCTTGCTGAATCAGAGCCCGGACTTACAGTGGGCTCCTCATATGCGGGGCTCTTCTTGATCACGTGCCGCGGACACTTCTCGATCGCTGCAGGGGCGGGGATCGATCTCGTCGGATCGAAGTAGGGAAGATCCTTCTTTTCATCCCATGTTACCTCTCCATCCGCAGATACCTTAACACAGATCTGGCAATGCAGACATCCATCGGGGCAGCGCTTTCGTCCGGGAATGTCGCGCTTCGACAGATAGTTGCACGCCAGGTACTGCGGCATATCGGCAGGGACAAGCTCCGTCAAATGTTGTGGACACGCGGGGACACATAAGCCGCACCCGATACACGTGGACCAATCGACGGACGCCACATTTCGCTCCGGGTCGATCGTCATCGCCCCGGTGGGACAGACTGTTACACAATCCCCCATGCCGATGCAGGCAAATGAGCATTCGTTGAATCCGGAGGCAAGCTGCACTGCTGCTTTGCAGCTCTCCAATCCTTCGTATGCGACGATCGAATGCGATCCGCCGGTGCAGTGCACAACCGCCTTCTTCCCGATGGTCGCTTCGGCCTTCAGTCCCAGGTGCTCCTCTAGTCTCTTGATGCCCTGCTTGTCCTGCGCCAACGTGGGGCAGGGAGTACGGGTGAAGACGCTCTTGTCCTTGGTCACCGCCTGCGCATAGGCAAAACATCCGGGATGCCCGCAGGCGCCGCAGTCTGCGCCTGGGAGGAATTCCCTGATCTTCGCTGCCTCGGCGAGTGACTCATCCTCTTTCGGAAGAAACTTGCTTGCAAGAAAGATCGCCAGCCCGGCGATGAAACCAATGAGAGACAGGAGGACTACCGTGAGTGTCGTGTGCATTAGATCATCCCTTTGAACGCGAGGAAGGAGAGGCCGAGGAGCATTGCGGTGATGAACGCGATCGGCGTTCCTCTAAATGCCTTGGGGGAATCCGCCAATTCCAGCCGTTCGCGGATTCCGGACATGATTATGAGGACCAACGTGAATCCCGCTCCCGCGCCAAGCGCCGCGACAAGCGATTCGATGAAGGAATACGCCTGGTCGATGTTGATGAACGTTATCCCGAGCACCGCGCAGTTGGTCGTAATGAGCGGAAGGTAGATCCCGAGAGCGTTGTACAGAGTAAGATTGGTTCGCTTGATCGTCATCTCGATGATCTGGACGAGCGAGGCGATGACGAGGATGAAGATTACGGTTCGCATGAACGCGGCTCCGTACGGAATTAGCAGGTAGTGATACAGCGGCCATGTAACGGCCGACGCAACGAGCATTACCAGCAGTACGGCTATTCCCATGCTCACTGCACTCGATAGTTTCTTCGAAACTCCGAAGAATGGGCACAAACCCAGGAATTTGGCCAACACCATGTTGTTGACCAGTGCCATGCCGAAGAAGATTGCAATCAGATTACTCACCCTTACTCACCCCCATCCATCTAAACAGTGCCAACAGAGTTCCGATGACGAAGAACGCGCCCATCGGCAACATGAAAATCGCTACCGGGTTGTCGCTGAAGCCTGGGATGCTGAACAAGTGATGTCCGAACAAGGCGAGCTCTCCGGTTCCGAGCAACTCGCGGATGAACGAGATGAGAAGTATCGCTAGGCCGAACCCGGCCCCGATTCCAAGCGCGTCGGCGATAGAGTCGGAGATGCCATTCTTGCTGGCAAACGCCTCTGCGCGCCCAAGGATGATGCAGTTCACCACGATCAGCGGGATGTACATCCCGAGAGACTTGCTGAGGGCAGGCACAAATCCCTGCAGCATCAAATCAACGATCGTCACAAGCGTGGCGATGATAACGATGAATACGGGAATCCTCACTCGATCCGGAATCATGTTCCGGAGGAGCGCGATGATGAAGTTCGAGGCGATGAGCACGAACGTGAACGCTGCCGTCATACCAACGGCGTTGTCCAACGATGTGCTGACTGCCAGTGTCGGGCAGAGCCCGAGTAAGAGGATGAACGTCGGGTTCGACCGGATGATCCCCTTGGCGAAGTTCTTAGTGAAGGAGTGCATCAGTTGGTCCCTCCGTTATTGATTGCGTTTAGCTTGCTCAGGATCGCCTCTCTCACCCCGTTGATCACGGCGGACGAGCTGATGGTGGCTCCGGTGATTGCATCCACCTTGCCGCCGTCGCGAGAGAGTCTGACGTCGGTCGGGGCGAGCCCCTTGAATTGGCCGAGGAATGATTGATCGACGATCTTCGATCCCAGTCCGGGCGTCTCTTGCTGCGCGATGATCCTGATGCCGCGCAGGCTGGCGTCCGGTTCCAGGCCGATAAGGATGTCGATCGTGCCACCGTATCCCTTGGGATAGGCCATAAACGCGTGCCCAAGCGGCTCGCCGTTCTTAAGCGGCGTGTACAACTCAGACGCCTCGTCGTATGTGTAGTCATCCATCTTTGGAAACAGTGTCGCCAGCATCTCGCTTACCGCGTCCCGTTTGACGGTCGCGATCTTGTCTTTGGTGATCCCGTTGGTTAGTACCAAGGCGACAACGGAAATGAGAACGATCAGCGTCAAGAAGATTACGGGGAAAAACTCGTTTTTCTTCTTAGTCATGCCGCCGCCTCCTTTGACCGCTTAACTCGACCGTATAGACGAGGCCTCACATAGCGGTCGATGAGTGGTGTGAACGCGTTCATCAACAGGATCGAGTAACATACGCCCTCGGGCATGCTTCCCCATGTGCGGATTAGGACCACCAGCACGCCCGCACCAACGGCGAAGATGATCTTTCCGCGTGTAGTGAGAGGCGTTGTCACGTAGTCGGTGGCCATGAAGAATGCCCCCAACATCAGGCCGCCCGCGAGTACCTGGAACAGCGGATCCTGGCCGAGGATGAAGCTAAGAAGTGCCACAGTTCCGATGTAGAACACCGGCACCTGCCACTTGATGATGCGAAAGGCGATCAGAATCAGCCCGCCGATGAGTATCAACAATGCCGACGTCTCACCGGCGCTTCCACCGACGTTTCCGAAGAATAGAGCCTTGTACAGTGCTCCTTTGCTCATGGTCCACGCGAATCCTTCCCCGAGCGGGGTGGCGGTCGCTACTCCGTCGGCGAGGAATGAATGGACTGGAGCTATCCAATGTGTGAGCGCACCGGCGAACGAGACGGTGGTAAATGCCCGCGCTGCGAGGGCGGGGTTGAATATGTTGTGGCCCAGCCCCCCAAACATCTCCTTGGCGACCGCGATGCTGAACACCGTGCCAACGACCACAATCCACAACGGTGTCCGTGGTGGCATCACCAGAATGAATAGGATCGCGGTGATTATCGCACTGCCGTCCATATGAAACGGACGTCTACGCATCGCCTTTGCCACATATTCAGTAAGTACTGCCGAGATGATGGCGGTGGCAAGCATGAGAAGTACATACGCGCCGAAAAAATAAACGGCACCAGCGGTTGGGAAGAACAGGGCGAGTATCACCAAGTACATGTCCCGCTTGATCGAGTGCGATCCGCGTAGATGTGGAGAAGGAGAGAGCACGAGTTGTTGGTTATTTTCCATCACTTTACCCCCAGTTTCTGCAGCTCCGCCTTCCCGACCTTGATGAACGAGACGATCGGGATATTCGCTGGGCAGCCGTATGTACACGCCCCGCATTCCACACAGCTGGTGACGTGAAACTCGGTGAGCCTGTCGTAGTCCTCATGCTTGACCAAGTTGACGAATTGGAGCGGCATCAACCCCATCGGGCAGCTGTCGATGCAGCGGCCGCAGCGCACGCAGTCAAACTCGTAACGGATATCGCTCTTGTTGAGGAGGACGCAGTTGGTGCCCTTGATTGTCGGGGTGTCATAATAAGCCTGCGCTATTCCCATCATCGGACCGCCGAAGATCATCTCGTCGGCACCGGCGGCTGTTCCGCCGCACAGTTCGATCAGGTCTGACGCTGAAGTCCCGAAACGGACGACTAAATTCATCGGACTATTAACCATGCCGGTAACCGTTACGACGCGTTCCACCAACGGTTTGCCGAGCACGATGGCATCATGAATGGCGGCGAGGGTGGCGACGTTCTGAACAAGTGCACCCACATCCATCGGTAGACCTCCCTCGGGGACCTCGGCGCCGAGGATGCTCTTGACGAGGGTCTTCTCCGCCCCCATCGGATACTTGCCCGGGACCACGCGAACGCTCACCGTTCCATCGAGCGATGCCGCTCTTATCTTGTCACGCATGTGCGCGATTGCCTGCGGCTTGTTGTCTTCGATTGCGATGTAGGCATTTTTCACGGACAGGATCTTCATGACAATCGCCAGCCCGCTTACGATCCGATCCGCCTCCTCGATCATCAGGCGATCATCGGCGGTGATATACGGCTCGCACTCCGCCCCGTTCACAATCACCGTTGCGATCGGCTTTGCCGCCGGCGGTTGGAGCTTGACATGCGTAGGAAACGTTGCCCCACCCAATCCCACGATCCCCGCGTCCTGAACCCGCGTCAGCAGTTCGTCTGCGGAGAGGCTCTTCCAGTCTACGGGGGAGAGAGTGACCCATTGGTCATCACCATCGGACTCGATAATAACTCCGGGGACCGGTTGGCCGGTGATTGGACTTGCCAGTGTGGGAAGCTGCTTCACTGTTCCGGAGATCGTGGCATGAATCGGAGCTGAGACAAAACCGCCTGCCTCAGCGATCTTTTCGCCGGTCTTTACCTGGTCGCCTCGGCTGACGAGTACCTTGGCCGGGGCGCCGATATGCTGCTGCAACGGGAGCGTCACCGAGTGAGGCAGAGGTGCACGCTCGATTCCCTTTCCCGCCGCCAGCTTGTGTGACGGTGGGTGCACTCCGGCGGGACGTCTCAACCCCAACACCTCTAACAGATGCGTGTTCATAACCCACCCTTTTTGTATTCTTCGTACGCGCCGACACCGGTGGAGCCATACAATTGCTGTGGATCGTCGTATCCGATGATAAGCGCTTCTACGCTGTCAATGCGGTTCACCAAGTCAATGCCTTCCTGCGGTCCAAGCACAAACACCGCCGTTGCCAGGGCATCCGCCTGCATGCATGTCGGGGCGATTACACTTGCGCTCGATGACGAATGAGAAGAGTAGCCGGTGCGGGGATCCATAATGTGCCCCACCTGTGCTGCCGGATCGAAGAAGCGCTCGTAGTTTCCCGATGTGGCAATGGCTCCATCGCTGATGGCAAATGTGACTATCGAATCGGCGGAATCATCGGGGTTGCGCAACGCCAACTCCCATTTCTTCCCCCCGGGCTTGCCGCCGAATACGCCGATGTCTCCCCCGGCGTCGATCAGCGCATGCTCGATTCCCATGCTTCTTAGGGCGGCCAATCCCTGATCGACCGCGTATCCTTTGGCTATTCCTCCCAGTGTGATCCTCATGCCAGGGGCGAGGGCGATCGCTCTCGACGGCGAATCGACCAGCTCTATTCGATTAGCGCCGATCAGGGCCATTGTCTGCGCAATCGTTTCCTGCTGTTTCTCGGCATCGAGGTCCCAGAATTGTTGCGTTGCTCCTTCCTTGTACTGCCACAGCTCGAGAAGCGGCTCAACGGTAATGTCAAACGTCCCTTCAGTGAGAGAGTAGTATGCCTTGGCTGCGGAGACGATCTGCCACAATTCGGGAGAAGGGGCATCCAGTCGCCCCCGCTCATTCAACTTGTAGGCCTCTGCTTGCGAGTCGTAGATAGAGGCAACATGCTCGACTTGAGCGATACGTGCAAACGCCTCGGCGATCGCCGCTTCAGCCGCTTTTGGGCTACGATCATAGATTGTGATCGTCACCCAGGTGTCCATCATCTCGCGCCGGTCCTGGAAGGCGCTCATCGGCGGGGGGAATAGGACATCATTGACAACAAAGAGACCCACCAGCACACACAGAAGGACCAGCGGCACAATCAAGCGCATATGTCGTGACGTGCTATTCATCTGTGATCGCACGCTTCTCCCCCCTCAAGAGAAAATCGAGCCGGCCCCGAATTTTAGCAACCCTAGTACGGCATGGCAACTTCGAGAGCGTGACAGTGTCCCTGTGGCTGTGTCACCCAGGATGTTTTTGACAGCGGGCCTACACACCAACAAGACACCGCGGCGTACTTCTCTGGCCGCGGTGTCAATGTGCCTTCCGTCTCTCGGGGATCGATCCCTACCAGTCGACCTCCCAGCCGAAGGTGAGTTGCCAGATGGGATCTGTTGCGCGGAAGTTTACGCCGATTGAAAAGCGGAATGCATCGCTAATGACTTCGGTGAGGCTCATCGCCGTCATCCCCCAGTCGAAGAGGGTGACATGCGAAGACTGGAAGTAGGTGCGCATCTCCCATTGCCCGGGCGATCCGCAACAGGATTCGGACGGCCCCCACAGGCGGAAACGTTCGAAATAGTCGGAGTATCCGGTGAGAGAAGCATTCTTGTCCTCTGCAAAGGACGTATCGGTGCGGACGCTGATCCCGTCAGGGAACGTCGTCTGAAACTGCAATCCGTAGATGGATATGCCGTCAATACTCAGGTCATCGCCGGTCAGCTCGCACAGAATGCGGAAACAGTCGAGCCAATCCGACTGGCAGTATAGTGTGGTCTCCATGACCTTGCTTGTCAGCGAGAACGTCACCTCCGCGCGCAGGAAGATTCCGAATCCGACCATCTCCGTCGGGAGAATCGGGATATTGCGTGCGGTGAACGATACATGGTCAAACCCTTGCTGGGTAATGCTCAAGCTTGCTTGGAGATTGATATCGCAGTCGAGCCAGGTCCATCGTGCTGTCACGTCCTCGCTTGCAAAACAGAAGTTGAGGCCGGTTAACTTCGTCGTGCTGGTGACGGATGCATCTTCGATCTTCCAACTGGCAACAAGCTGATTGTATGAACTTGTCTGAGTTGGGGCGAGATAGAACGTGTGCGTGAGATAGAAATCGAAGAAGCCTGTCCGGGTGGTTGTCTGCCAGTACTGGAAATACTGCGGTCCGGTGGGATCGAATGACAGATTGGAGATGATGGAGAGCTCTCCCAGCGGGAAGCTTGCCGAGAACCGCAGAGAAGAGAACTCGTCTTCCGACCA
>CAZKAB010000024.1:0-17004 GCA_964550615.1 uncultured Thermotogae bacterium
CGCACGTGAGGGATGAGACCGCCGTCTTGGAGGATGGCCAACACTTCTGTCGGGAGGGCGGGAAAATGATATGAGTCGTCCGCGTGCTTGACGACCCCGTTCTCAAAGTCGATCTCCAGGCTGTCGCCGTCCTTGATCGCGTCAATTCCGTCTCTCAGCTCGATCACTGGTAAACCGCTATTTATCGCGTTTCTGAAGAAGATACGCGAGAAGCTCTTGGCGACTATGGCCGCTACACCCACTGCTTTTAGGCACGTGGCCGCTTGTTCTCGCGATGAGCCGCAGCCAAAGTTCGCTCCGGCAACGATCACATCCCCTTCATTCACCTCTCCGGCAAACCGAGGGTCGAGATCCTCCATCGCATGAGTTGCCATCTCCGACGGCTCCAGCGGCTGATACGTATACTTGCCGGGAAAGATGACATCGGTGTTGACATCGTCTCCATATCGCCAGACGCGCCCTTCAATCATCGCCCGCCTCCTTTCAAGACCTCACGTGGATCGGCAATCACACCCGCCACCGCCGAAGCCGCGACAGTCGCCGGCGAGGCGAGATAGATCTCGGCATCCGCAGAACCCATTCGTCCCTTGAAATTGCGATTCGCCGTCGATAGACAAACCTCTCCAGGGGCAAGCACACCCTGATGGGCACCGAGACACGGCCCGCAACCCGGGCTCAGCACCAGCGCTCCCGCCCGGACGAAGATGTCGATCAGCCCCTCTGAGAGCGCTTCGAGCAGCACCTCCTGTGACGCAGGGAGGACGAGCAAGCGCACGCCCTTTGCGACCGCCTTGCCGCCAAGGATACCGGCGGCCAAACGCAAGTCCTCCAGACGGCCATTGGTGCACGTTCCAAGCAGGGCCTGATCGATTTTGGTGCCCGCGACAGCATCGATAGCAACAACATTATCCACAGTGTGCGGCTTTGCTACCTGGGGTACGAGCTGCGACGCATCGAATTCGATCACGCGCTCGTATTCGGCATCCGAATCCGGATAAACGGGCGTGTATTCTCTCACAGCCCGAGACTCAAGGAAGGCGAACGTCTTCTTGTCAGGAGCGAAGTACCCGTTCTTCGCACCACACTCAATCGCCATGTTTGCAATGACCATACGCGACGCCAGACTCATCTTTTCGACAGCTTCACCACCGAACTCGAGTGATCGGTAGAGGGCTCCGTCGGCGCCGATATCACCAATGATTCTCAAAATCAGATCCTTGGCGGTAACCGGCTCTTCGAGTCTTCCATGGACAACGATCTTGAAGCTCGCCGGAGTCTTAAGCCAGATCTTCGAGGTCGCATATAGAACGGCCATCTCAGAGCGACCGATCCCGGCGGAGAAGGCACCGAACGCACCGTAGGTGGTAGTATGGGAGTCTGAGCCGAGCACAAGCGCACCCGGCAGGGCAAAGCCTTTCTCCGGCAGCACTTGATGGCAAATCCCAACGCCGGCGTCGTAAAAGTTGGAGATCCCCTGCAGTGACACGAATTCGCGAATCTCCTTGTGCCCAAGCGCGTACTTCTCGGTCGACGCAGGCACGGTATGGTCGAGTACGATCACGAACCGCTCCGGGTTCTTCACCCTACGAACGCCGATCTTACCGAACGTCTTCGCGATGGCGGCGGTGTTATCGTGCGACAAGCAGAAGTCCGGCTCCACTTCCACAATCTGTCCGACCTCGACATGCGGGACCCCCGCCTTGGCCGCAAGGATCTTCTGTGCAAACGTCATCGGCATATCAGATCACCCCTCGATCGGGTCGAAATTCATGAAGTCGGCATAGTGGAGGATGACCGCCTCGGGCGTCCGCTTATACGGGTCACCTTCCTTGGAATGGGTGGCGATCACATGCTGCACCGCGGCGGGGATGCCGTGGGCGTCAGCGAGCGCCAAGCCTGAGAAGGGATGCCGCACCAGCTTGCCATCGCTGCTCTTGCGAAACGTCCCGTTCACTTCCTCCATCTCCAGGAGCTTTCCCACGTCATGCAACAATGCTCCCGCCAGAAGGACGTCGTGGTCGACGGCCAACCCTTGCCCCTTGTAGATTTCATCGAATGTAGCGGCGACCGCCAGGCAGATCTTGGTCACACTGCGCACATGCTGTGCGAAATTGATATTGGACTTCTTGGCAAGCGTAAACGGCATCCGGCCGATGTCCTCCGGTCGCCATCCGCCACGCGACAGCGCATCCTCCCATGTCGACATCACCTTGCCACGCAGTTCCATGTCACCGATTAGGTCGATCTCCGGCAGGATCGATCGCAGCTCTTCTCTCACTCCCATCCTTCCACCCTCCTCACAACATCGATAACCGTGCCGTCGCGCCACTCGATCAGTGCGATGACTTCGTCTCCAAATACCGGCCTTCGCGGCGGCTGAATCAGGCGATCCGCCTCGCTCTTGATATCGGACAGCTTCCGCACCGGTAAGCCGGCATCGATGAAACGCTCCTTTAGGTCATCTCTCTTTGGATTGACGGAAATCCCGCGTTCGGTGACGATGGCGTCGATCACCTCGCCCGGCGAGGTCACTGTGGTCACCCGATCGACAATCACCGGTATTCGGCCACGCAAAGTGGGAATGGTGATCATTGTCATCTTCGCCCCGGAGGCGACGTCTTGATGCCCGCCTATACCGTGCAACAGCAGCCCATCAGAATGCGTGTTCACGTTGACATTGAAGTCTAGGTCCACCTCGGTCGCACCGAGGAAGGCGGCGTCCAGCATGTACGTGGAACAGCCGCGGGAATCGTAATTGGCATAATGTCCCGGATCCATTATCACATGGTTCGCATCCTCACGCAGCGAATCGATTGCGTCGGTATCGAATGCTTGCCCATCCAGAATCGTGCGCAATAGTCCGCGATGAAGGATATCGACAAGGAGCTTTGTTCCGCCACCCATACCGAACCCGCCAACGATCCCAGCTCGAGCCATCTCCTCCCCGACAAACCGCGTCGCCGCAAGCGAAATCCCACCCGCGCCGCCCTGGAAACTGAATCCGTCTTCTAGATATCCCGACGCCTTCACCGCCGCTGCAGCGAGACGCGCAATCTTCAAACGCGTGGGAGAGCGCGTCAATTGGAGCGTCCCGGATGCAATGCTGTCGGGATCGCCGATTTCATCAACAACAACGACGTAGTCGGTCCATCCTTGCTGGATCTCGAACGGATACGCCGGATACGAGGCAAGCTCGCTCGTCACCACGACCGTCTGTCGCGCATACTGCGCATCGACCGCACAGAACGATATCGGGCCGCACGGGGTCTTCCCGCGAATTCCGTTTGCGTTCCCGTACGCATCCGCCTGGGAAGCGGCGATGAAAGCGACGTCGATTTCCACTTCTCCCGCCTCCACCGCTCGCCAGCGGTCACCGTGCGAACGGAGGGTCGCCGGCTCCTTGAGCTTGCCTCCCTGCGACACAAACGCGCCGATCGGACCGTTCATCGATCCCTCGATCCGACTTACCACGCCGCTCTTTATGTGCTCGATAACCGGCTCATGGACGGGAAAGAGGGCGGTAGGGAAGAGACGCAAGTCGCCGATTCCCATGCGCGCGCACTCATCGAGCACCATGTTCACCAAGCAGTCTCCGTCACGGAACGAGTGATGAAACGAGATGGTCATCCCGCTCTTGAGACCTGTTGCCTCAATCGCCGCGGAGAGCGAACCGAGTACCTTGTTCTCTCCCAGGGTCGTGGTCTTCTGAGGCCGGCTCGCTTTGTTCCCTCCGGGGACAGTTGCAAACGCCCCCTGGTACGGGCGCACTGTCCGTCCGCCTATCTTCTCCGGTATCTCGCGGCCGAGCGCGTTCTTCATTGCCATTCCTCCTTGACCTCCGCCGCGATTCGTAGTGTCCGCCTCGCTCGTTCGAGCACTGGCTGATCGATCATCTTCCCGCCGATGGCAATTGCGCCAATCCCGCGGGCCGCTGCCTCTTCGGCTGCGGCAATGATCTTGGTGGCATGTGCGATTTCTTCCCCGCTCGGCGAGAATGCCTCATGGATAGCCCGGATCTGTCGAGGGTTGATCGCGCCCTTTCCCACGAAGCCCAAGTCCCGGATGTGGCGTGTTTCCTCGGCCAATCCATCCTCGTCATCGATGTCGGCATACACCGTATCCGACGCTTGTATCCGGGCGGCTGCGGACGCTGCAACAAGCCGAGATCGAGGGAAGAGAAGCGCATCACGCGTGCGCCTGGCGCCCACATCGCGGGTGTAATCCTCGGCACCGAACGCAATGATCACCACGCGCGGGTCGGCGGCTGCAATCTCTTCCGCATGAAGCACGCCCTTTCCCGTCTCGATAATCGGCATGATAAACGTCCTCCCTTTCTCGATTCCCATCTCACCCTCCAAGCGGGAAAGGAGTTGGGCGAGGGCTTGGACATCGCCGGCCGATTCCGCCTTGGGCAGGCAGATTCCGTGCGGTTGCCCAAGCATCACCTCATCAAGGTCGGCGCTTCCATAAGTGGAGAGTGGGTTTATCCGCACCCACACCTCTGGAAAGACAATCTTCGCCAACAAATGCTTTATCAGAATCCGCGCCGACAGCTTCTCCGCAACAGGAACGGAATCCTCCAGATCGAGCAGGACGCAGTCCGCGCCATGCAGCTCGATTCCCGCAAGAAGACGTGAGTTGTTCCCAGGGGCATACAGACGCGTTCGCCGAAGCCGATCGCGGGCGCTTTGCTGCCATTCCACGGTCGGCCGCCACGCCGTGACAGAGGGGAACATCTCCCGTACCGCCGCTTCGACTCGCGCCGAGAGGATATGATCGAGTGCGCCCTTGTCTTCAACTGCGATTCCGCCCGTCTTTAGACCGAGCGTACGCGCCGTCCTCTCAACAACCGCACGAATGCCGCGCTCCACCAAATTGGGGACAGTAGCGGTGATCTCGATCTCCAGTCCCTTCCTTTCGGAGACGCTTACTAGGCAATCCCCTTTTTCCTCCGAGCCAATCGTCACTGTCTTTTTCATCTCCTACCTCATCAGTAGAGCCAGCACCGCCTTCTGCGCATGCATCCGGTTTTCGGCCTGATCGAAGATGGCGCTGCCGGTACTGCGAGCGGCACCATAGGTGATCTCCTCATCGTAGTGCGCCGGGAGGCAATGCATAACCAACGCCCCGGGAGCAGCAAGAGCGACGAGCGGCTCATCAATCCGGAATCCTTCGAACGCACGCTTCTTATCCTCTGCCTGTGATTCTTGCCCCATGCTCGCCCACACATCCGTATACAGCACATCGGCGCCGCGCGCCGCTTCTCTCGGATCATGCAGAATCTCCACGCTGCCGCCGAAATCGCGTGCCGCTTGCACTACGCCCTCGTCGGGTTCGTAGTCTGCGGGACAGGCAATACGAAAGTTCATGCCCACCCGCGCACAACCGTTTATCAAGGAGTGAGCGACGTTGTTCCCGTCACCGATGAACGTCAGCGTCAGCCCTTCGACCTCGCGCTTCTTCTCCATGATCGTCAGCAGGTCGCCGAGTGCCTGGCACGGATGATAGCGGTCGCAAAGCGCGTTTATCACCGGAACGGACGCGTGCTCCGCCAAATCGAGGATCGTCTGGTGTTCGAACACGCGCGCCATGATCCCATCGACGTACCCGGACAAGACAATGGCGATGTCCTCGGTGATCTCTCGTTTGCCGAGCTTGATGTCGTCCGGTCCGAGATACACCGCGGAGCCACCCAGCTGGTACATCCCGGTCTCGAACGAGACGCGCGTACGCAGCGACGGCTTCTGGAAAATCATCGCCAACGTCTTCCCCGCGAGCATGTTGTGCCTTGCACCGGCTCGATGCTCCAGCTTGAGGATGCGGGCTGTTTCAAGAATTTCGTAGATCTCTTCGGAAGTGAGATAGGAAAGGGCGACAAGATCTTTGACGTTCATTTGCTGCTACCTCCTACGGCGAGCGCTGTCGATAAACACGGAACAGAGATGGGGCGATGGGTTCGTTGACTCGGATGCACGCTGGTTCAGCATTCCGCCCCCTTTATGCAGTAAGGCGAATGATAGCCGATCCTGTTTATGACGCAAACGTACGAGTAGCTCGGATCAAGACGATAGGCTTGTTACGATGCTAGCGACGAATATGAATGGAATAGATGCCGAGGCGATTGGCACCGAAGATGTCGGTGAGTCGGCGGTCACCGATCATCACCGCCCGGTCGCAGGAAATGCCAATCTGGGAGAGAATGTCCAAGAAACCGTTCTTGGCTGGCTTTCTCGCTCGATGTCGCACCGGATACTTAGAACTCAGGTTCTTGATAACACGGTCGCCGTTCGCATTACGGCGATTGGTGAGTATTCCGATGGAGAACCCCATCGATGTGAGATCTGCAAGGAGCGATGTCACTTCCGGAGCGAGTCGTTCCGGTCTGTGCTTGCCAAGTGTGTTGTCGAGGTCAAACAGGAGAGCACGCTTCCCGTCACGGTATAGCCGTGCGTAATCGACATCGAGAATCGAGCGCTCGCGTTCACGCGGCTTCAGGATGTTCATCGTCCTCCCCGCGGAACACATCATATATCTTGGCCCTGCTGCGAAGTCGCTCCATGACTTCCTCAAATTCATCTTCCATCCCAGGCGCAACGTAGATCTTGAAGAAGATCCTCCCGTCTCGCAGGCGATAGTCGCGCCGCACGTTGGCCAGTCCATCGTATGCGCTTAGGATGGCATCGATGAAGTGCACCTCTTCATCGGTGGTGTTGATCCAATATACCGTGGCGTCACGCATATGCATTACTCCGCTTTGGCCGATTCGCCAAGATGCGAAATCGCTTTCTGTAGCGCAATTTCCGGGTCGATTCCCTTGCTCCAGGCACGCGCAATCTGAAGAAGTAGCCTTCCGCCCTCGCGCGCCTCATCCGAAGGATACTCGCTCTCCGCGATCACTTCTTCATCGATGTGCGCTGCGAGCTTCCGCGCTGCGAGCAACGTTGGCAACGGCTGCTCACTACGCCCTTCCTTCCGCTTGATCGCCTCCCATGTACGATGAATCTCATCCAACTCGGCGGGAGCGTCGCCAAAGACATGCGGATGCCGACGCACAAGCTTGCGTGCGAGAATGTCGATCACGTCGTCAATCGAAAAGTGATCGGCCTCGCTCGCAATCTGGCTGTGCAGCAAGACCTGTAACAGCAGATCACCCAATTCGTCGGCAAGTGACGACGGATCGCCCCTGTCGATCGCAGCGATGACCTCGTGTGCCTCTTCAAGAACATACGGGCGCAGGGAATTATGGTCCTGCGCCCGATCCCATGGACAACCGTCCTGCGCGCGCAATCTGGCGATCAGCGCGACAAGATCGGCAAATGTGCTACGATCCGTCACTCGCGGTAGGAACGGTTTGATTCGTCCCGCTTCCCGTCTGAACCGGCTGGACAGTCGCACTCGGGGTCTGCTCCGTCTCGGGAGTGCTCGGCGTAACGCCCGCCTGCAGAAGAAGCTGCGCAACTTCGTCGGCATGGTAATCAGGAGCGGCCGACGCCAATTGCTGCAACTTGGCCTTTGCGTTAGCGTCGTCCCCCTCCGCCACATAAAGCTTGCCAAGCTGCAACAGAGCACTCAGTCCCACTTCCGTTAGCGGCTTCCCCTGTCCAACCTGAGTCTGGTTCGTGTCGACGATCTTCTGGTAGAGATCGATCTTATCCGCATCCGCCGTGGCGTGCTGCAGAGCGCGCGTCAGATAATCGATCGAGGTATCGTACTCAGTCCGCCACTTATACGCCTCCGCGATGCCGCGGTAGGCCTCAAGCGAATCGGATTGCACATCGAGGACGGTAGCATACTGTTTGATCGCCGAGCTCCACTTGTATTCGGCTGCATACACAGAGGCAAGCTTCAAGCGCACATCCATATCATCGGGCACGAGTTCACTGAGCTTCACACCCAACTGCTCCTTCTGCGCGTTGTCGAGCGAACGGGCGAACGCAAGCCGGTAGTTCGAGATCGCGCCTTCAGTATCCCCTTGCTGAAGGAGGGTGGCAGCGAGGCCTGCGTAGGCGTCGGACTTGTAAGGCGAGCGCAGAATAACGTGTTGGAAGTTCTGCTTGGCGTTGTCCAGATCCCCCGATGCAAGATACGCATTACCGAGGCTGGTATAGACATCGAGAGAACCGCCGCGCGCGATGGCTTTCTTGTACTGATCCACCGCCGTTTGCGCGTAGCCTTCGATATCCGTTCCCAGCTTCTTCAGCTGCGCGTCTTCATCGGCCGTGCGATCGGCCTTTCCGCTCAGTTCGTCACGCGCTGCAACCGCCATCTCAAGCCGCTCGTAGGCAAGATCTCCCAGTCCAATCGTCAGTTTTAGGTTATTCGGGTCGGTTTGGGCGATCGAGTCGAACACGCTTTGGGCATTGTCAAGCTGTTTCAGAGAGATGTAGGCCGAGGCAAGCTTCGTCATCACGCTCACATCGCCGGGGCGCAGTTCAAGCGCCTTCTTGTACTGATCTACAGCACGCTGATAGTTGCCGCTTTCGACCGACATGTCACCGGATCCGATGTATGCCGGCACATAGGTTGCGTCCTTCTTTATCGCTTCTTCGTAGCGAGTCTCCGCTCCAAGCGTGTCGCCACGTTCCGCAAGGAGTTTCCCATATAGATAGATGGCTGTGGTGCTGTCCGGATCAAGGGCGAGAACTCGCTGGAGGAATTGCTCATCCGTATTCGTATTCTCCAGAGCTTGCAGATAGGCCGCGAGTGCGTCCGCCTTGTCGGAGTCAATCTGCTTTCCCAAGGCGTCGATCTGGGCCTTATCGGCATCGGTCGGGTTATCCTTCGCCTCCAGGTCCTTCTTGCTCTGCTGCGCAGTCGTCATGTCGGCTTCGTAGATGCGTCCGATGTAGTACGGCAGATACGGGTCATCCGAAGCCCCTTCCGCGAGCAGGCGCTGAAATTCAGCCAGTCCTTTATCCTTATCGTTCTGTTCGATGAGGTAAGCGTTGACGAGAGGTATCTCAATCGATATCTCTGCCTGATCGTGCACGCCTTGATACCAATCGTTGAACTTGCTGTCACCCGTTTCCTTCACATAGTCGGTCTTGACCGTGTCTTTGACTTCGTCGAGCGTCGGTGTGTGCGCGTCCTTGTGGTCCGTGACCTTGATAATATGATACCCATACTGGGTCTTGACCGGCTTGCTTACCTCACCGACCTTCATTGAGAATGCTGCGTCTTCGAACTCTTTCACCATCTGACCGCGGGAAAACCAGCCGAGGTCGCCGCCTTTGTCCTTGGTGCCGGTATCAGTGGAGTATTTCTTAGCCAGATCGGCAAAATCCGCTCCGTTGTTCAACTCATCGAGCACCTTGTTCGCCGTCGCTTCATCGGCGACAAGAATATGCGATGCGCGCACCTGTTCGGGCGTATCATACTTCGAAATATTCTTCTCGAAGTACGCCTCCAGCTGATCGTCGGTCGGCTCGATGGTACCGACTACGGCGGTGCGGAGCGCTTGATCGCGCAACTGCGCCTCAATGCCGTCTCTCATTTGAGACTTGAAATCGGCAAGCGTCTTGTTCTGACTCTGTAGATACGTATCCAGCTGCGCTTCGGTGATGTTGTATTGGCTCAACAGGTCCGCATATTGCTTGTTGAATGCAGCGTCGACGTCCTTGGACGCGATCTTGATGTTCATCTTCTTCGCTTGCTCGGCGTATATCTCTTCGCGGATCAGGCCCTGCATAGCCTGCGCTTCTATGGAAAGCTGGAAGTACGCGCCGCTGGCGCCAGCAAACAATGAACTTGGGTCCTGTCCCATCGACTCGTAGTACTGCCGATACTGGTTGGAAATGTTTGTCGCCGCCTGGTCCAAATTTGTACGCGCAATCTTCGTACCATTCACCACGGCAGCGACATTCCCCGTCTGCGCAGTACTGGACGAAGTGTTGAACATTCCGGCCTGGTTGAGGCCGATCAGGCCGACACCACCAATGAGGAAGGCTATTACAATAGCCCAAATAATCCCTTTCTTATGTCGCTCAAAAAACTGATACATCTCCGTCACTCCTTTAGACAGGAACTCAGATTCTACCAGATGGTACATGGATCGCCGCGTCCTAACAAGGGAGCATCGGCGATCCTCTCACAATCTCTAATCGTTTGCGTCTTCTTGGGCAGAGGGCGAATGTCGGGGGTGCAACTCGAACTGAATCGCGGTTCTGTCTTCTTCTTCTATAGAGACCGTTGCAAACGCGGGTGTGAAATAGAGATCGATTCCACTCGCCGCCAAGTAACTTCGCGCTATTGCCACCGCCTTGACCGCCTGGTTCACGGCGCGGGGGCCGATCATCTGCAGCATCGCTTCGCGCCGTCCTCGCACGCTGTTGGCGATCGCTCCGGCGACCGCTCCCGGCCTCGATCCGGATGAGACTTTCAGTATCTCCATCCGCAACCTCCCACTCCCTGGTCTACTTCGCGTTCTCCGTGAACTGTGTCTGCCGGATCACGTTGACCCTGATCTCACCAGGATAGCTCAGCTCTCCTTCAATAGCACGCGCAATGTCATAGGCGAGCTTCGCCGCCACGTCATCGCTCGCCCTCTCCGGCTGCACAACCACTCGCACCTCGCGACCGGCCTGTAGCGCGAATGCCTCCTGCACTGCCGGGAACGATCGGCACAGTTCCTCAAGGTCCTGAAGGCGCTGGATGTATCTTTCGAACGTTTCCTGCCGAGCGCCCGGACGTGCTGCGGACAAGGTATCGGCCGCCTGAATAAGGATATCGATCACTCCCTTCAGTTCGATGTCCTCGTGATGAGCGGCGATGGCATGCACAACTTCAGGATTCTCGCCGTACCGGCGAGCGAGATCGGCGCCAATTAGGGCGTGCGGTCCGTCCACTTCATGATCGACCGCCTTGCCGATGTCATGAAGCAGCCCGGCGCGTTTCGCGTTCGTCCCGTCTATGCCCAGTTCATCTGCAAGCATCTTGGCGATCGAGCTCACCTCAAGCGAGTGCGCAAGCTGGTTCTGGCCGTAGCTTGTGCGGTACTTCAATCGACCAAGGAGGGCCATCAGTTCAGGATGCAGCTCGATGCCGAGATCGAACGCCGCTTTCCTTCCCTCTTCTTTGATCCGCTCCGCAAGGCGTGCCTTCGCCCGCTGCACTTTTTCTTCGATCTGAGCGGGGTGGATCCTGCCATCCTCGATCAGGCGAGCAAGCGCAATGCGCGCCACTTCGCGTCGCAGCGGATGGAAGCAGGAGAGAACGACCATCTCCGGCGTGTCATCGACAAGCAACTCCACACCGGTGAGCGCTTCGAATGTCTTGATATTGCGCCCTTCGCGGCCGATGATGCGACCTTTGAATTCTTCCGACGGAATGGGGACGGAACTGACGGCATGTTCCTCCACATACTCCGCGGCGTAGCGTTGCACTGCGGTGGCGACCACACGCGCCGCCCGCTGCTGCGCTTCCTCCCGCGCCCGTCGTTCAGACTCTTCAACCTTACGCGAGAAAAAACGCTGCGATTCGCTTTCCACCAATCGGAGTAGGTGCTCGCGCGCCTCCGCCTGGTTCCAACCGGCGACACGCTCCAACTGAGATCTGCCCTCCGTCAGCAAGGCAGTACCTGCTTGCTTGAGCTTCTCGAGTTCTTCTTCGTCACTACGTAACGAGTCCTCGATCTGCTCGAGGTAGTTCGACTTTTTCCCCAGTCGATCCTCCCGCCGAAGGATCCTCTCTTCCATGCGAGTGAATTCCTCTTCTCGCCGTTTGGTTCTCTCTTCGAGTTCTTCACGCAGGCGCTTACTCTCTTGGCGCGCTTCCAGGAGCCGCTGCTCCTTCAGCTTCTCAACCTCTTCCTGCGCAGATTTCAGGTACTCCTCTTCCTTGTGCCGCCGCGGCACACCCCCTATCAGGTAACCGATGGCGACCGCGGCAATAAGGCTCAATCCTAGTCCGATATAGCCGATCAGTCCCATTCTGTTCCTTCCTTTTCCTTAGTCACACACATCTCGAACTTTTCATTATACCCATTTATCGCCTTTGACCTGCAGAATGGCCGGTAGGAACAAGAGGCTGAACAAGAGGGCAAAGCCGATACCGAGCAACGCGGAGATCCCGAGCAAGCGCAGAGCAGGCGTTCGCGCTATCAAGAGACTTCCGAATACAAGCATCGTTGTGAGCGACGTTACCAACACCGCCACCGCAGTGAGGCGCCCTCCGCGCTCTACCGCGCCGTCCGGATTCTCCTCACGCTCCTCGATATACCGGTGGAGGATGTGAATCCCGTTGTCCACCCCCACTCCAATCAAGAGCGGCGAGATGATGATGTTGATGAAGTTGAAGTTCACCTGAAGCAGCCGCATCCCGCCCAACATCCATATGTAACCGAGAATCAACGGCGAAGCAGCAAGCACTGCCCGCAGCCACCCGCCGAGGCTACGCCACATGGTAATCGTGATCATCAATACCGCAAAAACCGTCGACACGAGGAAATCGCGTCGCATATAATCCTCGAGCTTCCCCGCCACCAACGGCATGCCGAAATACTTGTCGGAGAACGTGCTGACAAAGGAATTGAAGTTCTGCAGGTTGTCGCCATCGTATATCTCCGGTGCCATGCGTGCCTGCACGATGTAGCTCCCGTCGGGAGCAAGGAATCGGCCCCGGATACCTTCGGGAAGGCTCTTAAGAATGTCACGCAGTAACGCCTCCACCGATGGCAGATCGCGCACTTCCGAAAGCGCCTTATCCAAGCTCTGAAGCGCTTTCTGCAACGCCAAGATACTCTCGTGCGTCGCGTCAACGTCAATCGCGCCCAGCTTGTCCTGCACAGTCAACAGCTGCGTTTGGATCGTGTTTCCATCGACGGCAAGCTGCACCTCACCGTTCAGCCCCGCAAGATACTGAAGAAAGCCGAATTGTCCCAGCAGTGTTCGTATCTGCGCCTGCACCGCGGACCGTTCGCTCAAGCTTTGATCGATAATGCTGAGCTGATCTATGTAGGTAGAAATGTCGAGTCTGTCCAACACCTGCTTCTGTTGTGCCAGGTTCACCGGCAGGAGCGTCAGCGCCGATTCAGTACCTTCAACAAGACTGCTCGTCTTGAGGCCGTCGACTATCTTGTTCAGTTGCTGCTCGTCCTTGGCGAAAAAGGTGAACGTGTCGCCGCCAAGCGCACTCTCTTCACCGAATGAGTCAAGTATCTCATTCAACACTACCTGGCTTTTCACCTTTGGAATCATGTCTCTGCTGGAGAAGACGAACCGGGTTTGGGCCGCCTGAAAGGCAATGAAGAACGTGAGAATAATAACGATAACGAATATTGCGCGCCCTTTTCCGGTTACGAATCGGAAGAAACGCGTCAAGTGCGGTGTGTAGTTGATCACGTTCTCACGATGTCGGAACCGGAAGACGAAATGGAAGAGTGTAATCAGGGTGGGTAGAAAGAAGAGCGTCGTAAGAAAAGCTAGAATCACTCCCATACTCGTTATTACGCCCATCTCGAACAGCGCCCGTGAGCGGGACAGGAGGAGGCCGAGGAAGACAAGTGCCGTTGTAGACGCGGCAGCAAACGACGCTTCCCCTTTTCTCCACACCGTCAGGTGCAGCGCCCGGTTGAGTGAACTACCCTTGTTTCTCTCCTCAGCGTATCGCGAGATCAGATGTATCCCGTAATCGATCCCCAGCCCCAGTACCAGTGCGGGCAGGAACGTAGTGACGAGATTGAATCCGCCCACAGCGAACTTCGCCCACCCCATCGTCAATACGACGCTTACCAGAAGCGGAATGAGAGCGATGATACTGTAGGAGATCGATCCGAAAGCAAGAAAAAAGATCACCAGCACACCGATCGATGATATGATGGTAGTGCGTTGCATGTCAGAGTTGATGACCGAGTTGGTTTCGTCATTGTACGAATATGTCCCGGTTACGCCGATCGTTACACCCAGACCGTCCAGATCGGCATGATCCAGATCACTGTACAAGTCTTTCATCACCGCGGTGCTGTACGCAACGCCCGTTTCCGATGGGAGTCGCGGCCGCACGCTCACCAAAAGCTTGCTGCCATCGCTTGACAAGTACGGCTCGGGCGTCCGCACTGTATCCGCGGCCGACGGAGCGAACACCTTTCCGATTTCATTGACAGCTGCAGTCATTGATGGCAAATCACTCAGTTCGTCTATGGTGTTGATAACGCCATTATTCAGCGCCACCACAGCACCGATCTGCGTTGTCAGACTCGCCATCCCGCTCCGATCGGAGTCGTCCGTATCTCCGGCGGATAGGGCCTGCGTGAAAGCACTGTTGACCTGTTGATACGTTGTGGCAAGGTCGGTCGCCGGCAGTGACTGCTCGCGGCTGGAGATCGATGTCTCGGCAAATGCGACGCTCTCTTCGATATGGGCGAGTTCGTCCTTGTCCAGACGGTAGAGCACCAGGTATTGATCGGGAATCTCCGGCGCCACCTCACGCATGTAGCTTACGTCAAGAAACTGCTGATCTTTCTCCAGCGTTTCTTTTATCGCCTGTCCTGCGGTGAGGAGGCGTTCTTTCATCTCGCTCTTGGTTAGCCCGTTCGTGTCCTTGAGCGAGACAAGAAGAGCGAGGTAATCGCTCTGTAGGAGGGATTCTTCTGTGTGACGATAGTCGTCGATCAGAGGATCGTTCTGCGGCAGCAGATCGAGAAACGAACTGTGGATCGGGATGTTGCGCACATAGTACGCAGTCGCCCCGGTGAGCAAGAGGACGACTATGAACACCCACCATGCGTAGTATCGGCTAATCCGAAAGATACGGTGAAAGATCCGTTCCTTGATCGGTTTCATGCTTTTCATCCGTGGCCTGCTCAGCTCGCCTCCTCGCTGGGGCTGGTCACTTCGATGTCATAACCAATCAATTTGGCGGTCAAACGCACGTTCTGTCCTCCCTTGCCGATAGCGAGAGAGAGTTCGTCATCAGGGACTATCACCTTTGCGCTGCGAGACTCTTCGTCGAGAGTCGCAGATATGACCGACGCTGGTTCAAGGCTGTTCTTCAACAGCTGCTCGACAGAATCACTCCAACGAACAAGGTCGATCTTCTCCCCGGAGAGTTCGCGAGTGACCATCCGCACGCGCGCGCCGCCGGCGCCGACGCAGCTTCCAACTGCGTCCACGTTGGGATCGAGCGATTCCACCGCCACTTTGCTGCGCCGCCCTGCTTCGCGCGCAATCTTGCGCACAACGAGCGTTCCTTCCTCTATCTCCGGCACTTCCAGACGGAGTAGCTGATGCACGAACTCAGGATGCGTTCGCGATAGGAGGATACGTGGATCTCCTTGTGTACGGTCTACGCTTACAAGATACGCTCGCAGCCGGTCGCCGGCCCGATAGCGCTCTCCAGGAACCCGTTCGGAGTTGGGGAGAATCGCCTCCGCCTCGCCGAGGTTAACCCACACATCCTTGCCCTCGAACCGATGAACCGATCCGCTGATGATCTCACCCACGCGATTGATGTACAGCTCGTACACTATTTCGCGGCGCTTGCGCGTGATCGCCTGACGGATCGCTTCCTCCGCCTTCTTGGTTGCAATGCGGCCGAATTTCGCCAGATCGATTCGTTTGCCCTCGATGAAAATGTCTCCGGACCGCTGATCGATTTCCACATCGACGTCGTCATCGGTTTGATGTTCTTCCCGATACGCGGCAGCCAGCCCCTGACGAATGGCGTCGTACATGTCTTCCCGGGGCACGCCCTTTTCCTTCGCCATCTCCTCCAAGGCTTCGATAAACTCAATATTCATTGCATCCCGAAAAGACTTCGGCTCACACTCCTTAGATGAAAGAACGGCAGCCGGTTATCGATACGGGCGCCAACCGGCAGCATTGTCGCCAATCCGCTTCCATTCTCCACATGATCCTTGTATTATACCGTACAGTTGCACGGGCCGACAACAGGAGGAAGATGGATTGGATCGAACTGACGGTGCAGGAGGGAGATGCCGGTCTGCGGCTCGATCATTACCTCGCCGAGAACAGTGTCGATCTCTCCCGCAGTGCGATCCAGCGATTGATCCGCGACAAGATGGTGACCGTCAACTGGGAAACGGTGACACGGCCTTCGCATCTGATCCATCCCGGGCAGCTGATCCGCTGCCCGATTCCGGAAGAGCCCATTCTCTCCCCAAAAGCGATCTGTCTTGATATCTTGTACGAGGACGATTCGATCGTGGTCGTCAACAAGCAGTCGGGCTTGGTGGTTCATCCTGGCGCCGGCCACGCCTCTACGTCACTTGTCGAGGGGTTGCTTGTCGACCGCCGTCTGCCTGCTTCCGACGATCCATCACGACCCGGAATTGTTCACCGGCTGGACAAGGATACCAGCGGCGCTATTGTCGTAGCGAAAACTGAAAGCGCAATGAGAGCACTCAAAGCACAGTTCGCCGAGCGAGTAGTGAAAAAGATCTACGTCGCCCAAGTGGAAGGAAAGGTGCAAGAGGATGAGGGCCTGATCGACGCCACCATCGGTCGCGACCCTGTACACCCGTATCGCATGGCCGTCCGACCGCAGGGGCGCGGCGCGCAGACGGAGTTTCGCGTGCTCGACCGAGACGCCAAATCGACCTTCCTCCTCGTACGATTGCGAACCGGCCGCACTCATCAGATTCGCGTTCACATGCGATACATCGGGCATCCTGTCGTCGGCGACCGCGTGTACGGCAGAAACGTAGACACGCGGCTGATGCTGCACGCATGGGCACTCGGCTTCACGCATCCGGAGAGCGGATGCGCCGTATCGTTCACCGCCCCGGTGCCGTCGGAATTCGCCAGCTCTCGCGTACAGGCGCTCCGCGATCGATCCGCATCGGATGTATGGCCCGACCCCAAGAGCTGACGGCTTAATCGACGCCTGCATCGCGCATTCACTGATACTACGCAGTCAACCTACCGCCAACGAGAGACCGACAGCATCACGAAGCAAGGCGGCGCTTGCTACTCAGTCTCCGATCGCTTCGTCCGCCGCAACGCCGCTATCAGGTAGTCGAGTGAGGACAGATACGTTAATCCCACGGCG
>CAZKAB010000024.1:17104-24987 GCA_964550615.1 uncultured Thermotogae bacterium
CGCCGCTATCAGGTAGTCGAGTGAGGACAGATACGTTAATCCCACGGCGACACAGAACAACGTAAGGCCTTGTTCGACGCGCGCCAGCATCAATGCCACCGCTAGGAATGTGAGTACGGCCGATCCTTTCCCCAGCACACGCGCACCCTGCACTCTGCCGGCAAGGGTATGAAGAAACGCCGCGCCGACGCCCAACCCCACCTGTGGGATGAAGAACAGCACCAACCACGTGAGGGGAATGACTCCCTTGACAAACAACGACGAAACGACCGCCGCATAGAGGAGCTTGTCCACCGTCGGATCGAGAACCTTGCCGAGGGTGCTCACCTCGTGCCGCCGTCGCGCAGCCATGCCATCGAGCACATCACCCGCACAGGCGGCCAAGAATAAGATAAGAGCCACCTCTCTCTGTTCAAAGAATAATAGCACTATGATCGGCGGGATCAGTACTGCGCGCCCGACCGTTATCTTGTTAGCCAGTGACATGACGAAGTGATCATAATTGAGATCATGCTCCCAGTACAACCTGCTTGAAGGCCGTTTGTCGCAACCGGTATAATCACGCGCGATCCGCAAAAGGAGTGATCAGATGAAGAAGCGAGTGATCATCATGGGCGCGGCCGGACGGGACTTTCACAACTTCAATGTCCACTTCCGCGACAACGAGGAGTACGAAGTAGTGGCATTCACCGCCACGCAGATCCCCGACATCGAAGGCCGGGTCTACCCGCATGAGCTGGCAGGCAAGCTGTACCCAAGCGGAATCCCGATCGAGCCGGAGTTGGAGCTGGAGACATTGATCAAGGAGAAAGCGATCGACCTGGTCGTATTCGCCTACAGTGATGTTACTAATCAATACGTCATGGAGCGCTCTGCGCTTGTAAATGCCGCCGGCGCGGACTTCGTGTTGATGGGAACCAACTCGACTATGGTGGAACCGAAGAAGCCCCTCATCTCAATCACTGCGGTGCGTACCGGTTCCGGCAAGAGCCAAACGACACGACGGGTGTGCGAAATACTCAAGGCGCGCGGAAAGAAACTGGCCGTAATCCGCCACCCGATGCCTTACGGGAATCTTGTAGAGCAAGAGTGGCAGCGCTACGAGACCTACGATGACCTCGATAAGTACGAGTGCACAATTGAGGAACGCGAAGAATACGAGCCGCACATCGATCGCGGAACCATCGTCTACGCCGGCGTGGACTACGAGAAAATTCTCCGCAAAGCGGAGGATGAGGCGGACATCGTTATCTGGGACGGAGGGAACAACGACTTCTCCTTCTACCGTCCAACCCTTTCGATCGTCGTCGTCGATCCGCACCGGGCCGGGCACGAATTCCTCTACTACCCAAGCGGCGTTACCCTGCGCACGGCGGACATCGTTGTGATCAACAAGGTCGATACGGCAACGTTCGACGACATCCAGTTCGTGCGCAACAACGTGCGCGACGTGAATCCGACCGCGGTCATCGTTGAAGCGGCATCGCCGATTCAGGTGGACGATCCGTCCATCATCCGCGACAAGCGGGTACTGGTGATCGAGGACGGACCGACACTCACCCACGGCGGAATGAAGTACGGGGCGGGAACAATCGCCGCGAAACGGTTCAACGCGAGTGAGATCATCGACCCAAGGCCGTACACCGTTGCATCAATCACCGAGACGTATCGCAAGTACCCGAAGATCGGTCATCTGCTTCCGGCGATGGGGTATGGCGACAAACAGATCAGGGATCTGCAGGAGACGGTGAACCGTGTTGAGTGTGATGCAGTCGTTATCGGAACGCCCATCGACCTTACGCGTTTGATCTCGTTCCAGGTGCCGGCAACGCGCGTGCGCTACGAACTGCAGGAGATCGGCAAGCCGAATCTCGAACGGCTGCTCAAGGACTTCTATTAGAAAAGGAAAGTTGAAGTGAACCGCCCTGTCTCCCCATCGCGGGGGACAGGGTTATTTTGTGCGCAGGCTAAACAAGACACCAAATAGGGTTCCCATTGTCATTCCGGCCACAATGCCGTAAGCAAGATCGCTCGCGGCTGCGCCGATCGCCGCTCCGACCCCCAGCCCAAGCAGCGGCAGCATGATCAGATGACGCCACCGTCCACCAAGCAATCTACGCAACATTGATGGTTCCCAACACGCGCAGGAATCCATCCACTACCCGCGGGTCAAACTGCGTGCCGGAGTTCTTCTTGATCTCGGCACATGCGGTCGTGGAATCCAACGCTTTTCGATACGGCCGGTCGGAAATCATCGCATCATAGGCATCGACTACGGCTATGATTCGCGCCTCAATCGGAATCTCTTCTCCCTTCAGGCCGTGCGGATAGCCTTTCCCATCGTATCTCTCGTGATGTGCGCGCACAATGCGCGCCGCATCAACCAGAAAAGACTTGTCTGCAAGCATCTCCGCGCCGTAGTCGGGGTGCTTGCGCATCTCCTCCCACTCGGCATCGGAGAGCGGGCCCGGTTTGGCGAGAATCTCGCTTCGAATCCTAACCTTGCCGATGTCGTGCAGATACGCGGCATACGAGATCGTCACAAGGCGGTCGTCGCCAAGGCCAAGTCGTTCGCCGATCGCGAGAGACAGCCGTTCGAGGCGGTGACAATGCTCTTCCGTCTCCTCGTCCTTACCTCCGATGGTGCTTACAATTCCCATCATCTCTCTGATCTCGTCGCGCATGAGATGAAAACTCGGAGGTGATGACACAAGGAGAAGCTCAACGTTCTCTCCTACCTGAAAATGGGCCCGCTGAGGGAGCCCGCGATGATAGAAATAGTCTCCGGCGCGTAGAGTCAGATCTTCACCCTTGACTTTGAGTACGCCGGAAAGCAGATAGATAAACTCAAACCCTTCCCAATCACTCGCCGCATCAAGGAAGAATAGCTTCCCTTTTGCAATCCGCTGTCGGGTAAACTCCAACGTGCCCTGTCGGGCAAGGAGCTCAAGTGCGGTCGAGGTCTTCCGCACGGCGTCTTGCGCGTCCTCGCGGCGACCGACGGTTAGTCCCTCGACCACACCGCTACCTTCCTAAGAATACTTGCTAATCGCCAGCGACGTGAATCGGCGACGATAAGGTCTTGAAATTTCCGTGTGAACCGCCCGGCACATGCGTGATGAACGAATCTCCGGCGACGTGAATCGGTTTGGCCGATACAGTGACGGCCGCCACGGCGATAAACAGCGAAAGAGCCAGTACTACGAGCAAAAGCACCTTTGCGATACGTTTCATGCGTTTGCCTCCTTATTGCGAAGATGTCACTTTCATTATGCCTACCGATGGCACAATTCAGACATCGAAGCAGCAAAAAAGCAATGCAACCGCTCTTTGGCGCCATTATCTCCGTAGCAGTATTCATCAGGGGACGACTTTAGCACAATGCCTCGCCTCTCACAACCGCGTTGTGGGAGTGTCGAAAGAGCGGTAAAATGGCGCCAAACGGGTTCGTAAACGACTTCCGCAAAACATAGGAGGAGGAGGGTCAATGGGAGACAGACGGATGATGACGATAGACGGGAACACGGCGGCAGCGCACGTCGCATATGCGTTCAGCGATGTAGCCGCGATATACCCGATAACTCCCAGTTCACCGATGGGTGAAGTGGCGGACACATGGGCGGCGCACGGCCGCAAGAATATCTTCGGCCAGCCGCTGCAGGTGACGGAGATGCAGGCGGAATCGGGTGCGGCAGGCGCCGTGCACGGATCTCTAGTCGCCGGCGCGTTGACGACCACATTCACCGCATCGCAGGGACTGCTTCTGATGATCCCCAACATGTACAAGATCGCGGGCGAATTGCTGCCGGGGGTATTTCACGTGTCGGCCCGCGCCGTGGCAGGTCATGCGCTCTCGATCTTCGGCGATCACTCGGACGTAATGGCTACCAGACAAACCGGCTTCGGCCTTCTCGCATCCGGATCGGTGCAGGAGGTGCTCGACCTCGGGCTGATAGCACATGTGGCCGCCCTGAAGGCGAGAGTTCCGTTCATCCACTTCTTCGACGGATTCAGAACCTCACACGAGATTCAGAAAGTGGAAGTACTCGACTACGACGAGATGGCGAAGATCGCCCCCTGGAAAGACATCGACGCATATCGCAAGCGGGCGATGAACCCCGAGCATCCCCATCTGCGCGGCTCCGCGCAAAACCCCGACATCTACTTCCAGGGCCGTGAAGCGGCAAACGCATACTATGAAGCCACACCAGGAATTGTCGCCGAAGTGATGAAGCAAGTGAGCGCCCTCGTCGGCCGCGAATACCATCTGTTCGACTACGTTGGCGCCCCCGACGCCGAGCGCGTCATCATCCTCATGGGATCGGCATGTGATGTCGCCGAGGAAACCGTCAACTATCTCACTTCCAAGGGCGAGAAGGTCGGGTTGCTCAAGGTGCGCTTGTACCGGCCGTGGTCCGCCGAGCACTTCCTGGGTTCCCTGCCGAAGAGCGTCAAGAAGGTTGCAGTGCTCGATCGCACAAAGGAGCCGGGAAGCCAGGGCGAACCGCTCTATCAAGACGTGTGCACCACCTTCCAAGAGAAGGGCGAGGGGCCGGCTGTGGTCGGCGGCCGCTACGGACTCGGATCCAAAGACTTCACCCCAGCCATGGTCAAGGCCGTGTTCGACAACCTCAGTGAAGCGAAGCCGAAGAACCATTTCACCGTCGGGATCATCGACGACGTCACCAACACATCGCTTCCGCTGCAGCGGGAAGTCGACGTTACTCCGGAAGGAACGATTCAGTGCAAATTCTGGGGATTGGGCGCGGACGGGACCGTTGGCGCGAACAAGAACGCAATCAAGATCGTGGGCGACAATACCGATCTATATGCGCAGGGATACTTTGCCTACGACGCCAAGAAGTCGGGCGGAATCACCATGTCTCACCTGAGGTTTGGGAAGTCGCCTATCCAGTCACCGTATCTCATCAAGAATGCCGACTACATCGCGTGCCACAATCCCGCGTTTGTCCACAAATACGACCTGTTGGCCGGAATCAAAGATGACGGAATCTTCGTCCTCAACTGCCCGTGGACCGGCGCCGAGCTGGAGAACAACCTTCCCGCGTCGCTCAAGCGAACGATCGCCGAGAAGCATCTCAAGTTCTACACAATCGACGCAGTCAAGATCGCTGGCGAAGTCGGCCTCGGCGGCCGCATCAACATGATTATGCAGACCGTCTTCTTCAAGCTCTCCGGCGTGTTGCCTGTCGATGAAGCGATCGTTCGCTTGAAAGAGGCGATCGTCAAGGCCTACGGCAAGAAGGGCGAGAAGATTGTCCAGATGAACAACGCAGGTGTAGACGCCGCTCTCGGCAGGCTGGTCGAGGTTGAGGTCCCCGCCGCGTGGGCAACCAGTTCCGGCGACGAAAAATCGAAGAAAGACAACACTCCCGAGTGGGTTCTCTCCGTGATGCGGCCGATGGAACTACAGGCGGGCGACGATCTGCCTGTAAGTGCGTTTGCCGCCGACCTTGATGGCTCCTACCAGTGGACCGGCCCGGATGGAAGCTTCCCCACCGCCACCTCGCAGTACGAGAAGCGCGGGGTCGCGATCAACGTGCCGGAATGGAATCCTGATAACTGTATTCAGTGCAACTTCTGCTCGTTTGTCTGCCCGCATGCCGTTATCCGCCCGGTGCTCGCCGCCGCCGAAGATCTGGCCGATGCACCAGCCGGATTCAAGACCATTCCGGCCAAGGGCAAAGGCATGGACGGTTTGCAGTTCCGCATTCAGGTGAGCACGCTTGACTGCACCGGTTGTGGCAGTTGCGCCTCGGTTTGCCCGGGGATGAAGGGGGAGAAGGCGCTCACCATGAAGCCGCTCATCTCCCAGACCGAGCAAGAGGTGCCAAACCACAGATTCTCGCTCGAACTTCCAATACGCGACGATGTGATGGGACCGGAGACGGTTAAGGGAAGCCAGTTCCGGCAGCCGCTGTTCGAGTTCTCGGGCGCCTGCCCCGGGTGCGGCGAAACCCCGTACGTCAAGCTGGCCACTCAGCTATTCGGCGATCGTATGCTGATTGCCAACGCTACCGGCTGCTCCTCGATCTACGGCGGCTCCGCCCCGGCAACTCCGTACACCGTCAACAAGGACGGCCACGGACCGGCGTGGGCCAACTCGCTGTTTGAGGACAACGCCGAGTACGGCTTCGGCATGGGGCTTGCATTGCAGGCTCGCCGCGACCAACTGACGCGCATTGCAACTGAAGCAGCGGCGGGATCCGTCTCCGCAGAGCTGAAAAGCGCGCTTGGCGAATGGCTCGCCAGCAAGGACGACCCGCAAGCGTCGGCCGCGACGGGCAAGAAAGTCGTCACGCTACTGGAACACGAGGCTGGCAACAATGACTTGCTGAAGCAACTCCTGTCGATGAAAGACCTATTGACGAAGAAGTCGATCTGGGTCGTCGGCGGGGATGGCTGGGCATACGACATCGGCTACGGCGGCCTCGACCATGTGATGGCGATGAACAAGGACGTGAACGTCCTCGTGATGGACACCGAAGTCTATTCCAACACCGGAGGGCAGTCGTCCAAGGCGACACCGACCGGCTCGGTGGCCAAGTTCGCCGCCTCCGGGAAGAAGACGAAGAAGAAGGACCTCGGACGGATGTTGATGACCTACGGCTATGTGTACGTCGCCTCGGTCGCAATGGGCGCAAACAAGAACCAGTGCCTGAAGGCGTTCCTGGAAGCCGAGAGCTATCCTGGGCCGAGCATCATCATCGCCTACGCCCCGTGCATCAACCAAGGGCTGAAGAAAGGGATGGGGAAGACTCAAGAAGAGGAACAGCTCGCCGTCGAAGTCGGCTACTGGCCGCTGTATCGCTACGACCCGCGGCTTGCGGCGCAAAACAAGAACCCATTCCAGCTCGACTCCAAAGAGCCGAGCGGAAACTTCCACGACTTCCTCATGGGAGAGGTCCGTTACTCCAGTCTCGTCAAGACCTTCCCTGAAGAGGCAAAGAAGCTTCATGCGAAGCTAGAAGCTGAGTATGCGGAGCGCTACCAGACCTACAAGAAGATGGCGGCAACTGAGTAAACTCAGTTGCTTGCGAGAATGCCACGAGGGGCGGCATCGCCGCCCCTCTTTCTTTGCATTCTCGTGGTTCGACTTTGGCTAGCGCAAGACATCTTGCTGGAGCATAGAGAAACGGGGTCGCCCTGCGACCCCGTTTCTCTCAAGGAACTCGAACCCGAAGTGAGAGTTCCCGGAATGTCTGCAGAACGCTACCAGACCTACAAGAAGATGGCTGCTGACTAACGTCAGACAGCTTGCGAGAATGCTCCAAGGGGCGGCAATGCCGCCCCTTCTTCTTTGCATTCTCGTGGACCGATCCGACATCGGCTCTCATGATGAGCATAACAACCCCGTCTCACCCGAGGCGGGGTTGTTCTTTGGCACGCGGCTTGCTCGGGAAAGAAACCAATCCGGCCCAACGACCCAGCAATCGAACACGAGAACGGACCAAGACATGACGTTCTCGCAAGCAACTCGCAGAGTTGCCAGAGCATGGAGAAAGGGGACGCGCCACGCGTCCCCCTTTCGTCTTGGCTTGCTCGTGAATGCGGCCAGCCGTCAACCGACTACCGCGAATACTCGTTGAGCTCGGTCGCGCGATCGCAGCCAACTATGCTGTGTGGCTGAGATGAAGCAATCAAGGATCGCGAATCGCCTCATACAGAACTGAATCAAGCTCTCGCACACATTCCTTTCTTGACAAAGCAGAATGGCTAGCATATTCTTATCACACTGATAAATCAGACAGAGCTGGTCCTCCGGGAGGAACCGATGACAAAGAAAGGGCAAGAAGCGCAGCAAAGCTGCGGATGCTGCAAGGTGGAAGCGTTGATCACCGTGGATGAGCGTGGACAGATGG
>CAZKAB010000025.1:0-10438 GCA_964550615.1 uncultured Thermotogae bacterium
CGGCGGCCGGCGGCGGAGGTATGGCGGAGGAGCCGACTACCGGCTACTCGTTCTCGGGGCGGTACGCAAACAACATCTACTGGGTCGGGATCAACACGGACAAACTTGCAGCCGGACGCTACAACTTCTGGTTTACCTATGGAGAAGGCAAGACCGTGCTCGTGCCGGTCGATGTATTGCCCTAGATACCTAGATAACAAGACAGTAAACGGGCTTCAGCCGCTGGATCGCTGAAGCCCGTTTCTCTTTTTCCGCTGGCAGAAGGTGTGAAACGACATGCCATAGGCGTGGGTTGCGCGGCATGTCGGCGAATTCCGAATGATCTGATCTACCAGGTTTGCTTTTTCGACTGTGCCTGTTTGTACTGGTACATATTTCTGTCGGCCTCATCTATGACTTGATCCACCGATTTGGAGCCATCCGGATCCCAGTGCGCAGTCCCGACAGACAGGGTGAGCGGAAAACCGACAAGATTGCTGATTCTCGTCGTGTTACGCAAGCCGTGTTCGATGCGCGCTTCTAAATCGTTCGCTTCAGCGGTCGTTTCCGGCAAGACAATCAGGAACTCGTCACCGCCATACCTTACGACGAAATCCCCTTGCCTAATCTGCGTTTGCAGTAGGCCAGCGACTTCCTGAAGAATGACATCTCCCGCCTGGTGGCCGAAGCGATCGTTGATCTCCTTGAATCGGTTGATGTCGATCATGAGAACGGTCATCGGCCGCTTGGACCGCTTGGCCCGCGCTTCCTCTCGAGGCAGCGTCTCAGTCAGGAAGCGCCGATTGAACACCCCGGTCAGCGGATCACGCACTGTCTGCTCTTGCAGCTTCGACTTCAGAGCCTCAATTTCATCAAGCTGAGTCTGCAGACGAGCGTTTGCCTGCTGCAGGTTCTTCTCCGCGCGATACCGGGCGGTTATGTCTCGCAGAACGATGATCTGTCCGCCTACCTGCCCGGACTCGTTGGCGAGCGGGGTCCTGCGAACATCTACACATCGTGGTGGGTTCTGCTGCAGCAAGAGCTCCCCTTCACTTCTGCCTTGCCCACGGCAGATTTCGATGAGCGCGGGCCATCTTGCAAAGATCACGTCAGTTGATGCCCCGGTCAATACTCCCAAAGGGCCCAAAAGACGCCGTGCTGCTGGATTGACATCGACGATTGTTCGCATGTCGTCGATAACCAGCACGGCGTCGCTCATGCTCTCTATGAGCATGTTGCGAGCGAATGGGACAAGGTTGAACCACTGCGAACCGAGGAGCACAAACATCAATACCAGGCCGGTAACGACGAAACTTGTGGGAACAATGTTCAATCCGGGAATCGGATCGAGCCCCGAGATATACATAAACGTCGAAATCCACGGCGGCAGCGCTGCGACAAGAAGAGTCGCGGTCTGACGGCGCCGCAACGCAGATGCCGACAGGGCGGATCGAACGAGAATGATTGTCGCGGCCAGCACATAGCACAGCAACACGGCCATGATGAGGAAGAACAATGGGCCGTGGTGATAGATGATGAGGTTGGTTCCCGGCGATCCGGCGCTGAATCCCGTCCACACAAGGCCATGCCAGGTGTTTGTCGCTACCAGGACAAGGTTGACGATCGGTCCGATCCAAAGCGCCACAAGAGCGCGACGCGAGATGCGCCGGTTCACGTAGTAGAGAGAGAACATGAGAAGAAGCACGACGGTGCTTCCCGATCCGACGTACTCAAGAGTGGAAAAGAGAATCTTCGCTAACTGCTTGATTACAGCTGCTTCCATGCCGGCGACAAACGTCCACCAGGCAATCGCAAGCAGCAGAACCGAAAGCACAAGACCGGCACTGTCTCTGCGACGGTGCCAGATCAGAATCGAGGCGGCGACTGAAAGGGCGGTTGCTCCCATCAAGACGCCAAAATACGGCGTTAACAGCATACTAGTCCCTGCCCCTCCTTCTCGGGTAAGCCACCTCGGTACTAACTATACGATAGTCGTCACCACGAAATCCGCAACTATGATATGTGAATCGCAGCTTGATCGCCAAATTGCGTTTGCCGAGGGCAGAACGGGCAAAACGATGCAATCCGGCCGCAGCACTGTTGACCGTGATGTGTGATTTTGCGATACTGAATTCTGGGGGTGGTACAGGATGAGGCAGTTGGTAGTGCTTGTGGGGCCGGCTGGATCGGGGAAGACGACATTTCGCGGTCGTCATCCGGAGTGGGCCGTCGTATCCAAAGACGATATCCGACGCAGTGTCTTTCATCGCGACTTTGATACTACCTACGAGGACACGGTATCCAAGATATTCGCCGCCATCCTTGTCGAGGCTGTAGAGTCACCCGCCGACGTCGTCTGCATTGACAATACCAACCTGACTCGTGCTGAACGACAGCCGCTTATTGAAGTGGCGCAAGCCTGTGGGCGCAGTCCGGTGGCTCACGTAATGCCGCTCGCGCCGCTTGAAGACCTGTACGAGCGGAAGCTTCAGCAGCTGGATGACCTTGCCTCGCACAACCCCCAGGTCGTTGTTGGCGGTTTTCCCAAGGAGAGGTATGCGCGGATGTACGATAGCTATGAAGCCGTCACCGCAAGCGAGGGATTCGACCGCGTGATATATGAAGTGCCGGTCACGCGTGCACAACCGGAGAACAAGTCGCGAAAGCCTCGCCGCTCTCGGAGAAAGGCGGTCAACCAACTGAGGCCTTTGCCCCTTTTCGGGCAGTAAAGGAAGATGCGCCCGTGGTCGTTTGATCGACGGGCGCGTTACGGATCAGATAGTTGTGTCCAACCGCTATGCAGCGGCCTTCGTAACAAACGTGATGTAGTCTTCCTCTGGTATTGATCCTTCAAAACTCAGGTCTTCGTTCAGCACGATCTTGGGAACCGCCATCACATTGTAGCGACTGGACAATTCCGGAAACTCATTTGCCATTACCATGTCGGCCGTAACTTTGTCCGACTCCATTGCCATCATGTGAGCTGTGCGCACCGCGCGGGGGCAATAAGGGCAGCTGGGGGTGACAAACACCTGGATATGGACCGGACCCTTCAATCGAGATAGGGCATCCTTTGTCTCCGCTGACAGCGACGTGTCGCCCGAACCCACATCGATGATGTCTTCCACCAGCGATGAGAACTCGTATCCCGAAGGGGTTCCTCTGAAGCGGACTCCGAAATCGGCTGTTCCTTCAATGGCTACGGTCGGAGCCGTGTCTACGTTGTACGCCGCCGCCCGTTCCGGGTCACGCGCAAGATCATAGGTAACAAGCTCGAGCTTCTCAGAGAGGCCGGCGGTCTCTTCGAGGAGGGTGCGAGCGTCATCGCAGGAAGGGCACTCGTCCTCTTGGAGGAACAGGACCAGCTTCACTGTGTTGCCCAGTTTTGCGAATTCATCCCGCAGGTATTTGGTGTCTTTTTCCGAAAGTAGAGACATTTTGCGCCTCCTAGTTTAGTTGCAGTAGGGCATCAATTCGCGATCGGTCGAATCCAACTATGATTTCTCCGTCTATGTCGACAACCGGAACTCCCTGCTGACCGCTTTTTTGTACCATCTCCATCGCGCGATTCATGTCGACGGAAACGTCAATGTCGTCGAACGCGACCCCACGAGTGTTAAGATATTCCTTTACGGCCGAGCACCAGGGGCATGTCGGCGTTGAGTAGACAATTACTGTGTGATTCATCGGTATTCCTCCTTCTCAATCATGTTGATCAAATCCTGTATGCGTTCATCAAGCCTGTAACAGTTGCGTGATCCGCTTTTTTCCTTTATCAATATTCCCGCGTGTTCCATCTTCCTTAGATGATAGGAGATCGCCGGTTGACTGAGGTCAAGGCGGTCGAGAATCTCCTGGCAAGCTGTCTTTCGCTGTGCGAGCATACGTACGATCTCAAGTCTCGCATCGCTTGCGAGAGCAGCAAAGATGTCGATCCACTTTTGTGTCTGTTCGTCGGTCATGGGTATCTCTCCTTGCTCACCGGAGTACAATGATAGATAATAGTGAGCGACTTGTCAAATATTTAAATACTTAAATCTGTGGAGGTAACACAATGTCAACGCTTGTCAGGTTTGTCAAAGGGATGCAGTTCATCGGCAAGGGCCCCAGTGGACATGCGGTGGTAATGGACGCTTCTCCGAAATCCGGCGGAGAGGACAGCGCGGCGCGACCGGTGGAGGTTTTGTTGTCTTCATTGGGGGCGTGCACTGGCATGGATGTCGTTTCAATTCTGCGCAAGATGAAGACGGAACCGACGGAGCTGGAGATCGAAATCGAGGACAAGCGCGCCGATGACTACCCGAAAGTGTTCACTGACCTGCATATCGTCTATCACATCCGTGGCGATGTCCCTGAGGGGAACCTGCAGAAGGCGATCGATCTATCACTCGCAAAGTACTGCCCGATCGCCAATAGCCTGGCCGGCGTGGCAACGATTACTTCGGCGTACGAAATAGAGCCTGCTTAGCGATCCTCAACTTTCTCGAGTATGCGGTCGATGTCGACGTTGGAACGGATCAAGCTGATGGCGTGATCGAGGCGATCTCCTGCGCAGATGCGAGAATGGCTTAGAAGGCTGTCGCATAGCGTAGCAGCGGCCATCGGCTCCTGCCCCACGAGAACAATTGGTACGCCGCGGGCATTCGCCTTCTGAATGATCTCCCGTTGTGGCAAATGATTGCCGGTAAGGATGAGGCAGCGCAGTCGGTGCGCGGCCAGTGCGGCCTGTTGAATCTCAACCCGATCGCCGCCTGTGATCACTCCGAGATCGGGAGTACGGCGGAACAAGCGGAGTGCGGATTCCGGACCCGTAGCCGCAATGCGGAAGTAACGCACTTCCTTATCGAGTGGAACGTCGGTGACTACACGTCCCTTGAGAAGCTCCACTATTTCCTCCACGTACACGGAATGAAGCGAGAAGTCATAGGGCACGATTCCCAACACCTCCGCTCCGCGGTCGTCAAGAAACGGCGAGAAGACATCGATCAACCTGCTCAACTGTGTCTCGATTGAGACGCTATTGAGAATCACGCCCAAGATGCGCGACTCGCTTCCGAGGAGCCGGATAGCGCAGAGGATACGGTCAATCGCCGCCTCTCCATCATACCGAGTGAGGAGAAGGATGTCGGCATGCAGTGTCTCGGCGAGGTCGAAGTCGCTTAATCCTGCTCCCATTCCAAGTCCGAGGTAGCGTCGTCCTTCAACGAGCGCAACCTTGCGATCCTTGGTGATCTGATTGAACGAATTGAGGATGTGGCGGCGAAAGCCGTAGTCGCCTGATTCGACCGCTTCCTGAAGAAACGGCCCCTCCAAAGCTACCGGTGCGATCAGTTTGACGTCATCCTCAAGCCCGAGAATCGAGCGGATTGCCTGCGCATCGCGATCGATCGGCTCTCCGGTCGTGTATGAGACCGATGAGCTGATCGGCTTCATGTAGGCGAATGGGGTTTCGGCATCGTTAAGGGCCTGCCCCAAGGACAGCGAAAGGATGCTCTTCCCGGCGTGGCTTTCCGTTGATACAATAAGCAAAGTCTTCATTGTGATGTGATGATATTGGTTCAGCGTGGATTGGGCAACGTTCTTCACCATCTTGGGTCCACAACTTGTTCATCCTACCCCCACACGGTCTTCACACTTCTCCCCTACACTGATCATCAGTCAGACAAAAACACATACTCCCGGTTTATCGCGGGTGAGCCCAGGCCCGCCGGGTGGATGACTAGGGATTAGTACTGAGGACACGGCTTCCTGGGCTTACCGCGACGGGGGCGCGGTATTTTCCTATAATGATGTGCGATGAAACGCATTCTGATAGTAGACGACGAAGAGATGATCGTGCGTACGGTGAAGGCATATCTCGACCAAGAGGGCTTCAAGACCTACACCGAATACGATGGAGAGAGGGCACTTCGCGCTTTCGAGGAAAAAGAGCCGGATCTGATAATCCTTGATCTGATGTTGCCCAAGTTGAGCGGCATCGAGGTAACGAAGAAGATCCGCGCAACATCAACTGTGCCGATTATCATGCTCACGGCAAAGGCGGAAGAAGCGGACCGCGTTGTCGGACTGGAACTTGGTGCCGACGATTATGTGGTGAAGCCGTTCAGCCCACGCGAGCTGGTTGCCCGAGTTCGTGCCGTACTAAGGCGAATCGAGGGAGAAACCGGCGCGGCGGAGCGCGTTGTGAGTGGCGATCTCGAGATCGATCTACGCATGCGCGAAGTCAAGGTCGCCGGCTCGGCGGTTGAGTTGACGCCGACCGAGTTCGATCTGTTGGCGTATCTGGCTCATCATCCCGGACAGGTGTTCACTCGATTGCAGCTGTTGCGTGAGGTACAGGGCTATACATACGACGCATTTGCGCGCACGATCGACACACATGTCAAGAATCTGCGACGAAAGATTGAGGAGAACCCAAGAGAACCGCACTACATAATCACTGTGCACGGAGTAGGCTACCGATTCACAAGAGAGCCGTGACATGACCCGACGTTTCCCCTTCGCTCTAAAACTCGGCTTGTCATTCGTTGTTGTCATACTTGTGTCGGTTGCGCTCGTCTACTTCATGACCGCGCGTGCGGTGACCGCCCGCTTTGCCGCCTACAGCGAGCAAAACAAGCAAAACGTGGCTAAGCAGGTGTGCGGGCTGCTTGCCGAATATCGCATGCGGACAGGGACGTGGCTCGGCGTCGAGCGCCTTCTTTCCACACAATACACTGTAGTTGTCAACGGGCAGTTGATTGTCCGGCGTACCTCGTTGATCGGCGGAGATTTTTCTCTCGCTGACGAGAATGGGGTTGTGTCCGTGTCAACTGAAGAAGAGAAAGTGGGGACAACCTTGACTTCGGATGAAATCGCGTCCGGTATTCCCATCAGTGAAGGCGGAAATCGAATCGGAACTCTTCTTATCGACGACAGCAGTTCCCCTCTCGCACCGGCCGAAGAGGCGTTTCTCTCGTCGGCGCTCCGCTCCGCGTTGCTGGGAGGAGGGATCGCCAGCGGGGTGGCGCTGTTATTATCGGCGGTACTGATCTCGCAGGTGCTTTCGCCTCTTCGCCTTTTGGCGCGCGCCACTGAACGGATCGCGCAGGGAGATCTTTCCTTGCGGGTGAAGCTGCGGGCACGCGATGAATTCGCCCGGTTGGGGGAATCCTTCAACCGGATGATCGATAACCTCCGCCGCTCCGAAACCGTCCGGAAGACAATGACCGCTGACATTGCGCATGAGCTGCGCACTCCGGTGACTATCATCCAAGGGAATCTAGAAGCGATCCTTGATGGTATCTACTGCGCAGATCCGGAGACGATTGCCCCCATCTATGAAGAGACGCTCCATCTGGGGCGACTGATCGATGATCTGCGAGATCTCGCGCTTGCAGAAGCAGGCGAACTGCGGTTGACGAAGGAGCCGACAGATGTGCTTGCGCTGTCGCGCCAGGTAGTGGAAACCGTAAATGCATCGCTTGACCGTGACACGACGGTGGTCGTCGACGCTGCGGCCGAGATCCCGGTGCTGGATCTCGATTCGAAACGTATGCGGCAGGTGTTGGTAAACCTGTTGAGCAACGCCTTGCGTTACACACCTGACGATCAAGAGGTAAAGGTGAAGATCGAGGCCGACGATAACGAAGTGGTGATTCAGGTGTCGGACCGCGGGCCGGGGATTCCTGAAAACGAGCTTCCGCATCTATTCGAGCGTTTTTATCGCGGCGACGCGGCACGCACGCGAGCCGACGGGGGTAGCGGCCTCGGGTTGGCCATTGCCAAGCAGTGGGTAGAGGCGCACGGAGGAACCATTACCGCCAGCAATCGCCCAAGCGGGGGCGCGTGCTTCAGCATCAGCATCCCCACCGTTTGACTTTCGCCAGGCAGAATCGATAGTATAGGGCGTAATGGAAGAACGGTTCTATAATCCACATGTGGGGGCACTATCGTTTGACGGGATGGTGCATGCAGTTGTCGCCGAGATGCGCGGCGATCCCAAGGCGCGTTACGAGATACTTGTTGGAACCGACTCTTCAGTCAGCGGGATCCACGTGGATTACGTAAGCGCGATCGTCATCCACAAGATAGGCAAAGGTGGCCGCTACTACTGGATGCGGCGGCAAGAGAAAAAGACGGGGTCGCTGCGTCAGCGGATATGGCGCGAGGCTTGGCTCTCTTTCGAACTTGCGCAGCGCCTGCTTAAGCGCCTGTCTGACTTTTCCCCCCTCACTTTCAACCTGGAAATCCACGTTGACATAGGGGAAAACGGCCCTACCAAGACGATGATTGACGAAGTGGTGGGGATGATCATCGGAAGCGGATTTGCTGTTCGCATCAAGCCAGAGGCGTATGCCGCCACCTCGGTTGCCGACAAGTACACGTAGCGAGCTAGTCCGAGAGAAGCATCTGATACGCGTCGTTTCGCGGAATCCCTGTAGCGCAGGTCAAAATACGCGTTGCGGTCTTGGTGGAGATCCCTTCTTCCTTGAGCAGCATGGCAAGTTCCCGTGCCGCTTGTCTGTCGGGGTTCGTTTGCTCCCGTGTTGCTCCGCCGATCAACAGTATGCATTCGCCCCGCACTTCTTCCCGCGCGGCAAGCGTTGAGATAATCTCTTCTGCCGTACCGCGGAGGTATTCCTCGTACAGCTTTGTTATCTCGCGCGCCAACACTAATCTTCTCTCGGGGAGGATCGCGGCAATCGCCTCTAGGTCGTAGAGCAGCCGGTGCGGTGAGGAATGTACGATGACGGTGCGCGTCTCGTCACGGATGCTTGCCAGATAGGATTGCCTCTCCGCATCTTTTCGGGAAAGGGCGCCGTCGAATACAAAGTGATCGGCGGGAAGTCCCGATGCGACGAGGGCGGCGATTAGCGCCGTTGCTCCTGGGATAGGGACAACGTTTACTCCGGCATCAATTGCGGCCCTTACCAGTGGATACCCGGGGTCACTGATGAGCGGGGTTCCGGCGTCGCTCACAAGTGCCAGGTCGTCTCCGCGCTGCAGCATCTCCAACAGAGGGGCGTTGCGTTCGCGTTCTACTCCTTGGAAGTAGCTCGCCGTAAACGGCGTAGTGATGCGATAGCGCGAAAGAACGCGGCGAGTATTTCTTGTATCCTCTGCGATGATGCGATCGACTGCGCGTAGGGTTGAGATCGCCCGCAGTGTGATGTCGCTCATGTTTCCAATTGGAAGAGAGACTAGATAGAGCGTACCCGCCATAATTGCCCTCACTTTTCTGCCTTCTGCTCGCTTCTATGGTACGGGATCGTTTCCGCCTGGATTGAACGGGTGACAGCGCATGACACGCCGCAACGCGAGGTATCCGCCCTTGAACGGCCCGTATTTGCCAATCGCTTCCTTCCCGTACTGTGAACATGTTGGATAGAAGCGGCATCGGGGCGGGAATAGCGGCGATACGATCCGTTGATAAAGCGTTATCAATCCCACAAGAAGCCTCTTGAGCATGTTTCATAGTATAGCCACACGCCTCCCTCTTGACAATTAGCAGTGAGCATGCTATACTGCTAATAGCAGTCACGAGCATAGATTGCTAACAGCAAGAGAAAAGGAGGAACCTAAGATGAGAAACAGACTTCCGAGTGTATGGACTGAACCGTTGCTGATTGGGAGTGGCCTCACGCGCGTGTTCGATGACATGTTCCGCGACTTTCATAACGTTGGATTCGACATTTCGCCCACTTTTGGGCGGAGCGATATCTACGAAAAGGATCGCAACTTAGTTATCGAAACCGAGCTCCCCGGAGTAAAGAAAGATGATATCACGCTCAAGGTCGAGGATGATACCCTGTGCATCTCCGGCGAGATGAAGCGACAGGATGAGGTGAAGAAAGAGAACTACTTCCGCATGGGGCGCCGCTATGGCAGTTTCCAGCGTTCTTTCCCTCTCCCCACCGATATTACCGATAAGAACGCAATCAAAGCGCGCTTTGAGGACGGCATTCTCAAGGTGATGATCCCTCTTAGAGAGTCGATCAAGGAGAAGGAGAAGCCCATCGAAGTCAGTGTGGACTAACTGATGCAGTAGAGAGAACGGCCCCGCATTGTCGGGGCCGTTTTTTTTGTGCTACTCGCGGTGCAAGTTCGTGAGAGGCATGCGTCTTCCGATACCGAACGACTTGGGCGAGACCTTGATTGCCGGCGGCAGTTGCCGCCGCTTATATTCGCTTCGATAGTAGCGGGCGATGACATCATCAACCACCGGCTTCGCAAATCCTCTTGCGATTAGTGCCGACCGCGACGTTGCCTTTTCAATAATCTCCTTGAGGAGCACGTCGAGTTCCGAATACGGGGGAAGATCATCCGAATCAACCTGCCCCTGGCGAAGCTCGGCGGAGGGAGGCTTGTCAATAATCTGCTGTGGGATGACCCCGCCCATTGCGGCTGCCATCTCGAATACTTGTGTCTTGTACAAATCGGCTATTGGGGCGAGGGCGCCCACGGTGTCTCCGTATAG